>CBFHOH010000005.1:0-152868 GCA_965657335.1 Candidatus Azotimanducaceae bacterium
GGCAATGTTGGTGCGATAGTATTCAAGTGGCTTACTGACAGATTCGCCAACCGCTTTTAACCCAGCGAAATGTACCACGGCATCAATCGTGTGTTCTGCAAAAACCCGCTCAAAGTTAACCGCGTCGAGCAGATCTATCTCGTAAAATTCGATCGATTTGTTGGTTAATCTTTCGACTCTTTTGATGGATTTGATTGAGCTATTTGAGAGATTGTCGACAACAATGACCTTGTGCCCAGCGCTCAGCAGTTCTACCGCCGTGTGGCTTCCGATATATCCTGCGCCGCCCGTCAGCAGCACATTGAGGGATTTGCTCATGTAAGCGTTAGCTCTAGATGTTTTTCTAATTCCGAGATCGCATTTTCAGCATCGACGACTTTGATTGTGCGCATTCCCATGGCTTTGGCAGGCTTCAAATTGATACCAAGATCATCAAGAAACAGGCATTCGTCGGGTGTCACGCCAATCGACTCACAGGTGAATTGATAGATTTTTGGGTTTGGCTTGCGATAACCCACTTTGCTCGACTCGACAACAAGATCAAACATCGCCATGACATCGGCCACGCTCTGCGCTTTCTTTGCATTGCGGGCCATACCAGGTCCGGTGCCGGTTTTTACATTATTCGTAATGCATGCGACCTGATGACTTTGCTTGATTATCTCCAACGCTTTAACCATGTTGGGTCGTATGTCGCCTGATAGTAATGCCAGTACATCGCGACCACGTATCTCGTATCCCAACGCTTTGGCTTCATCGGCAAAAGTTGAGTCGAACTCATCAACTAGTATGGCTGCACTCTCGAGTTGCGCCCATGCATTGGTATCAGGATTGGTTGAGTTGATGGTACGGATGATGTCTTTTGGAAAGCCATTTTCAGCTTCGAACCGGTTAAATGCTTCAAAAGGGCTGGTTGTAAGTACACCACCAAAATCCCAGAGTACTGCCTTGATTTTTTTTCGAACGGAATTATTCACTGACATTTATTTCAAACATTGCAGAATCGGGTCTAGCAAGTCCTCGTTGTGAAGCATTAATAGCTTCTACCATTAGTTTTACATTCTGCGAGTCCGGGAAAGCTTCCTCTACCTCTTTGACAGAATTCTCTAGGCGCAATTCTCTCATGAATAGGATGCGAAAAGCTTTACGAACTTCTGCTATTTCTGCCGTTGCGTAGCCCGCCCGTTCCATACCCACCTTGTTAATAACTCGCATATGCGCAGGGAAGCCTTCGGCTATCGTAAAGGGAAGCACGTCCTGAATAACCCGGGACATACCTCCCACCATAGCCGCTTCTCCAACATGGCAAAATTGATGTATCGCTGATAGTCCGCCAATGTTCGCGTGGTCACCGATTAAAACATGCCCCCCGAGTGTTGCGCTGTGCGACATCACAACATGGCTTCCTACGACACAATTATGTGCCACGTGTGCGTGTGCTAGCAGGGTGCAATCGTCGCCGACACTCGTGGTTGAGCCTTCCTCTGTGCCGCTATGGATGCTGACAAACTCTCTAACAATGCATCGGTTTCCGACTTCTGTATATGTAACAGTGCCGGGAACATACTTGTTGTCTTGGGACTGTATGCCAATCGTGACAAAGGGAAAAATATCGCAGTTTTCGCCGATAGAAGTGTTGGCCTCGACAACCACGTGAGAGCGTAAAACGGTATTTGCACCGATAGTGACGTTCTCTCCGACGGTACAAAAAGGTCCAATGGTGCAATTGGCACCAATCACGGCGCTCTCGTGTACAACCGCCAACTTATCCAAATGAATCATTTGTACCCCATGTTTGCATCTTTAATATGTGTTTTACCCCAAGCGGAATGAAGGCTGGAGCGGCAATGTTTATTTCGGTAGTTCAGACAGATTGCGATACCAATAGTTCCATACCCTGTCTGTATGTTTCCAGGACTTAGCTTGCTCATTGTTGCCTCGAGTAGTCAGTCGAGAGCCATTGATCCGGTTGTATTGTGACGACAATACTGTGTTCCGATGGTGGAGAGGAGGCGTAAAGCGCGCCCTGTTCTTCGCCAAGGTAACGGGTCGCCATGGCGAGTAATTCATCGCTGTCTGATTTACGATAATCGAACGGACCCTCGACCATGACGTATTTGTACGGCAAAGTTTCGGTTTGAACACAGAGAGATATCCGGTCACATTTCTGTAAACAACGGCCTTTTAACGAATCGAGCTCGGTAATTATCCAAGGGGCGCCGCCGGGTTCATAGTCGTACCATATAGGAACGGTAAGGGGGCCTCTTGCCTGTCTGGGTATACTAATCAAACCGACGTGCAGCTCAGAAAGAAATTGTTCTCTCTCGTCAATAGACATTGCTAACGACATTGCTTGTTCCTTATAGATTCTAAAAACGCGACGCAGACCCAACGGTAACGTTGAGGGAGCATCAATGTTTTGTGTTTTAAAACACTTTTCGCAAGTGTGTGACACTAGGGCAATAATGGATGTTTGTCCATTATTCGTTAATATTGCTTTGTTTTCTTTTGCTTCACCAATGATATAATCGCGCCAAAATTCATACCACAGGTAAAAGTGAATAGGTTTGAACGCTGAGCCGATTTCGTAAATTCTATGAAAGATTCTACATCAGACAGCTCATCAGATACCCTTACCGACCCTCTTAGTGCCAAGCCAGAGATTCGTGAAAAAGATAGAAGTCTCACGAACAAACACTCGTTTTCCAAAGAAGATCTTATTGAGTGTGGGCATGGTCGACTTTTTGGCCCGGGTAGGGCACAACTGCCGATCAATGAAATGCTCATGGTGGACAGGATTACCGAAATTAACGAAACCGGTGGCGCGAAAGGTAAAGGCGAGATTCGAGCCGAGTTGGATATACATCCTGATCTCTGGTTCTTCGACGTACATTTCGTGTCTGACCCCGTGATGCCTGGATGCCTTGGACTCGATGCTTTGTGGCAGTTGGTTGGCTTTTATCTAGCTTGGAAGGGAAACTGGGGCTACGGACGGGCGCTTGGTTGCGACAAAGTTGCGTTTCGTGGGCAAGTGTTGCCAACGGTCAAGAAAGTTGCTTACGAGATAGACCTCACCAGAGTGAGAGAAGGTCGCACCGTGCTTGGCATCGCAAACGCCCGCGTGTTAGCGGATGGCGAGCAGATATATACGGCTGATGGTATTAGAGTCGGCCTCTTTAGTTCATTAGACGATTTTGGATAGTGATATGAAACGTGTCGTTATTTCAGGTATGGGGCTGGTTTCGCCTTTGGGCAACAATAAAGCTGAAACGCTTCAATCTCTGAGGGAAACAAAGTCCGGTATTAAGTTTCAGCCGGTCTATGAAGAGATGGGCTTGCGAAGTCATATCGCGGGTAGTATTGATCTGGATACCACCGAGTTAATCGATAGAAAGTTGCTTCGCTTTATGGGTGATGCGGCTGCGTTTTCATACATCTCCATGCGAGAAGCGATAGAAGATGCCGGCTTGACCGAAGCGCAGGTCTCAAATTTCCGCAGTGGCTTGGTTGCCGGTTCCGGTGGCGCGTCTTCATCAAATATCATTGAGGCGGCCGACATTCTCCGAGAGAAAAGCCTTAAAAGAGTTGGGCCATATCGCGTGACACGAACGATGGGTTCCACGGTCTCTGCCTGTCTAGCGACGGCTTTCAAAATTAAGGGCGTCAATTATTCGATGACATCGGCTTGTTCGACTAGTGCACACTGCATCGGACATGCGGCTGAATTAATTCAACTGGGTAAACAAGATATCGTTTTTGCGGGTGGTGGTGAAGAAGAACACTGGAGCATGACCTCCTTGTTTGATGCGATGGGCGCGCTTTCAACGGCGAGAAACGACTCACCGACAACCGCTTCAAGGGCTTACGATGCCGATCGAGATGGTTTCGTGATAGCTGGCGGCGGTGGATTTTTAGTGGTTGAGGAGCTTGAACACGCGAAGGCGAGAGGGGCGAAAATCTACGCGGAGCTGGTCGGTTATGCCGCCACTTCAGATGGCCACGACATGGTTGCACCCTCAGGTGAAGGCGCAGAACGCGCCATGGTAGAGGCGATGTCGACAATTAACGGTAAGGTTGATTACATCAATGCCCACGGTACAAGCACCCCTGCGGGTGATCCACCTGAGATTAATGCCATCAAACGTGCCTTTGGCGAAAGCGTGCCAAAAATCAGTTCGACCAAATCCCTGTCCGGGCATTCGTTGGGTGCTGCTGGTGCGCATGAGGCCATTTACTCGTTGCTGATGCTTGAAAACGATTTCATTTGTGCGTCTGCTAATGTTGACAACCTTGATCCTGCATTAGAAGGCGCTCCCATCGTTACTGAGCGAATCGACAATGCCGGCCTACAAACGGTGATGTCTAACAGCTTTGGTTTCGGCGGCACGAATGCAGTGCTCGCTTTCCAAAAATACGCCGGCTAAAAATACACAGATTTTTTGATCCTTACTGAGTATCGATGCTTCTTCGCAGCATCGACCTATTGTTTAGCACCTATCAAACTGGTTATTGCCGGCGATAAGTCGATTGTCGCCGCGGCTAGGACATCGATACCTGCTTGAAACTACAAATCGCGAATAATTTCACGGGCGGCATTATGACCGGGCAATCCGCTTACGCCGCCGCCTGGATGGGTACCAGACCCGCAAAGGTATAAGTTTTTGAATTCCGTGTGATAGTCTCCAATGCCAAGCATTGGCCGCGCTGAAAACAGTTGATCAAGACTTAATCTGCCGTGAAAGATATCTCCACCAGTGAGCCCGAATTTTTGCTCTAGGTCCCAGGGGCTGTGAATTTGCGTTGCGATGATGGTTTGCTTGAACCCCGGGGCATACTCTTCAACCGTATCGAGGACAATGTCGGCGACATTTTCTCTGTGTAAATTCCAATTCTCACCAAGTCCCGGGTCAAATTGCTGACAGAACAGGCTAGCGACGTGATGCCCATGAGGCGCGAGCGAGTCATCGATGATGCTGGGAATGAGCATTTCGACGATCGGCTTTTCAGACCAACCGCCCAGTCTCGCATCAGTAAACGCTTTATCCATATAATCCAGTGAGGGCGCCATAATAATGCCGCCCTCCAGCGCATGAGGGGCTGTTCGGGCAACAAAATTTGGCAGCGCTGTGAGTGCGACGTTCATTCTGAAAGTACCGCTCTGGCATTTGTACGCATCGAAGTGGGATTGTGTGTCCTGGCTCAAGTCTGATGCCTCGATCAGTTCTCGAAACAACAGTTTTGGGTTTACATTGGCAACCGTTATATCCGACTTGATGACTTTGCCACTTTTCAGTGTGATGCCTTGAACCTTATTTTGACCGATTTCAAGATTCTCGACTTCGGCTTCGAGCTCAATTTTCACACCAAGAGAAATTGCTTCTTTAGCCATGGCCTGTGTAATTGCGCCCATGCCGCCAACAGAATGACCCCATAATCCCTGCTTACCATTCACTTCACCTACCAGGTGGTGAAGTAAAACGTATGCTGAACCGGGTGCATACGGGCTGGCAAAATGTCCGACGATTGCATCGAAACCGAACAGTGCCTTGATCGGGTCAGACTCGAATGTGTCATCGAGCATCTCACCCGCGCTGATTGAAAACAAACGTAGCAGCAAGCGTTTCTGACTCGAATCTAATTTCCTGAATTGTTTGCTGAGATGAAAATAGCGGCCCAAATCGGCGAAACCGTGATCAACGATTGAAGGTGGCGTAGCCAGCATGAGGTCCTTAATCACGGGTACCACTGCATCGAGCGTTTTATTGTAGGTTTGAAGCTGCTTCACATCCCTTTCCGAGAATCGAGCTATTTCGGTGTGGAATTCTTTGGTGTCTGGATAACTTACTAAGCTGTCGCCGGAGGGTAGCGGGACGTAGTTGTTGATCCTGCGTTCTAGAATCTTCATGCCGTGATCATGAAGGTGTAAGTCTGAAATAATTTTTGGATGGAGCAGACTGACGGTATAGCTTGCGGCAGAGTTTCGATACCCGGGATGAAATTCTTCTGTGATTGCCGCGCCGCCAACAACCGAACGTCGTTCAAGTATCGTGACATCCAGCCCTGCACGTGCAAGATAGCACGCGCAGACGAGGCCGTTGTGACCTCCGCCGATGATAGTTGCAGTCTTATTCATATTGTCCCTACTTTGACACTAACGATCATATTGGTGTAAGTTACGCGCCGCCTGTAGCCTTCATGCGTCGCTCTCCCGGATATGTAATGACCGATTCTAATACATCCGAGGTAGAAGAGTCGGTTGATTCCAGCAATTTGTCCCTGAGTATCTGGGAACTTGCCTGGCCCGCGATTCTTAGTAACCTCCTATTCTCAATCATTGGCATTGCCAGTATCAAGATTGTGGGAGAGCTGGGCGCGTCGGCAGTCGCATCGGTAACAACCGGACACAGAATATTTTTCGCCCTACAAGCCATTCTAATGGCCATTTCGGCGGGTACCACCGCGTTGGTCGCGCGATCAATCGGAGCAAAAGAGCCTGAAGAGGCCGCAAAAATCACCAGCGCCTCTCTGTGGATAGGAAATATTGTCGCAATCATTCTGATGTTGCCTTGCATCTTCTTCTCTCGGGAAATTGCCAGCGTTTTTGGTCTCGACGAGGAGACAACGATTCAGGCGGGCGAATTTATTCGATGGTTGAGCTATTTCAATATCGCATTCGCCATAAATATGGTGCTCGGGGCTGCCCTGAGGGCGGCAGGAGATACCAAAACACCGCTGTGGATTGGCGTCATTACAAACCTGATTAATCTGGTGCTAGTTTACGTGCTGGTATACGGAAAATTTGGTTTGCCTCAAATGGGTGTCCCAGGTGCAGCCATTGCGAACGGCCTGTCGTTTTTGGTTGGTGCTATCGTGCTATTGATCCTCTGGCAACGGCAGAAGCTGGTTATCGGTATTGGTGGCATTAGCTCTTTGACACGCGTTCGGATAAAGAAACTTGTCGATATAGGATATCCCGCAGGGCTCGAGCAATTTGTGTTCCAAGCTGGTTTTCTAGCTTTTTTGTGGTTGGTCGCTAAATACGGGACAGCAGCATTCGCCGCCTACGGCATCGGGGTACAGATCCTGTCAATGTCATTCGTTGTTGGGTTCGGTTTTTCGATCGCTGGTGCAACGCTGGTTGGGCAACACCTCGGTGCTAAAGACCCGGTAGGTGCTCGACGCCAGGGTTGGCGCGCGACGAGGCTAGCCGCATTAAGCATGGTTGTATTGGGCGCTGGTATTGTTTTTGCTGCGCCCGAGATAGCGCGATTCCTAATCGATGACGATGAGGTTGTGAAGCTGACGGTCATTTTTATTTATATGCTCGGTGTGTCACAGCCTCTGATGGCTATCGAATTTACCTTGGGTGGTTGTCTGCGAGGAGCGGGAGATACGCGCTTCCCGCTAATCGCTACTTTAACGGGGTTGATCGGTGTTCGGGTGGGTCTGGCATTTCTATTCATGCTGATGGATTTGCCCGTCGAATACATCTATGGCGCTTTAATTGCCGATTATGTTGTTAAGGCGTTTATGCTCATAAAGCGTTTTGAATCAGGCAAGTGGCAGCATATTCTTGCTGACAAGGAAGCCGCGAGTGAAGGTGAAGATAGCAAAGTATCGACCTAATTATCCTATGATAGTGATGTCAGATTGCTTGGTTGCTGAGTAGATAGGAACACCTTTGTGAATCCTTAGCTAAGAACCAGCTACAGGGTAGTCAGCACGCTAGGTTTAGTTTTTGATATCACCATCGTGTACTCGTATTGGGCAGAAAAGTTGCCCGGTGCCGTACACAAGCTCCAGCCGTCTGCGGCGGTTGTCGTGGATTCGCAGCCCGTTGAAAGAAAAGGCTCTATGGTAATGACTTGTCCTTCCTGCAGTCTGCGCGTGTCATTCTTGTCATAAAAATTGGGTATAAAACTGGGTTCTTCGTGTAATCCGCGGCCAATGCCGTGACTCCCCAAATCTTTGATCGTCACAAAACCGGCACGTTTCGCCGTCTTCTCAATTGCGAGGCCAATTTGGTTTATTTTTGCTCCGGCACGGGCGACTTTCATGGCGTTTTTGAGCGCTGCCCTTGTCGACTGACAAAGATATTCAATTCTCGGTTCCACAGGAGGCACAGGAAAGGTACCGCCGGTATCGCCGAAGTAACCGTCAAGTTCCGCTGAAACGTCAATATTGACGACATCTCCGGGTCTTATAATACGCAGCGAGGGGATACCGTGTGCCGCTTCTTCATTGATACTGATACAAGTATAGCCGGGGAAATCATAGGTTACTTTCGGTGCGGACTTGGCGCCGTATTTATCCAGATTTTTTCGACCTATCTCATCGAGCGCAAGTGTACTCATACCGGGTTTGAGATGCTTACGCATAATCATCAGTGTCTCGTATACAATTCGGCTGATGATTTTGAGTTTTTTTAAATCTTCTTCGTTGTCTATCGTCACGTTGTGTCTCAGAAAAAACAGGGTGCCCAGTATTATCTCACAGTAGTCGCATTCAGAAGTGGCCGAATTCACGTAGGTAGTGTATCTTTTTCAACGATAAAGCATCATGCAATGGAGGGTAGAAAATGTGGATTAAGAAGCTGGTTTTAATGAGCATGGTGCTGGCATCGCTGTATGGTTGCGTCAATCTGAATACAAATCCGGCTGAGCAACTGTTAGGTCAGTGGCAGGTGGGTATTGCAGGTGTCGACCTATTGGTAGAATACACACAAAACACGGTGCAAGTTGGGGATAGTGATCCAGTACCCTATACGCTCTCCGGTAACATGCTCACTTTTACAAATGGTGGCAGTCAGCAACGTGTCATCACGTTTACTAACAAGCGCGAAATGATTCAAACAGACCCGCTTACTAATACCTCGCGCATCTACACTCGACTCTGACCACAAGTTAGCCACATGGGATAAATGCGGCCCGCCCTTTGGAACTTGGAACTTTTAAATTTCGCTTATTCATGACATTTCCGTGTGTCGTTGTGTGAAAGAGAGAGACAACAATAGTACGCGGAGAAGCCATCCCAGTTTCTAGCTAGCGTCCATCCTGCTAGGTACTCGTCCCGAGAAATGCCGAACACATTCGCGACAGATGTTTGACACTGTATATAAATACAGTTATCTTTTGATCAAACAAGTCATGAGCTTACCGATGTGGCTGAACACGATCCCTCAACACCTAGCATCCCTGAAAGCAATTCTTCAAGTAATCCTCGTATCGCTTCGAGCAGTAGCGTTATTTTACCGGATGATTATTACCTCAAAAATTTTAGATTTCTGCTGAAGTTTATAAATAGCCGTTATCAAGATCTGCTGACACAAAAAGAACAGGATTATATCGACGCCTTCTATTTTGTTGATGAGGACGCACAACGACTTTATGTCAGACTAGTACTTCGTAAGGGGCCTCTTTTTCGTCGCGACAAGCTAAATTATCCTGAAATCACTGCTATTGATGAGTCTGCGGTGCAATTGGAAAATTCGGGTTTGTTGGCAATCTACACTCGAGAAAAGCCAATTGTTGAAAATTCTGTCGAGGATTTTTTGGCGTTATTGTCCAGACCCGAGCTTGAGTCGCTGCTTAAAACCTATCTCGAATTCGATACGCCGACGCACCAGATCAATAAACAAGCGTTACTTGAGTTGGGTGCTGAGCATCTTTCGATCGAAGACTTTCGTCGTGAACTGCCGTTCAGCGTCTATCAACCGATGGGAACAGAGTATCTGGAACTGCTCAAATTGCTTTTTTTTGGCAATATGCACCAGGATTTCACCGAGTTTGTATTGAACGATCTCGGAGTGACGTTGTTTGAAAGTTACTTAATCGACAAGCACACACGTTTTTTTTCCCGCCGCGACATCATTGATGACACAGTGCAGTTATACCATTTGAGTGAGCTTTCTTATCTAGCGATCGAAAACGATGATACTGAAGCCTTGTTGCAGATTGCCGACATGGCAATTCTGGTAGATGAACCATCACTGCGCAGACGGCGAGATAAAATTGTCAATCGAATAGCCAGACAACTCGAACGACTCGATCAGCATCATGAGGCACTGAGGTTGTTCGGTCTTTCAGTCACAGCACCTGCCAGAGAGCGCCAGGCGCGAATATATCAATCAGTATTCGAAAATTCGGATAAAGCACTAGCCTGGTGTGAGCGGATTATTGCGGCGCCCGAAGATGAAGCTGAATTTGAATTTGCGGTGAAATTTGGTGCGAGGATTCTTAAGAAAAACAAGTTGCCAGTGCCCGGTATATTTCCAGTGCTTGATCCGGTGATACCTTCAACGCGTACTTTGGCGCTTGATTACGAGCAGGGACAACGTGTCGAAGAGACGACCCGGCGCTGGTATGAATCACGAGGACATCGCGCTGTGTATGTTGAAAATGCATTGTTTACAGGTCTTTTTGGCTTAGTATTCTGGGACATTATTTTTGCGCCGATTAAGGGCGCTTTTTTTAACCCGTTTCAGCGAGGACCAGCGGATCTTTTTTCTTCGCAATTTAGGCTAGTACGAGAAGCACTCATCGCCGATCGTCTTGTCGCTATCGAAGATGACGCAGTCTTGAGTGCTCGAGCTTTTGAAACTTTTGATACCAAAAGATACGTGGCTAATTTTCTGGTCAACTGGCAGTTAATTGATCGACCCATACTTCAGTTGGCGTTGGAGCGAATTCCCGCGCGGCATTTACTCACTGTGTTTGAAAGACTGCTGGGGGACCTGCGGGCTAATAGAAGCGGGTTGCCTGACCTGATTGTATTTCCAAAAACGGGAAGTTATCAGTTGGTCGAAGTAAAAGGGCCGGGCGACAAACTCCAAGCTAATCAGAGCCGATGGATTCGCCACTTTGAGCGTGAACAGTTGCCGGTTGAAGTGGTCAACGTGCAATGGAGTTGACTGAAACAGAGACATCTCCGATTGATCATCAAGATAAGATCAAGCTTGCTGTACGTGAGCTTGTTGAGAAAACTGAGCGTGGCGGAGATCTGAATTTTCGTTTCTCATCTCGCAGCTCTGCCCAAGAAGGGATTAAGGGACATCAAAAAGTTCAACGCTCTCGTGGTGAAGGATATGTCGCAGAAGAGAAGGTATCTGGTATTTTTGATATCGACGGGTTGGTTATTGAGATTACTGGCCGGGTCGATGGATACCAACTGGAAACAACGACGTCGGGAATAACCGACAGGATAGCGTGGGTTGAAGAAATCAAAACGACACGCATGGATGTTGGCCAGATTCCTGAAAATATTACCCGCCTGAACTGGGCACAAGCGAGAGTCTATGCCCATCTATTGGCATTAAAAGGCAATCTAGCTGCGGATCAACATTTAGTGCTCAAGCTGTGTTACTACAACCTTGATGATGAAGCCGAGTATTCGTTAGAAGAGACTTGGTCGTGTGCAGATCTAGCAAACCGCTTTGACGAAATGCTGAATCGATATGTACGGTGGCGCAAGAAACACGATGCATGGCAAACACGTCGTGATTCCACACTGATGGCACTTCAGTTTCCTTTTAAACGCTACCGCAAAGGTCAGCGGGAAATGGCGGTCAGCGTTTATCTGGCAATGAAAAATCATCAACAGTTGGTTATGCAGGCTCCTACTGGCATTGGAAAAACCATGGCCAGTATTTTTCCTTCGCTGAAAGCGATGGCAGACTATCGCTACGACAAGTTGTTTTATCTGTCTGCTAAAACCTCGGGTCAGGCAATGGCGGCGTCAGCAATAGAGGACTTGCGAGGAGAGGGGTTAGTCTTCAGAGACATCACATTGACAGCAAAAGAAAAAATTTGTTTCACGCCAGGCGCACCCTGTGATGCTGAACATTGCGTTTATGCCAAAGGCTACTACGATAAACTGCCGATGGTACTGGAAGAGGTGCTGGAGAATAAAAGCTCGCTGACTAAAAGCGCTATAGAGGTGTTAGGCGAAAGGTTCTCAATCTGTCCGTTTGAGCTTTCACTAGATTTGTCCGAGATCGCCGATATGGTTATCTGTGATTACAATTATGTTTTTGATCCTGCGGTGTACTTACGTCGTTTCTTTCTTGATCCTAATGTGGACGAGACACATGGCAAATACGGTTTTTTGGTCGATGAGGCTCATAATCTGGTTGATCGCGGTCGAGACATGTTTTCTGCCGAGCTAGTAAAAGAGTCTTTGTTGGCCCAAAAGAAAGTTCAGAAGCATGCCTTACCACTCGTGTCAAAACGCCTTAATGCGATCAACCGGGAAATACTGAGTCTGATCCGTCCTCATAAGCACATGCTTGAAGCCGATGGTCACTTGTTGCTTGAAACTTACCCAGAGGGCCTTTCAAAGTCGCTCAGACAATTCTGTGATGCGGCAGAAGAGTGGCTGCATGAGCACCCGCTGCCTGAGGAGCAGTATGCAATTACGCAAGAAGGTTTGCTCGCTATCTATTTTGACTGCTTGCGCTTTTTGAGGTTGGGCGAACTTTATGATGATAACTACATTTGCCTGATTATGCGTCGTGCTGGCCAGACGATTGTGAAGCTCTACAATATTAATCCGGCACCGGGTCTCTCAACTGGTCTAAAACGAAGCTTTGCCGCCGTTTGCTTCTCCGCTACGATGAGTCCGCAATCCTATTTTCAGTCCTTAATGGGCATCGCTGATGAAGCTAACTGGTACAAAATTCCAGCACCTTTTGACCCTTCGCATCTGGGTGTATTTGTACCCCGATATATATCAACGACCTATCGGGACAGAGATAATAGTATGGATGATCTCGTCAACCTTATTGCCGATGTGGTGGATCACCGGAGCGGTAATTATTTGGTTTTCTTTCCCTCTTATGCTTATCTGAATGAAGTCTTTGAGATCTTTTCTGAACGTTTCCCGCAGTTTGCTACCGTTTGCCAATCACCTGCGATGGATGATGAAGCGCGGACAGATTTTATCGAGGCATTCGAGACACCGGCGCTGGAGACTGAAGCTCGGGAAACGCTGATCGGGTTCGCTATTATGGGTGGCGTCTTCGGCGAGGGTATAGATTTGAAGGGTAACCGGTTGATCGGTGTTGTTGTCGTCGGTGTTGGTTTGCCGCAGTTGGGTATTGAGCGTGATTTGATCAAACACTACTTCGATGGTGAGCTGCAATCTGAGGATCTGACTGAACATGATGGACAGCACGTGACGGGCACAGGTTTTGAGTTTGCCTATCAATATCCTGGAATTAATCGAGTTCTTCAGACCGCCGGTCGGCTCATCAGAAGCGACAGTGATAGAGGCATTTTGTGCCTTGTTGACAATCGATTTAATGAGCGTCGCTATCGAAGGCTGTTACCGGATCACTGGCACATGGAGGGAGTGAAAAGCCCAACCCATCTCAATCGAGCTATAGACGAATTCTGGCGTTATCATGGTAGCAAGACGCTAATGTCGTTGAAATAATTAGTGTCGGTTGCCGCCCCGATGCGAGTGTCTTCTGCGGTAATTGCCCCGATCGCGATGATTATAATTGCGGTGGTCTCGGTGATAGCGTCCGTATCGACCTCGATCGCGGTAACTGTGGGAGTAGGCGAGCGGAACGCCTATCGTTAATCCCAGCGCAACGGCGTCCCAACTGTCTCTTCGGTTGTGCGAGTAATGCCTGCGCGATGAATAATTGTAAACTGAGTGCCTGTTGTTGTGACGGCGCTTGTATGTCGTGTAATAAGTCCCCGAGGGTCTATGAGTGCTATAGCGCTTATAGGTGCTCGTCTCCGCGTGCTCATGTTCTCCCGCATCGTAGCAGTGGTGATGCTGGTGAGATTCATCGAAATGGCAGTGATCATAGTCAAGCTTGGTGACAATAATGGCTCCGTCAGCGTGTTGCTTCGGCAGGTCTGGAACCAAATCTTGGTTGTCAGCTACGCCTGTATCGCGCGCCTTTACTTGGTCTCCTTCGGTATAATCTATGACGACGGTTTTGGTGCTATCTGTGGTTTTCAAAGGCGGTGAGGGTGTTTCTTCGGCTCGAGCACCTAGAGACACGACCACACCTAGCATCGTGCATGTGAAAAAACGATACACGTGACTGACTGAAATTGTCGTTAAAACTTTCACCAAAATACCCCACTTAAATGGATAATGATCCTGCTTAGGTAATTTACCGCTTCTATCTTACCCCTGAGTCATGAACGATAGCTGAATGAACCTGAACGGGTTGATCTGTGGCATAGTGTCATTAAATGTCACGTCGTGAGAGGAGTATTGGCTTGAGTAAAATTTATCGGTTGTTCTTAGTGCTATCTATATTGTTGGGTTCAGAATTTGTGACAGCGGACCTGACGGAACTCGAGAATAGAATCATTGCTATCTCGGAAAGAGACAAAGAATCAGCGATTGAGTTGTTGGCTAAAACGGTGAATATCAACAGCGGCACCATGAATCATTCTGGTGTCAAGGCAGTAGGCGATATTTTCGCGAAGGAGTTTCAATCTCTAGGCTTGAAAACAAGCTGGTACGATATGCAGGAAGTTAATCGAGCGGGTCACCTTTTTGCTGAAACTACACCTGAAAGTGCCAATCGCTGCCTGCTATTGATCGGACATCTTGATACGGTGTTTGAAGCCGATAGTCCTTTCCAGACATTCGAGCGTCAGGGCGATCATGCAACAGGACCTGGTGTTAACGATATGAAAGGCGGGGATGTTGTGATCCTTTACGCTTTGAGGGCGTTGAAGGAAGTCGGCGTGCTTGACGAGTTGAATTTGATCGTTGCGCTTATCGGGGATGAAGAGAAATCTGGAAGTCCAAAATCTATCAGTCGTTATCATCTGATCGAAGCATCCAAACGATGTGATATAGCCTTGGGGTTTGAAATTGCGACGAGTCTTAACGCGGCAACAGTCGCAAGGCGAGGATCAAGCGGTTGGCGCCTGGATGTGGTCGGCAAACGTGCGCATTCTGCCGGTATTTTTAATGAAGAGGTTGGCAGTGGCGCAATTTTTGAAGCTGCTAGAATTTTGAATCAGTTTCACGAGCAGTTGACTGGTGAGGAATATCTTACTTTTAATCCCGGCGTCATTTTGGGAGGCACGGACGTAGATTATGACCCGGCGCAAAACAAGGGCGGTTCTTTTGGTAAAACTAATGTTGTGCCTCAGTCTGTTGTGGTACACGGTGGTCTGCGAACCATATCGCCTGCGCAGGAAGCCTCGGCTCGGGCACGAATGAGAGCGATTGCAGAAAACAACCACTTACCAAAAACGTCAGCAAAAATCACATTTCAGGATGGCTATCCCTCTATGCCGCCGACTGAGGGCAACCTGGCCGTTCTCGCTAATTTGAGTGGCGTAAGCATGGATCTTAATCAGGGCGAAGTGACGGCTTTCGATCCAGGTAAGCGAGGTGCAGCGGATGTTTCATTTGTTGCTGGATATGTCGATGTTATTGACGGCGTTGGCGCGGAAGGAAATGGCGCTCACACCCCAGACGAGAGTATTGATCTCAGCACTCTGCCGCTGCTGATACAACGCGCGGCTATTCTCATTCATCGTCTGAGCACGGTTGAACACTATTAACCTTTGTCTGCGATTACTGAATTTTACAGGCGAGGCAGTGAAGATAGATACCAGGTGATTCGCTCATCCGAATATAGGGCTCGAATTCAGCTTTGATACGCTGGAAAAATCTTGTGTCAATGTTGAGGCTGAGCGCGGCGATAATGCTTGCCGCCGTTTCACTATTCATGATTTCTTTTAGGAACAGTTCCTTGGGTGTAAGTTGTTTCTCGATATGATAACGCTGGAAATCGGTAACGCTAGCAAGTGTAGCGGCGGATTGAATAGCATCCTCGAGTGTTCCGATGCCGTCTACCAATCCTAACTCGAGTGCGGTAGCGCCTGCCCAGACCCTACCTTGGCCAATCGCATCAACTTCTTTTACGCTCATGCCACGTCCGCTGGCGACCAGCGAAATGAACCTAGCGTAAGTGTTTCTGATCGCGACCTCGAAAGTGTTTTTCATGATCGGGTTAAGCGTACTTAAAGGGTTCATTGCGCCCGCGAGAGGCGTGGTGCCGACACCATCCGAGTGAATCCCTAATTCTGAGAAAGTCTGCTCGAATGTTGGAAACACCATAAAGGTGCCGATCGAGCCCGTAATCGTATTTTTTGAGGCGAATATCTTATTCGCTGTTGCTGATATCCAGTAGCCGCCTGAAGCTGCGTAGGAACCCATAGATACAACAACAGGTTTGCCTGCATTCTGAAATCTTGAAAGTTCATAGCGAATTTTCTCCGACGCGGATGCGGAACCACCAGGACTGTCTACCCTGAGTACGAGTGCCTTCACTGTAGTGTCTTTACGCGCTTGCACGATCAATTCGGATAGAGAGTCCCCTCCAATGTTACCGCTAGGTTGATAGCCGTCGTATATCGCGCCTTTGGCGTTAATAATGGCAATTTTGTCCGCTGCCGGGTTAATGGCGCTCATCGGCGGACGTGTTGCAGACAGATATTGTCTAAAGTCGATTTGATTGAAGTCGTCGCCTTGTTTGCCAACAATGTCTTGCAGGTGCTCGACCCATTGTTGCGGTGATACTCGCTCGTCGATTAATTTTCTTTGCACCGCAAGTAGAGATGCATCGCCGGAAGCTTCTGCCAGCAACGTGTCGTATTCGCCGATGTACTGGTCGAACTCTGCGCGCGAGATACTACGTCTTTCGGTGACTGTTTTTGCGTATTCATCCCAGAGGACAGTTAGCCATCCAAGGTTGGCTTCTCGTGACTCGGGAGACATGTCATCTCGAAGAAATGGCTCAACGGCGCCTTTATAGGTGCCAACTTTGAAAATGTGCGTTGTTATCTTTAGCTTATCAAGTGCTTCTTTGTAGAAGGTAGGATAGACACCAAGCCCTGTCATAAACACGCCACCAAAGACCTGAATACTGCTGTCATTAATGAATATTTTGTCAGCGTGTGCCGCTAGAAAATATTGGCTTTGGGAGTAGCTATCGCCCCAGGCGTAAACAGATTTGCCAGCGGCTTTGAACGCATCCAGCGCTGTACCAAGGTCGCTCATTTGAGCGAGAGTTGCACCCTGAAGAGAATCGAGGTCGAGCACAATAATCTTGATGCGCTGATCACTGGCACCTTCGTTAATCGCGGCCAAGAGGTCACTAAGTAAGGTTTCACTTTCGTATTTAGTTGCGCCCGTATTCAACAGGCCCGCGAGGGGATCTACTGGCCTTTTCTGTTCAACGATATTACCCGTTGGATTAATCATCAGTGCACTTGTTTCGGGAATTGTCAGGGACTCGTTGGATGAGAAAAGCCCGGTGACAACTAGGATGACTACAAATACAAAGATGAGGTTAAGCACTAAAACTCTTAACCAAGTCAAACCATTCCAGATTCTACCAATAATACTTCCCATACCATTCACTGCTTTAAAAAGTTCGAATTCAAAATCTTAGCACAGCTTGAGAGTGAGTCAGATACGTTCCGCTTGATATCCTCTCTGTCTATCGTATTGAGACCGCACGTGATCTTGCCACAGCGCGTCTACCAGTATAGTTTTCAGTGTTTTGATGGGCTAGAGATGATACCTTCAGTATGTTTTAGTCCTACGCTACGCATCGTTATTTGATCGGTATTTCGCTACTTACCGGCACTGTTTAGAGAAAAACTTGGAGACACTAGGCAAGATGGCAAATATTTACGAGACTGACCTTCCTAAAAACTCAGCGAATTATGAGACGCTTTCTCCGCTAAGTTATTTAAAGCGCAGTGCAGCGTTGTACCCTGATTATCCGGCAATCGTGCATGGGGACATTGTCCAAGATTGGGGTGAAACCTACCAAAGATGTATGAAGTTTGCTTCTGCCCTGAATAAGGCCGGTATTGGTAAAGGAGATACGGTTGCCGTGTTGTTACCTAATATCCCGGAGATGTTTGAATTGCACTTCTCTGTGGCTATGACGGGCGCAGTATTGAATGCGATCAATACTCGGCTAGACGATAAAACCATCGCTTTCATACTCGATCATGGTGAAGCGAAGGTATTCATCACTGATATTGAGTTTTCTCGTGTCACTGCGAGTGCGCTTGACCTCTCGACGTCAAGTCCGCTTGTTATAGATGTTGAGGATCCGCTCTTTACGGATGGGGAACGGGTTGGCTCCATGACTTTCAATGAGATGCTGGCAACCGGCGACGATGTCTTTGATTGGTCATTGCCAGATGATGAATGGGATGCGATCTCACTGAATTACACTTCCGGAACGACAGGTAATCCCAAAGGGGTGGTTTATCACCATCGAGGTGCATACCTAAATGCGGCGAACAACGCGCTGACATGGAATATGGGGCTTCATCCCCGGTATTTGTGGACGTTGCCGATGTTTCATTGCAATGGCTGGTGCTTCCCATGGACGTTAGCAACTGTCGCGGGCACGACCGTGTGTCTGCGACACGTCCGCGAAGACGCTATATTTAGTGCGATCAAGAGAAACCAAATCTCGCATTTTTGTGGTGCACCTGTTGTTCTCAACGCATTAATCAATGCTGCAGATGAGTTGAAAGAGGGTGTTGAACATGAAATCAATGTCATGACGGCCGGCGCTGCGCCACCTGCTGCGGTCATTGAGGGTATGGAGTCGATGGGTTTTAAAGTGACGCATGTGTATGGTTTAACCGAAACTTATGGACCTATGGTGGTTTCAGCTTGGCGGTCGGAGTGGGATCACTTGGACTCAGCGGAAAAAGCACGTCTAAAGGCAAGACAGGGAGTCTCCTCAATGCTTGCCGGAGAAACAATGGTTGGCGATCCTGACACCTTGGCGCCAGTTCCCTGGGACGGTGAAACTCAGGGCGAGATATTCATGCGCGGTAACATTGTGATGAAAGGTTATCTGAAGAATTCGGAAACAACGAAGGATGCCTTTGAGGGTGGGTGGTTCCACTCGGGCGATCTTGCCGTTTGCCACCCTGATGGATACATCCAAATTAAGGATCGTTCAAAAGATATTATCATCAGCGGCGGTGAAAATATTTCGAGTATCGAAATCGAGGACGTCTTATTCCAACATCCGGCAATCCTTGAGGCGGCTGTGGTTGCTAGGTCAGATGCAAAGTGGGGTGAGACGCCCTGTGCTTTTGTGGCGCTGAAGGAAGGACAAGTTCTGACGGAAAGCGAAGTCATTGATTATTGCAGAGAGGAGCTTGCCCGGTTCAAAATACCAAAAACCGTTATTTTTGGTCCGTTAGTCAAAACCTCTACCGGAAAGGTTCAAAAATATTTGTTACGTGAAAAAGCTGAGGCGCATGAGGCGCACTGATATTTATTGTTTATATGCAATCACGATGTGCCCTATGGGAAAAATACGTTACAGTCAGAGCACAATTTGGAAAGGAGAAATGAGGGAATGAGGGAATGAGGGAATGAGTCACACCGGATCGTCAGAGTCGGCGGAAGCACTGACTTTTGCAGAGTCTCGTCAACGCGATGCTGAGCGTCCACCGCTCACGAAACGTATTCTCGGTTCCTATGGTGCGCCCGCGACGCCGCTTGCGATGGTCGGTTTGCCGATGGCGGTTTTTCTACCCGCGGTCTATGCTGACTCGGAAGGTTTTGGTCTTGGCTTGGCCTTTGTCGGAATTGTGCTCGTGCTTGCTAGGTTATTCGATGGCGTAACAGACCCAATCGTTGGGTTGCTCTCAGACCGTGTTCGAACACGTTGGGGACGCCGAAAACCATTTATTCTTCTGGGCACACCGATTTACATACTCGGTATTTGCATGCTGTTTATTCCTCCCATCGAATTTACAGATATTTCCCTTTTCGGTATGAACTTCAGCTCTGGTTACCCCTGGATGCTGGCTATGCTTGTTGTCATATATGTCGGTTCAACAATCAAGGATGTGCCCTATAGTGCATGGGGTGCGGAATTGTCTAACGATTACAACGAGCGCACCCTGATTACCAGTTGGCGAGAAGGCTTTACCGTAACCGGGTCTTTGATTGGTGCTTTTACACCGGCGATTATCTTCTTTTTCGGCTACGATAAACCCACTGATAGCGTTTATTTCTTGTCTTTAGCGATCGCTATCGTGATGCCGGTGCTAGTCATCAATATGTTGATTTCAGTGCCTGAGTATCCTGTGACCGAAATAAAATCAGATCCGTTACCTTTAAAAGAAAGTTTTAAATACGTTTGGCAAAATGAACCCTACCGACGGCTGATTATCGTATTTTTGTTTTCGACGATTGGTGCGGCGATGACGAATACACTGAGTTTCTTTTTCGTCAAGCATGTATTGCTCGCCGGAGCACTCTTCGGCTTCTATCTGGCACCTTATTTTGTCTCGCAACTTGTCGCTATTCCTTTGTGGTTCAAGCTTTCTCGGCGCATCGGCAAACACAGAGCCACGATGGTGGCAATTGGTTGGTACGCACTCTGGTCCAGTATGATTCCGCTCATTGCGATCGCGCCAGTTGAGTGGTTCGATGCCTTTCAGATCAAAAACATTCTGGTTTTTTTACCGGATGATGCTTATGCATCTGCAGTTGGGTATTTCGAGGGCAAGCCGACAGGCAAATTCCTGTTCTTTATAATTATTATGTGTTTAAAAGGATCGTCCATTGGTGCTCTATCCGCTTTGCCTTATGCGATGGCTGCGGATGTAATCGATGTTGATGCAGCGCAAACGGGTAAGCGACAGGGTGGAGCGTATTTCTCGATCTGGTCTATGACCAGAAAATTGGCCTACGCACTCGGATTGTTCGTCGGCACTAATTTGGTCGTTTTCTGGGGTTTTGATTCTCTTGCAGATCCGACGAATACAACGAACTCGCAATTTTCACTCATCATGTTGGCGGTGACTTACTCCGTTATACCAGCGTTGTTCAAGTTCGTTGCTATGCCTCTGTTGTGGAATTATCCGCTGACAGAAGAACGGGTTGCCCAGATACAAACCGATATTGCCGAGAAGAATGCGGATATAATCAATTCAGCCAACAAGCCGCTTGAGGTTGGTTCTAGCGCTTAGTCCAAATGTTTGCTCAATATGGCGCCATCCAGTTTCGCCTAGACTGCCGAGTTTCTACAACGAGTCGACAGCAGTGAGATAATCAGCAAGCTGAGCAGGGGCGTATATTGCCGGAAAAGATTAATTTGCTGTAACCGGTTAACATGTCACCAAGCACAAATCATTTATTCAGGCAGAAATTTGAGAGTAAAAGAGATTGAGTAATAGCGAGCAAGAAGATAATTCCCTATGGACTTGGCTCGAGTTAGAGCGGGCATGTGGATTGTCTAGCTCAGGTGCTAAAATTGTTGTAAACGGGATCAGCATCGATTCAAGATCAGTGGCGCCGGAGGATCTCTTCATTGCACTCTCCGGCGATCCCGGGCCACGGTTCAAGTCGTCGGGCAGTCAAGGGCTCGACGGTCACGACTTTGTCACCGGCGCGGTGCAAAACGGTGCGACCGGTTTAATGGTGTCAAAACCAAGCGATCCCTCCGTAGAGTCTAAAACTGCGACCTTAAGGGTCCCTAGTACCTTAGATGGACTCTGGCAAATAGGTGCCGCGGGTCGAGCCAGAATGGCCGGTAAGGTTGTGGCGATCACTGGTAGCAGCGGTAAGACAACACTTCGACAGTGGATGCAGGAAATCCTCTCAGCACAAGCCATGACACATGCATCTGTCGGCAGTTTCAACAATCATTGGGGAGTTCCTTTGTCATTGGCGCGTATGCCGCAGCAATCTGAATATGGCATTTTCGAAGTTGGGATGAATCACCCGGGAGAAATCTCACCGCTGACCAAGTTGGTAAAACCGGACGTTGCTGTTGTCCTGAATGTGTTGCCTGCACATATCGGCCAGTTCGAGAGCCTTGAGCATATCAAAAAGGAAAAGCTCACGATCGCAGATGGTCTTGATTCAGCGGGTACTCTGGTATTGCATGACGAATTGGTGCCGGGTTGCGGGGTTAATCATAAGATAATCAGCTTTGGGTTTAGCAGCGACGCGCACGTACGGGGCCGTATTCTTGACGTCAATCACACGCTTGGCGTCACCACGGTTGAAGCAATGATCAACAATGAGACTTACGCATACACCCTGAATGGTAAGGGAGAGCACCGGGTTCTCACTTCTCTGGCTGCGTTGGCCGTGGTGTATGCGCTCGACGCTGACGTGCATGCCGCCACAAATTCGCTAGAAAAAATCACAACGCCTAAGGGGCGAGGTAATCAGATTCACATCGGCAACGCGGTGCTGATTGATGATAGCTATAACGCTAATCCGGTGAGCATGGCATACGCTCTGCAGTCTCTGCGGTTATCGTCGGCGGAGACAAAAATCGCTATCTTGGGTGAGATGTTTGAGTTGGGCGACGATGGAGGCGATGCTCATCGAGCAATCCAAGATCAGTGTTTAGGCTTAAGCCGGGTCATTACGGTAGGGGAGGGATTTAATGTTTGGGAGGCAAACATTTTACCTGCTGGTGTTTGGCAACATTATGAGAATGCAGCAGATGTTCCCATTGACCAATTGGTCGATAAAAACGATGGCCTAACCGAGTTACTGGTTAAAGGATCAAACAAGGTATTTTGGGTAAACGGATTTGTAGAACAGCTCGAGCATTGCCTTCGGCAACAACATTTTGGCTAGACGTGCTTCGCGATTCAGCCCAACACTACTAGACCTGTGATGGTTGCCAGCGATAAATTGCCGTGGTGAGCCGCTGTTATTTGAGCCATCTGTCCGGGGCTTTTGATTTCCGCGTCAAGACGCTGACGCCTGTTTCTTAACTGGCTATTTATCTCTAATGATCCATGTCATAATTCTTCGAAGTATTCAAAGAATTTTCCCCTTTCATGATTGTAGACAGACTCGGCCGCAGATTTCGCAACTTAAGAGTTAGCCTCACCGCTGCCTGTAATTACGCCTGCAATTATTGTGTTCCCGACGGCAAACGGTTGATGAAGGCGAAATATGAGCTTCCCGCGACTGAGATGTTGAAGGCTGTGACTTTGTTACAGCAAGCTGCAGGCATTGATAAAATAAGAATTACCGGCGGCGAGCCACTTGTGACACCGAAGTTCGACGATTTCTTACTCGGGGTTATGCGGTTGCCGCTTAAAGACGTTAGCTTGACGACGAATGGCCAGTTACTGCTGAAAAAGCGAGACGTTATTAAGGCATCTGGCATCACCCGTATCAATGTTAGCCTGGACACACTGAACCCGATTAAATTTAAGCAAATAGCTAGAAGTGGCGATCTTGAGACCGTTCTAGCCGGCATCGACTCGATGTTAGATATGGGACTCCGGGTCAAGATCAACATGGTGCCATTAAGGAACCAAAATATCGGTGAAGTGCTGCCCTTGCTCGATTACTGTCTTGAAAGAGGTATTGAGTTGAGGTTTATCGAACTGATGCGTATGGGGCACCTACTTACGGGCAACGGCTTTCAAACAGATTTTCTATCGATGGAAGGCCTACTTGATATTATTTCTGAAAAATACGAGTTTGCCAGAACGGATGCGCCTCATGACTCGACTGCAGTCAGATTCCAAATTCCTGATAAAGGTGTATTCGGTATTATCGCCAATGAAAGCGAACCGTTCTGTCGGGCCTGTACACGCCTTAGGTTATCGTCCGACGGTAATCTCTATGGTTGCCTGAGTAATAGTAATCATCGATACATAGGTGATTTACTCGATCTTCCGCCGCATGTGGCGCTTCCGCGAATTCAGAACATATTGGTCGACGCGTTGGCGGACAAGAAACTTGCTTTTCAGGGCGAAGTGACGGTGATGAAACTGATTGGCGGCTAGCCGCTGTTCTAAAGCACCATGATTAGCAGATTTAAACTTCTCAATTTTTCGTGACTTTTATTTGCGCATGCGGGCAAGCCAATGGTCAATTGGAACGTCTACGCCAGCGGGTGTTGATATTCACCGCGACCACTCGTTGGTCGTAGGTTACCTTCGACATTGCGATGAGACGCATTGCGAGACACTGTGATCTTAAACGCCTAGACTGAGTGAAAGACATATCGCCAGCGATATTTATCAGTGTCAGAAAGTGCAGCGCTATCGTGACACTGCGAGATCTCTGCAATAGAATTCAGTAATTCCAAACAGAACTCCCCCCAAAGAACTGCAACAGACGTAATCAGGAATGATAATCAAATGAAAGATAACACCCCGGACGCTGATCCTGCGCGTTATAACCGCCTGGCAGCGTTATCCCAATTTGAAGGGCAGTCAGCGCCTCCGATACATCTTTGGCACCCTGAACAAACCTGCGATATCGATATGAAAATTGACCGCAACGGTGATTGGTACCATGAAGGGACGTTGATTAAACGCGCCAGTCTCACACGGTTATTTTCATCTGTCATGAGACTAGAGAGCGATGGCGACTATTTTTTAGTGACCCCGGTAGAGAAATGTAAAATTCAGGTCGAAGACGTTCCGTTTCAGGCTATTTTAATGCGGGTGGACAAGGGCGGTGTTAGCCAGCAGCTTGTATTCACGTCAAATATGGGAGAGGAGGCTGTTGCAGGAAAGGAGCATCCTCTGTCTTTTATTGAAGAAAAGGATGTAGATAACGGCAGTAGCTTTATCCCTTATATCGAGATTCGAGATGGGCTTAAGGCAAGAGTTTCGAGAAATGTGTACTACCAACTGATGGATTTGCTGGAAGAAGGTGAAGGTGATCACAAAGGATGGTGGGGAGTATGGAGTGGTGGATGCTTTTTTGGCATTAGCGAATCAGCGTGATAGTGACGCTGACCCGCATATGCCGAACACAAAAGTGAGATCTATCTACATATTACCGTAGTTTGGACCGCCTGTGCCCTCCGGCACCACCCAGGTGATGTTCTGTGCTGGGTCCTTGATGTCGCAAGTTTTACAGTGCACGCAGTTTTGCGCGTTGATCTGAAAACGCTTGTTACCATCCTCCTCTTCAACAATTTCATAAACACCTGCTGGGCAATAACGTTGCGCTGGCTCGTCATAAAGCGGCAGATTGGAGTGTATCGGAATGTTCGGATCCTTCAGCTGTAGATGGCACGGTTGATCCTCTTCATGAGAAGTATTACTGATGAATACCGAAGACAAACGATCAAAACTGAGCACACCATCTGGCTTTGGGTACTCAGGTTTGGCACATTTACTCGCGAGTTTGAGATTCGCGTGATCAGGGTGATCGTCTTGAAGCGTGAATGGCAAACGACCACGGAAGATGTACTGATCGATCAAAGTTAACGGTGAAGAAAGGAATAAACCAAGCTTGTGCATCAGTGGCATAGCATTTCTAGCGGTGTAAAGTTCTTCGTGCAACCAAGAATCTTCAAATGCCTGGGGATAGCTTTCCAGCTCATCACCACCGGTTTTTCCTTCCATGAGTGCGGCGACAATTGACTCAGCCGCCAGCATGCCCGATTTCATTGCTGTGTGTGTGCCTTTCTGTTTCAAATTGTTCAAAAACCCTGCGTCGTCACCCACCATCAAACCGCCCGGCATAATGAGCTTGGGCAGCGATTGGAGTCCACCCTTCACGACGGCACGCGCGCCATACGCGACGCGTTTGCCGCCCTCGAGGTACTGTCGGATGACCTTATGTTGTTTGAACCGTTGAAATTCTTCGAAAGGGCTAATGTGAGGGTTGCTGTAACCTAGGTCGACAATGAGGCCAACCGCTACCTGATTGTTTTCGAGATGGTAAAGGTAGGAACCTCCCAGTGTTTGACCGGGGAAATGGCCTAACGGCCAGCCAACGGTATGCATCACTTTGCCCGGAACATGTTTTTCTGGGTCAATATCCCAGACTTCTTTGAATCCGATACCATAATGCTGAGCATTACTGTCGGCGTTCAGATTGAACTTTTCCATTACCTGCTTGCCAAGGTGTCCGCGACAACCTTCTGCGAATACGGTGTACTTGGCGTGGAGTTCATAACCCGGCTCGAAGGTTGCTTTCTGCTCACCATTTGAATCAACACCCATATCGCCTGTTGCGATGCCCTTTACCGCGCCGCTCTCATCGTAAAGCACCTCAGTCGCAGCGAACCCCGGAAAAATGTTTACGCCCAGCTCTTCGGCTTGTTCTGCCAGCCAGCGACACAGATTGGCGAGACTAACGGCGTGGTTGCCAGGATTATGCAGGGCGCCTGGAATAAGCCAGCTCGGTAGTTTCATCCCTTGATGGTCGTCAATCAGATAATAAATATCGTCATCGGTGACCGGGTTGTTGAGCGGTGCTCCCATCTCCTGCCAGTCTGGGAACAGTTCGTTCAGCGCTCGTGGCTCGACGACCGCACCGGATAGAATGTGCGCACCAATTTCCGACCCCTTCTCGACGAGGCAAACGGTAATTTCCTGCTCGTTTTCCAGTGCAAGTTGGGCGAACCTTATTGCTGTAGCAAGACCAGCAGGCCCGCCTCCGACAACAACAAGATCAAATTCCATGGATTCTCTTTCCACGTGTACGACTCCTCAAATGTAAAAAATTATGTGACCCGGTGGCGGTGTGCCAGCGACAGTAAGTCACTGGGGCGCTATTGTATGAAAAGTCGCGAGCGAAAGGAAATCATTCAAATCAATGGTTTTGGATAAACCATTGGTAGTGGTTTGCCAAATAAATCAACTAAATTAATGACTTAGGTGATTTTTGTGCATGTGCACACCTATTGACGCTTTGGTAATAAAACGGCAGAATACGCGCTCTATTTTCTAGTCCAAATTCATTTTTTTATTACCAGCAGAGGAAGTCCATGAAAGTTCTTGTGACTGTCAAACGTGTGGTTGATTACAACGTGAATGTGCGTGTACTCAGCGATAATACTGGCGTAGACCTAAATAACGTCAAAATGTCGATTAATCCCTTTGATGAGATCGCTATCGAAGAAGCGGTTCGACTCAAGGAAGCAGGCAAAGTAGAAGAGGTGGTGGTTGTATCCGTAGGTGCAAGTAATTGCCAGGAGCAAATCCGAACAGCCCTCGCATTAGGAGCCGACCGCGGCATTCTCGTTGAAACAGACGAAGAGATGCAGCCGCTGGCAATTGCCAAATGTCTGAAGGCAGTCGTTGATAACGAAACGCCAGGACTCGTCATTGCAGGGAAACAGGCAATTGATGGTGATAATAGCCAAACTGGACAAATGCTCGCAGCACTCGCTGGACTTGGACAGGCGACTTTTGCGTCTGAAGTTGAGGTAGGCGATGACAGCGTAACCGTAACCCGCGAAGTTGATGGTGGACTCGAAACGATTTCAGTCAAGTTACCCGCAATCATCACAACTGACTTGCGGTTAAACGAACCACGATACGCTTCGCTGCCAAATATCATGAAGGCTAAGAAGAAGCCGATTGATATTACAACGCCAGCTGATCTGGGTGTCGACGTCGCGCCAAGAATTACAACGTTGAAAGTCATGCCCCCAGCGGAGCGTCAAGCTGGTGTCATTGTAGAGACAGTAGAAGATTTGGTTGATAAATTGAAGAACGAAGCAAAGGTGATCTCATGAGTAATTTAGTTATTGCAGACCACAACAATGAAGTAATTAGTGCTTCAACACTTGTTGCCGTCGCTGCAGCCAAAGCCATCGGTGGGGATATCGATGTGCTTGTTGCTGGAGCCGGTTGTGCAGCAGCTGGAGAAGCAGCTAGCAAGATTGACGGTGTTAACAAGGTACTTGTTGCCGACAATGATGCCTACGGGCATAGGTTGGCTGAAAATTTGGCAGATCTTGTCGTAGAAATAGCCGGCGGTTATTCACATATCGTCAGCTCCACTTCGACTTCGGGTAAAAACTTTATGCCCCGCGTTGCAGCACTTTTGGACGTTGCTCAGATCTCTGACATCAGCGGTGTTGTTAGTGAAGATACATTTGAACGACCTATTTACGCGGGTAATGCAATAGCAACCGTTCAAAGCGGTGATGCAACTAAGGTTATTACTGTTCGTGGCACTGCTTTCGATCCGGTTGCTGCAGATGGCGGTAGTGCCTCAGTTGAAGCGATCGATGCGGTCAAGGATGCAGGCGTATCTAGCTGGCAGAAGGAAGAAATTGTTAAGCTTGATCGACCTGAGCTCACAGCGGCCAGCGTTATCGTTTCCGGTGGGCGTGGCATGCAGAATGGTGACAACTTCAAGCTTCTTGAATCTGTTGCTGACAAGCTGGGTGCTGCACTCGGTGCCTCTCGGGCGGCCGTTGACGCAGGATTTGTACCTAACGATATGCAGGTTGGTCAAACAGGTAAGATTGTGGCTCCAGACCTTTATATCGCGGTTGGTATTAGTGGTGCGATTCAGCACCTTGCTGGTATGAAAGATAGCAAAGTGATCGTTGCAATCAACAAAGACGAGGATGCACCTATTTTTCAGGTTGCCGACTACGGTTTAGTTGCGGATCTGTTTAAGGCAGTGCCAGAACTGGACGGACTTTTATAGTCGATGTCTGTGTTTGGTTAGCAGGTTTTGTAACGTTGATAAGAAAAGCGATGCCTTTGCATCGCTTTTTTTTGCCTGTTAGTCACGTCTCGCTGTTGAGTCTTCGTGAGGCAAGCCATCAGAAGATGGACAGCGCAACACTATGATAGCGTAAGTTATCTTCGGTTTAAGAGCGCTTTTGACGCATTGGAATCTAATTGAAGCTTGAGTTCATCTCGAACGAAACTTGCGACATCTACCATTTTTTCTAAATTCACGCCTGTCTCGATGCCGAGTCCTTCTAGCATATAAAGCACGTCCTCTGTTGCCACATTTCCGGTAGCACCTTTTGCATATGGGCAGCCGCCTAAACCCGCAACGGAACTATCGATTACGCTTACACCGCAGGCCAGTGCTGCGTAGATATTTGCCAGTGCCTGACCATAGGTATTATGAAAGTGAGCGGCAAGCTGACTAACATCAGCCTGTTTGCTAATGGTCGTAATGAGGCTAGTGACCTTGCCGGGTGTGCCGCGCCCGATGGTGTCTCCAAGACTAATTTCGAAACATCCCATGTCAAGTAGTTGGGCGGTGAGATCCGCGATTCGTGATTGATCGATATCGTCTCCCTCCCAAGGACAGCCCAATACACAGGAAATATATCCGCGTACTCTGATATTGTTCTCTTTGGCTAAAGCAAGAATTGGTTTCGCGCGATTTAGTGCCTCAGAGATGCTGCAGTTTGTGTTTTTTTGAGAGAAAGATTCTGTCGCCGAAATGAAAACCGCAACCTCATTTGCCTTTGCTTGCAATGCATTTTCCATGCCTTTGATGTTTGGCGTTAGCGTTGAATAGATAACATCACCCCGGCGTTTGATGAGCGCCATAATCTCGGCCGAGTCTGCCATCATTGGAACCCACTTGGGCGAGACAAAAGCACCGGCCTCGATGTGTTTGATGCCGGCATCGCAAAGACGCTCTATCAATTCAACCTTGTGCCGGGTAGATACAATAGAAGACTGATTCTGTAGTCCGTCTCTTGCGCCAACTTCGACGATACGAACTGATTTTGGCAGTGTGTGCATAACGGCTACCTCGGTCTGTCACCTTTCACTGTGACCCTCACGCCGGATCGAGTCTCCGGGAAATAGTCCCATACCGCCATATGTTGTGTACATCGGTTATCCCATATCGCGACGGTGTTAGTTTTCCATTGAAAGCGACAATGAAAATTAGGGTTTTTCACGTGTTCAAATAGCAAGTGGAGCAGGGCATCGCTTTCAGCTTTCGTTACACCTTTAATCCGCTTTGTGAAGCCGCTGTTCACAAACAGGGCTTTTCGATGAGTGACAGGATGAGTGCGTATCACCGGATGCTCTGCGCTCGGATATTCCCGCTGGGAGGGATGGTCGCCGTAATAGCCGCTGTAGTCAGCGGTATGTACGGCCTGTAATTCTGAAAGCATGCTTTGCATTGGTTTGCTCAATGCATCATATGCATCGTACATGTTGGCCCAAAGCGTATCGCCGCCTTGAGAGGGCGTCACATTTATGTAGAGAATGCTCGCCATCGGTGGCTCAAGGTCTGCTGAAACATCCGAATGCCATCCCTCGCCGTTATTTCTATGCGATTTTTCATCGGCATGAATTTTCATTAAAGCCTGGTTGCCGCCCACAAATGGCGCTGCGGGATGTATGTGGAGTGGCCCAAATCGCTCTCCTAACGCCAGATGTTGCTCGTGGCTTAATATTTGGTTGGGGACAAATAATACGAGATGCTTCATCCATGCGTCGTGCAACTGTTCGAAGGTTTCGCGAGACATTTTGCTCGATAAATCCAGCCCTTTTATCGTCGCGCCAATTCTCGGCGTTAGAGGTTCAATTTCGAATGGACTCAATTTCGTTTGCTCCAGTTGTGGCTCTAGGCAGATATTACGTTTTTTTTTCGCATATTTCCTACTAGCCACAAGTTTTCTCGCTGTGGCACGAGGCACCTCTGTGATACGGTGACTGTACAACACTGGTCGACGGCACAAATATGAGAAAAGGTACCGAAAACAGATGCAGAAAATAGATGAAGAAAATACAGAGTTGTTAAGTCCGGAGCTTACAACGGGCGTAGGTGTCATGCCAGAAGTGAGGTTTGTTCATCAGTTGTTACCGATGATTTTTCTATTTTTGCTGATCGGTTACGGTTTGATTCTTCGGCCAAATATCCTCCAGGTTGACCCCTTACCTCTCGAGTTAGTTTTTTTGTTGGCGAGTTGCTTTTCCATCGCGCAGCTTATGATGATGGGTTTTGAATGGGGCGACATTCAAACGGCGGTACTTGGTAAAATTACTCGTGGGTTTCCCGCCATCATGATCCTGTTTGCTATTGGCGTGATCATTGGTTCCTGGATCATAAGTGGCACCATGCCGATGTTGGTCTTCTGGGGCGTGAAAATCATCGATCCTTCTTATATTTATATTATTGCTTTTGTTGTCCCCATTCTGTTTTCGCTAATGACAGGAACCTCTTGGGGGTCAGTTGGCACTGTCGGGGTCGTTATCATAGGCGTAGCGACTACGATCGAGGCTGATCTTGGTATTACCGCCGGTGCTGTCATTGGTGGCGCCTATTTCGGTGACAAGATGTCTCCACTATCTGATACAACCAATATCGCAGCCATCGCAACAGAAGTTGATCTATATGATCACATCCGCTCTATGGCCAATACAACATTGCCCTCAGCGTTGATTGCGGGCGTGGGTTTTACGATCATGGGGTTTGTGAGTCCACCTGAGATAAATGCGGTTTCGACTGATTCTGTGAGTCAGGTGACGGCTCAGATCAGCCAACTATTCAATTTTAATATCTTATTGTTATTACCGCCGATTGTTGTGCTTTACGGTTCCTTAACGCGTAAACCACCGTTGCCTGTCTTGATGGTTTCCTCATTGACCGCGATACTGCTGGCCTTGGTATTCCAAGATTTCAGTTTTGGTGACGTGCTGATATGTTTGATATCGGGTTTTGATGTCGCCATGTCTGGGAATGCCGGAGAAGTTACTTCCGCGATGGGTACACTGTTTAATCGAGGCGGACTCTATGAGCTAAATGAGCCAATTATATTTACCATCATGGTGTTCATCTTTATTGGCTCCCTTGATCTCATGAACGCGATGCCATCAATTGTCCGAAAAGTCTTTGGTTTCGTGACTTCAAAAACTGGACTCATACTGGCCTCTTTGCTTGCTTCGGTCTTCACCAACGCATCGACATCGAACCAAAGTGCCACTAGCTTTATTGTGGGAGATGCTTTTAAGTCGAAGTTCGATAGCCTTGGCGTACCAAGGAAGGTGTTATCGCGATCGATAGAGGATTACGGCACGATGGTGGAAAACATCATTCCATGGACCTCAACTGCAATATTTGTTTCAGCGACAACGGGAGTTGCCTATGCAGATTATTGGCACTGGCAGTTATTAGCACTTGCTAATATCGTCATTGCACCAATGTTGGCAATTCTAGGTATCGGTTGCTTCTACCATGAGGCAGACACTGAGAAGTAGCTTGGTAGAGAAGTGATAGGAAGTGAAGTCACAAGGGGTAAAGCAACTAGATGTAAAGCCGTTAAAAAAATAAACCCACGAAAATGTTGACGTTTCGTGGGTTTATCTTGTTTTCCAAGTGCGTGGATCGAATTTAGCGCTCTGTCAGTTCCATCTTTGGCGTGCCATCCGCGAATGATTCTCTGCCGGGGGTTGGCATGGCGACGTCAGCGTTTGACCAAGCCTTGTCTAATCGTTCTTGTACTTTCTCCGCTTCCTCTGCATTACCCTGGGCGATGTGTGCTTCTTTCAAACCCGCGAGTGCCCAGCCGTTTTCCGGCCACTTTTTTAGGTCCATGACATAGGTCGATTCAGCTGCGCTGGCGTCGCCAACCGCTAGCTGCGCTTCACCCAGTGAGTGCCTGACAGGGTGAAACCAATCGGGTGGCTCGGTGTAAAGAAGTGAATCTTCTATTGCGACACCTTGTTTCAATAGCGGTATTGCCTCTTCGAAACGCGCTTCATTTGAGAGAATTTCGCCATTCAATGTGAGAGAGGCAATTTCCAGGATATCGTCAATACTGTTCCTGCCGACTCTCTTCATCGCGCGGGTTTCATCACTGAGTCTTAGCGTATCCAATTTGCCTAGCTCTGCTCTTGCCTGCGTTAAATCGCCTTTACCCTCGAACGCTCTTCCTCGTGCATAGTGCCAAATTGATCTGAGGAAAAGCAGATCTGCTGCTGGTTCGGGTTCTGCTAGTATGTCGTCCCAAGCACTGAATCGAACGTCGACAAATAGCGGCTGTGCGACGAACTGCTGTGCATTGCCTGTGAATCCTGCCATCGCGAGCATTTGCGGTGTAATTGCATTCTTCGTTCCATCTGCTAGCACGTTGGCTTGTGCCTGCCAGCCTTCGATAGCGGCCGTCGTTGCGCCAAAATGCCAATTATGGGGAATGTAACCACCCAGATAAATGAAGCTGTTCGAATGGCATACACCCGTGAACCAACTATCGGCATCCGTTGCCTTCATATTGTTGAGGGTTGAATCGTGGTAGCGACCCACTCTCAAGTAGATGTGTGCAGGCATATGAACTAGATGCCCTGCGTTAGGCGAGAGGTCAGCAAGCTTGTCTGCATGTGGTTCGGCACGTTCCGGCGTTTTAGAGGCTTCAACCGCATGAATATAAAGGTGTATAGCACCGATATTATCAGGATCGACTTTGAGTGCAGCCTCGATCAGATCTGTGATCTCTGTTGTCCACGGTTGAGACGTACCATCTGCTAGCCAAAAATCCCAAGGATGAAGATTCATCTGTGCGTCAGCTGCAAGTGTCAAAATATGCGGATCATTCGGATACTGCTCGACAACACCACGCATCGCGTTTGCCCATGCTTCGTTAAGCGGTGTTGGGTCTGCTGGTGCTGTTGATTGGTATCTTTTTGATAGCGCATCAATCAGTGCTTTTTCCTTTGGTGTCACGCCTTTTGTTGGATCATTGGCGATCTCCAGCGCCATCTCAACAAGTTTTGTTGCCCTTGGGGCATTGGCTGGCACCATTTGCATGTTGAGGTTTGGACCCAACACAAACGCGCTTCCCCAGTAGCACATCGCACAGTCCGGGTCGTTGATGGCGCCTTCGTTGAAGGCGAGATCAGCTGCTGCGTGATTGAAGCCCCATGCGAGCATCATACCCTGATTAAAATACTTCTGAGCCGTGGGGCTGCTGGTCGTGATTTCCATCTGGAGAGGACCGAGCCCCTCAAATAGTGGTTGGTTGTCCAATACTTCCTCATCGGAAGATTGTGATTTTGTTTCAACGGCATTCTCTGCCGTTTCATTAACAGTCGATTGGCTACATCCGAATAGAAACAGAATCGCGAAGGTGGTCGCAAACAGGTTTTTAATGAACATCGGGTTATGTCCCAGTGGCTAAGGTGAAAACAGTGTAACGATGCTTAAATGTCATCACAACCGAAAAAGTTTGCTGTAAAAATCGGGCGACCGGGGCAAAGCTAAGGTGTAATGGACTATTTGCTAGTTAAGTATTAAGCCTAACTGTCTGCTCTGGGCGACGAGGGCCCCAGACGAGTCCCAAAGTGCACCACTTTCAATCATCCTGCCGCCGGCCAAGTGATCAGTTTTAAATTCGCCGAGCACCCACCCAGGCGTCGGACGTTGCCTCACGTGCACGGTCAGCTCTACCGTCGGCGCCCAACCTACGTTGCCCAGTAGACCGAATGGAGAGGGAGGAAAGGCATCACAAAAAAGTAACAACGACCGTGTATCGGGTATTCGACTGTCCTTGAACCCGATCCAGCCTGATATGACAGGAGCGCCCGCTTGCTCTGGCATGACCTGATCCGGGTGAAGTCGGACATTGAGCCTGTTCATTATTGGTAGATCGATACTTTGTAGGTCGCCACTACGATCGATGCATTGTGGCTCGGGTGGAATCTGCGGAGGCCGCATGGGGATGGTGTTTTCCACGCCGACGGTTTGACACAAGTCGCCGTATACAGCAGTGACTTCAAGTCTTGGTTTTCCCTCTTGTATGAGCGTAGCTCGCGCGTTGCTTAAGGTCCGCCCGACGCGGAGAACGTCGACGGCGATTTGAAATTCAGCGTCAGGTACACCGGGTCTGAGATAGTGGGTTGTAATGGATATTGGATCTGGATGAGAAATCTCATGCGTAAGGGCGCTAGTGATGAGCGATAGCAGGTACCCGCCATTTGGATTTTCTCCGATATTCCATTCAGGACTAACAACCCCATGCCAGTGACCATCGGGGGATTTTGATACCGCTGTTTCTTCATCAAAAAAGTGCACGTGTCGTTACTCTATCCTTTTGTCTTTGTCCGGTCAGTGAGCGCGCTGATGGCGTGCAAGTGATCAGACTAAAACAAGCACCATCAGTATGACGCCGCCAGCCATTGTTGTCGCGAGCGATTTTGTTCTCAAAGCCGGGGCTGATATGCCTAACCAAAAGCCACTGATAACGATCACAAAGAGTCCCGCCGCGAGGATTTTCTGAAATGTTTTGAACATGCCGGGGCCATGCCCTTTGTGCAATTCGATTATTGCTGCCTGAAAATTGGGCTGTGCCAGCTCAACGCTAAGAGCCCCTTCATCGGCGAGTTTGATGATGTAGTGATCTCTGGAAGTAGGGCGTGTATAGAGTGTTGCGCCGCCAGACCTTACATACTCGAAGTCGTAGTCACGAACCCCGGCTGCGGCTAGCAGTGCACTCACATCTTCTTTAATGGTCGGTGAACCAGTTGTCAATTCAGGGTGCACGCCTTCGTAAATTTTCTCTTTTACGACGGTTCCTTTTTCACCTATTAGATAAAGACCGCCGGAGATAGCAACAAGAATAATCACGGGTGCGAAAAATGCTGCCAGATACAGGTGAAGTGAAATCAATAATTTTCGGTTCATAGCCTTCCAGTAATTCAGTGTACATATGAAGGGAAACCGTGAGGATAGCACGCAATGCTGTTTTTCTCCTCAGGTTAAACGCACGCTTAATTTTTTAAGCTGATGAAATAAATGTGTGTCGACTTACGACAGCGGATAAAGCTGTCTGTGATGCGGAATTGATTCATTAATGCGAATCAGGCAAGCACTGCACCGGGCCCGCTTGAAATTTTGGCATAGAACGAACGACCTAAAAGCGTCTTGCTGTGTACCAGTTAACTCTTCGGGCGTGGGCATCGACTTCATCAACAACGTCCAGAATAAGCGCAAACAGCGCCATTCTAATTGTTACACCGTTGTCTGTTTGCCGAAAAATCGCCAAATTTGGGTTTTCATTCAAGTCATTGTCGAGCTCATTTGCTGCTTCCCTCGAATCGCGCGGCAGCGGATGCATGATGACAGTATTTGGTTCACAAAATTGGGTATACACAGCTTGATTCAGTCGAAAAAGGCCTTTGTATTTGTTCGCCTCCTCCTGAGTAGGAAATCGTTCTTCCTGCGTGCGGGTGACGTAGAGAATATCGGCGCCGCTGATGTTTGATTGAAGCTCGACGGACTGGTTTACCGTATGGCCAGCTGCCCTCATGGCAGTGACATATGCCTCTGGCAGACTGAGTTCGGGTGGTGAAATGAGATTAAACTGAATGTTGTTGAAAAGGCTAAGCAATTTACACAGGGAGTGAACGGCTCGGCCGAACCGCAAGTCTCCGATTAAAGAAATGCTCAAGCCGTCGATTGATTTGTGTTTGGCAGCAAGTTCCTTGCGAATGGTGTAAAGGTCAAGTAACGCCTGGCTCGGGTGCTCGTTAGCACCGTCCCCGCCATTTATCACCGGCACCCGACTGGCTTCAGAAAACTCTGCAACAGATCCTTCAAGTTGATGTCGCATTACGATCACGTCGCTGTAGCCGGATAGCACCCGCGCAGTGTCGTAGAAAGATTCACCCTTGGCAATGGAAGTAGCCTTCAATTCTGTGGTTTCACGAACTTCGCCACCCAGTAAATTAAAGGCACAACCAAAACTGACTCGCGTTCGTGTACTGGGCTCAAAAAACATGCTGCCAAGAATTGCGCCTTCGAGCACACGGGTCGCTTTTTGTCGTCGTGCGTAAGGTTCTAATTGATCCGCAACTTCAAACACCCGTTCGATCGCTTCACGGTCAAACTCGGAAACCGAGAGAATATGCTTACCCACAAATTTCATTTCGAATTATTTCCAGGGCAGTTTTTCATGTAGTTCGAGTATCACTTCCCTTAACCAGCGATTCGCTTGGTCTTGGTCTGTGCTTTCATGCCAATAAAGATGCGTCTCTAGCTTAGGCACCGAAAAAGGTAGCTGTAAGTAACGCACAGGTAATTGGCTAACAAGGTAGTCAGCGAAGATCTGTGGCACGGTCAGTGACAAGTCAGCGCGAGAAACCAGTTCAGAAACGGCGAGATAGTGTTGAGTCCGCAGTGCAATTTGACGTCGCTTACCCATTTTCCCAAGGGCTAGGTCAACATGACCCAGACCTCCTCTTCGACTGGATATCTGAATGTGATTGAGGTTGAGGTAGGCATCAAGATCAAGCTCATCGCCAATCTCTGGATGGTCGTTGCGAACGAGACAAACCTGAGGATGAGAAAATAGAGGTGCTTGTTTGATGCGCGGATCAGGAGTCAATGGTATATCAAGCGCTAGGTCAAGATTACCCGAGGCAAGCTCGATGTTCATATCCCTGCGTCGCACGTGGTAGCAGTCAATCGCAACGGAAGGCGCATCTTTCTGTAAACGCTTGAAAATATAAGGCAACAGAATCGATTGGGTAAGGTCGGTCATTGAGACCCGAAAGCGTTTATCAGAACTCCGAGGGTCAAAAGACTCACTTTCCTGAACGCTCGCCCTCATCAGCCCCAGTGCCTGGCGCACAGATCCGATGATATTTTGTGCAACGGGTGTTGGCACCATCCCGTCTGCGGTGCGAACGAACAAGGGATCGTCAAACATATTGCGCAGACGAGAGAGTGAATTTGAAACAGCGGGCTGAGTGATACCAATGATATCCCCAGCACGCGTCAGGTTTCCTTCGGTATAAATTGCATCAAAAACGACGAACAGATTTAGGTCAATGTCTGATAGTTTCATAATAATCAGTAAAAGCAGTCTGTATGGGTTGCCGCGTCATGAAGCGAGAAGCTTGAATCATTACGCGAAATAATTTGTATAGTCCTTATAATCGATGCTTATGGTAAGCCGGATTGCACAAATAGAGAAGAGTTATCTGGAATTCTGAGACAGGGTGACCTAATCAGCCTCTGTCTGCGTTTAATCAACAAGTTTTATGGCGCGCGTTCCGACAATAGCAAGGCAATTAGATTAAGATATCCGAGATGCGCACGGGTTCTCGAATAAACTCGTCGTGTTGTCGATACAATGCTGTCAATTTGATAAGCTTTCGCTGAAAAAATTAATAAAAAACAAAGCGATAGACCAGATATAGAGATTTTTTATGAGTGAACAGAATCGTCAGACCCGTTTGCCGTTTTCCTTTGCCAAACGTCACGGCGTTATTCTTTTGGCGGCGAGCGCAGAAGGTCAGTCCGATGTCATTTACAAATCAGGATTTGATATTAGCGCACTGGCAGAAGTTCGGCGGTTTGTTGCCGGGCAAATGACCTTAAAGGAAGTCGACGAACCCGCATTCGATCGCCAACTCACCCTGACATACCAAAATGACTCGGGCGAAGCGATGCAGATGATAGAGGGGCTCGGGGAAGAAATGGATCTGAGCAGTCTTGCCGATCTGATTCCTGAAACCGGTGATTTGCTGGAACAGGAAGATGATGCGCCTATTATCAAGCTAATTAACAGCCTATTAACCGAGGCGGTAAAGGTCGATGCTTCAGATATTCATATCGAGACTTATGAAACGAGATTGGTTGTAAGATTTCGCGTCGATGGCGTGCTGCGTGAGGTCGTCAGTCCCCGCAGGGCGCTCGCGCCGCTGTTAGTGTCCCGTATCAAGGTCATGGCAAAACTGGATATCGCTGAGAAACGGTTACCCCAAGACGGGCGAATTTCGGTCAGGGTGGCAGGTAAAGAGGTCGACGTTCGGGTATCAACCATTCCTGCAAGCAATGGCGAACGGGTTGTGATGCGTCTGTTAGATAAGCAAGAGGGAAGGAGAGACCTGACTCATATGGGTATGAGCGAGTCGAATCTTGATGCAATGAAAGTGCTTGTGCAAAAGCCTCACGGTATCATCTTGGTTACTGGTCCAACCGGTTCAGGAAAATCTACAACACTCTACGCTTGCCTCGATCAGCTGAACGATCGCTCCAGAAACATCCTGACAGTTGAAGACCCCATCGAGTATGACGTCGAGGGTATTGGTCAAACACAAGTCAACGCAAAAGCCGATATGACCTTCGCTAAGGGTCTAAGGGCTATCTTGCGTCAGGATCCGGATGTGGTCATGGTTGGTGAGATTCGCGATTTTGAGACGGCAGATATCTCTGTTCAGTCGAGTTTGACGGGACATCTCGTGCTCTCGACTATCCATACGAATACGGCCTTGGGTGCGCTGACTCGGCTAGCGAATATGGGGGTACAGCCTTACCTTTTAAGCAATAGTATTGTCGGTTTGGTAGCACAGCGGCTAATCAGACTGCTGTGTCCGCATTGCCGCGAAGGTTATCAAGCAGACGCCTACGAGTGTGATTTTCTAAAAGTGGACGAGCCGCCAACGTTATATCGGGCGGTAGGCTGCGACAAGTGCGTCCATGAGGGTTACAAAGGTCGTCAAGGTATCTATGAAGTCATTGTGATCGATGATGATTTGAGACGTATGATTCATAGCGGTGCTTCTGAGCTCGATCTTGAACAACACGCTAGAAAAAAATCAGGTGGTATTCGAGACGATGGCAGGGCAAAAATTCTGGACGGCAGCACGTCAGTGGATGAAGTCATGCGCGTTACGATGGAAGACTAGGGTGGGGCGCTAAGTTATGGCAGCGTTTCAATACATCGCGCTTAACGGCAGAGGCCGTGAAGAAAAAGGCACGCTTGAGGCTGATAGTTCAAGACAGGCGCGGCAAATTCTGCGTGACAAAGGGCTATCACCGCTCACGGTAGATGTGACTCAGGAAGAAAAAGCATCCAATAACTTTCTGGCGAATCTGCTTAAGCCGACCTTGTCTGTGCGAGAGTTGGCCTTGGTGACCCGCCAGTTAGCGACACTTATCGCCGCTGGGCTGCCTGTTGAAGAAGCAATACTCGCGGTATCGAAACAGAGTGAAAACCCAAAAACGCAGGCAATGCTTGCCGCGCTGCGCTCGAAGGTAATGGAAGGTTATTCACTGGCAAATAGTCTGGCGGAATATCCACGGGCATTTCCTAATTTATATCGTGCCACCGTGGCAGCGGGAGAGTCTGCGGGTCATCTTGACTTGGTTTTGAATCGGCTAGCTGATTTTACCGAGTCGCAGCATGAATCTCGGCAACGTGTGCAACAGGCGATGGTGTATCCGATCATACTATTTGTGTTGACCCTTGCAATTCTCGCCGGTTTGCTGGGATATGTGGTGCCCGATATTGTAAAGGTGTTTGCAGATACTGGGCAGGAGTTACCTGGACTCACGATTGTCATTATTTCTCTTAGTGATTTTGTAGTGAACTGGGGCGCTGCGATTGTTGTCTTACTTATCCTGCTAGTCATTGGTGTGCAACGCGCGTTACAGATTCCATCTGTCAGGATGGCATGGGATCGGCGGTTGCTACATTTGTGGCTGGTCGGAAAGCTCAGCAGAGGTATGAATACGGCACAGTTCTCGAGCACCCTAGCGATACTTTCAGCCAGCGGTGTGCCTTTGGTAGATGCTATGAAAATATCCGGTCAGGTACTTTCAAACACCTGGCTACAACAAAAGGTTGCTGAAGCGACGGTAAAGGTGAGTGAAGGCACAAGTCTCAACATGGCATTAGAGCAAAGTGGTTATTTTCCGCCAATGATGTTGCATATGATTGCCAGCGGTGAGTCTAGTGGTGAACTCGATGAAATGCTCGTGCGCGTTTCACATCATATGCAACAGGATGTGGAAATGATTATGGGCGTGTTGCTGAGTTTGTTTGGCCCTTTTATGCTGCTAATGATGGGCGGTGGGGTTTTTGTCATTGTGATGGCCATACTTTTACCAATTATTAACCTCAACCAGCTTGTTGGATAGAAATATCAAAAATCTAGTAATCGATTGAATGAAAAACAGGAACGCTATGAAACAGAAAGGAAACGCAGCACTGAAAGGTCAACGCGGTTTGGTCAAGTCAAAAGGTTTTACGCTTATCGAGATTATGGTGGTCGTTGTCATTCTCGGTATTCTCGGGGCGCTAATTGTCCCTAACTTCATCGGTCGTCCGGACGAGGCACGGGTTGAAGCTGCCAAATCTGATATCCACGCAATTGCAAATGCGCTGGAATTGTACCGTTTGGATAATAGCAATTATCCAAGTTCCGACCAGAACCTCGACGCGCTGGTATCAGAGCCCTCCGGTTATCCCGAACCGCGAAACTGGAGCCCGGACGGGTATCTCAAGAAACTACCCCGAGACCCATGGGGTGAACCCTATGGTTATTTTAACGAAGAGCGGAATTTTGACCTCTACTCCTATGGTGCCGACCGCAAGGAAGGTGGCGAGGGAGTGGATGCAGATATTCGTTATTCAGAACTCTAGCGAAGATGCAAAATAACCGGTCGCCACTGACGTCAAAGCAGGCTTTGGGATTTACGCTGGTGGAGATTCTGGTTGTTCTGATCATCGTATCCGTGATGTCTGGTATTGTCGTGACTAGCTTGCCAAGTTCTTTTCAAAACAGCGATTTTGAAGACGAGAGTCTGCGACTAAAAACAGTAATCGAACTTGTCCGGGAGGAATCGCTTACGCGAGCCTCAGAGTATGGTCTGGTTTCTGACAAAGATAACTACTCTTTTTTTGTCTACAACGAAATTGAACAAAACTGGGCCCAGTTGGAAACAAAGCCCTATGCCAAGCACACACTAGCGCAAGGTATTCGACTTAGCACCACGATCGAGGATAACGCACTCATGCTGGCGGATGAGGAAGAGGAAGAGTCCGCAATCCCCAACGCACCCCGAATATTATTGTTGTCCAGCGGTGAGATGACGCCGTTTGAAATTACAATTGCTCTGGGCCGGGATAAAACCAGAACATTGGTCTCCGACGGCTATAGTGAGCTTGCATGGCAAGATGAGTTAGACGAAAAAAACGATCGAAAGTCGGCGTCGCGGCGATAAGACGGAGTGCATGAGTTGAGGGGATCATGAAAAAACAGGCTGGCTTCACACTGCTTGAAATTGTTATTGCTGTTGCCATTTTCGCGGTCGCCTCGACAGCGCTCATTCGCAACGCTTCTAACTCGGTTGTTCAAACATTGCGGGTTCAGGATCGCACAATCGGGTATTGGTTGGCTGAAAACGAACTTGAAACATTGCGAAGTGCGCCCCGAACTGAAGAGTTTTTCCCAGCCGTGGGTACCGATAGAGAAAGTGTCACGATGGCGAACAGAGACTGGGAGCTAAAGATACAGGTCGAATCAACAGAGGACCCGGACATGCGCAGGGTGAAGGTTACTGTATACGACGAGCAGGACCTTGATGTTGAAGTAGCAACGCTTGTCGGATTCATAGGCAAACACTGATGTTGCAGATTATGCAAAAAGTGGGTCCGCATCAGTCAAGGCAATCCGGTTTTACACTACTGGAGGTGATGGTCGCATTTTCAATATTTGCAGTGATCGGGTTAAGCGCTCATCAATTTTTGCGGACGATCATCAATACACGAGAAGTCACGCACCAGAACAACACGGTGATAAGCGGTGCCTCTAGAGCTTTTAACCTGATGCAAAGGGATTTTTCACATATGGCTGATCGGCAGGTTCGGGATGCATATGGCGAACCTTTACCGCCTTTGATTGTCGGCATGGGCGAATATGACGTTGAGTTTTCGAGAACCGGGTGGAGTAACCCGGCCCGACTGCCCCGGAGTAATATGCAGCGTGTTGCTTATGGGCTTAATGAGGATAACGAGCTAGAGCGATATTTTTGGTTAGTCATGGACAGGGCGGAGGATTCTGAACCTGTGACTCAGCGCCTGTTAACGGACGTAGAGGATTTTCGAGTTAACCTGATGAATAGCGAGGGTGGTTTTGTTGATGCCTGGCCTGATTTTGAAAACGGGGCTCGATTACCGAGGGCTGTGGAAATCATCATTACGCATAAAAAGCTGGGTGAGCTGCGAAAACTCTACTCAGTTGTGATGACTGCTGATACGAACGGGCTTGAGTCTCAAGGTAACGCTGCGAATGACTCTAACGATCAGGATCGTAATGCGGATGACTCTGACACCAACAGAGCGTCTAACGGGAGCAACACGAATGTTCGTCGCTAGCGCGGGTGTTATTGCGCTACCACGTAAGACACGTGGCGTTGCGCTAATTTCTATTCTATTGGTTGTCGTCATTGCAACAGTACTGGGAGTTAAGATGACAACAGAGCAGCATTTCTCCATTAATCGAGCCCGCAATTATTTTGATCAAGGCAAGGTTCGTCAGTATGCATTAGGCGGTGAAGAACTTGCTCGACAAATTCTTTACAAGGACTTTGCAGATAACCCGCAAAAAGATGTCTTGACCGAAGAATGGGCGAGTACTGAGTTAAAGTTTGAGTTTGAAGATGGCGCGATTGAAATGTCTATTGAAGACCTGCAGGGTAAATTTAACCTGAACTCGCTTGTTGCCTCGAGTCCAGCCAGGTTAGACGGCGGCTCAAATGCTAATGCGATACCCCAAAGTGCTAATGATACTGAGAATCAGCAAACTGAGGATAATCCAAGAGGAAATTTGCCCGGAAGCGGCAGGAGACCAGGGAATGCCGCCTCTGCTGAGATGGCGATGACGCGATTTCGCGTTTTACTCAATCAGCAAGGTATTGATCCCGTTTTTGCTGATCGTATTAGGGACTGGATAGATATAAATCAGGACGTTACGCAGTTGGGCGCCGAAGATTTCGATTATTTGGGCCTCGATCGACCTTATCGAACAGCGGATACACCCATGTTTGATTTGACCGAGCTTCGTCTTATATTAGATATTGATCCGCTTACATTTTCAGTGCTGGAGCCGTTGGTGACGACCTTGCCTGCTAGCGTCAACCTGATCAATGTGAATACAGCCCCAAGTGTTGTAATACAGGCGATAGCCGGTAACGGGCTATCACCAGAGCTTGCCGAAGTCTTTACCGTTAATAGGAACGAAACAGAGGGTTTCGATTCGGTTGAGGCTTTTCTTCAAGATGATAGCTTGGCTGGTCAGGGGATATCTCCTGATGGACTTAGTGTACAATCAGGTTTCTTCAAGGTGAGCGTTAGAGCACGAGTCGATGATAGGTTTGGGTACCTGACGAGTATTATTCAGCGCAACCCAACTGATGGCAGTATGCGCGTTATCTATCGGGACGCCAGTAAGAAAATCTATCCAGTAGTAGCAAGCAATACCGAGGCAAGTGCCTCTTAAGACACATTTTTCTACGCACACGATTGGCAATGAAATAAACATGCTAGAAAACCTATATTTAAGATTGTCAGAGTCAGGCGTTGAGTGGTCGCTATTCGATCCTGCGGGAGACGAGGTGAGCGCTCGAGGTGCTGGTGATTTTGACGCCTTAGCGGAACTTATCGAAGCACGACAATGGGACGGAGAAGTGATCGTTTTGGTCAGCGCTTCTTGCGTCACTATGCATCAGGTCAATATTCCATCAAAGCAACCGCGGCAGATTCAGCAAGCTGTCCCCTATGCGATTGAGGAGAGCCTTGCTGTTGATACAGAGGATTGCCACTTTGCACTTGGCCGACGGGCAAGTAATGGTGATATTTCTGTCGCTGTCATCTCTCGAAGCTTATTTGAAGGTTGGTTAGTTAAACTTGCTGAAATGGGCATACCAGCGTCATTTGTGGCGATAGATGCACTTCAGTTACCGCTGTTTCCAGATCAATCGCATCCACGAACGACAGCGCTGATTGAGCGTGACAGGGTGTTAATTCGGACAGATAACGAAAAAGGCTATTTTCTTGATCGCGGGCAACTAGCCAGCGGGATAGGTTTCCTTAAGGATGATCAGCGATCAAGTCTGGATCTCTGGCTTGTGCCTGAGATGCAATCTGAAATTGATCTCTCTGTGAACCAAGTGATTGCGGAATTTGATACAGAGATAAAAATCGAGCCGATTGACGTTTCGCCATTCGAGCTTCTTTGCCGCAATTTCAATGAACAAACCATAAATTTGCTTCAGGGTGAATATTTGGTTGAGCGAAAGACTTCAAAGGCTTCGAGTGTCTGGCGTTCTGCAGCGATTTTGTCCGGTTGTGCGCTACTGTTACACCTTGTGATGACAACCGGGCAGGCAATCTATCTTGATATGACTGCGACACGCTATGAGGCTGAGGCGCGCGCGCTGTATGCGGATGTATTCCCAAGAGATCGCAATGTTACCGACATTAGACGACGGTGGCAGGCGCATCTGAGGGGCGGTAAATCCGATGTGGGCGATAAGTTCGTTGGGCTGTTTAGCACCGCCGCAGGCAGTCTGGCGGGCTCAAGTTTGGTATTGAATAATGTTAACTTTAATGAAAACCGCGGCGACCTGATTCTGCAACTTGAAGCCCCAAGGAGTGAGCAGCTTGTGCTTTTCTCTCAGACCCTTAGCAAGCTAGGCCTTGATGCAGAGATTGGCACAATTAGTCAGGAAGATAGTGCAGTGCGCGGCAGCATAAAAGTAAAATCATTGGGCGGTGACTAGCAGGATGCTTATGGGAAGAGTCGAAATAGACAATACGGGGATAGCGTGTCGCGGTGATTAACTCGATGATAGCAAACCTACGTAGCCGATATATGACGCTCGAGCCGAGGGATCGCACCGCGGTCGTCGTGTTATCGATATTTTTCGGAATATTGACCTTCTATTTTGCGATCTGGCAACCTCTGCATGATTTTAAGGCATCGAGCCAAGACGAGCTGAACCGTCAGGCGGAGCTGCTGCAAAGCATGCGAGCGTCGGAAAAAGAAGCACGCGCCTCATCAGGTAATTCAGCGCCGGCACCCACCGGGCAGTCGTTATTAACTCAGGTTTCTCGCACGGCGCAACAATTTGGAATCAAGCCGAATCGATTGCAGCCAGAGGGAAGTGACGCTGTCAGTGTCTGGTTCGACGAAGTCAGCTTCAACGACTTGATTAAATGGCTAAGCTCTCAGTCGCAGTCTGGCATGTCAGTGCGCCAAATTTCTATCGACAGGGAAGAGCGCCCTGGCAGAGTCAACGCTCGTATAGTGCTGCGCAGTAATTGAATTTTAGACTGAGGTTGTTCTGTTGCACTCGTCTGATTTCGAGACTAGGTGATCATCAACACCTATCGCGCTCATCGTTAGCGAAAGTCTCTGGATTTCAACGAGAAATGCTCAAGATACGAACTTAGATCTTCGACATGCCCAGCGACAACATGGATAACCGATTTTTCCCGCTCTAGTACACCTTTGATCTTTAACAATCTGCCTTGAACGATGGCGGCTCTGTATTGTTCAAATATGCGCGACCAAACAACAATATTAATATTGTTAGTTTCATCCTCTAGCGTTAGAAATAGAACGCCTGTTGCTGTCGAGGGGCGTTGTCTGCCCGTCACAATACCTGCAACCTGAACAAAGCGGCCATGATTAAGTGGTTCGAGATCACATGCCCGCTTTAATTTGCTGAAAGGCTCACCGGCCTCTCGAAGCATGGCCATAGGGTGACGGCCAAGGGTGAGTCTAAGGCTCTGATAATCTGCTCGTAAATCGTCTGACTCGGCTGGTGCCGGTAGATAGATATCTTCTTGCTCGGCAATCATTTCCATTGGTGTGTTTGCGGGCAATAATCCTTTGGCTTCCCAGTGTGTTTGGTATCGATGTCCGGTTAAACGTTTGAAGGCGCCACCTTCTGTCAGTCGGGCGAGGTCTCCCCGGTCGAGGTGTACAGCTCGGGCAATGTTTTCAAGACTATTAAATGCGTTGGTATTCTGATGTTGGCAGATTGTCCGTGCCTGAATGATACGTAATGCTGTGGCTTCCCGTAGACCTTTTATTCGTTGAAATCCAAGTCTGATGGCGGGTTGTCTTGCACCAAAAGTTGCCGCGTGGGTTTTGTCATTGTCACCATTGTCATAGGCTTGCCCTTCGAGCGTAGATTCCCAGTCACTCTCGAGTATATCAACAGGCAGAATGGTGATGTTGTGCCGGACGGCGTCTTGAACGAGTTGTGATGGGGTATAAAACCCCATAGGTTGACTATTTAGTAAGCCACAGTAAAAAGCGGCTGGTTCGTGTCTTTTTAACCAGGCAGAGAAATAGACGAGTAATGCAAAACTTGCTGCATGCGATTCAGGAAATCCATAGTCACCGAAGCCTTTGATTTGCTCAAAAATTCTTTCCGCGAAATCTCTATCGTGACCACGTTCAAGCATGCCGTTTATAAGTTTTTGGCGAAATATATCCAGACCTTCTTTACGTTTCCATGCTGCCATGGCGCGTCTTAATTGATCCGCTTCGCCTGGAGAGAATCCAGCAGCGACCACGGCCAGTTTGATAACCTGCTCCTGAAAAATCGGTACGCCAAGAGTACGACTTAGTACGGCTTTGACCGCGTCGTTCGTATAGGTGACTTGTTCTTCGCCATTTCTGCGCTTGAGAAAGGGATGAACCATATTGCCCTGTATAGGTCCTGGCCTAACAATGGCTACTTCTATGACAAGGTCATAGAAATTGTTAGGTTTAAGCCTCGGTAACATCGAGATCTGTGCTCTTGATTCAACCTGAAAAACGCCGATGCTATCACCGCGTTGCAGCATCTGATAGGTTAACGGGTCCTCCGGCGGGATAGTTGCGATCGTCATGTCGGTGCTGCGGTATTGGTTAACCATGTCAAGACTTTTGCGTATTGCCGTTAACATGCCTAATGCCAGTACATCTATTTTTAGCAGTCCTAGGGACTCTAGATCATTTTTGTCCCACTGAATGATTGTTCTGTCATTCATTGCTGCGTTTTCAACCGGTACGAGGTGAGAGAGTGGGCCTCTTGATATTACAAATCCCCCAACATGTTGTGAAAGGTGCCTGGGAAAGCCGAGTATTTCGTAGACCAATGTCATAAATTGATTGACCACAGGGCTGCGTGGGTTAATACCTGCTTCCTTAAACCGCTCCAGCAACACTTCTCGTTTGTCCCACCAAGAGAGTGTTTTTGTAAGTTGATCGACCAGTTGCAAGTCCATCCCAAGCGCTTTGCCAACATCGCGCACTGAACTTTTAGGTCTGTAAGTGACCACTGTAGCGGCAAGCGCTGCTCTGTGTCTGCCATACTTTTTGTAGATATATTGAATGACTTCTTCGCGTCTTTCGTGCTCGAAGTCGACATCAATATCTGGTGGTTCATCCCGCTCTACCGAGATAAATCGCTCGAATAACAGGTCTATCTTAGCGGGATTGACCTCGGTTATTTCCAAACAGAAACAAACTGCGCTATTTGCAGCTGAACCTCGGCCTTGACATAGTATGTTCTGGCTACGGGCGAAATGAACAACATCGAAGACTGTAAGAAAGTAATACTCGTATTGTAGTGCTTCAATGATGCTGAGTTCTTTCTCTATGATTTTCGTCACATCGGGTTTGACCCCTTCAGGCCAGCGTTTTTTTGCCCCCGCCTCAACAAGCTGGCGTAGATAGACATGTGGGGTCAGTCCCGGGGGAACTAATTCTTCCGGGTATTCATATCGAAGCTGATCGAGGGAAAAATCACATAACTCTGCAATTTTTATGCTTTCTCTAAGTAACCCCTCTGGATAAGTTTTGGCTAGTAAAGCCAACGGACGTAAATATTTTTCTCTATTAGCAAAAAGTAATTTACCTGCGAGACGGACAGATTGCCCCATCCGGATAGCCGAGATGACATCTAGCAGGGCTTTTCGGTCTTTGTGATGCATGTGTACATCGCCACAGGCAACCACAGGTATCTCAAGTTTTTCTGAAAGCGCGAGTACGCGGCTGTATGTTTCGGTTTCCTGCCCATCGGGGAATATCTCAGCACCAAGCCATAGCCGGTCTTTAAAGTACGCCATCAGTTTTGTAGCAATGTGCTCATCTGAAACATCGTTATTTTGGGCGCCGGGTAACCATATGGCGAGGCACTGATCCTGCGCAATGGCGAGATCATCAAGGTCAAGCTGATACTCGCCCTTGTTGGCTCGTCTGCGACCAATAGTGATCAGATTACATATCTGTCCATAAGCTGTTCTGTTAGGTGCAAGGAGTACCAGATGGACACTCTCCGGCATAGCGCTAGACTGATTCTTGATGACTTGCCGGGTTCTCTGCCCCCGAAGCTTGTTTCGCGTGGCCGCATGATCGGTACGAGGAAAATTAGAGTCGAAGCGGAACTCGCTACCTACAATGAGCTTGAGATTGCAGTCTTTGGCTGCGACATGCGCCTTGACAACACCGGCCATGGAACATTCATCGGTAATTGCTATTGCGCTATAACCGAGTGCGGCCGCTTGCTCTACGAGTTCGTCTGGGTGCGATGCTCCTCTGAGAAACGAGTAGTTGGTAATACAATGCAATTCCGCATAATCTGCTTTTCTTTTCAGCCGTTTCTGCGTAAGCGTTGTGATTGAAGAAGCGTAGGGTGACATGACTCCATAGTACTGTTTATATATACATGTACTGTAAATATAAACAGTATTGCGAGCGAGGGCAATATTAACTTCTAAATACGCGGGTTCCTAGCTTAGCCCCCGTGCGGACATTTAAGTTGCGAACATCTTTGACGAAAACAGTATTCATCAATTAGATATTTCTTAAGCGTTCGTCTACTGATACTCTTTAATTTTGTTCAACTTATCATTACATATTTGCAGGGCAGGTCATGATTGAAACAATTCCATTTGGGTCCACAGGCCATAACAGTAGCAGAATCCTGTTTGGAGCCGCTGCGTTAGGGGGGATGAAGCAATCCAAGGCTGACGATGTTATCGAATTGGTTAGGAGTTACGGTGTTAACCATTTTGACGTTGCGGCAAGTTACGGTGATGCTGAACTGAGGCTTGCAGACTTCCTACAGGATGCTCGCGACGATGTGTTTCTAGCCACTAAAACCGGCGATCGAACCGCAGATGGGGCCAGGGCAAGCATTGAACGCTCGTTGAATCGAATGCAAGTCTCCCAGCTAGATTTGATTCAATTCCACAATCTCGCTCAGGATGAAGATTGGGAAACCGTCATGGCAAAAGGCGGTGCGCTTGAAGCGGCGATTAAGGCGAAAGAAGAGGGTCTAGTTAGATTTATTGGTGTAACTGGGCACGGAACGAAGATCGCAGAAATGCATCTTAAAAGTTTGTCCCAGTTCGATTTTACCTCGGTATTGCTACCTTACAGTCATGCATCGATGCAGGACGCTCAATATGCGAACGAGTTCGAAGAACTGTATCGCCTATGTGAGCAAAAGGGCATTGCGATGCAAACGATCAAGGCCATCGCCCATCGCCGTTGGGACGATGATGATGACGCAAAGCGATTTAGCTGGTACAAACCTATTCGCGAAGCGGATGCCTTAACCCGAGCAGTCCACTGGGTTTTGCGACGTCCAAACCTGTTTCTAAACAGCAGTAGTGACGCTACTTTACTGAAAATGGTGCTAGAAGCCGGCGCATCGTTCAATGCGGCCTCGATGAGTCCATCAAGCGCCCGCGAACTTGAGGCAGCCGTTGCCGCGGATGCTGACAACTTGAATGTGCAACCGCTATTCGAGCGTGGCGTTCAGGATGGCGTCGTTTAAGCCGATAGCAGCCAGATGTTAAGAGATTTGATTGATAATTCGGATTGCAGCACAGGCTGCACCGTAACCGTTATCAATATTGACCACACTGATACCGGGAGAACAGCTGACAAGCAGTGAGCGAAGTGCCGTTTCTCCACCCTCAGCCATGCCGTACCCGACGGAAGTTGGTACGGCAATCAGCGCAGACGAAATCAATCCTCCAAGCACTGTCGGTAACGCTGCGTCCATCCCTGCTATGCAAATGACAACTTTGTAAGCTCGAATTTCTTCAAGTCGCTCAGTTAGCCGCCAAAGCCCTGCGACCCCCACGTCGCTGATCATCAGGGAATTGATGCCATAATAGTCGAGTGTTTTTTTCGCTTCGCTGGCGACGGGTACATCCGATGATCCGCCGCTGACGATTACTACGGATCTAGGTGAGCCGCTATATAAATCATTATGCTGTGATTCGTCAGTGGTAGCTGTTGGCAAATTACTGGCGGTGCGAGAGACGGGATCGTAAGTCAGGAAGCCGGGATGAACCTGTTCGATCAAGTTAAATTGTGGCGTGGTTAGCCGAGTGAAAAGCATGTGCTTGTCATGGGTTTTAAGGGTTTCACAAATTTCCAGCAGTTGGGTGTCGCTTTTCCCCTCGCTAAATACGGCTTCCGAGAGACCGGTTCGATTCTCTCGTTCGGTATCAAGATTTATTTCGTCAGTCATTCGCTCTGCCGCCCCGTATTTATGCTTTGACTTCAAGTGTGTCGATCAAAAAAGCACTACCACGTCGATAAGGTTCAAGTGTGATGTTGGCAACTTGTTCGTGGTAGTGATTCGAAATAAAAATGTCTGATACAAGTTTTTGCGCTTCAACGCCCAACACTGAATTTGCTTCGATTTCTTGTTCTGATTCGATCTCGATAGCAACCGAGGAGGGCCTTATTCTGCAGCGCACACCCTGCAGATGAATACGTGTCGATAGTAAATCCCAGAGTTGTTCTTCTGCCTCGGCAATAAGTGGCAAAAGGACTGCGTCGATTGCCAGACCGGTCGTGACCCTAGAAGAGAGACAGGGAGCAGCAGGTAGCTCGTATAAATCGTTTAGCCCCAAAGATTTCGCGATACCTCGCAGTGTCGTCTTATCAATACCCACGTCAACAAAAGGGTGTACAACCTTTCTTTCCTGGGCGGCAATCAAACCGGGGCGATAGTCTGAGAGATCATCGAGGTTGGTACCCGAGGCGATCGTTAACTCGGTAAAGCTCTGTATGGTCGAATACAGATTACGCTTACAGAAATAACAACGATTAGCAGGATTGGCAACGTACTCCGGGTCCTCTATCTCTTGTGCATTAATGATCTCAAGATCCCAATGTTCGCTCTTTGCATATTGCTTGACACGTGCCGTTGCCGACAAGGGCACGGCCGGAGAAATAGCATGGAATATTTTACAACCAGGTAGCACACGATTGGCAACAACCGCCAGCGTCATGCTGTCAACGCCGCCGCTGACGGCGATCGCTATTTGGCCTAGCGATCTTAAATGCGCTGACAATTTTTCGAGAGACTCATCTTTATCGTTCATAAGCTGCTAATTACTTCGTTGGACACCTTGGGAAATCACTGTTGCAATTTATCAGTCTTCTGTTGACTGGTTTTCAATGTCTATTTTAGTCGACCGGCGTTTAATTCCGGGTAGATGCGCTATGTCATCAATTTCTACTTTGGTTGTCACGTTGTCGAGCCTTGCCGCACGCTTTGTTCTGTATGTCTCTGTGCCTATTTGTACGATGTGATTACTGCGGCTGAGTATTGCACGCCCGCGTTCGGCTCTTCGTATGCCAAGCGTGGTGGTTTCTTCAAAACACCGCGCGATAACATCAGATTCCACCTGCGGGGTCGTTAATATTTGCACGGCAATCATCATGCGGCCTTTTTTGCCATAGGCCAATGATTGATTTACGTCTAAAACACCGAGTTGTTCTCGAATATTCTCAAGCGCTACTGACAGGTCCTCGGGCGTTTGATCATCAACTTCAAAATTTAATTGAACCACACGATCTTCGATCCAGGGTCGCTCTTTGATGTTTTTGCTTGCTTCAAAAAATGACACGCGCGTCACATTCGAAATACCGGGGAAGTTTTTCGAGCCGAAGCCATAGCCAGCCCCTAACAACACTGACGAAGCCGGCTTGCTGCCGGGACTGAGATATTTAAGTATCGCGGCGCCGGTTGGCGTGATTCGTTCTCCGTTTATCCCGTCGTCAATAAACTCGAACCCCTTTAACAATAGTGCTGTCGCAGGTGCTGGAACGGGTAGCGATCCATGCGCCGTTTTTACCCGTCCGCCGCCTAGGGGTAGGGGCGATACCGATGCGCTTGTGATACCCGTCTGATCAATAAGCCATGCTGCAGTAATGATATCGGCAATTGAATCCCAAGCCCCAACTTCGTGAAAGGCTATATCTTCAACCGCTTTGCCGTGAACTTCAGCTTCAGCCTCGGCAAGAAGCAGGAATATGTCCAAGCTAATTTGTTGTGTTTTTTCACCTAGCGAAGATGCTTCAATGCTTTGTTTAATATCACGATAGTGTCTGTGATGATGGGCTTCGGATTCTGCGAGAACGTTAAAGTAGGTTCCGGTTAAAACACCATCGTTTTTTTTTGTCGCGGATAATTCGACGAGGTGAGCAAAGCCGGCAAGCTCAATTTGCGTGAGTAATTCCGGTACAGGCGTTTCCAGGTAGTCTAGCATCGCACCGACGAACATATTGCCGGATAGTCCGCCGACCAAGTCAAGATGTATATGCATTCGTTAAACTAACTCAACATGACGTGGGTAGGTCCACAGTAACTGGAGATCGAAATACCGTGGGTACAAGCATCCTGACACGGTTTGCCGTCGCAAGACAAACAGGGATTTGCGTTGGTAGTAATTTGTTCATACTCCGCTTTTGCGAATGGCAAGTTTCCGTAGTCCATAGCGTACATCCTCGTGCGTAAAACATCGGCTATATCTACCTGATGGGGACAACTGCCCGCGCAGTCGTTACAGGCGTGACGGCAATAGGTCAGATCCGTCATCCGGGCATATTGCTCTAATAGCTGGTAGTCTGATTCGGTAACTTGACGTTGTCCGGAGGCCCCGAGAAATTCATCGATTTTTGCTGTCGACGTCATCGATATGACGGTAGCATCCACGTAGGGTTGAGACAGTGTCCATTTAAATGCCGCTTGCGCATAAGTTGCGCCATTCTTCTCAAAGGGCCGCATATCATTCAGCTTGGCGCCACGCAGTACCTTCATACCGATGATGCCAATATTTTTTGCTTTCGCTTTCTCCATGGCAGCAGGCAGCAAGGGTTGATTTGCTACCCAATCGAACGAGCGTAAAAATCGTTCATAAAACACCGGGTCCTGGCCAAAATTCTGCGCCAGCAACAAAACATCAAAGAGATCATTGTCGGCTGCGTAATCGACGCATTGGGCAAGATTACCAGCGTGCCCGGACATGCCTGAAAAACGAATTTTGCCCTGTTGCTTGGATTTCTCAATAAACTCAAACCACTCGGGGTTCTGTAGTCGATCTAGGGAATTAACCGCATGGTTGAAGTAAATGTCGATGTAATCAGTCTGGAGTCTGTTCAGGCTGGCTTCAAGGGCAATCATGAGATCACTGGCGCGGGTTGAGGCGTAGGCTTTGGTTTTTGTGCCGATGATGACTTTATCGCGGTCTCCTTTTAACGCACGGCCAAGCACCGGTTCCGAAACTCCTCGGGCGTAATCCTCTGCAGTGTCAAAATAATTAACACCTCTCGCGAGCGCGTGTCGGACAAGACTTTCCTCGCCAGCTCTTATCTGGCTCGAGCCAAACGAGATATCTGATATGCGCAGTCCAGTGTTACCGAGTTCAGCATATCGCCTAACTTCGGGGGGCTGATTACCCGCTGTTTTTGCGGCTGCTACTGAAGTTGCGGGCATTGCCTGAGCAATTCCCGTTGCACCAACTGCACCGATTTTAAGGAATGATCTTCTGTCCATACCTGAAGCCATGAGAAAGTCTCCGTAGGATTTGATTCGCGCGTTCGTAAGATGACAAAAATTCTACCTCCGTGAGGACGAAATAAAAACTGTTCGCGTTTTAAAACAGAGATTATGTATTTGATCGCTGGTTTGAATTTTAGTCTTATCACTAGCAAGACGCATGGGATGCCTTTCACAATAATGCAGCGCTGCGCTACGATGACGCTGCGGGCCAATTTGTTCTGCAAAAAAATAAGCCGGCTTTTGAGCGCTCGGCTGGTACATAGACCGAGCTCAATAATAATAAGATAGTAATGTATATGCGGGAGATAACGTGATGACAACAAGCTCAACAGGGCATCGAGGCTGGCTCGACAGGATAGAAACTGCTGGCAATAAATTACCAGATCCAGCGTTATTGTTTTTCATATTGCTGGTGGTGGTCTGGATCTGTTCCGCGCTCTTCGCCCAAATGACCTACTCCCATATAGATCCTCGGTCCGGTGAAGCAATTGTTGTCAAAAATCTGCTTACTGGCGATTCCATGACTTGGTTTACCTCCAACATGGTAAAAACTTTCGTTGGTTTTCATCCCCTCGGCGTTGTATTGGTCGCGATGCTCGGTATCGGTGTTGCTGATCATACGGGTTTCATTCGCGCAGGTCTGAAGGCATTGCTCAATGCCACTTCACCTAAAATTCTGACACCCATGCTGCTATTGATTGCAATTGTTAGTCATAGTGGTGGAGACGCGGGTTACGTGCTGGTAATACCGCTAGGAGCGGTTATTTTTCAAGCTGCTGGTCGTCATCCTTTAGCCGGCATTGCTTGTGCCTTTGCGGGCGTATCTGGTGGGTTTAGCGCAAATTTTGTTCCATCGATGATTGACCCTTTGCTGCAGGGTATTAGCCAAGCAGCGGCACAAATCATTGACCCTGAACTGACGCTCAACCCACTCAATAATTGGTTTTTTACATCAGCTTCCTGCTTTTTGGTCGTTGGTGTTGGTTGGTATTTGACCGACAAGGTGATCGAACCGAGATTAGCCGATACAGTGGTTGATGGCGATCTCGCTGATGCTCCCGCGCTTGAGCCTTTAACTGAAGTTGAAAGAAAAGGCTTGAATATGGCGTTGCTGTCAATGGTTATGACGGCGGTAATTCTTATGGTCACTTCATTGCCTGATGATTCTAGTTGGCGTGCGGCGAGTGGCGGCCTGGCAGCGGCCGGTTCACCGCTTATGGCGAGTATCGTAACGCTTATTTTTATCTTCTTTCTGTTGCCCGGCATCGTCTACGGCTATGTTGCGGGCACCGTAAATTCCCACCACGATATTGTTACAGGGATGAGTGAATCCATGCGGGGTATGTCTTACTATCTTGTCATGGCCTTTTTCGCCTCATTGTTTATCAGTGAGTTCGCTCGATCGAATTTGGGCGCTTTGCTTGCATTGCAGGGTGCGGGTGTTCTCCAAAGTCTTGCAATGCCATCCGGCATCACCGTTGTCGGTGTGATCGTAATAAGTTGTATGGTAAATCTATTCATCGGCTCGGCTTCCGCAAAGTGGGCGCTGTTAGCCCCGATACTGGTTCCGATGTTAATGCAGTTAGGTATTTCCCCCGATATCACTCAAGCGGCTTATCGGATAGGAGATTCTTCAACCAATATCATCACACCGCTCATGCCTTACTTTCCTTTGGTTGTTGTGTTTGCTCAGCGCTACGTCAAAGACACGGGTATCGGCACCGTCGTCGCTATGATGCTGCCTTATTCATTAAGTTTTCTGTTGGTCTGGACTTTGTTCCTGCTTGGCTACTGGTTCCTTGGTTTTCCGCTTGGGTTACAATCTAGTTATGTTTATCCGGTGTTGTGAGTTCGATTTAGATCTAGCGGGCATGAAAAGTGGCTAACGACACCAAAGCCAATTCCATTAGTTGATTAAATATTTTGAGGAAAATGTAAAGATGCAAATAAGTATGGCAGGAAGAGTTGCCCTTATTACCGGTGGTAGCAAAGGACTTGGTTACGCAATGGGCTTGAAATTTGCCGAATGCGGCGCCGAGGTAGCATTGGTTTCTCGTAACGAGCAAGAGGTCGCACTAGCAGCGAAAGAAATTTCAACCATCACTTCACAGAAGTGCCAGGGGTACGCGGGTGATGTTAGTCGCGCCGAGGATATACAAACAGTCTATGAAGAGGTGACTCGTGACTTTGGCAAAGTCGATGTGCTCGTTAACAATGCCGGTTTTGCGCAAGCCGGCGAGTTTACCTCAATCACAGATGAGCAATGGCAATACGATATTGATCTGAAGCTGATGGCCGCTGTAAGAATGAGCAGACTAGTGTTTCCTGGCATGAAAGAAAGAAAATGGGGACGTATCATCAATATGTTAAACACTTTTGCAAAGTCTCCCACAGCTGGTTCAGCGCCAACTTCAGTGACTCGCGCCGCAGGTATGGCCTTAACGAAAGTGCTCGCAAGTGAAGGGGCCGCTCATAATGTGTTGGTGAACGGTTTGAATATCGGGCGCATATTCTCTGATCAGGTTGTTAGAGCACATGAGCGTTCAGGTAGCGATATGGACCTAGAAGAGTTTACCGCGGCGATAGGCAAGGGTTTACCCATGGGTCGCATCGGCGAGACCGATGAGTGCGCCGGTCTGGCGTGTTTGCTTTGTTCCGATGCCGGGGGTTATATCAGCGGTACTTCAATCAACGTTGACGGCAACCTTTGCCCCGTGCTTTAGACGGGGCATTATTGCATCAGGCAATCACATGATTAGCGAGCATCGTTTCAATTTCGGTGCTGTCTAAGCCAAGCTTCTCGAGCGTTTCTCGGGTATGTTCACCCGTTTTAGGCGCGCTGCGTTTGGGACCAACCTCTGCGTGATGGAATCTCATTGGAATGCTGACTGAGCGATACTCGCCAATTTCATCATTGTGTATGAGCGGAAATAGGTTGATCGATTGCGCCTGTTGGTCAGACGGCACCTCGTGAAGACCAAGCACCGGTCCCCAGATAAGGCCTGCCTCGTCAAATATTTTTCCCCATTCGTCGCGTCCTTTGGTTGCAAGCACCTCGTCGATTTCAGGCACGAGCACATGCATATGTCGATATCGCCCCTTTGGATCAGCGAAACGCTCATCTTCCAGCCATTCAGGTTTGCCTATACCGTGGCAGAATTTCGGCCATCCCGATGCCTCGGGCATATTAAACACAATCCATTTACCGTCGCCGCAGGGGTATCTATTTGCCGTTGGTAACAACATTTGGTCACGCGCGCGTTTCCGAACCGGCGCTTCATCTACGGCGGTAGTGCAGTAGTCGCTCGCCTGAGTCCAAACAGCCGTTTCAAATAACGAAGTTTCGACTGCTTGTCCTGTACCGGTTTTTTCTGCAACTCTGAGGCCTCCGAGTATTGCTCCTACTAGCGCAAGTCCTGCAGTGTGGTCTCCCTGAGCAGGACGGGCCATGGGTACAATGCCTGTTTCTCCTTCTCTCATCGCGTCGTAAAGACCTGATCTACCAAAAAATGCAGTAACATCGTAACCTGGCCGCCAGGCGTCAGGACCTGAAGTGCCATATCCTGTAAGCGTTGCATGCACAATCGAAGGATTTGATTTCATGACCGTTGCAGGATCAAGTTGATACTTTTGTTGGCGCTCAAGTAATAGGTTGCAAAGGAAAATCTCAGCTTTTTCGCAAAGTTTTAGCACCAGTTTCTGTGCTTCTGGGTTTGTTAGGTCCATACAAACGGACTCTTTGCCTCGGTTGTCGACATCAAATTGAAAGTCAAAATCGGATAAGCCGTCAACTTTGGCGGGTCGACCGTTGTTGCGCATTGGGTCACCCTGTAACGGTTCAATTTTGATGACTCTGGCACCCATGTCGGCCAGGATTGCTCCTGCACTTGGGGCGGCCATCCAGTTATCAATCTCTATTACTGTTATATCTTCTAGCGGCGCTGGCACTATAACTCCTGAAACTGTTAATTTAATTTGTGGTTGTAATAGTACTTGGTGAAACTGCCTGAATACAGAAAACCCGACTTGAAAAGGTCATAAACTGGGCATTCTTATGAAAGCTTTTGACATTCGTCCTTATGATCCGGCTGATATGCCCATGCTTTACCGCATCTGTCTTGAAACAGGCGCAAGTGGCGCTGATGCAACCGGCAGTCTCGACGACGACATATTGGGACATATATATGCTGCGCCCTATGCGATATTTGAGCCCGATCTTTGTTTTTTGCTCACCCTGAATCGCAACGTCTGCGGATATATCCTAGGTACAAGTGACTCTCGGGGTTTTGCCGCCTGGTCTGAAAAAGATTGGTGGCCAAAGCTGAGACAGACTTATCCGTTGCGCGCTAAAGCGGATGAATCTCGTGAGGCAGGCCTGATCAAAATGATTCACACGGGTTATGCTGCTGCCGGCGTTGAGGATCAGTATCCAGCCCATTTGCACATCGATATTTTACCTGAGGGTCAAGGCCAGAAGTTAGGCGTGCGGCTCGTTGAAGCCTTTCTAGAACGTTTACGTACGCTTGGGGTTGCTGGCGTCCATCTTGGCGTCGGCATGGATAATCGGCGAGCGATAGCCTGGTATCCCAGACTGGGTTTTGATGCTATCGCAGAGAGCGATACCAGCATAACCTATGCCATGCGCTTATAGCCCTCGGTCTTGCTTTAACGGGGTAAGAGGGCTGAATAACGGTCAGGCAGGGGTGCCTTCGCCCATTTTTTTCTGGAATTGATGGAGTTGCCTGTCGTGCCGACTCATCGCTGAAAGTCTGCCGTCTCTCACGTAGGGTTGCCACTGCGAAGCCTCAGCGGGTTCGGGTTTATCCCCCATAATCGTCACACGCTGGATAATTCTCTCGCCTTCAAAATCGTTCAGGACCATGTGCTGGGTGCAACGGTTATCCCACATCGCGATAGTGCCCGCCGACCACTGATAACGCACTGTAAATCTGGGTTGTTTCACCCAGTTGGTTAGATACGCTAACATAGCCTCACTTTCCGTTGCGTTCAATTCGACGATTCTGCGAGTAAAATGTTCGTTGACATAAAGCGCCTTACGGCCGGTGACCGGGTGTTTTCTGACGACAGGATGTACAGCCATTTGCTCCGGACGATTATGAGGGTGTGCATCGTGCAGGGCGGTTAAACCATCGCACATCGCTTTCATTGGTGGCGACAGTTCATCATAGGCGGCATATAGACTCGACCAGAGTGTGTCGCCGCCGACTTCTGGGCACTTCACCATATGAAGAATTGACATCAGGGCTGGTTCAGGTCTGAAGGTAATATCTGTATGCCATTCATCGGCAACACCGCCTTGAGTTGCGACAAGCTCGAATAATTCAGGATATTCAGCGTTGTTCGACAGATTCGGGTGTCCCTCTAGCTCACCAAAGTGACGCCCAAAGGCAATATGATCATCCTTGCTCGGTGACTGGTCAGGAAAAAAAAGCACTAAGTGTTCCATTAGCAGTGCGTTAATCGCCGCTAGGTCCTGTTCGCTGACATTGCTGATATTGGGTCCTATTACGCGCGCGCCGAGTGAACCTGATAACCGTTTTATCTGCCAATCAGTCGGGATAATTGTCTGTGTCATTGATATGTCCCTGTTTCTTGTTTGCTCGAAGAATAAACCAGAGTCTCGCTCAGTGATAGGGGGGCGAAATTAACGATGCCTGCTAGCTGACGGTGCGAAACGAAACGATGCTGGCGGCGACACTTACGTTGAGTGATTCAATGGCATTAGCCAAAGGAATGCTAACGATATCATCGCAAGATTGACGTACTGAGTCTGAAATACCACTTGTCTCGTTGCCGAGTACAAATACATGTCGACCTGTCCGAGCAACGTCGGACAGAGCTAGTGAGCCATTTGCAGCAAGTCCCAGGACGTCAAAGTCGATCGTTTTCAAGTATTCAATACCTGATTCAATTGTTTCGCAATGGTATATCTGTGCTCGGAATAGCGTACCCGCACTTGCTTTTATTACCAGCGGATCAAGACGGGCGCAGCCACTTCGAGGAATGAGCAATCCGCGACAGGGTGATGCCGCAACGCTTCGTATGATCATGCCAAGGTTTTGAGGATTGGTAATTCTGTCCAGCGCAATAATTTCTGCCAATGCATCCTGTCCAGTATCAGCAGCAGGCAAAGTAAGCGTTTCCAGTGCTTGGTATCGAGGCGCTTCGATATCCACAGCAATTCCCTGATCCTGTTTACCATTTTTAGATATTCGGGATAACGCTTTTTTGTTGTGGTAGTGGATCTCTGTGTTTTTTCGGTTCGCGAGTTCGAGTATTTCTTTCAGGATGCCGCTGTTTTGATTACTGTCAGCGAGGTGAAGGCGCTTTGGCTGAATGTTTTCAGTCTGGAACACTTCCAATACTGGTTTTCGACCATAAATCGTAATTAAATTATCAAAGTACGATTTACGGTCGATATACGATTGACTATCTGTCATTTCTACAATCTGATTTCTACAACAGGGAAGCTAAGGTTGCGGAAATCTCTTCCGGTGTAACTTTGGGATGAAAACGCTTGACCACTTCGCCATTTTTGTTAACCAGAAACTTGGCAAAATTCCATGGAATATCTACGGTACCATCTTCCTCTGTTTGTTCTGATTTTAACCATTGATATAGCGGAGCAGCGCCATCTCCATTGACATCAACTTTAGCAAACATTGGAAAGTTCACATCATATTTTGACTGTGCAAACGCTAATATCTCTTCGTTTGTACCAGGTTCCTGAGCTCCAAACTGATTGCACGGAAAACCCAATACTTTTACATCACCTTGTTCTTGTAGGGCACGCAGACCTGCGTACTGAGGGGTGAGTCCTCACTGGCTAGCGAGATTGACAATCAGTAGTGCCTGGTCTTTAAATTCTGAAAAGGAGATTTTCTCTCCGGTAATAGATTCCATTTCGAGTTCTGCGAGATTCATCCGTTTTTCCTTTTGCTGTTGTGATACGTTTGAGTTGACACTTGTTTGGCTGTCGTCGTTTTATCGCGTGAGCCCATTCTATGAGAATATGCCATGCAAATACCATCGTTTGTCGTTGCTATACTGAAATATCCACAGTAGCGATCCTTGATTATCTATTGTCGCAACATAGTAGTCACGGGTAATAACTTTGTTAAGGTCTTCTTCATCCCACCAACCAAAATCGATTCTTTCAGGCCCTTTTAGTAAGGTTAATTGGTGCTTTGAACCTCGGGAAGAAGAGTGGAAAGAAGAGGGCTGAAAAGGTGGCTTAACTGACGCTTTATCACTAATTTTTCCAGCACTGCTGAATTCACATGTTGCGGGTAATAGTTTTGGTTGGCTTAACAACATCATGGGTCTGGCAGGTTCAGGTGTCGACGCCATACCAACTCGATTGGGTTGCCAGTAATCTTTTTGATCAAGTCGAACAGGTTTCCATGCTTTTTCAGGGCGATGGTCATTGGCCGCGGAAAGTCCATAACACGAGCCAGGCCCTAGACGCGTACGTAATTTGTTAAGCAGCATATCTGCCTGTTGTTGCCCTTTAACACTGTCTTTTTGTTGAAATGATGTGCCATGAAACAAATCTCCGGAAAGGTTGACCGCCGGGAATAAATTGTTAACAGCCAACGAGAGGTTATCTATTTCTTTTACATCCTTTATTTGTTCAAGTTTAAGCAAGGTTAGCGACTTGAACATGTCATGTTCGTTCACCGGGTTGGCTAACAATATATTGAAATTTCGATCGCTATGATTTCGATGCGACAAAGTCCAAGATAAATGATTGGTTGCCAATTGTCTGACTGTTAGAAATTCAGCCAATTCGGAAATCAATCGATTAATAGGAAATCGAAGCGATGCGGTGTTATTAACATCTGTAAGAAAGGTGACGTCATTTATGAACTTTGGGTCAGGATTGATGAACTTTTGTGGATCAGACTTTTCACCCAGCAGGCGTTGCAGGTAATCAACAAAATAAATGCCGAATCTACGATTTAGACCACTTTTGGGAAGTGCAAATAGTGCCTTGCAATCCGCGATGCCCATTTGCTGAAGCGATTCGATGATTTTTTTGTCTACCTGTAAACAATTCACTGGCAGGTGCTCAAGCGAACTAGCGACATAGAAGGCACGCGATTTGTTTCCATCTAATTCTGGCTTGTCTCTTTCTACTTGCGGTTTTCTGTTGCTTGTCGCTAGACAGAGCGCGGCCATTGGTGTCATGTTTGTCGTCAATATCGACTCATATCCTTGTTTTGTAAGTCCTTGTTGTATTTTTGTTTTCAGGGTTTCTAGTCCGCCAAATAGCTTTAGACAACCGCTGATATCAAGTAAAAGGCAATCGGGTGTTCTGATGGTAACGCTAGGTGTGAATTGATACGCCCACTGAGCTAGATGAGAGAGCGTCGAAAATTCTTTTTGTTCGTTTCTTTCAAAGCTGACAACCTGACTGCTTAGGGTTAAGGCCGTATCCAGGCTGCTACCAATATCTATGCCGAGTGCATGTGCCGCCAGATTCAGAAATCTGACTTTCCTTTGTGCCAAGACAACAATAGGCCTTCTGATATCTTCAGTTTGTAGGCCTCTCGTAAAAACCTCTACTGGCAACATAGGCAAATGCACACACAGCCATAATGTTTGTGGCGCAACGTTATCGGAGCGGGAAACCATGTCGATCCTCACTGCTTTGGGGATCAATAAAAACGAGATCAGAAGCAGGGTTGTTCGGGTTTCTGAAGGCCATTTCAGAAAAGTCTGGGGTTATCTGATGTAATTTGTCATCAAAATCAATGGTGAATTTTTCTGTTGGCCAGCCGCCGCGACGCTTTACGATTTTTATGTCCAGAGAAGAATGCTCCACAAGGGGAGAATAATGGTTACCGGTAAGTTCAATTCTAAGTTCGGCAGGGGAGGCATGTCTGACAGATTCCATGGGCCTGAATAATATGCCTAGAGATTTCCCTGATTTACTGGCAACTTGTAAACGCCGCACTTGCTTGTCGTTTATATTTTTTGGCCATGCGAGTACAGCGCAGCAACTTGTTGAGGCGAGCGCTTGCTCCATCGCCCATAGACTATCTGTTTGGTTTTTAGGGTTAATAACAAGGATTGATGTCAGGTCTATACCTGCGGCTGTTAGTGCTGGCGCGTAAGGGATGTAAGGGGGTGAGATCCAGAGGATCCAACCGGCTTGCTGCTGACTGAGGTTTGCCAGAGCTGGCGCCAGTAGCCTGATTTCTCCGATACCTGCATGTTCGTATAGCAATTCCGTGATGCCTTCCGCCGGCCATCCAGAACCTGAAAGTTGCTCGTCAAGTATTTTGAACCCGGTAGGGGTCCCCTGTTTTTGTCCTGACTGGTAACCTGCATGTAAATGCGATGCGCGCCACATACCCGCTTTTTCGAGAGTTTTCTGCAAGTCTTGTGGTTGCTTTTGTTCCATTCTAACTTTTTCCTGTTTCAGAGATGGCTGATTTAGGTGTCTATCATCTAAAAGGAGTCATGCAAATGATGTTTTATAAAAACACGACTACTGGTTATATATACAGTAACCGATAAAGGCGGCTGGCGCAAAAGATGAAATGTGAGGGTAATCAATGATAGCCTTCTAGCGGAATTTGAAATTAAGCAAATAGATGAACAGAACAAGTACAGTTCAACAAGAAATTGAGAGAGAGGTCATTGAATCTGCAAATGAATGGGCTGCCCGCTTGCCGGAATATGCAGAGTTATTCGAACAGCAGAACAGACTGACGCCTGATATTGCCAGACAATTCGCTGAGGCAGGTTTCTTTCGCATGAATGTGCCACAGGAATATGGCGGGCTTGAAGTGCACCCGCGCACCATGGTGGAAGTGATTAAAACGGTTGCAAAAGGTGACGCTTCTGCTGCATGGAATGTCATGATAGGCGCCACAACTGGATTGTTAGCGGCAGGCTTGCCGGACGAATATGCAAGGGAAATATACGGTGATAAACCAGACGTGTTGAGTGTTGGCACAACCGCGCCTCTGGGCAAAGCAAATGTTGTAAATGGTGGTTATGAAGTAACCGGTCGTTGGCCCTTCGGCAGCGGCTGCCAGAATGCCGACTGGATTAGTGGTGGTTGTTTTGTTTTTGAAAATGGACAGCAGCGAAAAAACACCAAAGGAGCTCCCGAGATTCAATTAATGATGTTTGATGCTGCTAGCGTTGAGATAGAAGACACTTGGCATGTATCAGGCCTCAAGGGAACGGGAAGTCACCACTTTAATGTCAACCAAGTTTTTGTGCCAGAAGGTAGATCGGTTGCGTTGGGAGGAAGAAGTAGAATTCAAAGACCCTTATATCAATTTCCAATGCTGGGTTTGCTGGCACTCGGCGTCTCCAGCGTGAGTTTGGGCATTGCTTATCACGCGCTGGACGCCTTCGTCTCTCTGGCGGGTTCAAAAACGCCGACTGGCTCGTTAAGGCGTGTGGCTGAGAGAGAAATGGTACAGGGCGACGTTGGCAGATGTTTGGCTGATTTAAGATCTGCCGAAGCTTTTGTAAACGAGGCCATAGATGAAGCTTGGGAGATTGCGCTCCGAGGTGAGCGCTTGAGTAATGCTATTAAGTCTAATCTCAGACTCGCGGCTGTAAATGCTACTCACAAATCTGTCGCTACCGTCGATCGATTGTTTCAAGCAGGCGGTGGCAGTTCTATCTATCTCGATAGTCCTTTGCAACAATGCGCGCGCGATGTTCATGTGACGACCCAACATATCATGGTGGCCAACCCAATTTATGAAGTGGTTGGCAGGGTTGAACTTGGACTGCCGCCTGGTTCACTGCTTTAACACATGCATCGTATGTGTTGACGTCAATCGAAACATTTTAAACTCAACAAGTAATATCAAAACGATAAGGACCCTGAAATTAATGAGTCAAGAAGATAATAAGCTGAGCATTGGAACTGTTGGTTCCAACGCATTATTGATGGGGGATTTTCAGGTGCGTGCCGAAGTTATGGCACAAATCAAGGAATCAGCAATTGACCATCTTTTCATCGCCGATCATGTGAGCTTTCACGACGGCTTTGGTATGGACGGTCTGATCAATGCAGCAACCCTGGCCGCAATGAATCCAGATATCACTGTGTTTCTTGGTGTTTATCTACTTGCCTTAAGGCACCCGGTGCCGGTAGCAAGACAGCTGTCAACTCTGAGTTTGTCTGCTCCGGGTCGGATCATTTTCGGTGTAGGTATCGGTGGAGAAGATCGGCACGAGATGGAGGTTTGTGGTATTGATCCATCAACCCGTGGCAGAAGAACAAATGATTGTCTTCAGGTCGTTCGATCATTGTTAACAGGAAAAAGCTGCAGTTTTGAATCCGAATTTTTCTCAATTCAGGATGCCATTATTAAGCCAGCACCCGCACCACAAATTCCAGTGATGATTGGCGGTAGGTCGACAGCAGCACTTAAGCGAACAGCCGCGTATGGTGATGGTTGGCTAGGCGTTTGGTGTTCGCCAAAAAGATTTAAACAGGCAACCGAGGAAATTGAACTATTGGCGGCGAACCACGCTCGCGAAGACACGAAATGGAAGCACGGGCTTCAACTCTGGGTCGGTCTTGATGAGGATAAGAGCAAAGCTCGTGCAATACTGGCGAAGGAAATGGAGGCTATGTACAAAATTCCTTTTGACGCCTTCGAGAAGTATTCTCCTTACGGATCTGCAGAAGAAGTTGCTGAGTTTCTGCTGCCCTACGTTAAAAATGGTGCTAACGTGATTAATATTAAAGCCTGCGCGAGCAACCCTGTGTATGAGGTTGAGCAAGTATCCAAAATCTGCGAACTCATTAAATCAGCGCTCTGAGTCATTTGTGTAAACTTAAACCTATCATTGGATAGTCCGAAAGGTCGGGCCATAGGGAAGTTATAATGAAACCCAAAAAAGCTGTTGTTGTCTTGCTTGATTCACTAAACAGGCACATGTTGGGCTGCTATGGCGGCGGCGAATTTGAAACGCCGAACATTGACCGATTTAGTAAAAAAGCGAAAAAATTTACAAACCATTACACGGGGTCGCTGCCCTGTATGCCCGCAAGGCACGATATCCTTGTTGGTTCTATGGATTTTCTTTGGCGCCCTTGGGGCTCGATCGAACTATGGGAACGCCCAATCACCCATCAACTCAGGAAAGACGGTGTGATGACCCAGTTATTTACCGATCATCCTCATTTGTTTGAAACAGGTGGCGAGAATTACCATACCGATTTTTTTGCTTGGGACTATTTGAGAGGTCACGAGGGTGACCCGTGGAAGACACGGGAAGATCCAAGTTGGATAGGCGCGCCGGCATTGCCAGCGCAAAAACGAAAGCACAAAGCTGAAAAAATTCCAGGTTATGATCTGTCGCGTTCATGGTTCAAGGACGAACTTGATTTCCCTGGACCTAAAACCATGAAAGCGACGGCGGATTGGCTCACAACGGAGAGCAAGGTTCACGACAGTTTTCTTTTGTTTGTCGACGAATTTGATCCCCATGAGCCGTTTGATACACCAGCACCTTGGGCAAACAAGTATGACCCTGACTGGCAAGATGAGCTGATGATCTGGCCACCATATACTGATGCTGGCATCAAAAATGGTGTGTTAACCGAGCGCGAAGCGAGACACCTTCGAGCGAATTATGGTTCCAAGCTAACAATGATAGATCACTGGTTTGGTAAAATCCTCGATGCGATGGATGCGCAAAATCTTTGGGAAGACACAGTTTTTATCCTGTGCACCGATCATGGTCACTATTTGGGTGAAAAGGATATGTTTGGTAAACCCCGAAGTATCCAGTACGAAACACTGGGTCACACCCCGCTGATGATTTACCATCCGGATTATGAACCCGGGGAAATTGACGCGCTAACCACCAATGTTGATATACATGCGACGCTTGAAGATTTGTTTAATATTGAATCCGAGCACGTCACTCATGGCCGATCCACACTGCCGCTGATCTCTGGCGAAAAGACCAGTATCAGGGATTGGGCAATCGGCGGTGTCTATGGAAACTGGGTTCAGATTCAGGATGGCGCTAACAAATACGCCCGGGCGCCGGTCACCGATAATTTTCCTCTCTCTATGTGGTCTAATCGTTGGTCAACGATGCCTGTGTCAGTCTTCCCCGGATTCCGGCTACCAGACCCCGATAGCCGAGCTTACATCGATTTTATGCCCGGGACAGACATCCCTGTGCTTAGACAGCCCTTTGCTGAGGGAGATTTGCTGCCCTACTGGTCGATGGCGGTGAAAGTAAATGACCACCATTTATATGCATTGAAGGAAGATCCCGGAGAGGATCGTAACCTGGCGGTTGGTGATCAGAGCAACAAAGTGCTTGAGGCTCAAATGGTCGAGTTACTGAGAACGGCGCTCAAAGAAATGGAAGCCCCTGAAGACCAGTTTGAACGTCTGGGTTTGAACTAGCCCTATTCGTGTGGGCTAACAAAAAGTGCATGGGCTATACATGGGTCATACATGGTTTAGATAGGGAGCACTTGAGTTTCCTTTACCTCCTCCATGACGACGTAAGTGCGGGAATCGCTCACGCCGGGCAGGGTGAGTAGAGTTTCACCCAGCAGTTTTCTGTAGGCTGCCATATCGGCGACCCTCGCCTTTATCAGATAGTCAAAATTTCCTGACACGAGATGGCATTCAAGCACCTGAGGAAGTTTGAGGACAGCCTGCCGGAAGTCGTCAAAAACATCGGGGGAGGTTCTTATCAGTGAAATTTCGACGAAAACCAAGAGGCTAAGAGAGAGTTGCGCTGGATTAAGCTCTGCTCTGTAGCCCTTGATATGTCCGCGTTGCTCAAGTGACTTCATTCTTTCAGCGCAAGGTGTTGCGCTCAGATTTACTTGCTTCGACAGATCGGCGATTGTCATACGACCATCTCTCTGCAATGCGTTGAGGATAGCGTAATCTAATTTGTCTAGTGATTTGCTCTGTTTAGAAGACATATATGTCGGTTGGCCTCTGTTAAAAGTCAAATACCTAGCATAATACGCTATTAAAGCGCCTTAAATAAGTGAGATACACGGATTGGCACCTAATATAATGTTCGCATACCGATTTGAGTAGCGATTTTCGGATCTTTCCCTAAACGAAATTAAAGCCGAGCATTTAAAATGAAAATAGGCGTGCCCAAAGAAATTAAAAATCACGAATACCGCGTTGGCCTTATCCCAGCTGGCGTCAAAGAGCTAATTCATAATGGTCATGAGGTATCAGTTGAGACGAATGCCGGTGATGGCATTGGTTACTCCGATGCAGAATATATCGCTGCGGGCGCGCAGATCATGGCGAGCGCGACAGATGTTTTTAATTACGGCGAACTCATCATAAAGGTTAAAGAACCACAGGCTATCGAGAGGGCGCGATTAAAAAAAGGCCAGACGCTTTTTACATATCTACATCTAGCCCCGGATCTTGCTCAAACTGAAGAGCTGATTGAATCCGAAGCAACTTGCATCGCCTATGAAACAGTGACTGATGCGATGGGGCGATTACCCTTGCTCGCCCCGATGTCTGAGGTCGCTGGTCGGATGTCTATCCAGGCAGGCGCACTTTGCATGGAGAAGTCTCAGGGTGGCAGAGGTATTTTGCTCGGCGGCGTACCGGGGGTTGCTCAGGGGGAAGTGTTAATTCTTGGCGGCGGCGTGGTCGGCCAAAATGCAGCACAAATGGCGGTCGGTATGGGTGCTCATGTGACCATTGTAGATCGTTCACTCGATGTGTTGAGGCGCCTGGACAATCAGTTTGGTAACCGAATTCAGACACTATATTCGACTCAGGACGCGGTCGAAGAGATGGCAATGAAGGCCGATTTGATTATTGGTGCAGTGTTGATTCCGGGCGCGTCAGCGCCGAAGCTGATTACCCGCGACGCAGTCAAAGCTATGTCTGCTGGCACGGCTATGGTGGATGTGGCGATTGATCAGGGAGGATGTTTTGAGACCTCTCACGCAACAACACATGATGAACCTACCTATATTGTCGACGATGTTGTCCATTATTGTGTCGCAAACATGCCCGGTGCAGTTGCCCGGACTTCGGCGGCAGCGCTAAATAATGCAACCTTGCCTTATGTGTTAGCGCTCGCGAATCATGGTATCAACTGCGCGCTTCGTAGTGATAGCCACTTGATGAACGGCTTGAACGTGCATCAGGGTAAAATTACCAACAAGTTTGTCGCAGAGGCGCATGGACTTGAATATGTAGCGCCGGCTCAGGCTGGTTTCTAGCGGACCGCTCAGGGCTGTATAACCGGCGCATCGCTCAGGGCTGTTCAACTGGCCAGAGAAATCGTTTCAGAAAGATGGGTGTATAGCGGAAGGTGAGTAGTATCGCGCTCGGCATATTCACTCATTGTGTTTTATCTGATAAATGGAGATCATGTTTATCAACCCTCGCTGGAACGTTCAACTACTGTGATTTTTGCTCAGGCGCTTTTCGCCACGATCGACCGTAACCTACACTGGCAAAAGTGCTGCGACCGTTTTTTGGCTCGCAATCTGCTAATGCTTTTTTGTCTCGTCATTTCAGCGTGTGAAGACGCCAAGCATGAAGTATCGACCGTCATTGTAGAGCCCGAAGCTCCGGTAAAGCCCACCATACTGTCTTTGCACGGTATAGACCGAGTAGATGATTACTACTGGCTTCGCGATGATTCGCGTTCTGATCCTGAAATGCTGAATCTTTTGCATCAGGAAAATGCTTACACCAGCGACATGATGCAACACACCACCGCGTTGCAAGACCGTTTGTTCAATGAAATTGCACAGCGGCTTGCTGATAACAAAAAAACCGTTCCGGTTAAGAAAGGCAACTTTGAGTACCATCAGGAGTACAGGGAGGGGGCGCAGTATCCCATCTATTTGCGTCGGCGTTTGCTGCCTGCACATCAACAAAGCGCTGAAGTAATTCTCGATGTAAATAAGCTGGCTGCAGGATATGAATACTTCAGTGTTGATAATTGGAGTGTCAGCCCGGACGAGGTAAAAATGGCTTATGTCGAAGATACTCTGAGCCGCAGGCAATACACCTTAAGAATAAAAAACTTAGAGACCGGCAAACTCCTTGAAGACGCTATCAAGAACGTCTCAACGAGTATTGCATGGTCTGGCGATAGTAAATATTTGTTCTATGTCTCAAAGCATCCGCAAACGCTGTTACCCAACAGGGTGTTTCGCCATACCATTGGGACCAGCGTGGCCCAAGATGTGCTTGTTTACGAAGAAGAAGACCCTGAGTTCTATACGTCTGTCTATCAGACAAGATCGGAAGATTACATCGCGATCTCGTTGTCCAGCACAGACTCCTCGGAAATCAGACTCATACCTGTGTCAACGCCGACTGAATCCCCGATCGTATTTCACGCGAGAGAAGCCGCTCACGAGTACAGAATTCGGCACATAGACAAAATGTTCTATATTTTGACCAACTGGCAGGCTAAGAATTTTAGGCTCATGAAAGTTCATGAAGACCTCATCGGTGACAAAAAGAACTGGGTCAATGTGTTAGCGCACAGAGCGTCGACTCTCATTCAGGACGTCGAGGTCTTCGATCATTTCTTGGTCACTCAGGAAAGCTCCGATGGGCTGTCAACGTTGCGCGTTCAGTCGCGTGGCATGCGTCGTGACCTTGATGCTCCAGCTACCGATTCGCTTAAGACGACGGCTAATAAAAACATCGAGCCTGACGAATGGCTGGATACAACCATCGAGTTTCCGGATCCAACTTACGCAATTTTTCTCGCATCCAATCCAGACCCAGCGAGTAGCAAACTTCGTTATTTCTATTCGAGTCTGACGACACCTTCATCGGTTTACGAGTACGACATGTTGGATAACAGCAGCAAGTTGCTCAAACAAGATGAGGTGCTTGGTTCATTTGACGCAAAAAACTACGTTTCAAAGCGGGTATCTATTCAGGCGCGTGATGGTACGCGCGTTCCGGTATCACTTGTCTACCGCAGGGATATGTGGCGACAGGGCGAAAACCCACTCTACCTCAACGCTTACGGTTCTTATGGTTACTCCTCTGATGCCAATTTCCAGTCACTGCGCCTGTCGCTTTTAAACCGGGGGGTCGTTTACGGCATCGTGCATGTCCGAGGAGGGGAAGAGCTGGGGCGGGAGTGGTACGAAGACGGCAAGTTGCTTAGAAAGAAAAATACTTTTCAAGATTTTATCGATGCAACTGATGCGCTTGTAGAGGCCGGTTATGGCGCGAAAGACAAAGTCATTGCTATGGGTGGATCAGCAGGAGGGCTTTTGATGGGTGTGATAGCAAACGAGGCTCCGGAAAAATATTTGGCGATTATTGCTCATGTACCTTTTGTTGATGTGATCACAACGATGAACGATCCAACGATACCGCTCACAACGGGAGAATATACTGAGTGGGGTGACCCGGCGGAAAAAACCTATTTTGACTACATGTTGTCGTACTCGCCTTATGATCAGGTCAAGGCGCAGGATTATCCTCATATGTTTGTGACAACTGGGCTTTACGACTCACAGGTGCAGTATTTTGAACCTGTAAAATGGGTCAGCAAACTCAGAAAAATGAAAACGGACGATAACAAATTGTTGTTGGATATTGATATGGAAAGTGGTCACAGCGGTGCTTCTGGACGTTATGAACGATATAAAACCGACGCGCTCGAGTACGCTTTTCTCCTGGATATATTGGGGCTCGACAGCTAGTCCCCGGGTTTTCGCTGTAGAGCCGCTGCGAGCGTAACATGGGTAAACATTAACCACCTTAGCAAACGTTCCACAAAACTTCGTCTATAAAATCTATCGTTATATTCCTAGACACTTTGATTTGCGTCATGGCTTGTCAGCCGACGTAGTATCAGTAAGAGGCTGGCAACATAGCCAAAGATGAAAAGATTGGTGGTGCCAACATGATGTCGCTGTTCTGCGTCAATGATACGGTTTTGGGGTTTCTCGTTTTAGCTTGCAAAAATCCTGTTTTTCGACATTTTAGTCAAGTTTTTCTCGATAACTCGTGAATGTCTCTCGTCAAACCGCATCTCGGGTCCTACTAGTGAGACAAGTGTATAAAAAACCAGACTCTTCAATAAACCGACTACAAATATAATAGAGTTTTGCAAAAATAGCATGGCCTTGATGTGGTCAGTGTTTTCCGCCAAGTCTCGGACATCATGCAGCCAAGTGATAAAAAATAAATGGTACTAAAGTGATGGAGAAAACACTTCTTAAGAAGGAGGGCATTTTTGCCTTGTTTCACTCTCTGAGTTAAATCCTGAAAATTCAAATATCCTCGATACAAGAAATGTCATCAGCGGTGTGCAGCTTTTGCGATGGTGAGTGATACCCAACCCCGCTTGCAATTAACGCCTGAAACTCGTTTGCCGTACCAATAGGTCGTCCTTAACTTGTTTTCCGACGTATGTCGCTAGAGGATTGGTCGACCCTGAATTCTGATTCAGGAATACCGACACTCAATGCGCGCAATTCGTCGGGAATCTTAAGTTCCCGCAAGGTGGTGAAGGCACCTTGCACTTCCCGTCCGAAGACCAAAAACTCATGCTGCCTTTCCTTGAACACTCGAAGCGCAGCATCTCGAGATGCTTCGCTATTGTTGTAAAACGCTGGATCAGCAATGCGGATAAGTGTGTCTGTGCCTACGATGAACTTACAACCAGGAAACAGGCTGGATTTTTGCAAGAAAGTGGGTGCATTTGTTAAGACATAGGCGCGTGGAGCAATGTCCCGGCATCTGCGATCAATTTCAATAAAATTTAAGGGATGCTTTTCTACGTTGGTCACTGATACCTCTAAGATGACATCGCAATCATAATGTCTTTTAGCGCTATCGATAATTTGTTGATGCCCTTCATGAATCGGATTGAAAGCGCCAGGGAAAATGACGCGAGGTGGTTTGCTACTTTGCCAAGTTGATGACAGTTTTTCCGTGTGGAGCCCGGCCCAAAGCGGTTCGGCTTGTTGACTGTGTTTGTTGATGACATCGTTAGCTGTTAAATCTTTCAGGGAAATCTCCATACCTGATGCCTCGGACATCAGCATGAGAATCAAATCACGGCAAAGTTGTTCCTCTTCAGGTCGAGACCTATCCTCCTGAAACTCAAGTGAAACTGAGGTTGTGCTGTTGTAAGACTGAACGCTGACATGACAGCGGTTGGTACCTCGCCGCGTTCTGTCCGTAGCAATTGCTGCAGAACAACCCAATCCAAATAGCGCGTCCACAGGCGAATCGGGCAGCAGTTTTTGACATCGGATAAATGCTGCCATTGCCATTGCCTGTGCAGTTTGGGCACTGCAAGCTTGATCAACTTTGCCCCCTACATATTGATGTAGAGAATTTGTGTCGTAAGGCACGGTGGCTTCAAGAAGTGTTTTTGAAGCACCCGGCACAGCAAGAATGGAAGAAATTGCGCTGCTTCCGCCACCGGTGACTGCCAGCACCCAATGTCCCGGAGATTGGTGGAGTTGGTGAACAATTTTTGTCGGCATTACAGTGGCCTAGCTAAAAGCGATTTGTGAACGAAAGAGAACAATGAGTCTATCAAACAGCAAAAGGAGATGCCTGTTTAGTCGCGACGGCATGTTGAATAACCGTGTAAGCGAGCGATCTTATATTGTAAATATTTTTTGATCTGCTGCTTGGGGGTAAAAATCGGTACAATAACCCCAATGCGCGCTCTCCCTCGTTAAGAGAGCGTATATCCGACTTTTTAGCTAAGAAATTTCACAATGAATAGAACTTTTATACCCTATCTGCTTGTTCTAACGCTTAGCTGTTCCCTGAGCAATGTGCTCGGTGCCAGTGAACCGCCAGTGCCAACTCTGACACCTGAGGAGCTTGAGAATTACCAGTTTGCCTCGCCTCCTGACAGCGATAAGGAGATTATCAAAGCGCTCAACGTTGGCCAAATAGAGATAATGAATGCTCAACGCCGTGCCGTGCGTGAACTATTCATTCGCAAGTTAGGCATTTTGTCGCTCAAAGGTGATAAAAGAGATCTGCCAATTCTTCAGCAATTGGTCGATAGGCGTTTAGTTCACAAGCGTGAAGTTAAAGAGTGGCAGGCGATTGGGGTATATTTTGGCGATATTCTTGTCAGTGAATTTGGGTTACATTGGGTCGTATACGAAGATAAGCTTGGCACCAGCAAAGTGTTGCGGTGGCGGTCGACGGAAAATTACGTGTTTCCAGTGACCTTGTTTTCCAAAAGAAATCAATTTGACGAAAAAATTGTGATGGAAGATATCTATCGTAAGCTTGAAGGGGAAATAGAGCGATTCAAACGTGCCGCTTTGCTTTCACCCGTAAGAGATACATAAATAAGGCGTTAGAAAAGTTAACCAAATTCAATCAATAAAAAGAAAGTTGGAGTTGCCTTGCAAACTGAATCAGTAGGGATCGGTTGGTCGTCTAGACTTATTTTTTTAATGGCGGCAGTTGGTGCGTCAGTGGGACTCGGAAACATCTGGAAGTTTCCCTATGTGACCGGAGCCAATGGTGGTGGCGCATTTGTCACGGTATATTTTCTAGCCGCTATTTTGGTGGCGATTCCGATTCTTATCGCTGAATTGATGATTGGTCGCAGAGGGCGACTCAGTCCACCAACAGCGATGGCAAAACTTGCGGCTGCCACCGGTAGTAGCCAAGGCTGGACGATCGTCGCTTGGTTTGGCGTTATCGCAGGATTTCTGATTCTTTCTTACTATAGTGTTATCGGCGGGTGGATGCTGGCCTATATACCGAAGGCGGCTGCCGGCGATTTTGCTGGCTTACTTCCGTCTCAAGCTGAAGCAACATTTGCCTCGCTACTGGCCGATCCTGTGACGTTGACACTTTGGCATACGGGGTTCATTGCTGGCACAACCTTTATTATTGCCCGTGGCATTGAAGGCGGCATTGAGGCTGCGGTTAAGGTGCTCATGCCGCTATTGTTCGTGATGCTGCTGGGCATGATCGTTTATGCCCTTTTGCGCGGCGATATGGCTGCCGCCATAAACTTTATGTTTAGCACGGATTTTAGTTTGATCACGCCGCAAGTGTTGCTGATAGCAGTGGGTCAGGCTTTCTTTTCTCTCGGCGTTGGCATGGCCATCATGATGACTTACGGGGCTTACCTGACGAACGATATTTCTCTTCCTAGATCGGCTGTGATTATTGCCCTGGCTGACACCGGCGTCGCTATTCTCGCAGGCCTTGCTATCTTCCCCTTGGTTTTCGTTAACAATCTTGATCCGACTGATGGGGCAGGTTTGCTGTTGGTGACGCTACCCATCGCATTTGGCCAAATGGAGGGCGGTGCGATACTTGGCACTGTGTTCTTTTCTCTTGTGGTTTTTGCAGCCGTCACTTCGGCGATTGCCATTCTCGAGCCTATCGTTTCATTCAGTATCGACAGGTTAAAGATGAGCAGGGTGCAGGCAGCAATGTGTTGGGGCGGTATCGCATGGTTTGTCGGACTTGCCAGCGTTTTTTCGTTTAATAGTTTAAGCGATTTTTACCCGCTGGCTTTTGTGAGCGCATGGGAAACCAAAACCATGTTTGATCTCATCGATCATTTTACCGCTAACCTCATGTTGCCTTTGGCTGGGGCGGGAGCGGCACTTTTTGTCGGTTGGTGTATTCCTTATGACTCAATCAAGGAGGAGCTTGCCGGCACACCCACATTCTTGCTGCAGACTTGGATATTTTTACTACGTTTTGTCGTGCCAATTAGTCTGTTGTTCTTGGTCGGTGCAGGTATTGTTTGATGAGATCCAGTCTGCAAAGATCCAGAGATTTTGGGGCGGTTCGACGATGTTAACGCGTTGATGATCAGTGAGTGCGTGATCTGCAAACATTAAGTGCTGGTGAGGCAGTTTTTCTGTCTACAATATCGGTGGTAATCGACGAGCTACGTCACGGATTGATATAGCGCGTAAGCTGCAGCGATATCCTGAACGGCGTTCCCCAAAGATTTGTAAAGGGTAATCTCTGAACTTGAGGATCTTCCCGGCTTTGTACCAAGATAAACTTCCGCAATATCACCTTTGATATGGTCAACCTCGAGTTCACCCTCAGCGATGGGTATCGCGATGTCACCGGCTTCTTTAAGCGCCATTTCAGTATCCTCTAAAAAAACTGAAGCACGCTGTATGGTCGCTGTATCAACTTCCCGCATATCAGGACTGTGTGCACCGACGAGATTGAGATGGCACCCCGGCGCGAGCCACTCAGCATAAATGACAGGGTCGCAGCTACTGGTCACGGTACAAATGATTTCGGCGTCCGCCGCTGCCTTCTGCGGAGAGTTCTCAACGTGACATTCAATGCCAAATAGCGCTCGGGTTTCTTCTGCGAGCTGCAACGCGCTGTTTGCGTTGCGGGAGTAAATGCTGATGGTCTCGATTGCCCGAACCTGCATCATGGCATTAATGTGTGACTTTGCCTGTACGCCAGAGCCAATAATGGCTAGAGATTTTGCACTCTGCCGCGCAAGCGAATGGGTAGCGGCAGCGCTAGCTGCGGCGGTCCTAATAGCGGTCACAGATGCAGCGTCGATAGTTGCCAGTGGCGAACCCGTGTTTACATCAAATAGTATAATGATGCCCTGTATGACGGGGATGTCACTCGAGGCATTTGTCGGGTATAGCGTCAATATTTTCGTGCCGACAATCTCGGCATTCGCAGCTGGCATGATAAGTAATTGGCTGTCATTCGCTAGTTGGACAAAATTGCGAGCCGGGCAATGTGCGTTTTGTGAATACTGATCAATTTGAGCTTGCCTCATGATGGCAATACACTTTGCCATATCAAGCTTTGCACCGACCGTTTCAGAATCTATGTTCAGGATACTTCTATCGTTGGAAATTCGGGAATTAATGGACATGTCCACACCTTTGGAGATCATGAAGCGCTAATAGTGCTCTCTTCGCCGTTTAATATGAAATAAATCATAGGCTTGGAGAAAACATTTGTTATTTAGATTCACATGTTAGGCCGATACACGCTAGAATGCCGCCGGCGCTGCGTACAATGACGCAGCTTAATATTTTCACAAGCTACCACTTGCATTTATTAGTCATAAGAAGGGCACAGTCAAAATGATTTCGAAAGCGATCTTGGGCACATTAAAGTTTGTATTCGTTGACTCTACGGTCAACATCCTCGGTAACCTGTTCGAGCAACCTCTTATTATGTGGGCTTTCATCGGTTGGGGTTGGTTATCAATTTTGGCGATGATTACTGGTTTAGTAACACAAATCCCAAATCTTTAGTATTCCCTCCGTCAGACACGGCCTGTTCCCGAAAGCAGACACTGACGGGTCGTAATTTGCATACGGGTCTTAAGCCCGTATGCACAACGTTGGCGAAGCGCCGATCTATTTGCTTACTAACGTTTCCAGTTTCTCCATTACTTTGTCTCCAAATTCAGCTGTTGAAAGTAGCTGTGTTTGCCCCATGCCCTTGAGGTCAGCGGTTGTGTAGCCGGCTTCGAAAACAGACTTCATTGCTTCCCATACTAGCTTTGCTTCGGCTGCCATGTTGAAGCTAGTTTCCAGCATCATTGCGACTGAGCCAATCATGGAATAGGGATTGGCGATATTCTTTCCGGCAATGTCTGGAGCGCTGCCGTGGGATGGTTCATAGTAGGCTTTATCGGGTCCAATACAGGCTGAAGGCATGAGTCCAAGGCTACCCAGTATGCCGCCGCCCTGGTCACTGAGTATGTCTCCAAACATGTTCTCCATGACCATGACATCGAATTGTCCCGGGTTCAGGCAGAGCGCAGTGGCCGCTGCATCCACGAGTAGGTGTACAACCTCAACATCGGGATAATCGACCCGGACCTCTTCAAGAATTTCATTCCAGAAAACACTGGACTTCAGCACATTGCTCTTATGGATATTGTGTAGGACTTTTTTCCTGCCCATGGCTGTTTCAAAACCAATTTTCAGGATTTGTCTCACTTGGTCTTCATCGTACTCAAGGACTTCTTTGACGTACCGCTTACCAGCATCGTTGACACCGCGTTCTTTCTCTCCGAAATAAAGCCCGCCAACGAGTTCTCTGATCAAAATGATATCAATACCTTCGGGTATCACTTCCTTCTTCAAAGGGGAAAAATGCGCCATATCTGCACTTAGATAGATCGGACGTACATTTGCATAAGTATTGAATCTTGCGCGTAGCGGTAATATCGCGCCGCGCTCTGGTTGTTCATCAACGGGAATTTTCTGAGATTCTTCGTGACTCAATCCGACTGGACCTTTGAGAATAGCATCAGCAGCATCGCAAATAGCCTTGGTTTCGTCCGGAAATGCTTTGCCAGTGTCGAAGTAGGCGGCAGCACCGAATGGCGCGCGAATAAGCTCAAACTCAACGTCTCTGTGCCTGGTAATCACGTCAAACACCCTGACTGCTTGCGCCATTATTTCAGGACCAATAGCGTCGCCTTCAAGAATGGCGACCTTATATGCGTTGCTCATAACCTTTTTCCGTAAGCTGGTGAATTTTGAAGCGCAGATACTAACATGCTCAGGCTGCTACTTTTTACTAAAGAATTTTTTAACAGCTATTCAGACAGCCCCTGCAACGGCGATGTTCACTTAAAGTCCGTCGCTTGCTTCTTTGTAGTACCGAAGGGTGGGTGATGCATATCCCTTCACGCATTCAAAAAGTTTCTTATCTGGTCGGAGCGACGGCCGTGTAAAGCCAGCCTGAATGGCGTTTGTTTTAGGTGTGTAAATACCGATTTGTAATCGGTACTATATCTGAACTTTCTAGCAATTTAGCTAGCAACAACCCTGAGGCAAAAGCGATGCATGCTCCGAAGCAAATTTTTATTCTTATCCTATTTTCCATTTTGCTGGGTTGTACCGATACGAATAGTGTGTCGTCAAACATCAAAAATAAAGAAAGCCATCTTGAGCATCCCTATTTGTTTCATTTAGTGCAGGCAGATTTATGGCAAACAGCGGTTGATAGCGGCACCGCTTATTTTCCACCGACTTATCAGCAGGATGGTTTTACCCACGCCACTGCTAACCCGGACCTTTTAATGAATGTTGCAAATCACTTTTACCTAGATGTCCCGGGGAAGTGGCTTTGTTTGCAAATGACGACGGACAGCCTAGCGGCAGCTGGCACAGAAGTTGTTTTTGAAGGAACAGCGCCAGTGGGTGACAAGCAGCCGAATTTCGAGGGCACTGACAACGAACTCTTTCCGCATATTCTTGGCGGCATTCATCCCAAAGCTGTGCTTGAGGTTCACGAGGTGATCAGGTCAGAAGCTGGTACATTCTTGTCTGTGAAGAATGTCACGCAAGGAGAGTGAAATATCAAAGTGGCGTTTTAGGCACGGCCTGACCATGTTGTGAATGAGGGGGGCTACATCTTCTTTTGCAGTCGGAGCGATGTCACCTGCGCTGAATCTCAGTATTCCTTAACAATATGATAGAAGTTTGCACTTGGGGCGTACTCCCGGATAGCAGGTAATCCAGGGTGATCCTTAGCCTTAAGTGCGAACAATTTGAAATCATTCTCTGATTGCCAACTTGCGTAGTGCAACAAACCTGTTCCTGCTTGAAGCTCATGCAATCGACTCTCAATAAAGCCGGGTTGCTGGCTGAGAAAGTCCCTGATGTAATCATCGATTTGTGTTCTTGCGGTTGTGTGATTTTCTGAGTTTGTGTTGAAGGTTACGACTACAATGAAATTATCGCCCATGAAAACCATCTCCGGATTTTGGATTTTGATGCATTGAATTTGTGCCTGAATTGCAAACACGCTGCTGATTTAGGCGGGTATTGCGCAAGCTGTGATACGGGGATTGTAATTCAAATTGACGAATCGCAGCTTACGATTTACTTTAAAGGCTAAAGGCAGTGCTTATCAATCTGATTCAGGTCCAATTTCATCGCCATGCGCATTACTAACATTCGAGACATTGCTGTTCCGCTGGAAGGAAATATTTCTAATGCGGTCGTAAGCTTCAACGATCACACAGTTTCGCTGGTTGCTGTGGTCAGTGATCAGACGAGGAATGGCAAAGTGGTGGTTGGATTCGGTTTTAACTCCATTGGTCGTTACGCGCAATCTGGCATCCTAAGGGATCGCATTGTTCCACGGGTTTTAAATTGTCCGCCGGAATTGCTGTTAGCAACAAATGGTACTGAATTTGACCCCGCGGCTATTGCGAGTATAGCAATGAAGAATGAAAAACCTGGCGGTCACGGTGACAGGGCTGGCGCCTTAGGTGCGTTGGAACTTGCAATATGGGACTTGAATGCAAAACTCGCTGATGAACCCGCGTGGATGACAATAGCTAAAAATTTCAGTCACAGCGTAGAAACTGATTCGGCGAAGGTCTACGCAGCGGGCGGTTATTACTATGCTGAGGATTCAGCGAGTCGACTGCGACAGGAACTTGAAGCTTATCAGGCGCAGGGTTACGGGGCTTTTAAGATGAAGATCGGCGGTGCCACCCTCACTGAAGATCTTGACCGTATCGATACAGCATTAATGATCGCTGGTTCAGGCAAAAATCTCGCTGTAGATGCGAATGGCAGATTTGATCTGGATTCTGCCCTTGAGTATGGCGAGGCGATAGCGCCGCTGGGATTGCGTTGGTATGAAGAACCAGGCGATCCACTTGACTTCAAGTTAAACCGTGAACTTACACAGTATTACGAAGGTGCGATTGCAACCGGAGAAAACCTGTTCAGTCGAAGAGACATGATCAACCTTGTACAGTTTGGTGGTATGCGAAAAGAAAAAGATGTTTTCCAGATGGACGCAGGTTTAAGTTACGGACTCACAGAATATGTCAGTATGGTAAAGGAGCTAGAAAAACTCGGTTTCGATCGCAAGCAGTGCCACCCTCACGGCGGCCATCTGATTAACCTTCATATCGCAATAGGTCTAGGTCTTGGCGGTTGTGAAGCCTATCCAGGCGTGTTCCAGCCTTTTGGTGGCTACGCACCTGAATGTGTACTAGAGGATGGACATGTCACGCCAACGGATGCTCCCGGTTTTGGACTTGAGCAAAAAACCGAGTTAAAAGAACATTTATTGGTACTTTCGTAAACCTCAAAGATGTAGGTGAAATATGAAAATAGCCGTGCTGGGTTGTGGTGCAATGGGTTCTATATATGCTGCACTGTTGGCTTCATCAGGAAACCAGGTGTTAGTCATCGATACTAACGATGAGCACATTGATGCAATTAATCAATTCGGCTTGAGGGTGTCTGGGGCGAGTGGAGACCGCACTGTGCAGATTCCAGCACACAAACATGTTCCTGTTGACGAGGTCGAACTGTTAGTCGTTGCGGTAAAGGGTGCGCATGTGCAGGCTGCGATTTCAAGTGCACGTGGTGTCGTCAACGCGCAAACGCTGATACTCACAATTCAAAATGGGCTGGGGAGTTCTGATGCTGTCGCCAGCGTATTAGGTAAGGAAAGGCTCATCGTCGGCATAGCGCAGGGGTTTGGTGCTTCGCTGCTTAAGCCGGGGCATGCTTATCATAATGATATGAAAGCGATACGTATGGGAGCGTATGACGATCTGGACCTCGAAGATGTGAGCAAAGTCGCAACTTGTTTCACGCAGGCCGGGTTTGACGCTGAGCCGGTCGTCGATATTGAAGCAATGCAATGGGAAAAGCTCATTTGCAATGTGGCTTACAGTGCCTTGTCTGCACTCACAGGTTTTACCGTTGGAGAGATTATGGATGACCCGCAAGTCGGACCGGTGAGTCAGCAAGCAGCAATCGAGGCTTGGGAGATTGCAAAAGCAAAGGGCGTTAACCTTCAGGTCGACGATCCTGTTCAGATGGTCAGGCACTTCGCGGCCCGCATGCCCCGCGCCAAACCATCGGTTTTACTGGATTTAGAGGCCGGGCGGTTAAGTGAGGTCGGCATGATTAACGGCGCGATTCCAATAGAAGCCCAAAAACTTGCGCTGAGCGCCCCGGTCAATCAGACGCTCACTGCTCTGGTACATTCGCTTGAGCAAAGAGGGCGATAACAAGCCCGTCATGATCTAGCCCGTTAGCTTTGCTCAGTCAGTTGTTTCTGAATCGCCGGCATACTTCTCCAGAGAATGAATGCGCCGCTAGGGCAGAGCAATAGTGTACAAAGGGCGATAGATTTTCCGATCGCAGCTTCATCCATAAATATGTAATCGGTAACCATCGCAATTACCGTAGGTCCGAGTCCTAGGCCAATCAGGTTAGCCGCAAGTAAAAAAAGTGCAGTTACCTGACCGCGCATTCTATTGGGTGTCATCAACTGTAGCGCGCCGCCAGAAATGCCACCCTGAAATGCAGAAAAATAAATCGCAAATGCCATCGCGACGATGGCTAACTTGTCGTTTTCTATAAATCCAAGTGCTATCGCGCAGGGCATAATCGCGAGCATGCTGAATAGTATCATCCTGATATAAGCATCATGTATGCCACGGGCCATCAGCTTATCTGAAAGTAAGCCAGCGGTGAGTAAACCGAAGGTGCCGGCCGAGATCATGACTAGTCCAAATACCCATCCTGCCTCCGGACGAGAGTATTCGAAGGTGCGGATAAAGTAAGTGGGGCCCCATAGGTTCAGTGCGTACACGACCATAATGAAGATGGAAATGCCGAGTATGTGACCAAGATATGCCTGCTTGCGTTGCAAGAGATAAGAGAGAACATCTTTTAGTGGAATCTCAGCGAGATCTTGTCCTACGCCCTTGCGAGCAGGTTCGCGAACCGTATAGTACATCAGCGCTGCTACGAAAAGTCCCGGTAAACCAACGATAAAGAAGGTCAACTGCCAGCCCTCCATCTCGCCGATTATCGGCACAATGATGCGGTCCATCCCTTCAACATATCCAACAACTGCGCCTCCCAACATGTATGCAAATCCGGAGCCGAGGGTGACGCCGATCATGTAGACAGAGAGTGCGCGTGCCAATATGTTTTTAGGAAAGTAGTCAGCGATCATTGAATACGCAGCGGGTCCCAACGTGGCTTCACCAACCCCAACCCCCATCCGCGCAAAGAAAAGCGTCCAGTAACCCTTCGCAAGTCCACATAGCGCGGTCATGAAGCTCCACGCTGTGATACCAATCACAATGAGGTTGCGACGGCTACCTCGGTCGGCAATACGCGCTAATGGTAAGCCCATCAATGCGTAAAAAAGCGAAAATGCAAAACCCGCGAGCAAGCTGTATTGGGTATCGCTTATATCAAAGCTGTTCTTTATCGGACCAACCAGCAGCCCCATTATCATCCTATCTAGGAATGAGAATGCCTGGGCTACCAAAAGTACGAAAACGACGTACCAGGCATAGATTGTTGAGCTGTTCACGGATTCTTTTTTTTGGTTCGACATGTGTTGTTAGCTCTCTAGGTTTGCGTCTTAAACTGAATGCTTCTCCAACCAAGCCACAATGAGATCGGCAACATCATCCCGAGCAGTGTCGGGCGTCTCAAGGTAGTGATCTCCTTTGATCAGATGCAGCTCCTTGTCGTCGGTTCCGAGCGCGTCAAATATGCCCTGTGCATCACTCGGAAATACACCGGTATCCGCGAGGCTTTGAATAACTAGCGCTGGATTATCTATGCGATTTAGGTGAGGTGGACCTTGGCAGTGCGACGCTTTCAGACTCCACATTGAAAGCCAGGTCCGCAGAGTATTGGTTAGACCTATTCCTCGTGGCGAAAAGTTAGCTGTTTTGGGGTCGCCCGCATAACACCAGCGTGGCTTGCGATCTGACGGGTCGATAGTTGGGTCCATCAACCTGAGGTCAGCCCAGGTTCTGTACATGTGGAATGCTCGATCGCTCATGCCGAGTTTTGACAATCGAGCGAGTTCTTCGTGACACCAGGCGGTGATACGGTGATTTCGCTCGACCTGAGCGGCTCGATATTTGATGATAAATTCGGGCGAGTAGGGCGGCCCGTTTACCGGGTTGTACATGTTGAGCGCAGGGTCGATGCTGGTTGGGTCTGTTTCGTTCACAACTGATGGGTCAAACCAGTCGGTTAAAACCTCAGGACGCCCGCCGTGGGCACAAAGTGAGATGTAGAGGTCTGCAGGCAACAATTCATGTAGCGCATCGGGTATTCTGAGACCCGGTGTAGGCGTGATTGTCACACCTTTAGCCTGGGACTGGTAGGCAGCCATCAAAGAGCCGCCACCGGAATTCCCCAGAATAACTACATTGGAGATACCGGCGGTTTCCTTTAGCCAACGAACTCCCTGACCAATATCTATCAGCGCGTGTTCTAATAGAAAGAATCCTTCATTACCTCTGAACCGGGTGTTCCAGCCGAGAAAGCCATATCCTCTGGCTGCCATGTAGTCACCGAGATAGTGTTCACTAAAGTCCACATTGTAGTGCGTGGCTATGAATGCTGTGACGGGCTTTTTATTAAGAGGTTCATGATACAGTCCCTGACATGGATGAAAGCCGGCGCCGTTTCTTCCGCTCGTTGGGGATGTCATCGAGACAAAGGTCTTTTTGGATGTTGTGTTGGCAGTGTTGTTCGATGCCGTTTTCATAGCCGTCCTCTCATTCCACGATCATTTGTTATACAGATTTTATACCGGGAAAGTTGGTTTATTTTCTATTTGCCTAAGCTGATGGTATTTGGTGCAGATATTAATATCAATTTGTTTGACGAAAATGATTGACTGCAGGCTTGTTACCCGGTGCCTTTTAGCGCGTTTTTTTGGGGTGATTTTGAGACGCGGGTTGTCGCTCTCGTGTTAGCGACGCAGAATTATGGCTGTTTAGACTTCTGCAATATCCCTGCAATCATAGTCGGTATAGCGTTTGCGCTGCAACAGAAGGGTAATCCTTTGCCCATTGCAGTTGCTGATATTTGATGACAGAATAAAATATCAATTAAATTGACAATAATTGCTTGGGTTCAGGTATGGAAGAACAGGAACTGATCGAGAAAATCCGCTCATTAACACCGATGGTTGAAGCGCATGCAACTGAGGCCGAGCGTATTCGAAAGCCGGTGGATAAGGTCATGCAGGCTATCGAGGAGACTCAGGTCTATCGTTACTTTGTACCAAAGAAATACGGTGGATATGAGTTTAGCCTAGAGGGTTTTATGGATCTTGGCATGATTCTCGGTGCTGCGGATATTTCAATCGCATGGGTGGTTACTTTTTGTATGGAACACAATTGGTTGGTGGGGTTGTACAACGAGGAAGCGCAGGAGGATATTTTTGGCAGATTTCCATACATCATTGCTCCGGGCGCCTTGGCTCCTAAAGGCACAGCAAAACCTGTTGATGGAGGTTATATACTCAATGGGCATTGGGAATGGGGTACAGGGGTGATGCATTCGAACTGGATCATGGTTGGGGCGCTCACTGAGCATGATGGTGCGCCGGAGTTGTGTATGTATATTCTGCCAAGGGACCAAGTTGATGTCGTCGACACTTGGCAAATGTCCGGTATGGTTGCCACTGGTAGCAACGATATCGTGATAAAAGATGTGTTTGTACCGCGCCATTTGCGTCAGAATTTAGCAGACATGAGAGCTGGTGATAGTGCAGGAGCAAAGTTTCACAAGACCTCAACTTATCGTATGCCGATGTTACCCGTGCTGGGTTTGACCGCAGCTTCTCCTGCAGTTGGCTGCGCCAGTCGAACCGTCGCGCTGTTCAAGGAGCGATTGCAAGGAAGAACTGTATACGGAACAGCCGATAAACAATCAGAAAGGGCACTTGGGCAATCCCGGTTAGCTCATCTGACGATTAGAGCAAAAACCAATGAAAATACACTAAAAAAAGTCGCTAGGGATGTCATGGCGTGGGGAGAAAGCGGCGAGGTATGTCCCGATATGGAGCGTGCAGCCCTCAGGGTTCGCATCGGTCATATTGTCAAAGAGTCGCGGAATATTGTGCGCGATGTGGTGGAAGCGAGTGGCGCCAGCGCCCATAATCTAGCGAGTCAGATGCAGAGATCAATGAGAGATCTTGAAACTCTGAGCGGACACACGGTCTTTGATCTGGATATCTCAACTGAATCTTACGGAAGATTGCTGCTCGGGTTACCTTCGAACACACCACTTTGATCGCTTCATGTCGGCGTTACATTTGCAGGTGTTGTCAGGAAGGTTTGTATTATCGAGTTTTTGCAGTGCTAAGTGGTATTTCTTTCACAGGCTCGCCCCAATCGGCACTTAATGCCCTGTTCAGATCCTGCATTGTGTCTTTACCGATCCTGTCCGCTAGTTTGTTGTCAAGCTGAACCAGTACCTTCAGTACTGTATTCCTGAGTTCTGTAGAATCATCGGAGAAAGCATACTGCTTGGACCTGCGGTCCTCAGGATCAGAAATGAGTTTCACGATGTGGTTGTCGATCAGATGTTTAGCCATTGAATGAATATTCTGGCGAGTCGTACCCATTTCCCGGGCTATCTCAGATGGACGTGTCACGCCATTTGAAATATGAATGAGAATCATGGATTGGGTTCGATTTACTGAGGTCATTCCCAAGTTTTTAAGAATGCTCTGCAGGCTCACATCGTACCAGTCAATGGCTTTAGCTAAACCTGCGAAGTTTTCGAGCTGTGTTCTCTTAAGAGGCATATTGATAACTTATAAATTAACGCTGGCCGAGTATACCAGTTTGAAAGCTGAGGTTCGGATTATTCTGTTTTTGTAGTTATCGAGCTTGCTTTCGAACGCGCAATCCTCGATTGGCTGCCAGAGTAACAGCGAGCTGTTTTCAGTTAAAGTTTTACACCCGATTGCAGGGTATGAAACTGGTGAAAGAATTTGATCTGGATAGCAGCTGTGGTGAGTATTTTTTCTTTGATATAGATAGCGTCGCTGATATCGCTAAAACCATTCACTGCGCGTCACTGCTTGGCCAAAAGCCGGGCTCAGGCTAGACCCAGCTAATTTTTGAGCGGGCGTAGCAATGCCGGCTGCTAATCCTTGTCCTGCCAGGCCGAGCCGGCCCAATCGGCGGGTTCTCCTTCGCCGGGCACCGGTACCTCTTTTATCCTCTCCGGTACGTCATCAAACTCCAGACGCAGTGCACGGCAACAAACAGCATGCATGTTATAGCCCATAACATGATAAGTGAGTTCAAGGATGTCCTCGTCAGACAAATGTGAGTGAAGGGCGTCGAACAATTCGTCTGAAGCGCGCCCATTGTCGTAGATCAAAGCATCCGCCCAAGCAAGCACCGCTTTCTCTTTTGCGTCGAAAACATCTGACACCTGCCAAAAAGGAATCGCCTCGATTTTATCGTTAGATAAGCCGTTTCTTCGGGCAGCTTTGCAATGCTGCGAATAGACAAATTGGCTAGCCGCTGTGTAACCAGCACGGGTAATGGCAAGTTCTCTGATAGCGCCATCCATTTTGCTAACACTTTCGCTGGCGAACATACCAAACATGCCGAAATGACTGGTTGCGTGATCGAAAATATAGGGGACCAATGCAAAAACACTCCACCAGTTGCCGGGTGTGCCTGTCGCGGTGCCGGGTTCGGCGACGGGGTCGCGGTCACCGAAAAGACGTTTGTAATATTCTTTGACATTATCTGGGGCGTTTTTTCTGGAAACCTGTTTTAGCCTTGGCATGCTTTACTCCATTAAATAGCAGTAGAAATACAAGAAATATCGTGAAGTGTCAAAGCGTTTACGTTGACATTTCTATTTAGACATGAATATTATGTACATTCAATTGACGAAATATCTCAAGAAGCTTGCTTGTCAGGCTGGGATTTTTGCGAGGTATTATCTGACTTGAAGGCTGTCATGACTTCAGGCTAATGAGAGTGTAGAGCAGGGAAATAGAAGATGAACACGAATGAAAAGTTCAAATTCAGAGGAATCAACCACCTAGCGCTTGTTTGCAAGGACATGAAAACAACCGTTGATTTCTATTCTGGTCTTTTGGGTATGCCACTGACGAAAACCATTGAGTTGCCGAACAATCTCGGCCAACACTTTTTTTTCGATTGTGGCGGTGGTGATCAGCTAGCTTTCTTCTGGTTTCCTGATGCGCCGGAATCGCAACCGGGCGTCACCCACTCAGCGAATACAGTTGGTGAGGGGCCCTTAACGTCAGCACATGCATCAATGAACCATGTTGCGTTTGATGTAGCTCCGGACATGATTGACGCATATCAGAAACGCCTTGAAGTAGCGGGTGTGAAATGTACGCCCGTCTACAATCACGATGATACCGATGCGCAGGCGAGCCTGGAGATTAACGAAACAACTTTTGTGCGTTCCGTTTATTTTAAGGATCCAGATGGCATTTTGCTTGAATTCGCCGCTTGGACACGAGAATTGACAGAGAAGGACGTCAATGTGGAGCCAGTGTCCGTGAGCGTAAAGACGTAAATATGCAGCGCTGCTTCTCGCGCGATGCAGTTTTAATACTCCTGATGTTGGTCTTCAGCTGGAGGTGCTAAGAAAACAAGCAACAAGCAACAAGAGATAAGAATAAGAATTACAACCTACGACAAATACTGATCTATATAAGGAGATTTTATATGCGTAAGTTTATAGCGAGTAATCTGAAAACCGGCATTTCATTCTTTCTGGGCATTTGTATCTCTATGATAGGTCAAGCCGCGATGGCCGAATCCTATGCGCTCGAGGAAGTTGTTGTTTCCGCAACCAAACGAGCAGAAAACGTTCAAGACGTGCCTATTTCGGTTGGGGTCGTCACCGGTGAGTTTATGAAGGCGTTCGATATAAAAGATATGAGCGATGTTCAGAATTTTGTTCCCGGACTTCAAGTTCAACAAACTTTTGGTAGCTGGGCTGTCCGCGTTCGGGGGCTTGGCTCTGGTATTTCCAATTTGGCTTTTGACTCCTCTGTACCGATTTACATTGACGATGTTTATTGCGGACGCGGCAAGTGTATGGAATCTTCGTTTCTAGACGTGACGAGACTTGAAGTTGCAAGGGGGCCTCAGGGTGCGCTGTTCGGCAAAAGCACGATTGCAGGCGCAATAACGGCGGTCACCGGCAAACCTACTGAAGCGTTCGAAGGTGAGTTTAAGGTAGGCTACGAGGGGCAGAACGGTGGGTTCTCCTCCAGTGCTTATGTATCGGGCGCTTTGTCTGACAACTTCCGTGCACGCCTAGCGGTGAAAACAGATAATCTCGATGGCTATACTGACAATACTTTTACCGGTAGCGACGATGGCGCGAAAGAATCTACCGTCGGACGACTTAGCCTTGAATTCGATGCCACTGACGCAACGATGCTCTCGCTGAAACTCGAGAGTGGGAATTCTACTACCGACGGCCGCAACAATCAGTTGATCAACCCGGGTGCTATGTCAAGCGTGACGCTGGATGCAGCAGCAGAATATGCCGCAGATGATATCCGCCGAGTGAGCACCGGGGACACACGAGAAGACTACTACGACTACGAATGGTCGTTGGCGACTTTCACGATAGATACCGAAATTGCGGACCACACAGTAAAAGCGATAGCCAGTTACTGGGAGTATGAGAATGAGTGGTTTCTTGATGTGGATGGTCACCCTGAGGCTATCCTAAACACCAGATTGTTCGACGATTATGATCAAACGAGTTTTGAAGTCAGGGTGCTTTCTCCTGCCAACGAAACCTTCGAGTATATTGCAGGCATCTGGTACCAAAATTCAAACCTGCAAACGCGTCAGTATTCTCCTTTCTACCCCAACTTTTGGAATGCCGTTACTGGCATTCCTATTGCAGCCGGTGTCAATATTCCACCCTTGGCGCTCGCGTTCACCAACGGCTCGGGTATGGATCGAAACTTTCTTCGTGAGAGTGATGCATTTTCAGCTTACGCTCAGTTGACTTGGAATATGAATGATAGATTACGGGCGATATTGGATATTCGGTATACCGATGAAGAACAAGAGGCCGTTGGTGCCTCATGGCCCCTGTTGTTCCCTAATGGGGCTTTTGATCCACAGCGAGTATTACAGAGTACGGCAGGCCATGATCCTGAATATCTGTTTCGACAAACGCGTGAGGACGATAGTGTTGACCCGTCTTTACGCGTTCAGTACGACGTCAACGATGACATGATGATCTACGGGGTTTACGCACGAGGCTCCAAGGCTGGTGGAATGAAGGCTAATGACTCCAAGCTTGGCGCACAATTGCTTCAACGCGCCGGAGATGCTGCATACCTGCAGGAATTCGTTGGAACATCGACCATTGATGCCGCGGCCGTGCTTGGCGGACTGACGTTGAAACAGGGTAACGGTGTGTTTGATTTTGAAAATGAGGAGGCGACAAGTTGGGAAGCTGGATTGAAAACCTCGCTTGCTGATGGTGCTGCAAACTTAAACTTGGCAGTCTTCACAACCGAGTTCGAGAATCTTCAAACATCATCCTATGATGGCACACAATTTATTATCGGTAATGCAGGTGTTGCGACGGTTAACGGTTTTGAAATCGAACTGGCATGGCAAGCTACGGAGAATCTGCGCCTAAACGGTTCGTTGGCTTGGATTGATGCTGTCTATGATGACTATGCCGGTGCTCAGTGTGTCATCGATGGTACAGGCGCAACCATTAACAGTGATTGTGATGCTGTAAGTGGTACAGAAAACCAGTCAGGAGAACGGCTTGAACGCTCACCTGATCTGGAAATGAACATTACTGCGATATGGGAGTCCGAGCTTTCCGACTCTCTCATGATTAGAGCAATGGGTTCGATTTATCGTTCAGATGAATACCATGTGCGTGCGGATATTTCGCCAAGAGGCACCCAGAGTTCTTTCACAAAATATGATGCTCGAATTTCACTCTTATCCAGCGATGAGAAATGGGAGATTGCACTGAATGGTCGTAATCTTAGCGATGAGATGACCATTCAGCATGCTTACGAGATTGCTGGTAGCGCGTTTCAGAACCTGAGCATCGGCAGAACGGTCACACTGGAAGGTATTGTTCGTTTTTAAATGAGAACGTTTAACCCGAGCGCATTCTCAGCGCTATTTCCACCAAAAAAGGCACCCAGTTGGGTGCCTTTTATTGTCTACAGAAACATTTGCTTGAATGGCGTTTGATTAAAAAAACAAACGACCTCCAACGGTGAAGTTCCATCACCTCGTTTCTGATTGTTGACTATCAGTGCGAGTATGTTGCCGGCGATAGCTTTTCTGGGCCTACAACTTCAAGGCCCACCGTTTTCTGATATTAAAACTAAAAGTCCTTTGAAAGGCTTCAGAGACAAAAGTGAAGGATTGATAAACAGTTAAATCAGGTAAAATAATCGTCTCTTAGGTTTAACCATTTTTGTGGCTCGTTTTGTTTTAGCTCTTTGCCGTGGCTATATTGTCGCCCCGTCAAGCGTCAGGTGTGACGCGCTTGACTAAAGCGTTAGTGAGTGACCGACAGTCTGCTGCAGCGTCACCATCGATCGGATATTCGGCAACAGTCTCACGCCAGCACTTGATCCAGTGCAGCGATAACTCTGTCTACCTCAGCGAGCGTATTGTAGTGAGTCATCGAGACTCTGATGACGCCGTTTGATTCTGACAAACCCATACTGTCAATTAAACGACGTGCATGGAAATCACCAAAGCGAAGCGCTATTTTGTATTCGTCTAGTTTCCGACAAACCTGTTCAGGATCGTGCCCTTGTACGATAAAACTGACCGTTGCGACTCTATTTTGACTTGTACCATCAGGGATGCCGAAAATCGTACAGTCATTCCGACCTCTCAAATAGCTAAGAAGTCGTTCTGTTACTGCTAATTCCTGCGCTGCGATTAATTCAAAGCCGGCTTCGAGTTGCTTTCTCCGGGAACCCGTCTCTCCACCGCGAAGTCCAAGTTCCGCAAGATAATCAACGATGCCACCTGAACCGAATGAAAGCTCGTAATTTGCATTTCCCGGTTCAAGTTTAGCGGGAATTTTATCCTTGTCATAAAAGTAGTGGTACAGGTTCGACAAGTCGTGCATATGTTCATATTTCACATACAGCGCCGCGTGGTGTGGGCCGTAGGTTTTGTAAAGGCTCAGGACATAGAAGTCGACATTCCATGCCTGAACATCGACAGCGCGATGTGGTGCATAAGCAACGCCATCAACGCAGATGCGCGCACCGCGTTCGTGCACAAATTCTGCGATATCTTTCACTGGGTTAATGGTGCCGAGCACATTGGAAACGTGTGTACAGCAGACTAACCGGGTTTTGTCAGTCATCAGTTTATCCAGCGATGCCAAGTCGAGTTGCTGAGTCTCTGCGTTCATTTGCCAGAATATTATCTTGATGCCTTGTTCCTGCAGGCTTACCCATGGGCCAATGTTTGATTCGTGATCGGTGATTGTAACGATAATCTCGTCACCAGGATGTAGCTGCTCAGCCATTGCTCGAGAGAGAAACTGTAACAGGACGGTTGATGATGGACCAAAAACGATTTCTTCAGGTCTTGAAGCATTGAAGAGGGTCGCAATATTTTCTCGCCCGTTTGCCATAGACAATGCTGCTTGCTGCGACAAATCGTAGCTGCCGCCAGTCTGCACGTTATTCGAGTAGTAGTATTTGGTGATTTTTTCCACTACACCTTTGAGGATTTGTGAGCCACCAGCGTTATCCATGAGTGCCCAATCTGTATCGAGTCCGGGAAATTGACTGCGTACAAATTCTATATCTAGTGCCATTGTCTACGTTGCCTTTTAGTTGTCGTTAGGTTTAATAATTAGTGCGAGAGCACGCTTTTAAGAAAATCTCTGGTCCGGATTTCCTGTGCCGAATCAAATATTTCGCTGGGCGTGCCGCTCTCTACAATCTGACCGCTATCCATAAAAACCACTCTGTCAGATACCTGTCGCGCAAACCCCATTTCATGGGTGACGACGATCATAGTAACGCCTCGGTCCGCGAGATTTTTGATAACATTGAGTACCTCTCCGACCATTTCAGGATCAAGTGCTGAGGTCGGTTCATCGAATAACAAGGCTTTTGGCTCCATTGCTAGCGCGCGAGCAATAGCCACGCGTTGCTGCTGTCCTCCGGACAATTGGTCTGGGTATTTGTCAATCTGGTCCAATATGCCGACCTCTCTGAGTAGCGTGTGCGCCCGCTTGGTTGCATCAGCCTCAGAGAGACCGTTTGTGCGCATTGGAGCCAGTTTCACGTTATTGAGAATAGTCATGTGAGGGAACAGATTAAAATTTTGAAATACCATGCCTACATTTGCTCGAACTTCTCGTAGTGTTTTGCCTTTTTTTACAAGCTTGTTATCAACACTGATAGTGCCCGTGCTGTCGTATTGTTCGAGCAGATTGATGCATCGGATCATCGTTGACTTTCCTGACCCTGAAGGCCCAATTACACTCAGGACTTCACCTTCGGCAACCTCAAGATTGATATCACTAAGGGCTTTGAAATTGCCATAATGCTTTGAAACATTTTTAAGTTTGATCAGAGTCTTCATGCATATTCCCTAGATTTGTATTTTTTTTCCAAGTGGGAAACATACAATACGAGCGGCAGGAGCAGCGCGAGATAAATGCCCGCGGCGGCGATCAGTGGTGTGGGGTTCGCTGCAATCGCTTGAGCTTGGGTCGCTTGTTTTAATAAGTCTGGCATCGCTACAACGGAAGCCAGCGCGGTATCTTTTATCACATTAATTGAGTTGTTAGTCAGTGGTGGAATAACGATTTTGACGGCTTGTGGCAGCACCACTTCAATCATCATATGGCGATAGCCAAGACCCAACGCCTGTGATGCCTCGAATTGGCCTCTTGGGATAGCTTCGATACCAGCACGGAATATTTCGGCTGTGTACGCACCTGAGACGATAATCAGTGCCGTTGCTGCCGCATTGAAAGGTGATAAGTTGATTCCGACAAATGGCAAGGCATAGAAGATGACAATCAGTAACACCAATAGTGGAATAGACCGGAAAATGTCGATGTAGGCTTTCGCTACAAAGCCAATTGTTTTGTGTGCGTACAATCGTAAAAGCGCCAGCGCAAGTCCAACAAGTAAGCCGAAAACGATACTAATAAAGCCGAGTTGAATCGTTGTTTTTAACCCGAGCAATAGCATAGGTAGGGTTGTGAGAAAGACCTCCTCGTTGAGAAATGTGTCTACGAAATTAAGCACCATTCCGTCTGTTGCGCCGGGCATTGCTGTAATTTTAGCTGTCGAGGTTGTTGCCTCAGCCCTTGTGCCAAACCATTTCTCGTGTAAATCGTTGATGTATCCGGCGCGTTTGAGAGAGGTGATAACCTCGTTGACTTCATCTGCAAGCGCGCTGTTTTTTGCGAACATCATCGAGTAGCTGCCACCGGTTTTGATCCGCTCTATTACGACGAGTCCTGTTTTGTCCTTTGTGTAGTACTGCATTGCCGGTATATCACTGATGTACCCGTCAGTTCTTCCAATCTCAAGGTCGAGTACGGCGGGGGCAAGCCCCTCATAACGACGGATCTCTTTGTAGGCATATTTTTGCTGATTCTCAGAAGTCCAAATATCACCGGTAGAACCCGTGTCGACTGCAACAATTTTACCCCGTAAATCATTGACAGTTTTGACGGGGCTATCACTTCTCACCGTAAGAGACTGGTCACTATCGTAATACGGTTGCGCGAAAGAAACTGATTTAAGTCGCTCTTCTGTGATGGTGATAGAGGAGATGGCAACATCAATTCGACTTGATTGAACCGCAGAGAAGAGTCCGTTAAACGGGATATTAACGATTTGCACTTCCTTGCCCATTAGTCGAGCAATTTCGTGAATGAGATCGATCTCAAATCCAACAAACCGTCCTTGCGTATCCTGAAACTCCCAAGGTACGTTGCCGATATTGGCGCCCACCGATATCACTTGATCGTCTGAGCGCTGGCCGTAAGTCAGGGCAGATGGAAATAGTGCGGCAATAATCGTCACAATGAGTATTGGTATTTGATGCAAATGTTTCACGAGGTAATACCCTGACTTGTTTTCATAGCAATTAGCGGGGAAGGTTGGCGATCTCTTCCGCAACCGCTTCACCTGCTGCTCTGAATCCTGCAATTGCAGGTTCAGGTAGCCATGATGTTACTGCTTCGGCGAAAGCAGGCCGTGCCTGGATGGCTTCATACCAGCGAGTTAAAGCTGGCCGTTTGATAATCTCATCTTCAAGCGCGAGGTGGTCAACGCGAATAACGTAGGGTAACAGTGCACAATCGGCCAGGCTTAGTGTATCTCCCGCCAGCCAGTTTGCTGATTGGAGCAAGGACTCTGCGACGTCAAATATTGTACTGTGGGTCTCAAGGGCGGTAACAAACGCCGGTGCCTGCACCCCCAGTTTAACGACTGAGCGCCGAGTCTCACGTCTGGATGGATCAGGAATCTGATTAATGAGTGTATCGACTTCTTCGGTTGGACGAAGCATAAGAGCAGGCCTAACGCCTATTGCGTATGTGATAACGCCGCATGCGCCGTGCAAGGCATCGTCAATACGTTTTACGAGATGGCGCATTTGATGGCGTGAGGCAGCATTTGTCGGCTTGAGTGCTACATCAGGATAGGCATCATCAAGGTATTCGTTAATCAATGTCGACTCAATCACAACATGTCCGTTATCTACAAGGGTTGGAACAACGGCATTCGGATTCAGCGCGACATATGCCTGTGCAAACTGTTCACCTTTCTGTAAATCAACCACTTCGCTGTCCCAACTGAGCTGCTTTTCACTGAGCACCATGCGTACTTTCTGGGAGCAGGAAGATAGCGGGTTGTGATATAGCTTCATGAAAGTATCCTCGATCAGGTTATCGCGTGAGTGATATCTCAGCGAGCGGGGCGGAAAACAAAGTAAGAGTGTACCAAACTCCCGTTGTGTCGATACTAAAATGCTTACTTGTTCTGGTGTTTAGGTTCATCAGTAATTAGCGATATTGCTCGGCTCCATAGCGTTCCGTATATCTCCGTTTATTCCAGCCGTGTTATGATGACATCTTTTGCAGGATGTGAGCAAAATGGCCAGTTTGATAGCACCTTTCGCGAATGAAAATCCCGAGCAAATTGCCCTCGTAGACGACTTTGGTGAAACCAGTTGGTCGGATTTCAACGGGCGAGTCAATCAATTAGTGCATGCCTTGCGGTCCAAAGGACTTAGAACAGGCGACGCATTCGCTGTCGTCAGCGGTAACCGACGTGAGTATTTTGAAGCATTTGCCGCGGCGGCCCACGGCGGTTGGTTATTGGTCCCAGTAAACTGGCATCTGGTTGCAAAAGAGGTTGCCTACATATTAGCCGACTCAGGTTCTAAGGCATTACTGGTTGACTCACGATTCATCGAACTTGCAGAAGCTACAATGCTTCAAACTGAACGACCCAATCTCGAGGCTGTCGTTATTATGGGCAAGGAAGCTAGTGTCTTCGCGGATGAGACAGAACAAGCTATTGCCTATGAAGATTTTCTGTCGGAACAATCATCAGCGGAGCCAGGGGACCAGTTGCTGGGCGGCCCCATGTTTTATACCTCCGGCACGACAGGTCATCCCAAAGGCGTAAAAAGCGGTTTATCGCAAACAGGTGCACCTGTCGAGATGCTGAAAATGATAGGGGATGGTATTTCCGCAATGTTGGGGATAACCCCAGGGGGTAAAAGTTTACTCGTTGGGCCTGTTTATCACTCTGCGCAGTGGGCATTTTCTTTTCTGCCGTTATTAGCTGGTACCAGTGTTGTGATGAGACATAGGTTTGATGGCGAAGAAGTGCTTAAGCTGGTGGATAAATATCAAATAACGAACATTCATCTGGTACCGACCCAGTTCACGCGTATGTTGAGACTCAGTGATGACATTAGGAAGTCCTTTAATGGCAGCAGTTTGACCGCTGTCTGGCATGGTGCAGCGCCCTGTCCACCACAGATAAAACGGCAGATGATTGAATGGTGGGGGCCGGTGATCAACGAATACTACGGCTCAACTGAAGGCTCTATCGTGACAACGGTAAGTGCTGAGGACTGGTTAAGCCGACCGGGCACGTTAGGCAAGCCCGTGCCGATTATGGAGATACTCGTGATTAAGGAAGATGGTTCGCGCGCCTCAGCAGGTGAGTCAGGAACCTTATACGTAAAAAACTTAATGGGGTCAGACTTCGAATATCACAACGCACCAGAGAAGACCTCAGATGCGCATCTTGAACCTGGTGTTTTTACTTTCGGTGATGTCGGTTATCTAGATGATGATGGTTATTTGTTCATGAGCGATCGTAAGATCGATATGATCATTTCCGGAGGGGTCAATATTTATCCCGCTGAAATCGAGGGCACATTAATTGATCACCCAGCCGTTTTAGATGCTGCAGTATTCGGTGTCCCTAATGAAGAATTTGGCGAGGAAGTTAAAGCCGCGGTTGAGCTAGCAGAGGGAATTCAGGCTTCCGAGCAACTTACTGAAGATCTCATGAGTCATTGCCGAGAACAGCTCGCTGGATTCAAGGTACCAAGGTCAGTTGACTATGAAGACCAGTTGCCGCGCCATCCTACTGGCAAACTGTTAAAGAGACTTTTGCGCGATAAGTATTGGGAAGACAGTGGTAGGACTATCTAGAGGGCAGCTAAGATGCCCTGATCAGATATCTATTCGGACCAATTCTGCAGGTATCTGGGATCTGCCAATATTGTGATGTTCTTGTTCACGATGTATTCCGTTGGCCATAATCCCTTACCCTGAAGTTTCCCATCACGAATCAGTTCTAACGATTTCTTTAGGTCCATGAGGTCTTGTTGCGATAATTGAGGTGGCCCAGGTGGCGCTATTCGATGGGCGCCGAAATAACGCAGATCAGGTGTTTCTGCCAGCAACTTGCTCGCTGTGTTTAAATAGTCTTGCATACTTGCTCCGGGAAAATACACATACAGAGGACCGGTATAAAGATAATCTCCGGTTAATAGCAGTTGATTCTCGGTATCCAATAGTGAAATAGACTCTTTGGAATGGCCAGGCGTGTGAACCACATACACTTTTCGGTCACCCAGTTGTATGGCATCCCCTGGCTTCCACCAGTGATCGACTCTCCAGGTTGGCGTTTCAAAGCCCTCGATAGCACCCAAGTGCTCCATTTCTGCAAAAGTTAATTCGTTACCCACAGCTCTGTTACGTAAATAAGGAAGATCGACAACCGCACGTTCGTCAAACGCAATACCATTTCCCACATGATCGAAATGAAAATGCGAAGGCAGGAATACGATTGGTAATTCTGTTAAAGATTCTGCGATTTTTCGAATGTTCCTGATGCCTGGTCCAGCATCAAACAATAGTGCCTTTTTGTTGCCAACAACCAAATAGCTGTAATTCTGTTGGTAGTAACGCGGCTCTCCAATAGCAAAGGTGTTCGGCGCAATCTCGTCAATTGTGAAGTAATCATCTGGCCTTACCGTTGTTGGCAGTTCTTCCGCAGGTTCTAGTAGAGGCGGCGGTTCTCCTCCGCGGAAGGCCATGAAGTCGGCTATGAGATTGCGTCGGTTGTCCACCATCAGGGCAGAAAGAACAAGCAAAATGCTTACCAACAGGATGACAATTTTGTATTTGTTCATAATGATAGCCACAAGTTTAGGTTGCGTGTCATCTTAATGTAGCACTATTGTCACAGATTTATATCGTACCAACGATATTGAATGCTGTGATGGCATCTATCTCATAGCCGGCATGCAGATCACCCTGAAGCGCCAGAGATTTTACGGAGGCTAATGGAAACCAGGCGATTTTTAACAGCTCGCGGCGATTATATTTTGCTATGGGCTCTGTGATTTCTGCACCGTAAATTCGATGATTGTGACGCTTATAATAGAAGTCTCCGATCATCGTAAAGTGACCGGGATTTATCGATAATTCTTCTTGTAGTTCGCGCCTGACAGTTTCAACGCCACTTTCCCCGGGTTCAACATGACCTCCGGGCAACCCCCATTTATTGCTCGCGCTGAGTTGTCCCCTGTGAACCACTAATAGATAGCGCTCGTCCCACTTCAGCACACATCTCGCTGTTTTAAAATCAGGTTTTTTCAAGGTCAGATTTTTGCGAAAAGTATGCGATCAAAGAAGCGTCATAACGGCTGGTATCACTTGGATTCAGGTTGCTTGTGTATGCGGGCCACCTTTTTTGAACACCCTGTGGTCGATCGCCCATAACCGTGACTCTCTGAATTATCCGCTCCTCCGAAAAGTCGTTTAGCACCTTATGCTGGGTGCAGCGATTATCCCACATCGCAATAGTACCGGCTTGCCATCGATAACGAACCGAAAAGCGAGTTTGGCCAACCCAGCGGGTCAGGTACGCTAGCCAATAATTACTCTCTTCGTAGCTCATTTCGACGATTCTTTTTGTGAAATGCTCATTCACAAAGAGGCTACGTTTGCCTGTATCCGGATGCACTCTTACGACCGGGTGTACCGTCATTACTTCAGGGCGACCATGTGCCTCGGCAGTATGTAATGCAGTTAGACCGTCACAGAGCTCCCGCAAAGGTGGTGTCAGTGACTCGTAAGCTGCTTCTGGATTGGTCCAGAGCGTGTCTCCCCCGATGGCAGGACACTTCACCATCTTAAGAATGGAGTACAAAGCGGGTGAAGGTTTAAAGGAGATGTCTGAATGCCATTCGTCAGCGACTCCGCCACGGCTTGCCGCGAGTTCAAATATCTGGTCGTGTTTGGTTATCGGGTTCTCGTAGTGCGGGTGGCCTTGGAGTTCACCAAACATTCCACCAAACGCCACATGCTGATCTATGGTTAATGACTGATCAGGAAAAAAAAGAATTTTGTACTGATTGATCAAGTTAACAAAATCAGGCACATCTTTTTCGCTTAAGCTGGCAAGGTTCAGGCCGCGTACTTCTGCACCCAGTGATGTCGTTAGCGGAACAACAGTATAATTATTTGTCATCTTTGATCGCGTCAAGGTAGCTAAGCGGAGGATGCTCGCGCTGGCCAGTCAATGTTCGCTCTTGATCAGAGGGAATCTTTGCGATTTTTGGCAGCAAACGTTCGAGTATCTTCCAGCTTATAGGGTTTAAGCGTTTGTAAACCTCGGTGAGTGAATCGAGGGTCCAGGGCGCAACACCTTCGGCGGGGTTGCTGATAATATTGAGCGCAGCAAAATGAATGCCTAGCTGTCGTGCGAAGACAATTTCTGTTGTTAAATTATGCGTGACAAGATCTGCACCTTCCCGACGATAGCCATCAATTTCTGCCACCGTTTCAAATCGACCAAACCTTGATTGAAGCACGACGCCGCCGTCAACGACGTTAACGTCGGTCAACGCAGCCTCGTTTCGAATAACATATCGGGTTTCGGCCAGTAACAGCTTCCTGAGCGTTTCATCAAAAGGCGGATTGAACCGACATAGGGCGTGACGGGGGTCGGCTAGGTGCTCGACAGGAATGTTAGATGTTCGATCGATATTTTTGTCGAGAAAATCGTTTGGAATGATAAAGTCGCCGGTTTTAAGTAATGGATTGATACCGCCAGCTGTCGCGCCGCCGATAGCCTCTGTAACGCCAAGGTCTCTAAGCGCTATCCACGTTTCAAGCCATTTTCCTTCACCATGAAAGTGGACATAGTAAAAAGGTATTTCTGTACTTTCACCATAGTAAATTCGCGGGGAAAGGCCGAGGGGTGTTTCCACCTCCGTGTAGCCTAGGAGTATTTCCGTACCAAACAGCAAGTCGTTGATAAACGTACCACCTAACACAGCAATTTTCGCAGACGGGAATGGGCTGAGAACTTTTAGATGCTTGTCCATCTAGCAATAGTACTTGAGACAAATAGAGATAGCGATATGTTCAAGGGACTCGGCTGACAGGATTGACAAAGCCACCATCAGCGCCATAGGCTTTCGTGCATGAATTAGCCAAGCTGCGGTGTAGTCGATGACGACAAAAACGGTTTCTTTAGAAGAAAAAGTAGAAGCAAAACAATACGTGTTGCTTTGTTTTCTTACCTTGCTCAATGTCATGAATTTTGTCGATCGACAGTTGTTAGCCAGCTTTGCTAATTTTATCGTGCCAGATCTTGAGCTGACAAATGCTCAGTTTGGACTGCTGACAGGACTTGTTTTTATCGCTTTTTACGCGGTAATGGGTCTGTTCATGGGCGCTTTGGCTGATATGGTGCACAGACCTCGATTGATTGCTTTTGGCCTCACTTTATGGAGCCTGCTGACGGCTGCATCCGGTGCAGCCAAGGGTTTTGTCAGTATGGCCATTCCCCGTATGTTTATCGGTGTTGGCGAGTCTGCTTTAACGCCGACTGCCATGTCGATGCTGGCTGATCGGTTCCCAGCGACACGACTCGGCTTTGCTTCAGGTTTCTATTATCTTGGCGTACCCGTGGGCGTGGGTGTTAGCCTGTTGGTGGCGGGGTACCTTGGTCCCGCCATTGGGTGGCGCAACTGTTTTTATGCGTTGGGCGCGCTCGGTGTTTTGCTCGCTGTTGTGATGCTTTTTGTCAAAGAGACTCCTCGCAAACATTTATCTCAAGCGACCGCTAACGATATCGCTCAGAAGCAGACCTTTAGACAGATCGTTCGTCAGCTCTTGGATGTTTTGAAATCTTCTCCCGCACTAGCCCTCACCATGGCGGGTGGTGTGGCTACCCATTTTATATTAGGTGCCGCAGCGTTTGAGCAATTGTGGTTTGTTCAGGAACGGGGCTTCGATCGAGCATACATTGCACAGGCCACAGGATGGTATGCCGTAGCGGGTGGTGTGCTGGGTAACCTGTTTGGTGGTATTGGTAGTGACTGGTGGCAGAAACATATGTCGAGCGGGCGTCCTATGTTTTTAGTCGTTATCCTACTGGTGCTGGTGCCTATTGGCTTCGGCTATCGGCTTGCTAACCCCGACGGCGGCTTCTTTTGGTTTGCGATTTTCTGTGCTTATTTTCAGCTTGGCAGTTTCTACGGTCCGACATTTTCGACCGTGCAGGAACTTGTGCCGCCGCAAATTCGTTCAACGGTTGTGGCATTTTATTTGCTCGCGCTTAACTTGATTGGTCTTGCGATAGGGATTACGGCCTCGGGGTACTTGATTGATTACTTGATTGCCCGAGGTACAGAGGAACCTTACACAGTAACCTTGCTAATATTCTCTGGATTGTCAGCGACTGCCATACCGCTGTTCTATTTTGCCGCACGTAGATTCCATCATGACAGAGACAGATTGTTTGAGAAGATGGCTATTGTTAAAGATGGGTCTGCTGTTTAGATCGCTGATGCGTGAGCAAATAAATTGAGTCTCTAGCAATAGTCTGTTGTTGTCAGTATCACTCAGTACAGTAAGAATGGCTGGCGCTGATTATCCCAGTCTTCCAGCTGATTAGTGAGCAAGTTATCAAGTTGCGAAAAGCTCGCGTCCATATCGTCTACCCATTCGCGCAGGTAGTAACCTCCGTTAATCACATCGATGGGGCGTCGGGAAAGCTCATATTCATAGTCGTGATCGCGCCAAAGTGGGTAGTCAGGTTTGAGTAACCTCAAACTCTTGAGCAAACCTGCTAACAGGCGGAAGGGCAAAAATCTGCCATGATCATAGTCTGAATAGTCCGTGTGTATTTGTAACCCCTGACACATCTGGCCAACATGTTTATGAAATGTTGGCTCAAAAAAGCATGGGCGTATATACACGCCCGCCAACCATTCAGGTTTTTGTTCTCGAAGTAATGCGAGTGCTGCTGTTGCAGGGAAGTCCGGCGCGCCAATCACTTCAAGGGGAATTGTGGTGCCGCGGCCTTCGGAAAGTGTGGTGCCTTCAAGCAGGACTGTGCCCGGAAAACATCGCGCCATGTTTAAACTCGCAGCATTGGGGCTGGGGTTAACCCATGGTCGTTCGTTTGTTGGCCAACCAAATCCAGGTGCCTGATCAGGCTTGTAGCCCTTCATCTCAATAATTGTTCTCTGGCAGCTAGGTGCCCTGGTCGAGCAATACCAGTTGCAAAGCTCGCCCATCGTCAGTCCGTGACGGGTCGGTAATGCTGCACTACCGACGAAGCTTTCGTGTCCCGGCTCTAGCATCAGTCCGTCAAGCGGTCGACCTGCCGGGTTTGGCCTATCGAGAATCCAAAGCTCGACATCTGTATCTTTGCAGGCGTCGACAAAATACATCATTGTTGCGATATATGTGTATATGCGACAGCCAATATCCTGAAGGTCAAAAAGGACAACGTCCAAAGGTGCAAGCATTTCGGCGGTCGGACGTCTGTGCTCACCATATAGGCTGATCACCTGAATTTGGTGTTCAGGATCGAAGTAATCATCCGTCTCAATCATGTTGTCCTGTTTTTCGCCTCGCATGCCGTGTTGCGGACCAAATACACAATCTGGCTTTAAACCTTTAGCGATCAAAGCATCCAGCGTGTGTGCTTGCGTAGACGTTACCGAAGCGGGATGAGCAACTAGGCCAACACGCTTCGTTTTGAGGTAGGAAAGTTGTGATGCTGAATTAAGTAACTCATCAATTCCAAAACAAAAACTCATAATTGATCCGGTGCCAGTTGAATGATGTGAGCATCACGATGATGAAAATCCGGGCGAACCCCAGGGTGAATCAGCGCATAGTAATGTAGATCGGAGGATGTCGGAATATTAGCTGATTCAGTTTCAATCACAACAGAAATACCTGTCTTGAGTTTTGTTGAAGCGTCGATGGTAAAACCATGTATCAGCGTAAATTCGAAACTTGCTTCCTTGGGGTTAAGTGTAAGCTCGCTGGTTTCCAGCAACAGCATCTCCGAATAGCGCATACCTTTGCGGACTTCATCAAATTGATAGCATTGCCACTTGCCGTCCGACGTAACGTTGAGCTCTACATAACCAGATTCACCTGGCAGGCCGAGAAACAACTCAAAACAAGTGTGTTTCCATAACTCATCATGTCTGCCCATCTCTGTCTCTGGTGAGGTCTTTTGATCAGATGTCGGCCATTTAATCTCCGCAGCGCAGGGTGAAATGGTAAACCGACACATCAGTCGATTCTCCTTGAGCTGAATTTCTCCATTGATCTGGTTCGTCAGCGCTGATTGTGTAAACGGAGTTAGTACGAATTTCATGTCGTTAAATTAACAGGTAGTGGATGCCATGAGGCTCAATTGTGAGACAATCTCAGCCAGTTTGGCAAGCGAGTGATTGCATGCCGTTTGCTGCAAGTTAGATTACTTTGGAGTTTTAGATGTCTGAATTTGAATATGACCTTTTTGTCATTGGTGTGGGCTCTGGCGGAGTCAGAGCGGCCCGAATGAGCGCTGCTCAGGGCAAGCGTGTTGCTACCGCCGAGGACCGTTATATGGGTGGGACCTGCGTCAATGTGGGTTGCGTACCAAAGAAACTGCTGGTTTACGCCTCTCACTTCTCTGAAGACTATGAAAACGCTAAGGGTTTCGGTTGGGATGCAGTCAACCCAGATTTCAACTGGCAAAAGCTACTTGAGAATAAGAATACCGAAATATCAAGGCTGAATGGAATTTACCGAGGCATGCTTGATGCCACTGGTGTCACTCATTTTGACGGTCGGGCCAGAATCGTTGACGAACATCACGTCTCTATTGGCGATCAGACTGTTTCCACGGAAAAGATACTTATCGCAACTGGAGGTTGGCCATATGTACCCGACTTCCCAGGTAATGATCTGGTTATCACATCAAATGAAGCATTCTTTTTGGATGATTTGCCCAAACGCGTGCTCGTTGTCGGCGGCGGTTATATCGCTGTCGAATTTGCAGGCATTTTCGCCGGCCTTGGCGCTGAGAGCCATTTATCGTATCGCGGTCCGCTGTTTCTTAGACACTTTGACGAGGACGTGCGGCATTTAGTGCGAGATGAGCTGATAAAAAAGGATATCAATCTTCATTTTAACTCTCATATGGAAAAAGTTGAAAAACTGCCAAGCGGCAGGTTAAAGGTGACGTTTCAAACGCCTATTACTCAGGTTGGTGATGGCGAAAGTCATCCTGATAATGGCAACACCGAGGAATTTGATCTTGTGCTTTACGCGACAGGGCGAGTGCCAGCGGTTCACGATATTGGTCTTGAAAATGTTGATGTTAAGTGCAAAGAGAACGGTGCCATTATCGTTGATGACTTTTATCAGACTTCGGTGCCCTCGATATACGCGCTGGGCGACGTCATCGACAAAGTTCAACTCACGCCGGTGGCTATTGAGGAGGCAATGACCTTTGTAAAGACCCAGTACATGAATACGCCAACAAAGATGGATTACGAAAATATAGCTACAGCCGTCTTCTGCCAGCCAAACATTGGCACTGTGGGATTAACTGAACAAGAGGCTCGTGACAAATACGGCGATGTTGCCGTGTTCCGATCAATCTATCGAGCGATGAAACACACGCTCAGTGGCAGCGACGAAAAGAACATGATGAAAATCATCGTTGATCGTAGCACTGATGTTGTGGTGGGTGTCCACATGGTTGGCCCGGAAGCGGGAGAAATCATTCAGGGCATTGCTATTGCGATGAAAGCAGGCGCTACCAAGGCAATCTTCGATGCAACGGTTGGCATTCATCCTACTGCAGCGGAGGAGTTTGTGACCATGCGGGAAGAGGTCGCTAGCGGATAACAACGCTCCACCGGAGCATTTCTACCCAATATGTTGGTAATTTGATAAGGTCAGACCCGTTCTGCACTGTAGAGCGGGTATTGGTTGGGCGCACGTGGGTTTTTGGTTTTGTCACACGCTTGAACCGACGCTTGTTGAATCAGCGATATGATAGCCAAAACAATAATAGAAAAAGGGAATTACCTTTTGGAAGCACTCACCGGTTTACTTAATTTTTTAGATAGTCTGATGGGCTCAGCCCAATACTTTCCTTTTGTCCTCCTTGGTACGGGTATTTTTTTCACAATTTACCTGAAATTTCCGCAAATACGTTTTTTCAATCACGCCTGGCGAATTGTTAAGGGGAAATACGACAGGCCTGAAGACGAGGGTGATGCGACGCATTTCCAAGCGTTAACCACCGCAATCTCGGGAACGGTCGGAACAGGTAACATCGGCGGAGTTGCGCTGGCGATTTATCTCGGTGGCCCGGCTGCTTTATTTTGGATGTGGATGACCGCCTTCTTCGGCATGACGACCAAGTTTGTGGAAGTTTCTTTGTCCCATAAATATCGCAGTAAGGACGAAGAAGGACACATTGTAGGTGGCCCTATGTATGTAATGGAGCGCCGCCTCAATATGAAATGGCTGGCGGTGCTATTTGCATCAGCGGTGGTTATTAGCTCTTTCGGCAGCGGAAGCATGCCTCAGAGCAATAACATGGCATCCGGCTTACAGGCAACATTCGGCATTCCAACTTGGGTTTCAGGTCTGGTGCTGGCCGCCGCGCTTGGGTTCGTCATCATTGGTGGTGTTAAGAGAATCATCATGGTCGCCGAGCGCATTGTGCCGACCATGGCTGTGCTTTATTTAGTTGGCGCGCTCAGCGTTATCTTCATGAATATCGACCAGATAGGCCCATCTTTTATGGCTGTCATCAATGACGCCTTCACCGGATCTGCAGCAACCGGCGGGTTTCTCGGCGCTACTTTTGCCTATGCTTTCAATCGAGGTGTTAATCGCGGGTTGTTTTCAAATGAAGCGGGTCAAGGTTCTGCACCAATAGCCCACGCCGCGGCAAAGGCACATGAACCAATCTCTGAAGGAATGGTTTCAATTCTCGAGCCTTTTATTGACACAATTATTATTTGTACTATTACCGGACTCGTGATTCTCAGTTCGGGTGTTTGGACTGAGAAGTTTGAAACAGATTTTCAGTCGTTTGATATGGAAATCGTTGAGGGTAGTTACTCAGATACAAACGAGAACGATAGAAAAGCTCTGTTTAAACATCTTAATTTCTCTGAGGAAGATCCGGTTGTGAGCTATAGCGGAACAATCGAAGTGACTGCCGGCGTGCCAGATCTGATGGCGCTCACAGTGATACATAATCGGTCTATCGCGGAAGATGTGCGCTTCCACATTGACGACGCACCATATTCCGGCACTATCGAAGTAGTTGACGGTAGTGTCAGCACGGATGTCTCAGCCCGGGGTCGGTCCTTGATCCATTCCGTTGAATTGACAACCGTAGCGTTTACGAGAGGTTATTTCGGTGAGTTTGGGAAATACATCGTGTCTATCGGCTTGCTGTTGTTTGCCTTTTCAACAGCGGTCGCTTGGTCTTACTATGGTGACCGTGCAACAACTTACCTATTTGGTCTCAAGGCCGTGCTTCCCTACAGAATCGCTTACGTTGTGGGTTTTTTCATCGCAGCGATAGCAGATACTTCGCTGATTTGGTTACTTTCTGCGGTAACGATTGGCCTCATGACGTTACCAAACTTGTTCGCAATGCTGATGTTGCATGGCGAAATGAAAGAAACGATCAAAGAGTACTGGGAAAAGTTTAAGACAGAAAATCCTGACGGCGTATAACAATCGGTAGCACTGAGGTGTTGGAGTGAAAAGTTTATGAATTTGAAAGATGCAGTTGCAATTGTGACAGGATCGTCCTCCGGTGTAGGCGCGGCGACGGCGAAGTTATTAGCAGAGAAAGGCGCCCACGTTGTCATCAACTATGCCTCGAACCATGAAGGCGCAAAGCATGTGGCTGACGCTTGTCAGGCTTTGGGCGTTGAGGCATTAATTTGTCAAGGCGACGTCGCTGACGATAACGCCTGCAAAAATATCGTTGAGCAGGCGATGGATAAATTTGGCCGGATTGACGTGCTGATTAATAACGCCGGCACCACCAAATTTAATGCACACGGCAACCTTTCAGGTCTAGACAAGAACGACTTTTTTGATATCTATGGTGTCAATGTGGTGGGCCCTTACCAAATGGTTAGAGCGGCAGAAAATGCGATGCGTGCTAGCACGGACGCCGCGGTCGTGAACGTCGCCTCAATCGCTGGTGTCCAAGGAATCGGTAGTTCAGTCGCCTATGCCGCAAGTAAAGGGGCACTGTTAACGATGACAAAGTCCCTCGCCAGAGTCATGGGACCGGAGATTCGCGTCAATGCAGTCTGCCCTGGCTTCATTCAGGGCGAATGGCTAGAGCAGGGCTTGGGTGCAGAAGCGTACCAAAAAACGCTACAGGTATTGGAAGCAAAAGCACCATTGGGTAGAACATGCACAGCAGAATCCGTTGCTGAGTCGATTCTGAATTTTGTTGAAGGTCACAGCATTATTACCGGCGAACATGTAATCCTAGACGGGGGTGCTCATCTTACATGAGCATCGCTGATCAACTGCCTCAAACAAAAACACATCCAGCATTTGAACTGCTTCGACGTCAGCGTCTCGAAACACTCAACCTGACGGTCAACGAATACGAGCACCGAGTGACAGGGGCGAAGCACTATCACCTCGACGCACCCAATCAAGAAAATGTTTTTATGGTTGCGTTCAGAACGGTGCCGATGAACTCGACCGGCGTTGCACATATGCTTGAGCATACGGTGCTTTGTGGGAGCGAAAGGTTCCCTGTTCGCGACCCTTTCTTTCTGATGATACGTCGTTCGCTCAATACCTTTATGAACGCGTTTACCTCAAGCGATTACACGGCGTACCCCTTTGCTACACAAAATGCCCAAGATTTTGACAATCTGCTCGATATCTACCTCGACGCAGCATTTTTTTCCAGATTAGACCCGCTTGATTTTGCACAGGAAGGTCACAGACTTGAATTTGAAGAAGCCGACAACACAGAATCACCACTCACCTATAAAGGTATTGTCTACAATGAAATGAAGGGTGACGTGAGTTCACCGGTTTCAGTTTTGTATGACACGCTCAAAAAGCACCTGTTTCCAACAACAACCTACCACTTCAACAGTGGGGGCGACCCGAAGTTTATCCCTGATCTATCTTATCAGGGGCTCATGGATTTTTATCGCTCTCATTATCATCCCTCCAATGCGATGTTCATGACTTTCGGCGATAGGTCAGCTTTCGAGCTCCAGCAGGCCCTAGAAGACAAAGCACTGGCTAGGTTCGAAGCGAGTCATTTGAAAATCGAGGCTGGCCTAGAAGAAAGGTTTAAGCAACCTCGACGTGTGTTGGAGTATTATGCGGTAGAGGATGATGCAGACGATAAATCCGTGAACCCAGGGGACAGAGACGAGCGGAGCCACTTTGTCATGGCTTGGCTTCTCGGTCCGAGTATCGAACTGGACTTACTATTAAAATGCCACCTGTTGTCTGATGTGTTGCTGGACACAAGTGCCTCGCCTCTCAGGAAAGCACTCGAAACGACAGACCTCGCATCTGCAGCTTCACCGCTCTGTGGACTTGAAGAATCGAATCGTGAAATGAGTTTCATGTGTGGCCTTGAAGGCTGCACCGCTGAAAACGCCGATGAAATAGAAACAATGATTCTTTCGTCGCTCGAAGATGTTGCCCGCGACGGTGTGCCGCTTGAAAAGCTGGAAGCGTGCCTGCACCAACTAGAGCTAAGTCAGAGGGAAATTGGCGGTGATGGTTACCCGTTTGGGCTGCAGATCATATTTTCCTGTTTATCAGCGGTGGTTCATCGCGGAGACCCAATTGCCTTGCTAGATCTTGAGCCCGTGCTGCACCAGCTCAGGCAAGAGGTACAGGACCCAGAGTTTATAAAAACGCTGGTACGGGAGCTTTTGCTGGATAACCCGCACCGGGTGAGGTTGGTGCTTGCGCCGGATCCTGATCTCAACGAGCGAGTGAAGTCGGAGGAGGCTGCGCGGCTGGCGACAATAAAGTCAACGCTGACGGCAACAGAAAAACACAACATCGTTAAATTATCGAGTGAGCTGAAACATCGTCAGGAGCAACCAGACGACGTTGAGCTTTTGCCGCGGGTCGGTATAGAGGATATTCCTCGGATCGTTACGCTGCCGGAGGGGCAGTCAAGCAAACTGAGGAATGGCATCAAATTGGACCGATACGATGTTGGCTCAAACGGATTGACCTATTACCAAATTATATCGCCACTGCCAGCGCTGAGCAGAGATTTGTTATCGTGTCTGCCACTATATACACAGACAGTGACAGAAATAGGCTCGGCAGGGCGAGATTACCTTGAGACTCAACACCTTCAGCATAGCCAAACCGGCGGTATTGGCGCCTATACCTCGGTGCGTGGCGCTATCGGTAATCCTGATGTTGTAGAAGGGCATCTGACCATGTCGAGTAAAACCCTCAACCCGCAGCGGCTTGAAATGATGAAGTTGCTGCAGGACACCTGGTCAAAACCAAATTTCGATGAGCCAGAGCGTATCAGGGATTTAATCAAACATTCGCGCGTGCGTATGGAATCCAGTGTGATTAACAATGCGCATGGTCTTGCCATGAGTGCAGCTTCCAGCGTGTTTCGGCCCGTGAGTCGCCTCAATTTCCACTTAACGGGGCTTGATGGCCTACAAGCGCTCAAGCGTCTGGATGATGCCATTGAAGATAAGGCTGAATTATCGAGGTTTATCGATCGACTCCGGGAACTGAATCAGTTGATCACGGCAGTAAAGCCGAGATTGTTGTTGGTGGGTGAGCATGATCAGTTTGCTGAATCAGAAGCTATATTAGCCCAATTGTGGGAATCACCGGAATTACAACAAGATGATTCGCAACCGGTTTCAATTCCGTTTAAAGCCCCAGCGTTTCAACAATGCTGGACGACAGCGACACAGGTAAATTTTTGTGCTTCGGTATTTCCTGCTGTGCCTGAAAATCACACCGATGCGGCTGCGCTGTCGGTGCTGGCGGGCGTGTTAAGCAATGGATACTTGCACAAGGCTATCAGAGAGCAGGGCGGAGCATACGGCGGCGGTGCAGGATATGATGCTGCTAACGGCATTTTTAGATTCTACTCCTACCGTGATCCAAATTTGCGCAAGACATTTGAGGCATTCGATGGGGCCATAGATTGGGTCCAGAGTACAGCCTTGAAGTTTGATCCTCTAGAGGAGGCAATACTCGGGTTGGTCAGCAGTATGGATGCACCGGGCTCTCCTGCCGGTGATGCTCGTAAAGCGTTTCATAACCAATTACTTGGTCGTGGCCCCAATGCCCACAAAGAAAAGCGCGAACGTATTCTTGCTGTCACCGTTGAGGACGTGAAACGCGTTGCAGCAAAGTACCTAAACGGCCCAAATGCGAGCGCCGTTGTTTGTAGCGAAAATGTAAGCCGCGACCTTGATGACCGTTACGTCGTTAAGGCGATATAGTGGCTCCAAAGCAAGATCCATCGCGCTTTTATTTTCGGCGCTTTTATCATTGTTTTGCTGTAAATACGGTAAATTTTTGACTGTCTTGACCCTATTTGGTGGTTGCGTCGTTATCATAAATAACGCGAGTTTTTTGTTTGTTTGGAGTGTTGACAAGCGAGAATATCCCTTAAAAGAAACAGAAATTGAAAAAGGGTACGAAATCATCTTTAGGAATCTGGCAAATTGACCGCGATCGGGTTGACAAACCAGCGGGGCTTCTACATCCTGTGGCCGTTGATAGTTCGCACACGAAGTCAACGGACATCTCAGCGACTGAGCACCGTGGACTATTAAAAAAATTATAAAGAGCAACAATTCCTAGTAGGTATCAGCATGAAACAGCATCAGATGAGACGGGGAGTTTTGGCAATTGCCTTAGGACTTCTGTCTATCATTTCAACGAGCGTAGTATCTGCCCAATCCCTTGATGAAGTTCTTGGGGTTCGAGCGAACACAACGCAAGACGGACGTAAATCTCAAGTAAAAATTGACGAGCTGACAGACCAGACAAGAGACCTTTTGTCTCAGTTCAAGCAAGTCATGAAAGTTGTTGATGGTTTGAAGGTTTATAACCAGCAGCAGGAAAGACTAATCAGAAATCAAGAGTCCGAGATGGCCGAGCTTAATGCTTCCATCGACAACGTGACGGTGATTGAAAGGCAGATTGGTCCGTTGATTGAAAGAATGATCGACAATCTCGACAAGTTTGTAAGCCTCGATATCCCGTTTTTGCTGAAAGAGCGCCAGGATCGAATCGCATTCCTCAAGGAAACACTTGACCGATCAGATGTTACGGTTTCTGAAAAGTTCAGTCAGGTATTGCAAGCTTACCAGGTCGAAAATTCATATGGCTCAACCATCGAAGCCTACACTGACGTCATCCAGCTTGAAGGAAAGGACAGGCAGGTTGACCTGCTGAAGTGGGGACGAGTATCACTTGTATTTCAGACGCCGGATGCAGCCACAACGGGCGTATGGGACAACGACACAAGAGAATGGGTTATCGTTGGCGACGAATTCCGATCCGGGGTACGAGACGGCATTAGAATCGCTCGTAAAACCCAGACGGCAGGTCTGGTTCAACTACCTGTTGCGGCACCGGGAGAATAACAATGAAAAATATCTTTACAGTAATCGTATCTCTCGGGCTAGCGTTCAGCATCAATGTACAAGCTGCGGACGATATTCCAGCTAAATCACTCGCAGAGCTATTGCAACTTGTGCGTGATGGAAAAGTTGTTAACAAGCAAATTAACGAGAAGCGTGAGAGCGACTTTGTTGCGGACAAAACATCGCAGCAGAAAGCATTGAACAACGCTAAGGCCGAGCAACGTCGCGAAGAAGCGAGAAGCGAGCGTCTTGAAACAACCTTTGAAAACAACGAACAGCGCCTAGCGAGCTTGCAAGAAGTGCTTGCGAAGCGTCTGGGTTCCTTGCGTGAATTGTTTGGTGTTCTCCAGCAGGTCAGTGGAGATACCCGTGGCGTACTGGAAGGCTCATTGGTGAGTGCTGAGTATCCGGGCCGTGGCGAATGGCTTGGTGAGTTTGCTGCCTCTATGGGCAGGAGCTCAAAGCTGGCGAGCATCGAAGAAATTGAGCGATTGTGGTTCGAACTTCAGCGCGAAATGACTGAATCAGCCAAAGTCACTAAATTCACCACAAAAATCAATAAAGTTGATGGTGAGGTGATAGAAGCCGAAGTGATTCGAATCGGTAACTACAACCTGATCAGTAATGGTGAGTATGTTACTTACGATATTGCCAATCAGATTGTAAAAGAACTGCCAAGGCAACCTGCCGGACGCTACGTCGATTCTGCAACTGCTTTGACAAATGCAACCTCTGGATTCACATCCTTTGGCCTTGACCCCACACGCGGTCAGCTACTCGCACTTCAGATTCAGGTACCTACACTTGAAGAGCGCATTCAGCAAGGGCAGGAAACGGGTTACACGATTATCGCACTCGGTATCGTGGCACTGTTATTGTCACTTGAGCGGTTTATCACTTTGACGTTGGTCGGCGGAAAAGTTAAGCGTCAGATTAAAGCTGATACTGCGGATCCCAAGAATCCTCTGGGTCGGGTACTGCAGACCTACTATGATAATAAAGATGTAGATTCTGAAACGCTGATGCTGAAAATTGACGAGGCTATTCTAAAAGAACAGCCAGCAATTAATGCTCGTATTTCGTTCATCAAAATTATCTCTATGGTGGCCCCATTGCTCGGTCTGCTTGGTACGGTAATTGGTATGATTTTGACGTTCCAGGCAATTACGTTGTTTGGTACAGGTGATCCTAAGACCATGGCGGGCGGTATTTCGTCAGCGTTAATGACAACTGTTCTCGGTCTGTGCGTCGCTATTCCGACAGTACTGCTGCACTCAATTGTGTCTACCAGAGCTAATGGAATCATGCATATCTTGAACGAACAAAGTGCCGGATTGATCGCTGAGCACGCAGAAAAAGCAGGTAGCTAAACTATGGATGCAATATCTATTGCAATTCGGACGTTTTTTGAGGCCGGTGGGGACGTCTTGTTCCTCATCGCTGCCGCTACCTTTGTCATGTGGGTGCTATTGTTCGAGCGTTTGTGGTACATCAACACGGAACATAAGCGCGACGTCGCTAAAGCCTTAACCTACTGGGAAGGCCGCCGCGAACGCACCTCATGGGAAGCGCACATGATTCGTCTGCGATTGATTTCCGAGGTTAACGTCAGATTGAGCGCAAATTTGGGTTATATCAAAACCCTTATTTCTCTTCTGCCGCTGTTAGGGTTGCTGGGAACAGTAACAGGTATGGTTCAAGTATTTGAAGCGATGACTTATTCGGGTGGTAATGCACGTTCTATGGCTGCTGGCGTTTCAGCAGCGACGATCCCCACAATGTCAGGCATGGTGGCAACATTGTCCGGTGTGCTAGCGAATACGTTTATTACACCAAAAGTCGCATCTGAAGCTGACTATATGGAAGATACACTGACCATGGATCATTAAGCATAGACCCGATTCTTTCGAGAACGGGTTTATACAAATGAGATAAAAAAATGCGTAGTAGAAAAAATGCATCATCAGATGAGAAAGTAGCAGATTTAACACCAATGCTAGACGTGGTGTTTATCATGCTTATTTTCTTTATCGTTACCGCAACCTTTATTAAGGAAGCGGGTATTGAGGTTAACAGACCTGATACTCAAACAGCTGAGCTCAAGAAGACAGTGTCTTTGCTTGTGGCAGTGGGTCCGGACAGTGCGGTTTGGATCGATAAGAAGAAAGTAGATATTAGAAACGTTCGTCCTTTAATGGAGCGGCTCCACGCCGAAAACCCTAAAGGCGGGCTTGTGATTCAGGCAGATATCACATCGAAAGTAGAAAAAGTACTTGCGATTATGGATGCAGCCAGAAACATTGGTATTAGCCAGGTCGCTATTGCCGGTGAAAACAAGTAGAGGTTGAGGGAAAGAGTATGGTAATTCGTTTGGGTCTTTCTGTTGCTGTAGGCGCAGTTGTGACCATTGCCCTGTTTTATCTGATGCAGGCGTTGATATCGAGTCAGGATAGCGCGCTGACGGAAGACGCTGGTGGCAATATGGTAGATTTTGTTCGCGTTAAACAAGATCAGACAGTTGAAACTAAGAAACGCAAGCCTAAGAAGCCACCACCCCCCGATGAGCCCCCACCCGATACTCCTCCACAAAACTTCACCACTAATGTAGACAATGCTGCTTTCAGCATGGCTAACGTGGATGTGAGTGTTGCTGTTGATGTCGGCGGCGGTGGATTCGGTATATCGGATGGCGACTATTTGCCGATTGTGAAGGTACAACCTGTTTATCCCCGTCGAGCTCTTTCGAGAGGCATGAGCGGCTGGGTAATTGTTGAGTTCACCGTTACGGGACAGGGCACAGTGAGAGATCCGACGGTGGTTAATAACTGTGGTTGGATTAAAAGCGCTCGAAATACCGGACAATGTGAAGACAATCCCAACGGTGTGTTTGACCGCGCAGCTGTGAAAGCAGCCCAGAAATTCAAGTATAAGCCAAAGGTAATTGACGGTGAACCCGTTGAAACAGCCGGTGTACAGAACAAAATTATCTTTGAGTTAGCTGACGACTAGGTAAGCGAAATGAAAAAGCAAATAACAATATTAAGCACTTTTGTTGGCACACTCACCGCCGTCAGTGTGTTGTGGGCATTGCCAGCAATTGTTTCTTTGATTCCTGGACAGCAACTTGAGTCTGGCGCTGTGTATGCCGCTGAGAAAAAGAAAAAGCCGCGTAAAGTGCCACCGCTGACGGAAAAGATTTACAAAGCGATTGCCCAAGCGCAACTCTTAATCGATCCAGATTCAATACCTCTCGAAGAAGGGCAAGAGCGTCCGGATGTTGTTGCCAATCCCCAGCAAGCGGTAAGCGATCTGCTAGAGTTGTTAAACCGGAGAAAGATTAATAGTTATGAGAAAGCGCAGGTATGGAACACCCTCGCGTTTGCTTATTACACGCTTGAAGATACGCCAAACACCATGAAAGCCTACGAAAATGTGCTCAAGGAGCAGATCAGTGAGGCTTTGGAGCTTTCTTCTCTGAGAGCATTGTTCCAACTCTATTACTCGCAAGAAAAGTATCAGACGGCAATCGACTACATGGATCGATGGGAAATACTTAAAGGTAAGAAAGATACCAACGTCACCTTTATCAAAGCGACAGCCTACTACCAAATAGAAAATTTTGAGAAGTCTCTCGAGAATATCCTATTAGTTGAGCAGCTCGCGATTGAAGAGGGTAAAACCATCAAGGAAAATTGGTGGTACCTGCAGGTGGTTATTTACAACGAGTTGAAAGACTTCGACAACGTGATCAACGTACTTGAAAAACTTCTTTCCGTTTATCCCAAAAAACAGTACTGGATGCATCTCGCCGGTATGTATGCAGAGAAGGAGATGGAAGACAAATCTTTGTCCGCATATTACGCTGCATACTCACAGGGCATGTTCGATAAAGAGACCGAGGTGGTGATGTTGAGCCAACGTCTGCTGAATGCCGAAGTCCCTTATGAAGCTGCCAGAATCCTGGAAAAAGGATTTGACGAGGGGTTGGTTGAGAAAAATGAGAAGAACGTAAGACTTTTGGCAATGTCGTACACCATGTCTCAGGAGATGTCGCTTGCGATTGATGCGTGGAAAGAAGCAACGACTTATACGGATGATGGCGAATTACATTATCGTTTAGCTCAGGCACTCGCGAATGAAGATCGACATAAGGAAGCAACCGCTTCCTATCGTGAAGCGCTTGATAAGGGCGGATTGAAGAAAGGCCAAGACAGCGATGCGAATTTCTGGATGGGCATTTCTCTGATGCAATTAAAAGAGTGGGACGATGCAACAGACGCTTTTAGAGAGGCCGCTAAAGATAAAGATAGAGCCAAGAGTGCGAGACAATACATCGCCTATATCCGAGGCGAGAAGCGACGTTTGGCAGCACTAAAAGAAATGTTAGAAGCGGATTGATACGAGCGTCCGTTATACGATAAAAAAGAGCCTAACGGCTCTTTTTTTTGCCTTCAATATTTCCAGCGCATATGCGTCAACAGGGCCTAGTCCTTCTTGCCAGGACGGTTTTTCGTCAGTTTTGAAAGGGTTCTACGATCAAGCTTCTTCTGAGCTCGTATAGCAGCCTTCTCCTTCTCTGCAGAATCTTCGAGTTCTCGCTGGTACCTTCGATATTTCTCGAGGCGATCAAGACTCATTTCACCCGATTGTATCGCCTGCGTGACAGCGCAACCAGGCTCTGAGCTGTGCTGGCAGTCGTTGAAACGACAATTGATGATGAGTGCATCAATGTCCTCAAAAGACGGTATCGCCGCCTCTTCGTTGCTCCATATCTGAATTTCACGCATGCCCGGTGTATCAATCACCATACCGGCACCTTCAATCAAGCACAATTCACGAAAAGTGGTGGTGTGCCGACCTTTGCCATCGCCTTTGCGTACCTCGCCAGTCAATATATGCTCGTAGCCCAGAAGATAGTTGGTGATTGTGGATTTTCCAACACCGGAGGACCCAAGTAGGGCTGCTGTTTGTCCCTTACCTAGATAATCACGCAGTGCTTCCAACCCAACGTTACTGACGTTACTCACCACGTGAATGGGTGTAGAACCAGCTATTGCGCGCACTTGATCGACATAGTGGTCAATATCTTCACAAAGATCGGCTTTGCTTAAGACAATAACGGCACTGGCACCGCTACTCGAAGCAATAATCAGATATCTCTCTATTCTGTTGAGATTGAAATTGTCGTCCAGCCCAGTGACGATAAATACCGTGTCGATGTTTGCTGCGAGAATTTGCTCGTCGTTAACCTCACCAGACTGTTTTCGCGAAAATTTGCTGACGCGTGCGAGTGTATGTTCTATCACAAACAACCGGGTGTCGCGGTTTGCCTCTGTTTTTTTAATTAACACCCAGTCGCCGACCTTTGGTAGCTCGGCCTTCGAAAATGTTGTTAGCCGCGTTTTACCCGGCAAAACACCTACCAGAGGCCCTCTAGCGCCAAGCAGCTGATAGCGGTCAGTGTCTTGCCGCACAACCCTGGCGGGAAAGTGACCCGGATATTCTGCCTGCTGAGATTGAAAAAACGGCCGCCAGCCAAGTCGCTGAAGTGCCTGTTGCTCATCAACAGAAGGTATTGTTTCGTTTTCATGTTCCTTCAATCGACGTCCTCCAGACATCGCTGTCAAAAATCAATTTCTGCTGTCTACTGTTCGGGTTCCGAGTTTAAAAATGATATTCAATCGAACGTCTTATGGGAAACGGAACCTGGAAAATCGGTTCTTAGGAGCCTTTCTATCTGCGCATGTGAGGTTTAGGCGCATAAATCTGGCGCTGAAGTACTTGTAGGTCGACTTTTCAGTGAGCTTGCCGCCACCAGGTTACTTGCTGAAAACCTTGAGACCTTACTGACGCCTGATAAGAAAAACAAGCGCTATATGTGCCGCTTTACATTCAAAAATTTCATCAATTTAGGCACCAGCGGGGATAGTAACGCAAGTAGACACAAAACCATCAACGCCAGCGTTGTTTCTCGCTGCCATAAAAAATGCCACTGGCCATCGTTTAACGTGATGGCACGAATCAAATTATCCTCCAGCATGCCACCGAGAATAAAACCGAGTAATAGCGGTGCCAGAGGAAAGTCTCCGAGACGAAGTACCAAAGCGACAAACGCAAAGAATATCATCAGGTATAGATCAAAAACGTTGAAGGAGACGAGATAAACGCCAGTCAGCGAAAAGAAAATGATAATGGGCACCAGATAAGTCTTTGGTATCAGTAGCAGCCTGGCGATATATGGAATCAATGGAAGATTGAGTACGAGCAGAATAATATTGCCAAAGTACATTGAAACTATCACAGACCAGAAGATTCTGGGCTCGTCGACATAGAGTTGGGGACCGGGTTGAATGCCATAGGCGATGAGCGCGCCCAACAATACGGCCGTTGTGCCGGAACCTGGGATGCCAAGTGTTAGAAGTGGCACAAACGAACCCGTGCAAGCGGCGTTGTTCGCTGATTCCGGTGCTGCCAATCCGTTAAGGGACCCAGTACCAAACGAAGGTTTGTTCTCGGAGCCCGCGATGTTTTTTTCCGCGCCATAAGCGAGAAAAGAAGCAATTGTGGCCCCCGCACCAGGGAGTACTCCGATAAAGAAACCTAACACCGATGATCGAGAGATGGTGGGCACGATCGACTTGAATTCGCTAGCCTCGAGCGAAAGAGATGTTTTATCAAGCAGTTTTTTTGTTGCATCCGTATCCTTGGTGGTTTCAGTTCGTGCTCCCCGAAAAACCATCATGAGCGCCTCAGACAATGCAAAAGTTGCCATCGCCAGCAATAAAAAACTGATGCCATCGATTAAATCTGCTTGCCCAAAGGTGAACCGTTGTACACCGGCGGTAAGGTCGGTGCCGACCGTGGAGAGCATCAGCCCTAAACACGTCATCATCAGGGCTTTCAGATGTTGTCCGGAAGCCGCAAACGCAGTGACAAGGCACAATCCCAAGAGCATCAGGGCAAAGTAGTCTGGAGATTGGAAGCCGAGCGCCAGATCGGCCATATACGGCGCTAACAACACCAGCAATATAGCGGCGATAGTGCCGCCTGCAAAAGACGCATACGCTGCCGTTGCCAGTGCTTTCCCTGCCTTTCCCTGCCTTGCAAGTGGATATCCATCAAACGTGGTGGCGACGGTGCCCGCAACGCCGGGTGCATTGATCAAAATAGAAGAGGTAGATCCGCCAAAAATCGCGCCATAATAGACGCCAGCTAATAAGATCATGCCGCTGGCAGGATCGAACCCATAAGTCACTGGAATCATCAGGGCTATTGCAGAGATGGGGCCGAGTCCGGGTAACATGCCTATAATTGTGCCCGCGGCACAACCCGCGAAAACAAGCATCAAGCTGTTCAACGTCAGAACAGTCTCTAACCCGAGCAGAATGCCATCAAACACCGTTTGCGGCTCCACTTGCTGAGAAGATGGTAAGGAACAGTGCTCCCTCGGCTAAATAGATACCTAGCGCATCGAGAATGAGCCAGATAGTAAGTACAAGAGGAATGGCAATTAACAAAATTCTGCCGGGTGATTGACTGCCTAAAAGCACAAAGCCAAATACCAGCAGGAAAATACTGCTTAGAACAAACCCAAGCAGTTCTATTGAGACAGCGAAAGAGGCCATTAGCGCGATCATAAAGCACAACGAACGCCAATCACTGGTCTGCTCGAGCGGTTGTTTTGTTTCGGCTTGCTCTACTGGCTTACGAGGAATAAAAGACAGAACTAAGAGACTCAGCGAAAGCGTGATACCGGCAATCGTCAGTAAATAGGGTAGTGTGCGGGCATTAATGGGTTCTTCCAATGACCAGAAATCAAGCGGAATCTCTTGAGTATAGTAGCCGTAGCCAACTGCTATTGCGAGCAGCGCCACGCTTGATAATCTTGAATATATGTTAATAATCAACTGCTTAGAGTACACATGTAAGGTTGTTTGATAAGTTTATAATTCGTTATTTTAGAAAGCCAAGGTTTCTCATTAAAGCACCGATTTCTCCTTCCTGCTGTTCCAGAAACCGATAAAACTCGCCTCCAGACTGGTGAAATCGGCTCCAACCATTTCTTGCTCTCACTTGCTCGAACTCCTCGGAATTTACGACCGCAGCAACCGTATGACGCATGCTCGCGTAAGTTTCCTCCGACAAGCCTTTGACCGCAAAAAAACCTCGCCAATTGGCGAAAACGAGATCATGCCCCTGTTCTCTGAGCGTTGGAATTTCTGGCACCTCGGGCAAGCGATCAGGCGCCGTGATGGCGATGATCCGTACTTTACCTGCTCGACTCATGGAAATAGCTTCACTCATGCCTGTAGACAGCACTTGAGTCTCTCCGCTCAGGATGCCTGCCATCGCTTTTCCACCACCATCATAGGGAATGTAGACTACGCGCCGAGGATTGCCGCCTGTTAATTCGATAGCGCGGGCAAAAACAAAATGATCTGTACTTCCCCGAACTGACCCACCTGCCACTTTAAGCGCTCTGGGATTCTGCTTAAACAGTGCTGCAGCATCTCCAAAATTGGCGATTTTTGAATCTGCGGCGACGACGAAAGCGCTATAGTCAGCGATGACCGATGCTATTGGCACAAGGTCACGAAATGATTGTGGGAATATTTTCTGCAGTGATCTGACGACCATGGGTGTTGAGCTAATCAGAAGGGTGTTCTGCTGTGTTTTCGCGGTTTTGATAAACCGGGCGATCGCACGCCCGCCTCCGCCACCCGAGAGGTTCTCGAAAGAGACCTCATCAACGATGCCCGACCTTCTCATCGCGTCACCAAATCCCCGTGCAGTACCATCCCATCCTCCGCCGGGACCGGCTGGAATCAGAAAATGCGTCTCTGGCATGTACTGTTCCATAGCGCTGGTTGATGCGGCAAGGCAACAAAACACAGCGATGCAGATTAGCTCGAGAATACGGATACAAATTTGATTTATCATGAAGCGCGCTCAGAGTGTTTGCTGACTGGACCTATTGTATGTATTTGATTCACTGATCGAAAGAGGTAGGAGATTTCACACTTGTCGGTTCAGGCAAAGAGTGAGGTTGAAGCAAGGCATGCATGTAACAGCAAGGATCACAGGAAGTTTTTAGCTCAAATTATCGGTTTGTAAAACCATGAGGCGTTGCATATCGAAGACCCTAAAGTGAGCAATCTTTGCCCGCTGTGCGCATATATGCAGGGGTCGCTATGAATAATGAACATGGTTCCGGCAAAGAAGCGGGTAAGTGCAAATGCAAAAAGTTGTGAGTACCGATTAGGCCATTACCAGGACGGCTGTTATGTCCCGTTAAGCTTCAGTTTGAGAAAGCTCAACCAATTGTCTGGGTGAGGCAACCTCAATTCCATTGCGTTTTAGCGCGTTAAAAATTTCGAGGTTGGTTGCGTACATTGTTTCAAAGTAGATTTCGGTTGGCACCCAGTAACGAATCCCTATTCTAGCCGAATTGTCTTCGAACCGATCGATACCAACCTGCGGTTTTGGGTCGTTCGTCACATCCTCAACGGACGCAATCGCTGAAAGAATCACATCAATAACAGCTGCGGGGTCGTCGTGATATCGAATACCTATTTCTTTTTCAACAATCAGACAGGAAAACGAGTTAACCAGCACCTCGCCGATCACACTGTTGTTGGGAATAGTGATGACTTCGCCGTCTTCGTTGATAATTTGTGTGTGTGCGAGCTTGATTTCCCGCACAATGCCCACGACACCTTGAACCCGAATCGTGTTGCCGACGACGAACGAACGCGTCAAAATAATTGTTAAACCCGCGCCATAGTTACCAATCGGTCCCTGTAATGCGAAAGTGCTGCCAAACACCAGTGCACCAAGGGCAGCAATAAAAGGCGTGATGGTGATACCGAATTTGCCAAGGGCGATGATGCCGACAAAGACGAGCACGATAATCTTTGTCACACTGGCAAAGAATTTTGACAGCGTTATATCGAGTTTTCGGGTGACGCAGAGGCTGAGAACGAGATTGCTTAGCCAATTCGCAACCTTCCATCCGATAAACAGGATAATAAGCGCGCCGATAAACTGGAAACCGTAAGCCACTACATATTCACTGGCTACTTCGGTAGCTCTCTGAATTGCCTGTATATCTTCTTCCATTTTTATAACTTACCGCTGATCAATGAGCGTCCCTTCCGTGGGATGATACCTGAGCAATTGTCAGAGTTTCATGCGTGTTTAATCGTATCATAAGCCCAGTCGAGCCAGGGCAGTAAAGCTTGAATATCTGTAGTCTCGACGGTCGCGCCTCCCCAGATTCGCAAACCGGGAGGTGCATCGCGATAACCACCGATGTCATAAGCGACGTTTTCCGCCGCGAGGAGATCCCCGATCTGTTTAACCACTTTCCGCTGCTTATCATCAGACGCGTCGGTAAACCAATGATCCTCTATTTTTAGGCAAATTGAAGTAGAGGATCTGAGCGAGGCTTCTTCGCACAAAAATGCAAGCCAGTCTGATTTTTCAACGAAGTGTTCGATGACAGCTAAATTCTTCTGACTTCGCTCAATGAGACTGCTGAGCCCACCGATGGTGTCAGCCCAAGCAAGCGCGGCGAGTTGGTCCTCAACCGCTAGCATCGAAGGTGTGTTAATCGTCGCGCCCTTAAAAATGCCATCGATCAACTTTCCGGATTTTGTTAGTCTAAAAATTTTGGGTAGCGGCCACGCGGGCGTGTAGGTTTCAAGCCGGTTAACCGCTCTGGGAGAGAGGGCGATCATTCCGTGTCCGCCTTCACCGCCAAGCACCTTCTGCCACGACCATGTTGTCACATCAAGTTTTGGCCACGGCATTTCCATCGCGAAAACAGCCGAGGTGGCATCACACAGGGTCAAGCCTTTTCGATCCTCAGTTATCCAGTCGCCATTAGGCACACGAACCCCAGAAGTTGTTCCGTTCCACGTAAACACAACATCATTATCGCAATCGACTTTCGTCAGGTTTGGTAGCTCGCCATAGTCGGCAGTATGGCTGTTGATATTTTTCAGGTTCAATTGGTTTTTGATGTCTGAAAGCCAACCTCCGCCAAAACTCTCCCAGCTCAAAATATCGACGGCCCGTTCCCCCAAGAGGTTCCACATTGCCAGTTCGAACGCGCCGGTGTCAGACCCGGGCAAGATGCCCACAATGTAATCGTCTGGAATACCTAAAAGGGCTTTGCTGTCGGTGATCACCTTGTTAAGTTTCGCTTTTTCAGCGCTGGCTCTATGGGAGCGCCCGAGACTTTCAGTGTTCATTGCTTGTAGTGACCATCCGGGAAATTTAGTCGTAGGGCCGGATGAGAACTTTGGGTTAGCAGGTTTGTCCTGAGGTGTGGTCATGGGTTACTTGCCGATGAAAAAACCGCAATCTGAGCCTTTGCGCTAATTAAGTCAATAGGGAATACAATAGTTGCCTGAAACTCCGCTAATGCTGGTCTATTGCAACTGCCGTGAGAAACAAGAATACTCATTCGGTAGTCATTGTACGTATAAATGATTTGTTGACATCGTAACTGACAATCACGCTTGTTGTAGATGGCGCTAACTATCCAGCGGTGTCAACCGTACGGTAAGTCGCCGGGCATGCGGAAAACTTGGGTATCAAGTCCAAAGACGGATATCTTGTTTTTGTCGAGAGGTTGCTAGTATTCGATCGAAGCGTCCGCGAATTAACACGGTGATACTCACGTTGGTTTTTCAGATTGTCTGAGACAAGCAGTCCTGCAGATCGGGCAGCAAAGCGAGGACGTGATTTACACAAGCACTGGGTCGTTATGGATATAGAATCAAAGTCTTGCCGGTGTGTTTTTTGCGTTTTCTGGGCAGGCTAAGCAGGGCGGAGTAATGGTTAGAGGCATTCAGGAATGATATCTAGGGAGTACCAGATCGCAGCGATCATGGCTGCTTCGGCTATGTTTACGCTCATTGGCTATGAGTTTATTCGCTCAGCAGCGACCGTGCTATTTAAAACAGCTTACGGTGCAGAGAACTTACCCCTTGTGATGGCCGCTATGCCTGCCGTTGTATTTGCTGGCGTTTGGATCTACAGCAGGATACTGAATCATCTCGGACCCAGGGGTACGCTACTGGTAACTTCTCTGGGATCGGGGTTACTTATTCTAAGTTGCTATTTGATTCTGCTCACAGGCGTTGATTGGATCACCGTCCCGCTTTACCTGCTGAAAGAGTTCTACATTGTCCTCTTGATCGAGCAGTATTGGAGCTACATCAATTCCTCATTATCGCCGGCCACAGCAAAAAAGGTTAACGGACCGATCACCGGGATAGCAGGACTCGGAGGGGCAATTGGTGGCTTGCTGGTCGGCATGAGTGCAGGTACTTACGGCACGGAAAATATGGTACTCGTTGCCGCATTCGCATGCCTACCTGCGGCCGCTTTATCCAATTATGCTTATCGTCGTTTTGGTGAACCTGTGCAGTCAGTCGAATCAAGAGAGCACGGGAAAATGGGATGGCAACTGTTAAGCGCTAACCCAATGCTTTTGTATCTATTGTCAATCGTACTGGTTTCGCAAGTGGTCTCGGCCGTGCTTGATTACAAATTCCAAGGTTTACTATCAACTGAGTTTGATGGTCGCCCGGATGAGGAAACCGAGTTTCAAGGCAGTTTTTTTGGCACACTCAACGCCAGCGTTCTGGTGCTGCAATTCGGTGTTACACCGCTGCTGCTTTCTTTCGTTGCGCTTCGATGGGTCCACATATTGATGCCGCTGATTCATGTGGCAGCCATTACATTGGCGATCTATGAGCCATCGGTGTACACCGTCGGTCTTGCTTTTTTCCTATTCAAGGCCTTCGATTATTCAATTTTCAGAGCCGCCAAAGAACTACTCTACGTGCCGCTCTCATTTGATGAAAGATATCGGGCAAAGGAGATTATTGACGTCTTTGGATACAGGACAGGCAAGGGGGCTTCTTCTGTGGTTATCGTCGCGTTGCAAAATCTCGGTGTCGTTATGAGTAACTATTATTTGGCAACAGCATTTGTCGCAACTTCGATCTGGCTTGGCCTAATATTCCCACTGACTCAGCGAGCTGCGAAAAATGAGCAGGCAAACGCGGCATCAATGGGTAAAAATGCATCCGGTCCACGTGAGCAATAAAGGGTGTTATTCAATCAAGATATTTGTATCCAGCGTGCCTGCTGCTAACTCGTTCAACAAATACGCCAATCTGTTGGCGGATAAGGTGATTTGAGAGATGACAATCGGCTTCGCCCGCTCGAAATAGGCATCTCCCAATATATCACCGGTTACTATCAGGTTATCCTCTGCGTTCCTGTAGGCGGAATTTCGTGCCAGGCGAAATGAGTTTCTAATCCAATCCAGCACGTTGGTTGTGCGATCCTCCGGTTGGACCTCTGATAGGTACTCAAGACTTTCGGGGTAAGTGATCCCGGCTTTTCTTAGAATCTCAGTATCCCATAGGGCATGCAGATTCACTTTCTTGCCATACCAGTTTACTTTTATTTTATTACCGCCCCAGTCTTCACTGTTGCCAGCATGCAAAGGCTGATGCAAATCTCCAATAAAATGTGCGAGGAAACGTATTGCAGCAGCTTTGCGGGCCTTTTCTCGTTTGCCTTGCGCTTTTCTGGATAAATAAACGAGACTCCTTTGGATTGCGGAAGCAATACAGTTCAATGCAGCGCAGTCTCGGTCAAAGTCAACGCTGTCAGCGGATTTAGGCACATTGATAAAGTGCCACTCGTAACTGCCTTTATGGGTCGTGTACCTTGACTTATCGGGCCACAGGCAGGCTTCTGGGAAGTTCTCTTCAGCACCATCGTCTAGAAACTTTCCCATGCGCAGCGTTTCCGACAACATCGCTTTTGCCGCCGGCGTTAATTTGGTTTCGGCCATCGCACAAATCAGGCGATGACCATCCGCGCCCCAGGCCAAGGCACTCTGAACAGGCACTAATGCCAGTATCGTTATACTCAGGTAGTACAAAAGCCATTTTTTCAGAGCGTTCTGTTGCATAGCGAATCTCTTTCACGGAAAAGTAAGAGATGATCCTATTCATTTCTGGTAGGAATTGCGAGTAAGACAATAATCAGATTGTTAGAAGGCGGAGGCTAAAGTGACAATGCATCGTGCTAACGCTCGGGCTTTTAGGCGATATCAACACAGCGGACTCATGATCTAATTTACGAGGGTGAACAGATAACATCTACGCATCGACGGTTTTTCTGATTCGATGAAGCTTGTAGCCACTAGGTTCCATCATCAGGATTGTGTCGGCAAGGGACATCAGCTTGTGGTTGTGACTCACAAAGATGCAGCTAATACCAAGCGCCTTGATGTTTTGCATCACAACGGTCTCTGTGTGTTTGTCTAAGTGGGCTGTGCCTTCGTCGAGCAATAGTATTTTTGGTTGTTGGTACAGGGCTCTAGCAATCAATACGCGTTGTTGTTGACCGGCGGACAGTACCGTACCCATCTCGCCAATTTGACTATCATAACCAAGAGGAAGTTTCGCTATATCTTGGTCAATAGCGGCAATCTCTGAGACCGCTTTAATGCGTTCCATATCAACAAAGCTTGCATCAAAAGAAATGTTACTTTTGATTGTGCCTGAGAATAAAACATCTTCTTGCAAGACACTTGATGAATGCCACCTCAGTGATTGAGCACCAACAATAGACAAAGGCATACCGTCAATCTCGATCTCACCTTCCTGACGTTCAATCAAGCTTTGAATAATACCGAGCAGCGTTGATTTACCACAGCCAGATGGACCGGTAATGCCCATCATTTCACCGGCGCCGAGTTCAAAACTTAGATTCTTGATTATCCAAGGCTGGTTTTCTCCAAAACGATATCCGATATCCGTAACTTTAATCGCACCATCGATTGGTAGCGGGAGCCTAATTTCAGGGAATTCAGATGGTGTATTGCGGATGTCTGACAACCGCTCAAGGTGAAGCGAGAGCATCAAATAATTCACAAGTTCCCGAACCAGTGAGGTGATTGCAGCAGTAAGATGTCTTCTGTAGGCCATAAAGGCATATAACATCCCGATACTCAGGTCACCGGTTAGCACCGCGCCGGCGCCAACAAATATAACCAGCACATTTGCGGTGCCTGAAAGTGTCGACTCGATCAAATCTCGATTCAGCGTCAGTTTGCCAAGACGCACCGTAATATTGATTGATTCTACAAAATTAGATTGCCATTCACTCTCACGCGCAGATTCTGCGTTCGCTCGCTTGATAGCACTAATCGAACGAATCGATTCCATAAATGAAGAGTTAAGTCGCGCATCAGCACTGATGTGTTCGTGAGATTGATGCTTAATGGGACGATAAAATGCTAACTGACTCACGAGCACCAAAACGAGAAACAAAACAACAATCGCGGTAAGCATTGGAGAATAGATGAGCATCATGGTCAGGGTTGTCAGTGCCATAAGACCGTCGAGTACAACTGTTACGGCGCTGCTGGTTAAAAAGTCCTGCACCGGCCGAAACGCGCCAAACCGTGAAACGATGTCTCCCATGTGGCGTTTGTAAAAGTATTCGACGGGTAGGCTCAAAAGGTGGTGGAATATTTTCGTGCCGAGAATCAGAGATAACTGATTGGAAAGATAGATATGACACCAGCCCCGAATAGCCTGAGTGATCACCGATATTAAGGTGATCGAAAAGAAACCAATAGCCAGAATCGTGAGCAGTTCATGATCATGTTTTACCAACACCTCATCGACAACTAATTGCATGTAAAAGGGCATCGTCAGCGCAATGAGTTGCAAAACCGCCGAAAGCAGAAGAATTTGCCCGACAGAAGGCCAAAGCCCACTCATGTTGCTAAAAAATGAGAAGATACCGTGCTTATTGGTAAATGTTCCAACACTAAAGTTATCGTTAGGCTTTACCTCGAGCGCAATGCCTGTGAAGTGTCTGATTGCCTCTGATAAAGGATACTCCCGAAGACCAACCGCGGGGTCGTGGATAACAATTTTGTGTTTTGTTGCTTTTTTCAGCACCACATAGTGATTGAAGTCCCAATGTAGGATCAACGGCGTCTCACATGCGGCCAATTCGTTGACGTCACACCTGATGGCTCGTGCTGACATATTCATCGCATTGGTTAAGTGCATCAACTCCGCTAGTGTTGCGCCATGCTGCGTGGGCGGAAATCGGTTTCTCAATGCGCTCAGATCCTGTTGTTGGCCATGAAAACCAGCCAACATGGTTATGCAAGCCAAACCACACTCAGCGCGCTCAGATTGCATGATAACCGGTAATTTCCTGCCGCCACGAAGGTTCAACATTGTGCGAAAAATCATGCTGAGGGCGTCCTTCTCTTGTGCACCAGCAACGGCTCAAACAACCACTCAAGCAAGCTGCGCTTATCCAAAACAATATCAGCTTTCAAAGACATGCCTTCTTTTAACGATATGGTGTCACCGTAGGCGGAAATGGTTGATGTCTTGGGCATTACTCTAGCCAGATAGAAGGCGCCGGGACCAGGCAGGATAGATAGTGTGTCGTGCGCTGTGATTGGATGATTCGAAACAGAACGTAATTCTCCAGCATAACTGCCAAACTGTTGATAAGGGTATGCGTCGTAGAGCAAATTGACCGTTTGGCCCGGTTTGATAAACCCTATGGCTTCTCCCGGAATGAAAAGTTCGGCCTCAAGTCTCGTGTCAATCGGCTGTATGCTCAACACTGGGTGTTGGGTGCTAACCATTTCTCCTTTTTCACGAAACATTGCCGATATCGTACCTGAAATCGGCGCAATAACCGTCTGGCTGGTTTCGCGGGAAAGCCTGTTGCGATTTCTTTTAAGCGTAGAAATCTGGATATCTAGTTGCAGTAGGCGCGCGCTTAATTCTGCAGTCGCGGTGTTTTCCTCGTAATTAAGTCGTTCGCGATCACTTGCTGCGATCACTCTTTTTGTTTTCAGTTCATCGAATTGTTGTCGCGCACGATGTGCTCGCTCGTCTAGTCGATCCCACTCCAGTTTGGAAAGATGGCCTGTCTTGTAAAGCGTCGCACTGTTTGTCGCTATCGTGCTTGAAGTTAGAACGATATCCCTCTGACTCGTCAGCTGGCTGTCCAATAAGGTTAATTGCTGTGTTCGTATTTCATACTCTGCTTTCAGATGCTCTATTTTCTGAACATGCTGTTTCTGCCTGATTTTCTTCGATGCTTCGTGTTGTTGTATCTGTTGGTCGTAGTCCTGTTTAGATGTTGTGCCTCCTGTCAGTTGATTGGCGAGGTTAGAGTGCACAACAACCAACTTATCGCCGGTAGTAACGATATCCCCAATCTTTACTAGCACATCTGAGACCAGCCCATTTTTCTCAGGATAAACGCGTTTGGTTGTCACCTTGGCAATCATATTGCCACTCACGGTTTCTTTGCGGGTATAACTTTTGGTCGCAAGATAGCTAACACCAAATGCGATGACTAAGCAGAGAAAAATAGTGATGACGGTGGCCCCGGTTGGTCGTAACAGGGAGGGACGACCAATATTTTGTTCAGCGTGAAAAGCCAACGCCTCTGAGGTGAATAAGTCAGTTTGCGGTTCTGGTCGACTCACTGACTGGCTCCCAGCATCTCCGGTACGTGAAACCAATGCTGCCATTGTTCTGGATTGTGATAGACGTAATTGCTACCAAAATCACACAGCTTTTGTGCTGTATGTTCAACGTTAGTTGCACGAACCGGTGGGCCAAAACGAGCCCGCGATTGGCCGCTACAAAAATTTGCTGTGAAGGGAATCAGATCTGCACGGCCCATGACAGCCAGCTCAGCGGGTCCAGTGACCATTTGCATTGAATGATCAAGGAACTGCATTTTAGCGACCTTGCCAAAGGATTCGGGCAGATCGAATAACGCTGTGACAAAATGTCCCTTCCTAAGCGCCCTCACAACGCTAAGGGTCTGATTACCGCCGTGCCGAACGACGATGATAGGTATCGCCGTATCGTTAAAGTGAGAAAATACTTGGGTCTCCAAATCTGACGCGGTTTTTCGCCGCAAAACGTATATTTTTCTCGGCGTTGTCAGCCGGCTGCGCAGCTTCAACAGCGCGAGAAGGTAGTCTCCAGCGTGCAAACCGGTAAAGATCGCACCTCGTCGGGACGTATTCAGATAATCTGCTATTTGCGGCAGATGCGTAAAATCAATGTCGTTCGCAAGTTGCTTCGCCTGCCGAGGATTCGATCTGGCCAATTTTTGCCAAATAGCCTGAGACCGTTTTGCCTCGTTAGCAGTGCCAATAGCAATTTTTCTCGCGCGTAAACTGGGCTCCCTGAGTACTAATCCGATGATATGACTTAGCTGATCAATATAGTGACTGTTGTTCTCAGTAGCCGGATTTGCAGTCGGATTGAGGGTCGCAACTTTTTTTAAAAACCGGAATGCCATAGATATGTCCAAAATTTATAATTCGGACCACTTTGCGCTAGCTCATGCGCTCAGTTGTAGAGTTTATCTCTCGAATAATCGTAGGAGATTGGCTGAGTAAACTATCTGCTAGCGGATATCAGTAAATAGCATACCGCCCAATCCTATCCGCATGTTGTTACTTAAAAGCAATTATTGAGCCCCGGGGATGTTCGGCGTGGAGGCTCAATGCAAGCGAGTTTGCAGGTTTGGTGACACGACTAAACTTTTTCTGCCAGTCATTCCAAGTTTCACGATTATTTGCCGATCGACAAAAATCGCAAAAAGTTGGATCAGCTAGTGATGCAACGTGTTTTTTGCCTCGACTGGTATTTCCTGTTAATTTCTTTGAAATCTTGCTTCATGCAATCAATTCTAACAGCGGGGAAATCAATGAGTGCGACGATAAATAAACAGGGAAAACTAGCAGGGCAGGTGGCTGTAGTCACTGGCGCCAGTCGCGGCATTGGCGAAGCGATTGCATTGCGTTATGCGATGGAGGGCGCCCGGGTTGTTGTGTCAGCTAGAACGGTTGAAGAGGGCGATCATCCGTTCGGCGGAAGCATTAACGGTGTTGTCGCTAGAATTCGTGCCGCTGGTGGAGAAGCACATGCGATTAGGTGCGATCTGGCGATAGAGGACCATCGCATTAACCTTATTAAAGAAACTGAGCGGGTGTTTGGCCCTGTTGATATCATGGTCAACAATGCGGCAGTGACTTATTTCACCCCTGTGGAAAGCTTCAAACAAAAACATTACGACCTGATGTTAAACGTTCAGGTTTATGCGCCGTTTCACCTTGCTCAGTTGATTTTGCCTGCCATGAAAAGTAAGGGCGCGGGTCGAATCCTCAACATATCATCACATGCAGCAATTCACCCCCCCAAGGATCAGGGAGGTCGAGGCGGTACAGTTTACGGCATGTGTAAAGCTGCACTGGAAAGATTCACCACTGGCCTTGCGTCAGAGGTATTTGAAGACGGTATTTCCGTAAATGTGATTTCTCCTGGTTTGGTAGCAACACCTGGCGTTGTACATCACAATTTGATCACGGAAGACACGCCTGAAGAAAGAATTACACCTGTTGAGCACATGGCGGAGGCCTGTCTACGACTCGTCCACGGAAATTCAAAAGAGACCACAGGGATGATCACTTATGCCGTTGATATGATCAACGAATACGATCTCGAACCCGCAGAACTGCTGGCTTAACCTCTGTTATCTGCTGTTGCCAATAAGTGAAGCATCGAACGGCGTTAACTGATAGACGTAGTAGTTAAGCCAGTTAGCAAACAATAGGTTGCCATGACTCTTCCAGGTGACGATGGGTTGCTTGCTTGGATCATCATCTGGAAAGTAGTTCTCTGGCACTGGAGGGTTCGCGCCTATGTCTCGATCGCGCTCGTATTCTGACTTGAGGCTAAGAGGTTCGTATTCCGCGTGTCCGGTAACAAAAAGCTCTCTGCCATCTTTGCGACCGACAATGTAAGGGCCAGCCACATCAGAAACGGCGATTATTTCCAGTTCCTCGTTCTTTTCTATCTCTTCTCGGGGCACTTCGGCGAATCTAGAATGAGGTGCGTCAAAACTGTCATCAAAACCCCTGATGACGGGTGCGAGAGGTGCGATGACGCGGTGGTCGTAGACACCTGATATTTTCTTATCCAGTACTCTTTTTTGGATACCATAGTGGTGATACATCGACGCCTGTACTCCCCAACAAAGATACATGACTGATGTCACATGCTGTCGGGTCCAATCCATAATTTCGACCAGTTCCTCCCAGAAAAACACCTCAGAGAATGGCACCTGACCAAGCGGCGCGCCGGTTATAATCATACCGTCATATTTTTCATGCTTTATATCATCGAAGGTCTTGTAGAAAGACTCCATATGCTCGATCGGCGTATTCTTGGATTGCTTCTCGCCGATGTGCATCAGCTCTATATTCACCTGAAGCGGAGAATTAGACAACATGCGCATAAGATGTATTTCGGTTTCAATTTTTTTAGGCATGAGGTTCAGAAGCAGCACACGTAGCGGTCTAATATCCTGATGAGCAGCGAAGCTGTCCGTCATACAGAAAATATTTTCGTCCTGAAGGATTTTTGTGGCTGGTAATTCGTCTGGGATTCGAAGCGGCATTTTGCACCTTGTAATCTGTTTACAGGGTTAAACTAATTTTTGAGCATCAGCTGTAGATAACACGGGCAAAAAAAAACCCGTTTAGCTAACAGCTAAAGCAGGTTTCAACTCTTTAGCTGGATTTCTTGAGCGCCCGCAATCTGAACTCAAATCGGCGCTTGGTACTGAACGTATTATAACGCCCGCTGGCAATAGATCAATCGCCAAATGACGTCATGGCTACTAGCTGGGGAAGGAGTCGTCCCCATAACGTGCTTGTAAACGTTGCATACCGCCAATCCAGCGGTCGTAGTCGCTGGTTTTACGTTGCATATAAGTCAATACCTCAGGGTGAGGCAAAATTAGAAAACGCTCGTCATTGATAGCTTCGACAACGGAATTGCATAGCTCTTCTGGTTCCATCATGCCATCAACGCCGGCGACACCACCATTTTCGGTATTTGCTGTCATTGCCGTATTAACTGCTTGCGGACATAGTACCGATGTAACGATACCGCGATCGCCGTAGGTCACCGCAAGCCACTCTGCGAGGCCAACTGCTGCATGTTTTGTCACAGCGTAAGGCGCGGAACCGATTTGCGTTAACAAACCAGCGGCTGAGGCAGTGTTAAGCATGTAGCCCTGCCCACGAGCGAGCATTGCGGGTAATGCAGCTCTGGCTCCATAGACATGAGACATGACATTGATTTCCCAAATTCGTTGCCAATCCTCGTTCGGAGTCTCAGGACCGGCGCCAACACCAATGCCCGCGTTGTTGCACAGTAAGTCAATATGACCGTAGTCTGATTCGGTTTTCCTTATAAGGTTAATGACATCAGATTCTTTGGAAACATCCGTCGTTATAGCGCGGGCGCCAATTTCATTCGCGACCTCAGCAAGGACGTCCCCGTTGATATCTGCGATGACAACTTGCGCTGCACCCTCTGCGATGAATCGCTTGGCCATGGCTCTACCAATGCCGCTCGCGCCGCCAGTGACAACAATATTTTTACCATTCAGATTCATGATGTGCTCCCCAAAAAGCCGCTACCATGTCACAACTAAACACCAAGGTGAAGCCCTTGCTATAAGAATCCACGTGCCTTGGAGGAAAGGTTTCGGGCGAGGTTTCGTATACTTTGCTCTGTTTCAGTTAACTAAAAACAAAAATGCGTCTTTTGAAGCATAAAAGCTTACACGCAGGTTGTTGACCAAGCCATGAGCAGAACGAAGTTAACATGACCTTGCTAACATATACATTAAGGGGTTAGTGCGATCGGCAGGTTTCCTGCCGATCTACGTGATTGTTTGTCCCTTTCGAGCCCGCGAGGTGAAAGGCAACAGTCGTGGCAGCAAAATGCAGGTTTAAAGCCGTTTTTTATACTTCTCGGGGCTAACCCGCAGCAATTGCTGCTTCTTCGATAATGTTGAAAATGTCGTCTATTTCAGATTCGGTAATCGTCAAGGGCGGCGACAATACGATGCTGTCGCCAATGTTTCGACACCAGAGGCCCAACTCATACGCTTTCTTGCCTATGTCAGCACCGCGCTGACCTACTGCACCGGGGCGGCTTGAGAATTCGATAGCACCGATTAACGCATAGCACCTAACGTCAATAACATTCGCTGTACCTTTGAGCCGCATCGCAGCGTTGTTCCAGTAATCCTGAAGCGACGCTCCACGGGAAAACAACCCTTCTTTTTCGAAGATGTCGAGCGTCGCGTTACCCGCCGCGCAAGCAACCGGATGTCCGGAATAGGTGTACCCGTGACTCAGTTCAACCCCAGGATCCTCCGCGGCCATAAACGCATCGTAGACCGAATCACTAACAAATACTGCGCCCATCGGGATGGTGGCATTGGTGATGCCTTTTGCAGTAGTCATGATGTCGGGAATAACGCCGAAACGCTCAGATGCACAGGTTGCACCTAGTCGACCGAACCCGGTAATGACCTCGTCGAAAATGAGTAAAATGCCATTCTCTGTGCAAATCTCTCTGAGTCGTTCCAGATAGCCCTGCGGCGGCAGGATTACGCCACCAGCGCCTGCTACTGGCTCGACGATAACTGCTGCTATTGTATCGGCGCCATGCAGATCGACAAGCCGTTGAAGATCATCAGCCAGTTCAGCACCGTGGGCAGGTAAGCCCTTCGTGAAAGCGTTGCGCTCGATATCAAGGGTATGTCTGATGTGATCGGTTCCCGGCAGCAACAGCCCAAAAGCGTTTCGGTTCTTCACTAGGCCGCCAACGGATACGCCACCAAAGCCCATGCCATGGTATCCTTTTTCTCTGCCCACTAACCGTTGTCTTGAACCTTGACCAATTGCCTTCTGGTAGGCGAGCGCCATTTTTAAAGCGGTATCAACGGACTCAGAACCTGAATTGGTGAAAAATACATGGTTCAGCGGGTCCGGAAAATGTTGGACAAGGCGATTGGCAAAATTAAACGCGTGGGGATGCCCAGCGTTGAATGAATGTGCAAAATCGAGTGAGCTCAACTGTTCCTGAACCGCGTTATTAATCTCTTCTCTGTAGTGACCTGCATTGACGCACCACAAACCTGCGGAGCCATCTAGGATTTTGTGGTCGTTACTATCGTAATAGTGCATGCCTCTCGCTGAGACAATAAACCGGGGGTTTTCTTTAAACTGCCTGTTAGGCGTAAATGGCATCCAATAGCTGTCTAGGTTGTCCGGTACAAGATTGTGATTCAGGTGTTTGATTGATTCGCTCATGGGCTCAACTCCAGTATTTCTTCCGGTGCGACTACAATATGCTTCGCGCCCGCGTCTTGCAATTCCTGTTTAGTTCGGAAACCCCATAGGACGCCAATCGCGTCCATACCACTCTTATTTGCCGTTTCGATATCCATTGATGTATCCCCGACAAAGGCAATCCGTTCCGGGGTGATGCCCCAATTTGCAGCGATTTTTCTGGCACCGGTCGGATCAGGTTTATGCGGCGTCGTTGAAGAGTAACCCACCACAGGATCAAAAGCGTAGTTGGGCAAAAAGTACTCAACGCATGATTCGGTGAAAGATTGATCCTTGTTGGACAACACCGCGATACGAACGTGGCGCGCCGCTAGTGAGTTCAATAATGCAGAGATGCCGGCGTAGGGCGCGGCGCGATCTTGCCAGTTGAGTCGGTAATCCTCACGTTGAGTCGCCATCACCGCGCGAATCACCTCTGGTTTGCGCGCAGATTCAGGCAGGCAGCGTTGGACGCATTTTTCTGCCCCATCACCAATAAAATATCGGTAAGCATCCACCTCATGAGTCGGATACCCATGTTTGCTTAGCGTTCTATTATAGCAATTCGCCAGACTCTCGAGCGTATTAAGCAGCGTGCCGTCTAGATCGAAAATGTAAGCCTCGTACATCAATATTTCCTCTAAATAATTCTCTGATATCTCGCTGGATCGTAATCTAGTCTAACTTCGATGTAGGAAAGTACATATGCCGTAACAGGTTTAGCGTGCTCGAATCTGCTAGACAGGCCGTTTGCCAAAAAGCTCTACGCTTGATGTTTATTCATCGTCGACCAATGTAAGGATTTTTGCGAGTTGTTCCCGCAGTTGGAAATCTTCATCCCATACTTCACTCGATTGATAGTGCCTTTTTAAAATATTTGCAAATTCAGGGTTTAGTAGCCCCTTGTCGTTTTCTCCTTCAATTTCAAGCGGAAGGGCATAATAGCCGAGCCTTTCTACGACACGCTTGATGATCAATCGATCCACTGCCAAGATTTTTATTTCAAGTTGTTTGGCTATTGCACGACTCAACAACACTCTTTTTTCGAGCGCGCGCGCCGACTCTATCTCAATCGCTACCTCTGCTAATTGAAGTTCCTCCGCCTCGTCACAGTCAATATATAAGGTGGACAAGAGGACAAAAGAATCGGCTAAATAATCAACAGTAATGTTAGTCATGACTTGAAGTCTCTGTTTTGGCCGGCGCATCGTAGATTACAACGGTACCTGCGAGTTTGTCATGCCACCCCTGTTTCTTTTTGTCAAAAGCGATCCAGAGAAACCCAAGGCCGAGAAAAATAAGGCTGGCGAAGTAACCGAGGTATCGAATAAGAAGCTGATAAAATGATGCTTTGTTCCCTGACGAGTCAACGATGTAAGCACGGAATAGGATTTTTCCGAAACTCGACCGAATAAGACTCCAGAGTAATAAAAATATAATGGCAGAGAATACAGCATCGAAACCCACCCGAGCTAAAAGTGCCGGCGCTATTGCCAACAATTCCTTCTGATTTGTCATGTCGATTGCGCCAAAGCCGTCCGGCAATGGGACAAATAGTGCAACAACCCAAAGCATACCCATGATGGCCAAACTATCGAGCAAGAAGGCTGCAAATCTGACCCAAAAACCGACGTAAATTTGCGTCGTCAAAGTTTCTTTTGTCATTCTATTTTTGCTTATTTGCATCTGTTCATGAACTCGATACCGATTTTATTCTTTCACACTTAAAGCCAAACCTGCTTTCTGGCACCGAAATCTAACTATCACTTTATTTCGTGCCAAAACCGCGTTAACTTGATTCAGCTAGAATAGCGGGTGTAATCAATGTCGGGCAAATCAAAGAAGCTGGTTGTTGCAACCTCAAGCAGCGCATTATTCGATCTCACCGAAAGTGACAACGTTTACCAATCTGAGGGCGTTGCAGCTTACTCTGCCTACCAGATAGCCAGAGAACGTGAACCGTTAGCTCCCGGCGACGCATTCTATTTGGTTCGAAAGTTGCTGCAAATAAATACTTTGCTTGGCCTTGCCGATCGAGTTGAAGTTATTTTACTTTCTCGTAACACGGCAGATACAGGATTACGCGTTTTTAATTCGATCCAGCATCATAACTTGCCGATCAAACGCGCAGCATTTACCGGTGGCAGCGCCCCGTACAGATACATGGGGCCTTTTCACTGCGATCTATTCCTCTCGACCCATGCAAGCGATGTTCGAGCAGCACTGGAAACAGGGGCGGCAGCGGCGAGCATTTTGCCATCAGCGAAGTCCGAAGTAGCATCGGAAGTGCTCAAATTTGCGTTTGACGGAGATGCTGTATTGTTTTCTGATGAAGCAGAACGTTTATTTCAGGCATCTGGTCTGAAAGCGTTTGCAGAGAGTGAAAAAGCGTCAGCAAACAATCCCCTGATGGGAGGACCGTTCAAGTCTTTTCTTGGCGCGCTGCACGATCTTCAGAATGAATTTTCGTCTGATGAGTGCCCCATTAGAACGGCTTTAGTGACCGCACGGGCTGCGCCAGCACACGAAAGGGTCATCAAGACGCTTCGTGACTGGAATATTAGGCTGGACGAATCTCTATTTCTTGGCGGTATGCCGAAAGCCGAGTTTTTGCAGGCTTACGGCACCGATGTGTTTTTTGACGACCAACCCGAGCACTGTCAACTCGCGAAGGAAGTAGCCCCTACAGCCCACGTGCCACATGGCGTAATAAATACGATCGAATAAATTGATCACGCTCAACATATTATCTATGCTTTTCGGGTATACTCATCAATTCTCTTAGATCATAAACGAATATCAACTTGGCGGCGTTAACCTCGTGCGGGCAATAACACCCTCTCGAATGTCCAGTATTAATAGCATTCGCATAGTAAACGGTGAATAACTCATGAAACTTCAACAACTAAGATATATTTGGGAAGTTGCACATCACGACCTGAACGTCTCTGCAACGGCTCAAAGCCTCTATACATCACAGCCTGGCATCAGCAAGCAGATAAAACTCTTGGAAGACGAGTTAGGGGTTGAAGTATTCGCCCGTAGTGGCAAACATTTGACCCGCGTTACGCCCGCCGGTGAAACAATTATTGAAAAAGCGGGTGAGATACTTCGAAAAGTGGAGAGCATAAAGCAGGTTGCTCAGGAATTTAGCAACGAGAAAAAGGGGAGTCTCTCGATTGCGACGACTCACACTCAAGCTAGGTATGCACTGCCGGATGTAATTGCGCGATTCATCGAGAAATACCCCGAAGTTTCGTTACATATGCACCAGGGTAGTCCGATCCAGATCGCGGAAATGGCTGCTGAGGGCCATGTTGACTTTGCAATCGCAACAGAAGGTTTGGAGTTGTTTGGCGATCTTGTGATGATGCCATGTTACAAATGGAATCGATGTATTCTGGTACCAAAGGACCACCCGCTGGCAAACGTCGAAAAGTTAACGCTTGAGCAAGTAGCCGAACATCCGATCGTCACGTATGTTTTTGGTTTTACCGGTCGTTCTAAGCTTGATGAGGCTTTTATGAAGCTCGGTTTGGAGCCGAAGGTGGTATTTACCGCAACCGATGCAGATGTCATCAAAACTTACGTTAGACTTGGGCTCGGTATCGGCATCGTTGCGCACATGGCACATGACGAGGAAAAAGATGCTGATTTGGTTGCGCTTGATGCGAGTCATCTGTTCGAATCAAGTACAACGGTTATTGGATGCCGAAGGGGCACTTTCCTCAGAGGCTATATGTATGAATTTGTCGAACATTTTGCCCCCCATCTCAGCCGTGAGATGGTTGATTTGGCGCTCGAAAAAAACAATCGAGCCGAGTTAGACGAACTGTTTAAGACACTGACATTACCATCAATCTAGCTCTCCGTAATGAGACATCAAGCGATGTCTCTTTGTTCTGCACTAACGACTAGCCGGGCTTTTTATTGGATAATTTGAATTAGATTGATTCAGGACTAAGCTTCTGTTCGTTAAACCAAGAAAAAGAAAGAGAAAGAGAACAAGAATAAGAACAAGAATAAGAACACGACACGATTTTTTCGACATTTAATAGGATAGTTATGGATATTGTTTGCTTGGATATGGAAGGGGTACTTGTTCCTGAGATTTGGATCGAATTTGCCGAAAAGACAGGTATTGAATCGCTGAAAGCAACTACGAGAGATATTCCGGACTACGACGTACTGATGAAGCAGCGTCTCGATATTCTTGCGCAAAACAACCTCAAGCTAAGTGATATACAGGAAGTCATTGCGACCTTAAGCCCTCTCGATGGTGCCGTGGATTTCCTCGATAGTTTACGAGAGCAGTATCAATTAGTCATTTTATCTGACACTTTTTACGAGTTTGCAAAACCTCTCGTAGAGCAAATGAAATGGCCGACGATCTTCTGCCATAAATTGATCGTTAGCTCGGAGGGAGCTGTCACAGACTATAAGATCAGGCAAAAAGATCCAAAGCGTATGTCCGTAAGGTCATTGCAAAATCTAAACTTTAAAGTTTACGCGGCAGGAGATTCCTATAACGACACCACCATGCTCGAGGAAGCTGACGCGGGTTTTCTGTTTCGTTCTCCCGCGAATGTGATAGAAGAGTTCCCCCAGTATCGTGTGACCAACGAATATAGTGAGCTTCGCCGGTTTATCGACGAAGCTGCGGGTCAAAACGCTTAATTTTCCGCTCGTATTTTCGAATAAGCGAAGGGATAAGATCAGATCTCGAATTTGATTCCCTGAGCAAGCGGTAGGTCTAAGGAGTAGTTGATCGTGTTAGTGCTTCTCCGCATATAACCTTTCCACGCATCGGAGCCTGATTCCCGACCGCCACCGGTTTCTTTTTCGCCACCAAAGGCTCCGCCAATTTCTGCGCCGCTGGTGCCGATATTGACATTTGCGATGCCACAGTCACTGCCAACCATTGATGTAAACCGCTCAGCTTCTCTCACGTCATTGGTGAAAATAGCGGAAGAAAGGCCTTGAGGTACCGCGTTATTTCGCTCAATCGCATCGTCGAGATCAGCGTAGCGAAATAGATACAGCACTGGTGCGAAAGTTTCCTGTTCCATATTGGGCAAGCTTGGAGGCATCTCGACTAATGCTGGTTGTACATAAAAAGCTTGCTCACATCCTGCGACGATCGTCCGATGACCGCCGAAGACCTCGGCTCCTTTATTCTTGGCCAACTTTAGAGCCTCTTGCATCATGTCATAAGCGTTTTGATCTATCAGTGGGCCAACTAACGTTGCCGCATCAAGGGGGTTGCCTACTTCAACTGAGTTAAACACCGCTTTCAAACCTGTCACAAAATCATCATAAACGGCATCGTGTATAAATAACCTTCTGGTCGTTGTGCATCGTTGTCCGGCTGTGCCAACCGCACCAAACACGGTAGCAAGTGTCGCCATTTTAAGATCTGCCGACGGGCAAATAATCATAGCGTTATTACCGCCAAGCTCCAGTATCGTGCGTCCCATTCTTGCTGCTACCTTGGGTGCAACAATTTTACCCATAGCGCAGCTGCCTGTGGCACTGATGAGTGGCAAGCGATCATCCTCGACCATCATGTTACCCACGTCGGATTCGCCTAGAATAATCTGCGAGAGGTTTGCTGGCGCGTCCGAGCCAAACTCGGCGATTGCCTCATTAAGGATTGCCTGGCATGCCAGCGCCGTCAGCGGAGATTTCTCTGATGGCTTCCAGACGATGCTGTTACCGCAAACTAGCGCCAATGCTGCATTCCAAGACCAGACTGCCACTGGAAAGTTGAACGCTGAAATAATGCCAACGGGACCTATCGGGTGCCAATTCTCTTGCATCTTGTGCTCGGGTCGCTCGGACGCAATGGTGAGCCCATACAACTGTCGGGATAGTCCGACTGCAAAATCGCAGATATCGATCATTTCCTGAACTTCACCAAGGCCTTCCTGAAAGATCTTGCCTGATTCCAGCGTCACCAGTTCCCCTAGCACCTCTTTATGTGCCCTGAGTTTTTCACCCAACAGGCGAACAAGTTCACCTCGTCTTGGTGCTGGCAGCTCTCTCCACTGCCTGTACGCGCGCTCTGAATTAGATAGGATTTCCTCAACATCATCAGTTGTATGGCGGGCGATTTGGCCCAAAATAGCGCCGTCCACTGGGCTAAAAAGCGCAATATCGCCGTCTTCAAGAGAAGCAAGGTCTATCCCGAGCGCGGCTAGGCAAACGGATGTACGTTGTTTTGTTGTATCAGTTGAGGTCAAAATTTCTTCCCATGATGTGGTATCGATATTCGAAGGTCTTGGATTACTCATGCTGCGTGTTGTTGCGCTACGTTCTGTTGAGTGATCGTCGGTTTGTAAACCTCACCAAATCTGTTCTCAAGGAATGTTTCCAACGGGACTTCTTCCTGAGTGACGAAACCCTTATTTCTGATCTTGTTCTGCCTTAATAAATCAAGGATGGCGCATATACTGCCTGCAGTGGTGATTTGAATTCCGCTTCGGAGTATCCCGCCGACTTCGCGACCATAAACTTTGTTGGCATAGGTCTCCTGCATCAATTGTCCTCCCTTGATACCGCTCACAGTGACAAAGATGAGTACAACATCCTGCATCGTCGCAGGCACCGCGTTTTCGAGTACATTTTTTAACAAATCACGACGATCTCGAAGTCCTAAGTCATGTAACAGTGTTTTCATGATATCCCTGTGTCCGGGATATCGAATTGTCTTATAAGCGAGATTTTTGACTCTGCCTTTAAGACTTTCTCCAAGAGAGCCAATGCCTCCTGAAGTATTGAACATTTCATATTGAATACCATCGAGAGAAATGTGCTCGAGGTGTTCAAGTGCCGGTACAGTGGTGACAGCGCCGTCCTGAATGGCAACGCAAGATTCACAGTATTCGTTGATAACACCGTCTGTACTCCAGGTCAGATTGTAATTTAGAGAATTTGACGGGAATTGTGGAAGCGCACCGACACACATCCGGATCGTTTCCAGCTCGCTAAAGGTTGAGGCTAACTGATTTGTGACGATAGAAATGAATCCTGGTGCTAGCCCGCATTGTGGAATGAATGCGCTGCTGGCTGTGCTCCCCAAATTTTTTACATAGTTCGTGCTGGCAACGTCTTCAGTCAAATCAAGATAATGGCACCCTGACCGCTGTGCTGCATCGGCAATCTTCATGGTGAGAAAATAGGGCGTTGAGCTTAAGACGGCGAATTTGTTTTTTAATACATCGTCAAGTGCCGCTGCATCAGAGACATCAAGCCGATGTTTGCTCAGACAAGGGTGATCAGCAAAGTGTCCAAGCGATTCTGTCGAGACATCGATTAGTGTCACGTAATAGTCATTACTCTCGAGCAGGAGCGCTACAATCGTTTCGCCAATTTTACCCGCACCAACGACGGCAACGTCGGTTTTGGCTGTACTTGTAGATTTAGTCGCGCTCATAATCTTGTTCTCCTTAGTCATTTGACGACATTTTGGCTGATCACGCTGTACATAAGTAAGGGATAAAATGATCAAAATGCACTAATATATGCACAAAATGACTACTAATTCGGACGTTTTAGTGAATTATTTGGATCAGAAACTGGTACACAAGTTAAAAGAGAATGCCCGCGTGAGTACATCCGAGCTGGCGAGAGTGCTTAACGTCTCACGTACAACGGTCACCGGCAGAATTAAAAAGCTCGAGCAGACCGGCGTGATCAAGGGTTACACGCTGCAGTACGGAGAAGATTACGCGGCGAGACTGCTGACGGCACACGTCCAGCTGAAGGTGACACAAAAGCTTACGGTGCAGACCACACGTGCGTTGCAAAATATGGATGAGGTGAGGTCGCTATTTGCGATTTCCGGCAATTACGACTTGATCGCAATCGTTGAAGCGAAAGACACCGCGAGACTCAACCGGGTGCTTGATCTCATTGGGGATTTGCAGGGTATTGAGAGAACAAACTCATCAGTGATCCTAGAAACCAAATTTGATAGATGAACAAGATTTACCTGCGGCCGAACGCCGTTTTAGCAAAAGCGGTACGTTGGAAATGGTCATGATAACCGAGGACCTTTGTCACATAGCGTTGAGTCTCCGGATAGGGAGGAATACCGCGATGTTTTTCAACTGTCGTTGCGCCTGCGTTGTATGCGGCAAGCACGAGTGGAATCTGTCCATCAAAGCGGTTTAGCAGGTATCTCAGGTGTTTTACGCCCGCAAAGATATTCTCTCTTGGATTAAAGCGATCCTTCACTTGGTATTGAGAAGCTGTTGCTTTCATCAGTTGCATTAATCCCGTTGCGCCTCTCTTCGACACCGCGTTTGGATTAAAAGCAGATTCAACCTGAATGACCGCCTCAATCAACGCCGGATCCACATTATATTGGCCTCCTGCTGCGCTGATATATTGATCGAATCGACGTGATCGATCCGTGGATATGGGGCGATTGGCGAGTATGTGACCAGCATGGCTCAGCGTATCTCGCTTTGACAACAGTTGATATGAGCCATCGTTGCCTGCGGGCGGACGGTCGCTGACCAGTCTTTCTCCATCCGGTCCTAGGTATACGTACACTTCTGCGTGTGCGGTGTGCAAAATCATGAATGGCAGCAGTAGGAAGATCAACACGGGGGTCATTCTTTTCATTAAGCGGATGACTTTGTTGGAACAGTCTCTTTTATCATCGACCAGTGTGTTCATGGGATCGCTATCCAAGTACCAGTGCTGTGGGGAGGATTTTTGAGGGTACAAAATAGCACCGTTTCATATATTCTATCGGTTGACTTTCAAAGGTCAAAGATTGCTTGAACCCAGTCTCAAATCTTCGCATAAGCGACAGCTCACGCTGCAAGTTAATAAATATAGAGATTCACCACCATGTCTACAAATTACCTGTTACCAGATTTATGTGATGCCTACCCAGAGCAGATAAAGGTCGTGACGCCGCTGTTCAAGTCATACGGCGGCAAGCAACACTATCATGGCGAAATTGTGACGATTAAGTGTCATGAAGACAATTCTTTAGTGGCAGCGCAGGTTGATCAGAATGGCACAGGAAAAGTGCTTGTTGTTGATGGCGGAGGATCACTTCGTTGCGGCCTCTTGGGCGATAATCTAGCGGCAAAGGCCGTTAAGAATGGATGGCAAGGCATCGTGGTTTACGGGTGTATCCGGGACGTGGATGAGATCGGTGGTATGGAACTTGGTGTTCATGCGCTAGAGACGCACCCAATGAAGTCGGTAAAAAGAGGTACCGGTTTGCTCAACGAAACAGTTTCTTTTGGCTCTGTTGAGTTTTCCCCGGGCGCTTACCTTTACGCAGATAACAATGGCCTGTTAGTCGCCCAAGCGCCTCTCGCGCCGGTTTAGCGGTCATCGATCTCGCGTCAAATTGAGCACACTTGAGTTCAGATCTTCAGCTGCCTGAGATTGGGGTCTATCGATCCGGTCTCCCAGGCCGCTTTGAACTTCCTGGTAAGACGATTGTTTTCCGAGATGTCTCGATAATTCGCAAAACCCTCATAACGTTCAACGTCCTGTCGCAGGATGACTCCCGCGTTATCTACTAGAACAAATTCTTCGTTCGTTACTCTGAAATCGGGGTGGACAATTTTTATACTAATGGAAGAGGGCAGCCTTCGATAAATCTCGAGTATCGCGTGGCTGTTTTTGACGATTCTATGGGAATCGTAAATTAGTATCTCTATCTTCGTATATCGATTCTTACGTGCAAGTTTTGATAATGCTTGTTTCAAGTCTTCATTGTGAAACAGTCGGTGATCCAGCGCCGGTGACCAGATACAGACTGACTGGCTTGCTTGACTTATCATTTGCTGAATCACGTTTCTGAACGCTGTCTCCTGTCCCAATGACAGGAGCTGACTCGAAAGCCCTAGTGTGTTGGTTTGATCGGCGGCCTCGTCGTTTTCACCAGACATTTGCCCTGATTGACTGCCTTCGCTCGCGACGTTAATTACTCCCGGTTTGTAGTTAGCACTGTATTGCTGGTGCTCATGCCTGACAGGTTCCAGCACCTGAATCATCTTCTGATGTTGAATACCGGCTTCGTCAAAACGCGGACCTGTTTCAACAAAACCAGCTTTCTGGTAGAACCCGATCGCGTGAACTTGGGCGTTGAGAAACACCTGTTCAAAACCTAGTGTGCGGGCTTTCTCAACAGCTGTGCCGAGGATAGCAGCACCAATTCCTTCTCCACGATGGTGTTCCAGAACCGCCATTCGTCCAATTTGACCGGTTTTCAGTAAACGTCCGGTACCTATTGGTTGCTTGTTATAATCATGCACTAGCCAATGCCATGAGGAGTCATCGAGGCCATCGAACTCTTCTTCCGGTGGTACTGACTGCTCGATGATAAACACGAGTTTTCTTAAATTAAGCAACGCCTGCTTGTCTGTCTCCCAATCAGCTTCCTTGATATCGAAGTTTTGCAAGCTCAGGGTCATTCTCCGACGGCTTCCATGAATTGGATAGCGCCGTTTAACATAAGCAATTGCATGAATGCCACGTTCTCCTCTCGTTCAAAAACCATGCTGGCGGTTACTTCGCGGAAGCGTGAAAGCTGTGTAACGAGTTCAACACAGGTTGCGTTCAGGCTAAAGACCTCGCCATTGAGAAACAAATGCAGTGGTTCGGATTCTTTTTGATGCGTCATTCGCGTCGGCAACGTTAATTGAAAAGGGGCACCTCTAAGACGATGCGCGATCAACTCGCTGTCTACTTGCAATTGCGTCATAGGCTGTATCAGAGCGGGTTCTTTCAACTCTGTCATATAGCGTCCGAACCACTGAGCCATTAGCTTGCGATTTGAGACGAACTCGAGGTATCGGGATTGCAAGGCATTAATCATTGAACCAGACAGAAAATCGGTTGATGGATCTAGCTTATCATCGAGCGTGTTGCTTCCAGCTTCGCTGGTAAGATGATCATCCAACAACTCATCGGTGTAGTTTGACACAAGCTCCAACATGGTTGGATTACGAATACCGATAGAAAGCGTCATGGAATTCTGTCCGGCAATGCCCCAATGTCCGGCGCCAGGAGGCAAGTAAAGTATGTCGCCAGCCCCCATGGTCTGACTAAACTCTGGGTCAAATGAGGGTAGCAGTCGAAGATCTGAATTCAGATCCAGTTCCGTTTCTTCATGACGGCAAGCGTCCCATTGCCAGTTTTTCTCGCCGTCAAGTTGGAACAGGAAGACATCATAGTGATCAAAATGAGGACCGCAGCTCGCGCCTTTTCCGCCAATTGTGACCATGATGTCTTCAATTCGCCAGCGCGGTATAAAGCTAAAATGATGGGTCAGAAGCGCGTTCAGAGCTGGAACATGTTGATCGGCACCTTGTACCATTAACATGCTGCCATCGTCAGATAGGGTCTTTTCGATAGCTGTGGGGGAGAAGGGACCAAATGCCAGCTGAAACTTATTCGCTTCCTGCTGAATAGTTCTGGACTCGACGAATTCAGAACTTGCAAGCTCAACAATATCTTTGTAAATCAATTCTTTAGATAGTTTATTTGCTGTAGATTCAAGACCGCCTTTAAAAACTGCAGGACGCTGTCGCCAATATTTCGACATAAATTCAGTGCAGGTAAGTTCAGTATTTTCGAGCCAATTTACTTCAGTCATGTGAATACATCATTCATTCAGCAGCTTCTCGACTAGCTCGCTAGCGAGTCCCGTGTAGTTCATCGGCGTCAGTTCTCGTATCTGATCGCGTGCAGACTCAGGAATCTCGAGCGTTTGAAGCATTTGCTCGATGCTTTCCTGTTTAAGGGACTGGCCTCGGGTAAGCTCTTTGAGTTTTTCGTAGGGTTCTTCAACACCGTGTCGCCGCATGATTGTCTGAATAGGCTCAGCGAGAATTTCCCAACTGCGATCAAGATCCTGTTCCAGCGCCGCGGGGTTGATTTCGAGTTTTCCAAGTCCCTTGAGTGTCGATTTATAAGACAACAGGGAATAGGCAAAGCCAGTACCCATATTTCTCAAAACAGTTGAATCCGTGAGATCTCGCTGCCAGCGGCTAATGGGCAATTTTTCGCTGAGATGGCCAAAAATGGCATTAGCGATGCCAAGATTGCCTTCGGAATTCTCAAAGTCGATTGGATTTACCTTGTGGGGCATGGTCGAGGAGCCCGTTTCGCCTTCAATTTTTCTTTGCTTAAAATAGCCGATGGATATGTAAGACCAGATGTCTCGATCAAAATCGATCAGGATGGTATTAAATCGCGATGTTGCTTGAAACAGCTCCGCCATATAGTCGTGGGGCTCAATTTGAGTCGTGTATGGATTCCAGATGATGCCCAGACTTGAGACAAATTGTTCACTCATCGCCAGCCAATCGAGGTCTGGGTAAGTCACCTGGTGGGCATTGAGGTTGCCGACAGCACCGTTAATCTTACCCATAATCTGAACTGCTCCCAGCTGTTTGACCTGACGCCGAAGGCGGGCAACAACGTTAGCGAATTCCTTACCCAGCGTTGTTGGCGTTGCTGTCTGGCCGTGAGTTCGAGACAACATGGGCATGGCAGCATATTTGCGGGCAAATTCCGCTAACTTGTGATTCAACTCGTCCATCAAGGGCCGCATAACGATGTCTCGGCCATCCTTTAACATCAGCGCGTGGGATAAATTGTTAATGTCCTCGGAAGTGCAGGCGAAATGAATAAACTCCATGTTCTTTTCTAGTGAGCTGATACCGCTTTCGACAAACTTCGATTTGAGATAGTACTCAACCGCTTTGACGTCGTGATTCGTTGTGGCTTCATTTTTCTTGATTAGGGCAGCCTCTGTTTCATCAAAGCTGACAATGAGCTTTTCTAAAAAGTCGTTTTCTTCATCGGTTAGTGCAGGTAGTTCCTTTATGCCCGACTGACTCGCGAGAAATTGAAACCAGCGAATTTCCACGTAAACCCGGTAGTAAATCAACCCAAATTCGCTGAAATAGGGTCTGAGTTCTGCCGTTTTGTCTCCATATCGTCCATCAATCGGGTTTATTGCAGTCAGTGTCGATAACGTCATAGTTTTCTCTGGTGCGGTTTATTATTAATTGAATCGAGCTGTTTTTGGCTCGAGCGTATAAGAAAGCGTTTTTTGCGTCAGAGCAGCTGCTCTATGGCACCTGTCATGGCCCTGCGGTTAAATGCCAATTGCCACTTGTTCCCGCCGACCTGTCGCCAAAGCACGCAGGCACGTAGCCCCGCTAAAAGCAGTGCCCTTATGCGTTCGATGTTGGTTCTATCCTGCAGGTGCTGACGATTGCCGTTAATTTGAATTTGCGGTTGTATCTCGCTGATGAGTGACTCGTAAAGGGTGCTTAACTGTCTGACTGAACTAGCATCGATTAGTCGGTCATCACTCTGTCGCAGCATACGTTGTTCGTCGATATTCGCGATTTCCGCGCCAAGTTGCCGCATGATCGCAGGCCGGGTCGTGAGTTTGCGCTCAAGCCCCATGATCGCGAGTGCGTATTGTAAAATTCGTCCATGCTGCGCAACATCAAAGTTGGTTAATAATTCGCGCAGTATCAATAGGCCTTTTCTCACGCCAGTTACCCCGCCAAAAACATCGAGGGTTGAGCCCGGGTTTTGAATGAACACAGAGTTAATACTGTTTTCCAGTGTGTCCTGCGATACCAGACCTGATCTTGATGCTGAATTGATAAGAGACGTTGCTTGGACTAACCCAGCAAGTGCGAGGACATGATCCCGAAACCCCGAGATACGCTGGTTTTGCGGCTGACTGCGCCTTTCTCCGAAATTTCGTTGCTCAGAGTCTACGCCAGGTTCGGAGCTATCATCATTGTGCAGATAAATGATCGCACCCATCACTGTTGTCTCCGATCGTTGGTGCTCCTGTAAGTTTCCTTAATAATGCCGCCACCCAGGCAAACATCATTATCGTAAAAACAGGCCCATTGTCCCGGCGTGACAGCGCGTTGAGGTTTGTCGAATACAACCTCCAGTTCGCTACCCTTAGCAATGTTGTTTTCGCTGTCGCACACCTTGACTGTGCAATCTTGATCAGATTGTCGGTAACGGCATTTAACCTTCAGCTGGCGAGGTAATGATGGCGCGCCAGATACCCAGTGTATATCTTCGCAAACCATCCCTTCGCTCAACATCGCTGGATTGTCGTTGCCCTGAGCAACGATAAGGACGTTTCTGACCATATCTTTTTCTACAACGTACCATGGTGCATCAAGCCCATGCTTGACGCCGCCGATGCCAAGTCCCTGTCGTTGACCAAGTGTGTGATACATCAACCCTTGATGTTGACCGATAACTTCTCCGGTCAGGGTTTCAATGACGCCGGACTTTGCTGGAATATATGTCTGCAGAAAATCCTTAAATCGTCGCTCTCCAATAAAGCAAATGCCGGTGGAATCTTTTTTGTCGAAAGTATCTAAGTCGTTCTCGGCAGCGATCGCCCGAACCTCTGACTTTTGAAGTTCGCCGACAGGAAATAAACATTTTTCAAATTCAGATGACGACACCGCCTGAAGGAAATAGGATTGATCTTTGTTGGCATCCAGCCCTCGCAGTAGTTGTGTTTTACCGTCCTCGTGTCTTAAGCGTGCATAATGCCCGGTGGCAACGTAGTCAGCGCCCAAGACTTTCGCGTAGTCTAAAAAGACCTTAAATTTAATCTCTCGATTGCAAAGTATGTCGGGATTCGGTGTTCTTCCAAGCTTGTACTCATCCAAAAAGTGTTCGAATACATTATCCCAGTATTCTGCCGCGAAGTTGGCTTGATGCAAGGGTACTCCGAGCCTCTCGCAAACACTTTGAGCATCCGCCAGATCCTCCTTGGCAGTGCAGTAATCAGTGTTGTCATCTTCCTCCCAGTTTTTCATGAAAAGGCCTTCAACCGCATATCCTTGCCGTTGCAATAACAGGGCTGCGACTGAAGAATCGACACCACCGGACATGCCGACGATCACCTTTCGGTTATTGCTGGCGGGTTGGGCCGAATCTGACAAGGTTGGAGCAATACTCACGTTGAATTACCTGAATAGGAAAAATTGGGTCTTCGCCGAAATCGTTGGACCGCATTTTACGCGAGTCGTCGGGGAAAGTGCACAAGTTTACCGTGTTCATCGCACAGAACAGGTAACTAAAAGGCCATGGTAGGCGCGGATCGCTACTTACCATGAGAAAAGTGGGCTAGAATGCGCACCTGTTAGTAGTCTGCCCGGTAACAGGATATTAAGTAACCCCGATGGAATGCACCCCAAATGAATAACAGTGATCCCCAAACTCAATTAACGCATCTTGATGGCGACGGAAACGCCCACATGGTAGATGTCACTGACAAGGATGTGACTTTTCGAGTGGCTACCGCGGAGGGCGAGGTCAATATGCAACCTGAAACGCTGAAGTTGATCGTCGATGGTAAACATGCAAAGGGAGATGTTATGGCCGTTGCGCGCATTGCTGGTATCCAGGCTGCGAAAAAATGCGCCGATCTTATTCCTCTGTGTCATCCGCTCGCCCTCAGCTCTGTCAAGGTTGAACTCAAGCCCGATTTGGCCGGAAATTCGGTAAGAATTCACGCGACATGCAAACTTAGTGGCAAGACGGGTGTCGAAATGGAAGCACTCACCGCCGTGTCTGTCGCCGCGCTGACTATTTACGACATGTGCAAAGCTGTAGATAAAGGTATGACCATAAGCGGCGTGCGCCTCTTGACCAAGGCTGGTGGAAAGTCAGGTGACTGGAAGGCTAATGATTAAGGTGCTGTTTTTCGCCAGTCTGAAAGAAAAACTTTCGTTAGATGCGTTAGAGTTTCCTCTGTCTGAAAGCATCACCGTTGCGCAACTGATTGACGAATTGGCGCGGCGTGAAGCGTCAATAAGTCGGGAGGTTTTATCTGCAGATGATGTCCTCATTGCAGTGGATCAGACAGTCGTAACAAGCGATTTCTTGGTTCGTCCCGGGAGTGAAGTTGCATTCTTTCCCCCAGTTACGGGCGGTTAGCGTGATGTTGAAAAAAGTAACAGTACAGACCGCTGATTTTGATGTCGGCAAAGAAACGGCACTACTCACGAGCATTTCCAAAGAGGTTGGCGGTATTAACACGTTTCTCGGCACGGTGAGGGATGTAAACGAGGGAGATAGAGTCACCGGGCTTCGGCTTGAACACTATCCTGGCATGACAGAAAAACAGATAGGCAGCATTATCGACCGTGCGGCAGTGAGATGGAACGTGCTCGGAGCAGTCGTCATACATCGAGTTGGAGATTTGTTCCCAGGCGACAAAATAGTTTTTGTCGGTGTTGCAAGCCGGCATCGCGGTGATGCTTACCAAGCTTGCGAGTATGTGATGGACTCACTAAAAACCGAAGCGACGTTCTGGAAAAAAGAAATCGCTGAAGGTGAAGCTAGGTGGTTAACTACGCGCCAAACCGATGTTGATGCACTGAGCAAGTGGCAGACGGATTAACCGACTAAGCGTTATGCTATTTCTAGGCCCTTAGCGATTATTTTTTGGACTCTCAGCGCGCCTTGAAAGTCGTGTTACTGTTTCTTATGGGAAAAACGTCGGTTCCCTTTTCCGTTATGCTGTTTTGTTCTAGGGAGATTGACGTTAATCAAGCGATACTCTCCAGGTGCAAGCTCCCCAAGCCTCCAGTCTCCGATGCTGGCCCGAATGAGCCTTAATGTCGGAAAGCCAACATTAGCGGTCATACGCCGAACTTGCCGGTTACGTCCTTCGTTTATTGTGATTGCGATCCATGAAGTCGGAATGTTCGCGCGTACTCTGATTGGCGGGCTTCGTAACGGAAAGTCTGGTGCCTGTATTTTTTCCACTCTCGCAGGTTTGGTTGGTCCATCATTTAACCTGACGCCGTTCGCGAGAAGTGAGAGTGCGG
>CBFHOH010000006.1:0-101623 GCA_965657335.1 Candidatus Azotimanducaceae bacterium
ACACTAGCCGGTCAAATTGATCAGGCATCGTGGGTAATGGGCGCTAACGTTACAACAGAGGCATTCGATCACGCGCAACCGATACCTGGCTATGATCATACCTATTCTGAGCACACTCAGGGTGTGTTTGCACAGTACACACGCGATTTGTCTTCCCTGTTTGTGCTGGAGACAGGCGTGCGAGTAGACAGTCATTCGGAATATGGTAATTTCTGGCTACCTCGTGTTTCACTATTGTTTCTGCCGGCGCCTGATATCACGTTGAGAATGGGTGGTGGCTATGGTTACAAAACGCCTAACCTTTTTGTACCTGAAGCAGACGAACGCCAGTACCAGGACATCGTCCCAATTGACCCAGACCGATATATTGCTGAAAAGTCACGAGGACTCAATTTTGATATCAATCATCGGGTCGAGTTCGCTGAAAGCTGGTCGCTCACGAGCAATCTGCTGTTGTTTTATACGGAAATCGACAACGCATTAAACGTAACTGAACAAGATTCTGGTCAATTTGTATTTACGCAGCAAAGCGGCGCGACAAAAGCCAGCGGCGCCGAGCTTAACCTGATTTTTGGTTTCGGCGAGATACGCTATTTTCTTGGTTACACCTTTGTTGACGCTTCAGAAGAAATAGATACCGGCGACCAAGATCTTGCGTTAGTCTCGCAACATCGAGTCAACAACGTGTTGGTATGGGAGCGAGAGGATAATTTTCGTGTAGGGCTTGAAGCCTACTATTTCAGCTCACAACGTCGCGCAGGGGATGTTAATGGCGATAGCTATTGGATTTATGGCGTGATGACAGAGAAGAAAATAGGGGAAACGGTGACAGCGTTTCTGAACTTTGAAAATTTCACAGATACTCGTCAAACCAGATTTGAGAATATTAATACGGGTACACTTCAGAATCCGCAGTTCAGAGATGTGTATGCGCCGCTTGATGGGTTTGTGATTAACGGTGGATTCCGAATCCAGTGGTGATGCGGAAACGCCAATGATGCAATGAAATACTTAGAGGAAAACGTTAGTGGTTCGCTTGTCAGATTTACATGAAGTAGAAGCCGAGCATATGCGGCAGCGGGCCTCAGCGATGCGACCGGTTGCGCCTGCAAGCTGGATTACACCAAAGCCGCTTGCTGAATCCAAAATCGCAATTATCTCAACAGCTGGACTGCATCGCAGAACAGATGATCCGTTCAAAATCGGTGCGATCGATTATCGTTTACTTCCCGGAGATATCGACTTTGCTGATGTGGTTGTTTCTCATGTTAGTACCAATTTTGATCGAAGTGCATTCCAGCAGGATCCGAATATTTGGTTTCCCCTTGATCGCCTGCATGAAATGGCGGCGGATGGAGAAATCGGCAGCGTTTCAAACTGGCACTATTCTTTTATGGGTGCACAACCTAACCATGAGGCGCTGGCAGCGACTGGCGAAGAAGTTGGCAGGTTGTTGGCTGTCGATGAAGTTGACGTCGCATTGATGGTGCCGGTGTGACCTATTTGTACGGGTGCCGTGGGCGCCCTCGCAAACTATATTGAACGCGCTGGGGTTGCCACTGCCTCGATTAGCCTCATCCGTGAACAAAGCGAAGTGGTGCGACCACCCCGGGCGCTGTGGGTGCCGTTTGCATTAGGGCGTCCCCTAGGTCTCGCTGGTGATGCTGGATTTCAGAAAGGCGTGCTGCGCGCAGCACTCAAAATGTTAGAGACGGCAACCGAACCAACAATCGAAAATTATCATAAAGAAGCGCCTTTCCAAGAAGAGGCAGAAGCATGGGTTTGCCCCGTAAGCTTTCCAGCTAAAAATGACGATACGATGACCGGCCAGTTGATTGCGGAGGTTGTCCGTCTTGCTCCCTGGTCTGCCGAAACCCGCACTGTTCGTGGTCGCACGCTGTTCGGTGTAACCGGGGCAGCGCCCGACCAGGTCGAAAGCGTTGCCCGGGCATTGGCAATTGTCGCCGAGACTGGTGATTTAACGCAGCCTCCTAATGTGGACATCGATTGGCGCTTTGATATGCCACTGCTTATACGTCACCTTGCAGATGACTTAAAAACCTTTTACCACGAGGCTGTGGCCGCTCAACCAGGTCCGAGCGCACCTGATCACGATGCCTTCAATGCCTGGATCTTCGGTAGTACAGTGCTGGGGGACACGCTGCTTGAGATTGCAGCACATTTGACGAATGCAGGAGATCCTTATTCGCTGTTGGTACGAGGACTGCTGATCCCTGAAGGGTATTTTGAGGGTGGCAGTGCGTTTCCGGCGGGTAAATAGAACGCACCTATCCAGAAACCGACGAATGCGTTTTTCTTCACAGTAGTATTTATTGTGACAGTTTTGTCGCGCGTGCCTGTAGCTGTTGCCGAATAGTTGCGTGATAAGCGCGATCAATTCTATACCCTGCATAGATACAAGCGGCGATGAGACCCCAAATCATCGCAAATGGACCATCAAGCACACCCAGTGCATAGATTTTATCGGGGTGAATCTGGCTCGCCTCGACGCCCTGTGGAAAGTCGATAATGTCGAGCGCGACGCCGGCGACAACGTGACCGATGCCGTTGGTGACCTTGGCAAAAAAAGTGCGCGCAGAGTAGAAAATGCCCTCCTGTCGACGGCCGGTGTTGACCTCATGGTCATCTGCTATGTCAGCAAGTGCTGACATGACGCTGATGTTAAGTATTGATCCACATGCGGAAGCGATTGTGCCAAAAAAGACGACGAAGCTAACAAGTGTCCATGTTGTGTTTTCGGGCGCTAGATCAAAAAGTCTTAGTGTAACCGCGCTTGACCAGGCGACGCTGAGGCCGGCGGCAGACCATACGATCGCCCAGCGTTTTTCGATAAGCTGATGAACCCGAGCAGTCACAGTAAACCCAATCGCATAACCAAACACGTTGCCCAGAATCAGCCAACCAATTTGCTGGTCGGTGAATTCCCAATAGAATGTTGACATGTATAGCCCGAGTGTTTCATGGGTACCGATTGTGATCGACAGGAAAAACAGGCCCAGCAATAGAAACAAGTAATTTCTATTCCGCATGGCGGAATACATTTCCTTGAGAAGCTGGCCAGTACTAAAAGGGGGTAGGTCTGCGGGGATCTTTTTCATTCTTGGGATTTGTGCGCGTGTGGCGTAAGCCGACCCCAGCATGCAGACGACAATAAGACTTGTGCAAAATATGACGACAGGGTGGTACGCCATTTGAGTCATACGGCCATTGTCAAAGCTAGGAAAGATAAGAAACCAGACCACAACGTGCATGACAATAACGCCGATATAGGTGAATACATTGTTGTAACTCATGACGCGAGTGCGTTCGATATAGTCGTCCGAAAGCTCAGCACCCATCGCCAGATGAGGTACAGCAAAAAGAGTAGAGCAGATCCGCATGAGGACGGTAAAAAATGCAAACCAGACAAAGAGCTGAAGACCAGTGAAGTCAGCCGGTGGATTAAATATGAAATAGATTGTAACGATTAATGGTAGCGGCGCAGCAAACATGAACGGGTGGCGGCGCCCGAACCTAGACCGCCAGCGATCCGAAATGGATCCGATGAGTGGGTCAGTGATCGCGTCAGAGATGATGCCTATTGTTACCGCCGCGGCGGTCAGCGTGCCCGAGAGCCCCAGTATCTGATTATAGAAGAAGAATGTCAGCGCATTGAATATCCAATTAGTCGCAGCTTCCCCTGTCGCGCCAATGCCAAAGGCCAACTTGGTTGGGATTGCAAGGTTTGTTTGTACTGTCATGTCACTTTTCACCTTAGTTGGTTACCGCTTGATTCTATCTAATGCCGCGACTAAAAAAGTCATGATCTAAAGTACGCTTTCGATAGTTATATTCCAGAATGTGTTGCTGCAAAACGACTGAGTCGGGTTGTTACACAAGGCTGTTTTTCCTACGCGCAATTGTGGGATGTGAGTTTAATATGAATGCCGTCAGTTCATCGCTTAATCACGTGTCTTACTGACTGGACTACCGGCCTGATAGACCTCAATCTTACTATGATTTTGCAATACGGTGATGTTCTGTAGGGGGTCCCCGTCGACGACGATGAAGTCTGCCACCGATCCTGACCTGAGTGTGCCTATGCTGCCTGCGGGGTCTAGCATGAGACCACCGTTTTTTGTGGCGCAAATGATTGCCTCCGCTGGCGACATGGAAAATAGGTCTACAAAATATTCCAGATCTTTAGCGTAAGTGCCATGGGGCGCGATGCTGATACCATAGTCTCCGCCAACAACCAATCTGATGTCAGCGGCCCTGAGTTTCGCTACCGTGTTGATGGTGGCTTCAATTTCTGCCTCGTAACCCTGTGCTTGCACGGCTTTGCGACTAATGCCAAGGCTTTCACATTGCGCAAGGTATTGGACTTCCCAGGCAATCGCCGGGCCAATAAATATCCTGTCCCGATGTTTCGCGAGAAGCTCAACGGTCTCATCGTCCAGATAGTTTGCATGACCAATGAAGTCGACACCCGCGTTGACTGCCTGTTTAACGGCTGCTGCGCTGCGCGCGTGACAGGCGACTTTGAGGTTTCTTCTGTGGGCCTCATCGACTGCAGCAATTACCTCTTCGTCAGTGAAAGACAACTCCCCAGGAGGATTTGTCGGGTTAATCGCTTCGCCGTCAATAAATATTTTAACAACATCAACACCCAGTCGTCGTTGTTCCCGCACAGCCTTGCGCACCGCCCAGGGACCATCAGCAATCTGTGATAGACCACCATCGAAATCGACGTTGCTAGCGGTGGCGCCAAGATCACGACCGGCTGCCATTAATCTTGGACCAACAATCTTGCCTGCATTGATCGCATTTCTCAGTGCGACATCGATAGCGTACGTTGAACCGAAGCTAACAGCTGACGTAAATCCTGCCTCTAACATTAAACGTGCATTATTAACGGCGGTAATTGTGGCTTGCTCCACCGATGATTCGCCAATAGAAAACGGGCTCGAATCGTCGAATGAAAGGTGTGCGTGAGTCTCAGTCATGCCCGGCATCAGAAACTTGCCCCCAAGGTCAATCACATGCGCTGGTTTTTCTTGCAGTTTTTCGACATCGCCTGCGAAACGTACTGTCCCGCCTTCGATGAGAAGCGCGCCGCGGTGAATAACCTGTTCTGACTCGGCGGTAAATAATTTTGCATTAGTAAACAGTGTAGACACGTTAGCGATCTCCTCTAGTCCACAAAAAATGATGTTTTCATTTCACCGTTAGGGCCATAGACAGGTTCTCCCCGTTCAACGAGATATGCCTGATTGATGCTCTCAACTACCTTTGCGCCCATGAGAAGTTCCACCATTTTTAAATAGTTTGGGTGTTTGAAATGGGCGGCAAGTGAGTCGCTGTCTTCCCATAGCTCGTAGACCTGTATGCGGTTTGGCACTGACGGGTCTGGAGCGAAACAATAGTCTCGACAACCCGCTTCTTCCACTCTCGTGGCCATCTGTACATCTTTGGTAATGTTAACCGCGTGGTCACGATCGGCCTGACTTTCGAACTCGAGTGCAGCTACAACGATGATCATTATTTTCTCCTTTGATTAAAAATTTAGACAAGCTCGGTGCGAGTCCATCGCCTGTAAGAAGGTCCTCCAGAACCGCGCTTCTCGCCGGCATGTTCGGGATATACCGAGGCGGTATACAGATCGCCGTGAGCGTCCATCGCCAGTTGGTGAATGTAGATTGCGATATTTTCTACTCGTGATTTCACTTGGCCGGTATCTTCGTCGAGGATTGCAAGATTGCTCATCTTGTCGCTGGCGTAAATTTCGTTTCCGTAGGTTGCGAGGCTAAGCGGCATGATGTGTGTCCACTCATCGATGTACGCACCAGAGGCGTCAAGCCGCTGAATCCTGTGAACGCAGTCTTTGTCTGCCTTTGTCCTGTGGGTTTCTATTTGTCCTGGCACAGTCATATAGTCATGGAAGTTACCGCCGCACAAATCAGCGACAAGCAATCGACCTTTGGAGTCTTGCGTGAGCGCATGCGGTGTATTGAATTGCGCCTGCCCGCGTCCCCACTCGCCAACGGATTTGATGTATTCGCCCTCCGGTGTGAACCAGACTAAACGTGAATTCCAGTATCCATCTGCAACAACAATGTTGCCGTCCATCTGTACAATAACTGCGGTTGGCCCATTAAAGTGCGATTCGTCGCAGCCCCATTCACCGAAAGTGCCAAGGGTGAGCAGCAATTCACCATCCGGCGTGTACTTTTTTACGGTGTGTCCGTCGCGGTCAGTGGTCCAGAACATGCCGTCCTTTTCAATGTATAGCGTGTGGCCACCAAGCGCAAAACCGCGCTCCCCAGAAGGTCCCCATATGCCCAGATACTCGCCTTCGCGATTGAACATGGATATGCTGCTTTTCCCCATTTTGTCGGCCATCGCCAGAGGGTGGGTAGCCCAATGCTCGATATCGCGGGTGAATGCGTAAATAATGCCAGCTTCATCAACAGCAATGCCGGATCCCATTTCAAAATGCATGTCAGCGGGATATTTCGGCCAACTAGATACCAGCTTGTAGCCCGATCGAGGATCATCGGTTTCCGTGTTGTTATCTACATCATGATCGGTACACATATCGAAACTCCGTCTTGGCTTGGATGTCACCGCAGAGGGTGGAATAACCCGCCCGGCACTTTCTCTTCAAAGCATAACACCACGGACGGTTCCCGCCTTCGTTTCTGTGTATCGGCCTTTGCTATGAGGTGCCAGCCTATTGCTACCTCGCCAGAACAGGCTTTTGCGATCAGCTTTAATAGGGTTTGCAAGCGCGTAAACCGGGATCGGTTGAGGTCGAAAATGGCAGCGAAATGTAAAGTTAGATACTCATAATGACAAGTATGCTTTACTTATCGTGCGAATGTTAGTAAAGCTCACTTTACATAAGGAGCAAAAAATAATGATGGATGAATCCAGAGATGATAGCTCGCAAGCAGAAAATAACAGGAAAGCAACAAATCTTCTGGGATGGTCGATTGCATGGGTTGGAGTTACCGCGCTGCTGGCATTCGGGCCAAAGTATGTGTGGGACTATTCGACGCTGCCAACATTAGGTGCGGTGCTGCTTAATTTAGTCGTAGGTTTCACCATGGTGATGGCTTTGGTCCGTCATATCAGCGGATTGGATGAACTTGAGAGAAAAATATTCCTCGACGCTGCTGGTTTAACACTGGGTGTCACGCTTGTTTGCGGTGCCTGTTACGAGCTGTTGGAAGATGTAAAGCTGATTTCTTACCAGCCGGAAATTTCTCACTTATTTTATCTAATGATCTTTTCTTTTGTCGTCTCTTCCATGGTTGGGAAGTGGAGGTACAGGTGAAAAATCGACTCAAGGTTTTGCGGGCAGAACGTGATTGGACACAAGCTCAGTTGGCATTTGAGCTGGAAGTCTCTCGGCAAACTGTTAATGCGATAGAGAAAGGTAAATTTGATCCCAGTTTGCCACTTGCGTTTAAGGCTGCCCGACTTTTTGGTCTGGCCATCGAGGAAATTTTCTTTGATGATGCGGCATTGTGATTGCTAGCGGAGGATTGGTTGACTTGCAATTGAATAGAAGGTGGGGAAGCGCCATACTCAAAATTTACCCAGCAAAGAGTCGCGAATGAGAGTAAGTAAACAAATATCTAACGGGCGTATAGAGGGGTTTTGCCAGCCTGAGTTTAATAGTGTTGCAGAGCAATTTATCAAAAACTTTGAAGGCGAAGAGGTTGGCGCCTCTATCTGCATGACAGTAGAGGGTGAAACTGTCGTCGATCTTTGGGGTGGATTAAAAGCTGGATCAGATGCTGCTGATTGGAATGAAGATACCGTCTCGGTTGTGTTTTCTTGCACGAAAGGTGCGACTGCCTTGTGTGCGCATCATCTGATTGATCAAGGGTTGTTGGATATACATGAGAGAGTAGGGCAATACTGGCCAGAGTTTGCCACTAACGGTAAAGAAGATGCGACGGTGGAGATGATGCTGAACCACAGCGTCGGTGTGCCTGCCTTGCGAGAACCGTTAAAAGTCGGTGGATACTGCGACTGGGACTATATGGTTGAAAGACTAGGCGCGGAAGCACCATTTTGGAAACCCGGCTCGCGTAATGGTTATCACATGATGACTTTTGGCTGGACGGTGGGTGAGCTGGTCCGTCGGGTCAGTGGTAAAAGTCTTGGCACCTATTTTAGAGAAAACATTGCGGAGCCGCTTGGGCTCGATTTTGCTATCGGTCTGCCGGAAGCGGAGCATCCTCGAGTCTCCAGAATGCTGCGATGGCGGCCAGAAAAAGGTCAGCAGCTCCCGCCCTTTACTCAGGCGCTATTACGCGACCGAAATTCTCTGCAGTATTTGGCTTTTATGAACTCGGGGAAACACAAAACAGATGCGACTGAGTCCTGGGTCGCCGAGCTAGGCGGCGGTGGAGGTATCACTAATGCCAGAGCCATGGCGGGTATGTATGCGCCGCTTGCCAATGGCGGCAAGCACAACGGTGTGCGCATTGTTAACGAAGACCAGATTCAGCGAATGAGTGCTGTTTCAGCCGCAACGCTAGAAGATGCAACTTTGCTCATGCCGTCACGTTTTGGCTTGGGCTTTATGCGCTCTATGGATAATCGGCATCGTTCAACGGGTGCGATGGAAACAATGATTCTTGGGCGTGAAGCTTTCGGCCATGCTGGCGCTGGCGGCAGTGTCGGGTTTGCAGACCCTTCAGTACGGTTGTCGCTCGGTTACTCAATGAACCAGATGGGGGCTGGCATTCTGTTAAATCAGCGCGGTCAATCGCTGGTGGACGCTGCGTACACCAGTCTTGGTTATCGTACCAATGAACCGGGCCATTGGGTGACGTAAAACTGATTGAACAGGCGTTCTGAATGCCGGTGGGCGTGATGCCTGGTGGCTCATCACCTTGACCTCACTTTGTGTCCTGTGGCTTATTATCCACCTTCAAAAATTTAACGCGAAAAGGGAATTAAAACGATGGGACGACTGGATGGCAAAGTAGCACTGATAACTGGCGGCGCTCGGGGTCAAGGGGCGGCCGAAGGCAAACTATTTCGCGCTGAAGGAGCCGAGGTTTATTTGACGGACGTGCTGGTTGATGAAGGTCAAACAACGGCTGCTGAGATAGGCGCAACGTTTATCGAACACGATGTCACAGACAGCGCAGCATGGGCTGAAATTGTGGCACGCATTGATCAGGAGCAGGGTCATCTGGATGTGCTAATCAATAACGCCGGTATCTTTCACATGGTTGGCCTGGCTGAGACCGAAAGGGAACTCTGGGATCGTACCATTGCAATCAACCAGACAGGCGTGTTTCTGGGGTTGCAAGCCGTCTCTGACATGATGATCCGCCAACGATCAGGGTCGATTATTAATATCTCATCCATTGCCGGGCTGCGCGGCTCCGGCGGCGCATTTGCCTATGGTGCAAGTAAGTGGGCGGTGCGGGGCATGACCAAAAGTGCCGCACAGGAATTGTCTCCACACGGTATTCGCGTTAATTCGATTCACCCGGGTATTATTGAAACCGCCATGGTTGACGAATTTAGTCGCAAAGGCATCAACGAGAGCATTCGTGAACGTATTCCCATGGGGCATTACGCTGATGCTGCAGAAGTCGCAAAACTTGCGCTGTTTTTAGGCTCGGAAGACAGTAGTTACTGCAGTGGCTCCGAGTTTGTTGTCGACGGAGGGATGACGGCTTAAACGAATACGTTACACTCACAGAAACCTAACTCACGGAGAGGCTAGATGGCCCGAATCAAATTGTTATCCGACGAGGAATTGGACGACGCGACGCTTACCACAGTTCAGGCGATGGAAAAAAGTGGGGCTGATACCTCTACCATGCGAGGTCTTGCTAATTGTCCGGATTTCTTTAAATCCTACTTTCAGTTTTATGGTCCAGCGCGGCAAGGACATTCGTTGTCTGAAGCGTTGATAGAAATGATTAGGCTTAGAATAGCCAGACACAATGATTGTTTTACCTGACTCAATGCTCGACTTCTGCAGTCTGCAGAAGAATTAACGGAAGAGAAAATCACCCGGCTAGATCTCGATAAATCACTTCAGGGTTTTTCCGACGCAGAGCAACTGGCGCTTGAATATGCTGACAAAATGGCGACCGATCATCACAATATGAGTGATGATTTTTTTGAACGTCTGAAGCAGCATTATTCCGACGAGCAGGTATTAGAGCTGGGTATGATGATTGGCCAGTTCATTGGTTTTGGCAGAGTGCTGATGGTACTCGACCTGGAATCGAAATTTTGCCCGATCGAAGGCGAAGAAACGCCAAATTAGCGGGCTTAATTCTTGATCAGCTAATATCTTTCGCTATTTTGATTGCCGCGATGCCGCCATTTTCTTCAGCATCGTGGCTGCAAACGGCGCCATCAAACGGCCCAATATTCGCTTCAACAATGGTAGCTTCGGGGAGTTTGCCGAAGCGTTAAAGTTGTTTATTCCCAAATCTTCGCGGATTGATTGGCTAATCATGAGCACCGGTTCGTCCAATGGTATGCCGGTGCTATCTGCTATTCTCACCATCCGCTGAAAATTTCCTACAACCGCCGCCGCGTCTATCATTGCCGGCTCGCCAAGTTTTTCTACGAGTTGTTTTCTTGTTCGTACGATCTCCTCTGCTGGTTGCATGAGTATCGCATCTGCGAAGTTTCTGAGTTCAACGCCGGCTTCAACCCCTTCAGGAATTTGTTCGTCATCGACCATGCTCTCAAGATTTGCTTTTTCGCCGCTAAGTTCACTGCTTGCACGAAGCAGTAGGGAGTGTGAAGAGGTTCAGTAAAAGCATTGATTGTGGGCAGATACTCTGCCGGCGACAAACTCTATCTGCGAGCGGTTTAGTGCTCTGCCGCCATTGGTCGCAGGGTTGGCGACATCTCGTGGTGCAAGATACTGAGCGCCACTCAGGATTAAGAGCAGTTTGACAGAGTCGGGCACGAGACTCATTGCGGCGATGACGTTCCCTGTTTCAGGCATGCCGTCATACATATCGTTGTCTATTGCTTCGAGGTCTGTTGGCATCACCATCGGTACCCAGGCGCCATGCGGTTTTGCGCCCGAGGGTCTGCGCCGGTTGGGCTCGCCTGTGAGAGGGCTAGGTAGTTGTTCCAACGGTAAGCCAAGTCCGATATGAAAGTTGTCGACACTAATAACCGCGACGACCACACCTAACAATTCAACATAGTGTGCGTCAGTAAACTCCTCCGTGAAAAGCCCTTCCAGCCAGTTAGCAGAAAGCCTCGAGGCATCGCGCGCGATTCGATGAACGACATCAACAACGTTGGCTGATAAATTAGTTGAGTGGTGATGACTTCCTTTGACACTGTTCGGCGACAGCGCTTCAGCCCTCTGGTGACAGAAATCGCAATCTGTCGCATTTCGACTTTCTTCTGCAATGGCGATTTTGTCCTCTGCTGACCACCAGAACCCCGGTTGCGCGATGACATTCCAGGCTTTGCGGTAAGCCTCAGGTAAGTCTTCTCGGATATTTGGGTCGGTATATTCAAAATGGCGATTCATATTGATTTCCAGTGTTTGCTAAGAGGGTAAGTGATATAACCGAGCTGTCAGGCTCTTCTCAAGTCTGACCATGCCTGTGTTTCTTTATCCTTAAGATGGTCGTAAAAGATGGCTAACATGTCGAGTGTACTAAAGCGCACAAGGAAAGCGAATTCATCGTTTGAGAAAGCAAAAGCTCAACAAACGAACTGAAGAATGATATGTTTCTATCTAATTGCATGACGAGGACGAAATAATGGCGAGCAAGCAGGGGCCAACAGTTGATGCTTTATCCGACACTTTAGATCAGTCGGTCCAAGACACCCGTCCATCTCAGGCCGTTGAAAAGCATAAGCGGTTGGACAGAATACGCGATGAGATTCTGTTACTTGGTCTTGAGCGACACGTGCTCGACCTAGAACTTTATGGCTACACGGTACTGGAGAATGTGAAACCATTGTCTTTCTTCGATGAATTGCGCGAGACCATTCTAAGGCTCGGTGAAGAAGATCGAGACGCAGGCAGGCGTATTCCGCTTTCGGGTAAAGAGGGAAAGAGTTATTTAGTGACGTGGTTACTGGCAAGAGGGCGAATTTTCGAAGAGGCTGTCATGGCAGAAAAACCTCTAGCATTGATCACGTGGCTCATGGGTGAGAGTTGTCAGATAAGCAGCAATCACGGCCATGTCCGTGTTGATGGTGATCCCCCGCAGGATATGCATACGGATACGCCTATGGTACCCGATCCGATACCTGAGGCTTCTGCCGCGTCGAACATGATGTGGGTAACAGATGACTTTAGTTTCGAGTCTGGTGCGACGCTTGTTGTGCCGGGATCGCACAAGCGACGAAATAGCCCACCCTACGGTGCTAGAAGTATGGCTATTCCTGTTGAAGCGAAAAAAGGTTCTGTTGTTGTTTTCAACGGTAATCTCTGGCACGGCGCAGGTGCCCGAACAATCCCAGGTGAGCGTGTAGGCATGACGGTGTATTTCAACCGCATGTACGCAAGGCCGCAGGAAGACCTCAATGCCGTGATCAGTGATGAGGTTGTTGCGAGAAATCCAGCAAGGTTCGCGCATCTGATAGGACGTAACAACCCGTATCCAGCGACTGACTATGGTTTCTTCAACGCGAAAGGTGCGCCTTACTTTGGTAAGACAATAGACTCTCGAGGATAAAGCCTTTCATGTAACAAAAAGTGTTGATGAGCCAAGCGGGTCAGGGGGTGAATCCACTTCACCCCTTGTATCACAGTGTTGAGTGAGTTACATGTTAATCGTGGGTGACAGGCCAAGATAGTCTTCGTAGTTTTTGCTATAAAACTGGTCCAACTCTTCCTTGTTTGCTTCGACGGCGTCGAGACTTTCCTCGAAGTCTCCAAATGGGTCTTTGCCGCCCTCTGGGTGTGGATAGTCGGTGTTAAACATCAGAATATTTTTGCCGACGTTCTTCAAAATCCAGCCGGTATTTTCAGTATGAAGTGGCGCAACGCGAATTTGTCGTTCGAAATACTCTGAGGGTTTCATGGAAAGTTTTTTCAAACTTTGATCAAACTTGCCGAGCAACGACACACCCATATCAAGGTTCATCAGTGAAGCAGGCACCCAATTAGCACCAAGTTCGATAATGCCAATTTTCAGTTTTGGAAAACGCTCCAGTACACCGTCAAAGATCATGCAGGTTATCCATCGTTCGATTGTGTGGTGGACAACAGGCAGGTCTTTAGGTTTTGTGGTTTCTATGTTGCCAATATTGCCTTTCAGTACTCTTTCTACCCCTGTGTTCATGTAAACGGATGGCATGTTTTGGCCACTACCGATATGCAGTGTCACCGGCACGCCAGCTTCTTCCATCATCGCCCAAAGTGGGTCATAGGCGATATGAGACGGTGCTCTGCCTTCTACTGCATCGGAACCTATCCAAATGGCATTGATGCCTAATTCTAACGCTAGTTTTAGTGAAGTCTGTGCACGTTCAGGGTCTCTTAACGACAGGTAACCAACTGATTTAAGCTGCGTGTCATCAGCGCAAAAGTCTGCCATGCCGCGATTGAGTGCATCGCATCCACCATAAACTACCTCAAGGTCTTTAGAACGAGCAAAGCGGCCCGCGCCAACAGAAGGAAAAACCAGTTGTGAGGTCACACCCATGAGACCGAGAGCATCGCTTCGCTCTTTCTTTTCGACAGCGCCGTACGCGCTCCACATGTTACGTTTGCCAGGGTGAGCAAAAATGTCAGATTTAAGTGCCGCTGTGAGCTCAGGGTTCTGGCCGGCTAAGCGCTTGTCTGCGGCCTCGATAATTGGGTCAAGCGCCGGCATATTAAGGTCGAAAACACCTGTGTCTAAGTTGTCTCTAACATACTCTGTCGCGTAACTTTCCAGCCAGCCTCTTCCTTCAATGATATGGCTGTCTGCGTCGTGAATGATGCGTCCCTCGCGGTGTGACATATGTCCTCCTGAAAAAAATCTTTTACGTTAAAGGTAAGATCTTATTATATAATATATATAATAGCAATCCACATGAACAACGTGGTCGCCTCGGCTCCGACAGGCACGGCTTATTCAGGTAGTAACGTCTCTATCCCGCCGAAAATGAACTTCACGGTAGTCTTGATCATGCCGACTTTGTCGCCGCCGAATCGATTATGTTGTGCTGCAGCAGCTTGGGCAGCGCCAGAGGCAAGTACCAGTAATTGCTCGGCTTCCCCCGTGCTTAGTGTGTATTGGTTAGCGAGCGCTCGCACCAGATATCTTGCCACTTGGGCACGGTTTTTTTTCTCTTTCTTCGCAATTGCTGCATAAACGTCCGGTTGATCTTTGAGGATGTTGATGATGTTGTTGCTGGAAAACTGCTCGAAATTACTAGTCACAACGAGGGTCACCAGTTCGTAATAATCGTTGGTTTCAGTGACTTGCTCGCGAAGTGCTGTGGTAAACCTTTCCGTTTCCCTCACAAGCAGTTCCTGCAAAATCGCTAGCCTTGTATCAAAGTACTTGTAAACCAGAGGGTTACTGACACCCGCTTCACGGGCGAGGGCCTCCATGGTAAAACTGGACAGTCCCTGCTTTTGGATGATGGTTTGACTACAATCAAGCAGTTGGCTGCGGCGGCCCTGGGGAGAAAGGCGAGTTCTTTTTGGTGATGTCATAGATAGACAGTAACCAACTTGCCGTTCAACCGAAAGGAAAAGGTGACAATAAAAGCAGGGCCACTCCATGGCATTATTTTTCAAGCGTTATCTTTTCAGGGTTGTGAGGTAGCGTCAAAAGAGAAACTCAGATAACAACATCTACCACTCAAGTTGTCGGGGTCAGTGATCGCTGGGTGTGAGGGCAGGAGGAAACCAATCACAATCGATGACCTCCTGGTGTCCTTCATATACGCGCATCCCCATCATGTAGGGTCCCGGCGGTACCGGTAGCCAGTTGCTAGTCTGGGTTGGCCGTGTTGCACTGATGATAATCGTCAAGCTGCCATCTTCACCGTATACAAGTCCTGGCGTTCGATCGCTGATAGACCAGCGATCGATTTCGTTTTCGATAAGGTACATGTCCATGCCATAGGCGGTTAATGACCAAAACGCATGACAAGGCGGCAGTGCGTCAGCCTCGAATCGCAACATAAGTGGCTTTGAGCCATCGGGTCGATTGCCTAATGCATCTGACTGCACAATGTAGGATCGATTTTCAATCGCTTGGTGACCACCTAGACCGAATTTTGCGCCCGCGGCGCGTTTAAGAATGTCTCCGTCAAAACCGGTAGCACTGCGCCCGGTATGCCAACCGTTTTTGTGCACGATGCCGGCAGCATTGCGTCCCCTAATGAGTTTTTCTCCTTCTTTAACGCCGGCAGCTAGCTCTTCTGCTGAGATACTGTCTGGGTTTTCGATGATTGCCTGTGCATCTTTAGAAAGAGTGGGGTGCCAATGCGCTGGGGGATCGAGCTCGACGTAGCTTTTCAATTCGGCGAAAAATTCAGCACCTGCTTTGTCGATCGTGGTTGGACGACCGACGCGCGTTGTTCGTTCGGTCGGATGAGCGCGCGGTGCTGTTACGCGAATACTTCGCTGCAGAGAACGTGCCTTTTCGATATCTTCCGGCGACTCAACAAGCACTCGAACAATAACCCAAGCCGTGGGCGTGCCAATCGTGACGATATTGCCAGCATCGTTGGCCGGGGGCGTGTTTGGGTCGAACGTCACCTGAACGCTGGTGCCGCCGACGCCATGGTGGCGACGACAAACATAGGCGACATGGGTATAGGCATCAAGCACCATCACGTTCCAATACCGGTTCGGGTGATCCATTGGTGGAACGTCTATCGTCAAGTCTCCATGACGCAAGTCATACCATGCGGATGAGTACAGGGTATCGTTATTCGGTACGACGATTGCCCGATCACTTGGTGTCGCCAGATCATCAACATGATTCATCGTGCCGCTGTCGTTCTTTGAACACAATAACAACCGAGTGCGGTGTACCGACGCTAAAGGAAAACCCCAGATGTATGCTTCAGCGGCAGGAGAGATCTGAGGGGGTAATGAAGACGTAGACATGACGATGAATGGGTTTCCTTAATAAGCGTTAGATAGTGAGTTAGATTTTGCCGATCGCTGACAGAATTCGCTCTGGAGTAAACGGTTGTTGCGTCACTTTTCCGCCTAGAGGACTTAAAGCATCGTTGATGGCATTCATGATTGCCGCTGCTGCCGCACCGGTGCCAGCTTCTCCGGCGCCTTTAGCGCCAAGTTCTGATTCGCTGGTGGGAGTCTCAATATGTGCAACTTCAATGTCAGGCACATCGGTCATTGTCGGTAGTAAGTAGCTAGACATTGTGCCATTTAGCAGCTCTCCGCGGTCGTTATACCTACATTCTTCAAATAGGGCGCCGCCGATGCCTTGCACAACACCACCACGGATTTGCTCGTCGACTAATTGTGGGTTGATGACAATGGTCTGTTTGCCGACGCCTGCTTTGGCTGCCACATTCTCAATGGTGAGATTTACGTAGCCATCAGTTGCAAGTAATTCGGCAGTTGCTTCAATAATGGCGTTGTGAGAGTCAGCATTTCGGCGTGACCCACTTGATTTTGAAGCCAAGAAGACCCCCAATAGTTAAATTTTTATCAATAGTAACTCGTTGAAAACTTCAGCGTCTCCGCAAGCACGCGCAAATAATTGACAGTTTTCAACTAACTTGCTCGAAATTCGTATTTGAATCCCGCTATTTTTTCTCTATCACTCGCTTGATCGGACCCGGAAAAAATCTGTTGGTTGTTTCTTGATAGGTACGATATTCCGGACGTTTTTTTAGGGAATAGTATTCTGATGGTTCTGCGCCAGTATCATAGACCAGGGTGGAGTACATCTTCCACGAAGCCATGAGTAGCCCGGCGCCTAACGCTAGCCAGATGATAAAATTTTCTATGTCGTATAGCGCCATGAACGAAGGAATTGCTGCGATGATTAATCCATTCCAGACCATCCATTCTGCGAAATAGTTTGGATGACGGCTGTACTTCCACAATCCGACATTACAGACCTTATTCCTCTTACCGGCTTTTTTCATGTTGCGTAAGAAGGTGAGCTTTTGAGTATCCGCGATTGATTCCATCGAAAAGGCGGCGATCCAAACCAGCATGCCGACGATTTCTAGAAAGTGTATGTGTTGATTCGCGTTTGTACCAATAACAAAGGCAGGCATCGCTAAAAAGGACGCGTTAGCGAGTCCTTGCCAGAGGGCATCAACTTGCATCGCCAGTTGTGTATTGGTTTTGCCAGACGCGATCCATCGTTGTTTCTGATATTCATAGCGTGGGAATTCCTGTTTTAGCCTTCCCATCGACCACAACTTTAACGCGCCGAAACCCATGCGGCCTCCGACCGCAAGATAAACGACGCTTACAAGAGCCGTCCGCAGCGGGTCTCCGCTGCTTAAGAACCAAGTTAATGCGCCAATGAGCATTAAGCCAAGTGGCCAGCCAATATCGACATAAGACATCCGATGCGTCTTCCAAATCGGAATGCAGACCACCAGACTAAATAGCACCAACTGCAGAACACCGTTATATAAGCCAATCACTGCAAAGGAATCGGTTAGCAACAACAAGGTCCAGCCTGCGATGAATGGAAGGAGGGGTGTGAAATATTTCATAACATTATCTACTTGTCCGATTGTCGCTCGCTAAGCCACTCGTGCTGTCCGATCTTTGTTTCAGGCTGATCGGCTACTTTACAGCACAACATCGTTTGTAGCGATGAGGCATGTTGGTAAGTTACTCGTCTTCTTCAGTGTAGTGATGCGAGAGTTTGTTTGTGCCATCTGGCATACGCGTTGAACCTGGTCTAACAAGCGCTCATGTCTAGTTAGGTGTTGTGCTTAGTGGGCTGGGTCGTTAGGAGAAAAGCAGTGCCGCGAAATCAGCCCATGCGGGTTGCTGGGCTAGCGTAAGCTTGGCCGCCATCGCGGCAAAAAATAGCGCCAGCCCAAACAAACTGGTCCAAGGAGGTCGGTTAAGCCTGAGTCGATCGTAACTGATCAGGATGGCAAAAAGCCCTAGTTCAATGATCGGAATGAAAAAGAATTGCGCGTCGATGGCCTCAACGAGTCTCGCGACAGCGGGGTCGAGTATGAGTATGCCAGCTAGCAGCATCAATCGCTTATGCGCGATGCTATTGGTGCGGTGACGTAATCCAAGCGTAAAGGCGATTGCGAAATTAATCAGATCTGTTAACGGGAACATCATCGATGCGACATGACTGTTTGAGCCAATGCTAAATGATGGAATGCGATAGGCTGATCTCATCATAAGATAACCCGCCAGTAACATGGCCACTGCCGGTATCAGGCTGAGACGGCCAAGGGCTTGATGTAAAACGGGCCGCTGATTGCGAATTAAAGAGGCTTGCAGAGTAAAAAGCACAAACCACGTCAGGAATATCAAGCCGTGTATGTGGTAGAGCAAGGGTAATGAAGCGGGTCCTTCGGGTAGTGATAGGGCAGATGCACCAAAACCTGAGATCACGATAGCCGTCAGCAGCAGACCCATAACGATGAAGAAAGGTTCGCCTTTGCTGAGTTTAGCGCTAATTTTTTCTGCATTCATATTTTTTCTATGCGTGTTCAATGTGTCTACATCCATTGAAATATTCGGATGCCAATAAAGCGATAAAAAAATTTCACTCCGACGCGAATGGCTTGTCTTGGTTGATTAATGGCCCTATCGGATAGATCCCATGACGTGTCGCGATGCGAAGTGGTTTCGGCCCCGCAACGCCAGTTTTAGGTTCGTATGGCGATTGCCAGATTCTACGCGATCATCACCAGGGTGCAGTTGTACGAGGACTGTTTTTCGCGGGTTGTTGGATGTGTTTATGGTCGAACCATGTACCGCCAAATAACTGAAAAAGAGCACATCACCGGCTTTCGCTGGCATAGGTGTGGCACCTTCTAGGCTGAATTCGGCCTTAGCGCTGCTTCCCTCTCCCTCACCACGCATGCCCTCAATACGACCGGCTTTATGCGAGCCAGGATAGATACGCAGGCAGCCTGAATTATCGTCTGTGTCAGTTAAATGAATAATCGCAGCGATCATTTTATCCTGTTGGCTCGGGAAGTGTTCCCAGTCCTGGTGCATGGGAAAAGGCGCTCCAATTTTGGGCGGCTTTAAAAACAGTTTTGAATGATGAAGAATAATGTCCGGGCCAAGAATTTTTTCAGCCACATCCAAAAAGCGCTCGCTCATGAAAGCCTGCATCCAAGCACCGGCATAGTTTTGAATGTTATGCGTGTGCAGTATCACAGATTTTCCGCCGTCAATTTCATCCATTTGTTTGCCGGACCAGCGAGCGTTGTTAGCCTGCTCGTCCCTGCCAAGCTCCGATGCGATTTGATCGAAGCTTTCAATAAGGTCTTTCAGTTGCTTTGCTCTGAAAACGGCAGGCGCGAGATAGTAGCTCTGGCGATCGAAAAGTGCCTTTATAGACTGTTGACTCATAAATCGATCCTATGACGATTTGTCGGAAATCGGCAAACCCATCCGCGATGGATAATTTTTGTAGCAGCACACTGAAAACGTGAAACTCGACATCCATGAAAAAAAATACTACCTTTTCATCTGAATAAAAAGGATAAAAACATGAATAAGAACGAATTCTACCGTAACGCACGAACCGACCTGCCTGGCCCGCTCTCCGGTGTCAGAGTGTTGGAAGCAACAACAACTTGGGCGGGTCCAATGTGTGCCGCCGTGCTTGCTGATCTGGGCGCTGATGTTATTAAGGTGGAAATACCCTCCGGAGATGTGGGACGTGCAATTCAGCCCAATCTGCCCGGAACCGATGTTGGTTTTATGCACGCAACAGTCAATCGTAATAAGCGCGGTTTGTCGCTCGACATTAGAACCGAACAGGGCCGCGACATTTTCCTGAAGCTTGCGGAATCTTCAGACATTCTGGTCGAAAATTTTAAGGTAGGCACGATGGCCAGATATGGTCTTGGTTATGATCAGCTTAGTGAAATTAAACCGAACATTGTATATGTCTCGATCACTGGCTGGGGTCAGTTCGGCCCGAATCACGAAGCAGCTGGGTATGATCCGCTGGCTCAGGCTTCATCTGGGTTTATGTCCGTCAATGGATCGCCTGATGGCCCTCCAACCAAAGCGGGCACGTTTCTAGCTGATGATCTCGGCGGACTGCATGCCGCGATCGGAGCGATGGCAGCATTGCGCCACAGGGATCAGACGGGGGAGGGTCAGCATGTTGATATTGCACTGCAGGATGCCATGCTATTTCAAAGTAACGGCTTACCCACACTCGGGGCTTTAGGTGTTCAACCGGACAGAATGGGGAATGAGTTTGGATTTGCTGTGCCCTCGAACGTGTTTCAGTGTCAGGATGGTTCGGTCTACATGGGGATATTGTTAGATACGCACTGGTCGACATTAGCACCTATTATTGGCGAGCCTGATTTGGCTCACCATGAAAGTTTTGCCACGAGGGATGAACGTGTGGCAAATCGGGAGCTATGCAATATTATGCTCGAAAATTGGCTTGCATCTCGTTCCAGAGAAGAAGCGGTTACCATGTTGCGAGATGCCGGTCTGCCGATCGCACCGGTGAATACTTTCCCAGACACTGCGAAAGACCCGCATGTTAAAGCGCGTGACATGCTGCAGCCAACCTCCCTAAATAACGGCGTCAGCGTGCCTATCACGGGGCCGGCGGCTAAGTTTTCTCGCACACCGACCCGGGTCCGTACTTTCGCGCCGGATATTGGCGAACATAATGCGGAGATTCTGGAATCACTGGGTATCACGGCTGATGCACAGCGCGCATTATCGGCGTCCGGTGTCATCGGGTAAGTTGTAAATTATTGCGGCTCTAGTTGCTCAACGATAATAGTATTATCGCATCGATTATCGATGGCGACGGTGCCTAACAGCTGAGCTTGCCCTCAAGCGCATCGTCTATCGCTTTTTGGGCGAGTTGAAGCCCAGCTTCGTAACGCCCAAAAGTAAAGTTCGTATTTGCGCCGGCAGAAAAACCTTTCTGAATACCTTCGCCTATTTCGAAGTCCTCATTGAATACTTTCTCGACGACATGATAATTTGCCTCCCAGTATCTCTTTGCTTTTTCACTCACCGCGGGTTCGGGAATAAGCATCATGCATTTGAATACGCAGGAATCTTGGCCAGTTGGAATAATTGTGTGGATGTAAACATGATCTGTCATCACCTGAATAAAATTGCAGGGGAACATGTAGTTTTGTGTCATAAAGTTTGGACGGTAGTCCTCAGGTGTCGCACCTCTCTCTGCTAGTTCACCAATCTTGGCAATGGGTACTGCGTGTCGAAAGTGAGGATATTTGTCCAAAAATATCGATTGATTATCAAGATAAGAAGCACAAGCGGTGTGCTTATGAGCAGAACAAAAATGGTAGTTTTCCTGAAAACCCTCCAGTGCAATGCGCCAGTGCATGTTGCGGTTTAATGACCATTGTCGATAAACCGTGTGAGACTCAAGGTTAAGAGTCTCGAGCTGTTCAGCCATGGGCGCTAGCCAATTGTCAATATCGACAGATTGTTCAGAAGGGGTAGGGCGAACCCAGATCAGGCCGAATCGCTCAAATACAGGTAGTTCAATTAAGCCGTGAGATTCTTTGTCGAGTTTACCGAAACCCGCTGCCTGACGCAGACCTCTGAGGTTACCATCAAGACCATAGGTCCAACCATGGTACGGACAAGAGAAAGTATTTGCAGTGCCACAGGGTTCGGTTTCGACGATAGCGCCGCGGTGTCTGCAGACATTGATGAAGGCGTTAATTTTGCCTGTTTTATCGCGGGTGACCAGAATCGGTATGCCCGTGTCGTTGTGCGTGAAGTACTGACCGGCGTTTGTTATTTGTTCGGTGTGGCCGACAATGATCGGAAACTTCCGAAACAATGTGTCAATCTCCTGATTTAGTCGATCAGGGCTAGTGTAGTGAGACACCGGATTAAGCATCGTCTCTGGTTCGAGATGTGTGTCACCGGATGCACAATAGCCAAGGATTGTGTTGATGATATTGAGCTCTTCGTCGCGATTGTTCATTGTCACGTCTCTACGCAGTACCGACGCGAAAGATTACCATATTCGTGGCGACAATTATCTCTGTTGTTGTGTTACTTTGATCTAAAGCTTCGTTGCGATAACGGAGAAAAAACAAGACGAGGTAATTGAAATGCCTATTTCTAAAAAACTGGCGCTGTCGAATGAGCAACTTGAGGAGCTCATGCAATCGACCTGGAACATGCGAATCGCGACCGTAGGGCCTGGTAGCCGTATCAATTTGACGCCGATGTGGTTTGGTTGGGCTGAAGGCAAGATTTTTGTTTTTGGTAGGGGGCAGAAAGTTGTTAACGTGCGACGAAATGCCGAGTGTACGATCGTGGTTGATCGCAATGAAAAATTTCCAGAATTACAGGCAGCGATGTTTCAGGGGGCTGCAAAAGTGTTGGAGTCTGCGGCCGAGGAGAATGCTGAAGCGGGGATGGCGGAGGTTCGTACTCAAATGGGCGCGAAGTACGCCGGCGGTCACGGTCAACCAGCACCAGAACACCCCGTGGACAACGCGGCAACGGCATCTGGTGATAGTAATCGGTGGATTGTGATGACGCCGGACAAGCTGGTCACCTGGGATAACTTTAAGCTGAAAGATTTACGTAAGCGATAACGTTCAAACCCGGAAGATTGGGAGCGGTGTTTATGATTACAAATGAGCAAATCGAAACTTTTCAGCGTGATGGTGCGGTGATGATAAAAAACGCGATGACAGACTGGGTTGATGTCATGCGTGCGGGCGTTGCGCGAAATATGGAACATCCCAGCAAGTACGCTTCTGAAAACGATGTTTTTGAGGGGCAGGGTCGGTTTTTCGATGATTATTGTAATTGGTTACGTATCCCGGAATTTGCGCAGGTAGTGCGAAAGAGTCCTGCGGCGGAAATTGCGGCCCGGTCGATGCGATCAACATCCGCCCAATTTTTCCATGATCACGTCCTTGTTAAAGAGGGTGAAACCTCAAAGCCAACGCCGTGGCATCAGGATGGGCCATATTATTTTGTTGAGGGTGCCCAAACTGTGAGTATGTGGTTGCCCTTGGATCGAGTTAAAGACGCGAGTTTGCGGTTGTTGGCGGGATCACATAAATGGCAAAAGATGGTGCGTCCAGTTAGTTGGGCAGACGATAGTGACTTTTACGACAGCGACGCAGATTGGTCTCCCGTACCTGATCCCGATACAGACGACGCGAACTACAGAATACTTGAGTGGGAAATGGCGCCAGGAGATCTGGTGCTATTCGATTATCGGACGGTGCATGGTGCGCGCGGCAATTTAAGTCCGAGTCGCCGGCGAGTGCTATCCCTTCGCTGGCTAGGGGACGATGCGCGTTATGTCGAACGCCCCGGGCTGACCTCGCCACCCTATCCTGGCCATCAGATGGTGGCTGGCCAACGACTGCGGGAAGACTGGTTTCCGATGGTGTGGAAAACGTAAATAGTTAATGCGGGTCTCGGTGCTTCATTTTTAGCAAGATAACAATATCAAGTGTAAAGAAACGTAATGCGCTTTCGATGCGAACATAGGAGAACAAAATGTCAGACATCCACTATCTCGATGCAATGACCATCGCGCGAAAAATACATAGCAGAGAAATCTCTTCTGTCGAAACGACTGAGATGCTGCTGCGAAGAATTGAAACGCAATCGAACCTCGCAGCGTATGTGACGGTAACAGCAGAAAGAGCAATGGCCGATGCTGCAAAGGCTGATGCCGAGATAGCGAAGGGAAACATATGCTCACCCCTTCATGGTGTGCCAATTGCCTACAAAGATTTACTGGCAACCAATGGTATAAAAACTACCAGCGGTACCGCTGTCTATGCGGATTATGTGCCTGACTATAACGCGACCGTGGTTGATCGCCTAGCGGCGGCAGGGACGGTAATGTTGGGCAAGTTAAAGCTAACCGAAGGGGCTTTCTCAAGGCATCACCCAACGGTAGAAATTCCCAAAAACCCGTGGGGCAAACAGCTCTGGACGGGCGTGTCATCCTCTGGATCAGGCGTTGCAACAGCTGCAGGGCTTTGCTTTGGTAGTCTCGGCACTGACACCGGCGGCAGTATACGTTTCCCCGCATCCTCAAACGGAGTTGTTGGTTTGAAGCCGACATGGGGCAGGGTTAGCCGCTATGGTGCGTTCCCGCTCGCTTACTCGCTCGATCACATTGGCCCAATTACACGAACTGTCGATGATGCTGCCGCCATGTTGCAGATTATCGCGGGGCTTGACCCCAAAGATCCGACCAGTAGTGCCAATCCTGTGCCTGATTATATTTCGGCCAGTGGAAGAGAATTGAAGACGTTGCGTATTGGATATGATGCTGCCTACGTCGAAGAAGATTCTGCGCCTGAACACATGGAAGCAATCAACGACGCGATCGATGTGCTGCGGGACTATGGCTGTGAAATTGTTCCTGTCAATGTGCCTTGGCGAGCGGTGAGCGAAAACTGGGCCTTAACGACTGGCGTGGAAGCCGCGCATGCACACCGAGAAACTTTTCCAGCGAGAAGGGATGAGTATGGTGCGATCGCAGGTTTACTGGATATTGGACTGTCGGTCACGGCAGAAACTTACATGCAGATTGAATTGGAACGTCGTAATCTCATCGCGCAACTCGGAGCGATATTTGCACAGTGCGACGTATTGATTTGTCCGTCAATGCCTTTGTACGGCCTGCCGAATGAAGGTTCACCAGAAACCGACGCGGCTGAGGAAGGGCTTGCCGCAATGTTGAAGTTTACGGCGCCTTTCGACTACTCGGGTAGCCCGACGTTGTCTATTCCTTGGAAGCCGATCGGCGGCGGTGTGCCTGCGAGTGTGCAATTGGTCGGGCCGGATTTTGGCGAACATTTGCTGATCGACTTGGGTAGGGCGCTTGAGTCAGCCAGAGGTGGTCTGGCACACCCTGATGCTGGCTAGATCTGATCGCCTCAACAAATCCCTGTGGGCTTTGCGCGGTCTGGGTGATCAAATGTAGGAGTCGATGTCAGACTGTTATGATTTGTTGTGATGTATTCAGTGCATCTCGATCGAAGCCAGCAGCTTGTTTGTATCGGGCCATGAAATTTTCTATCTCTTCTCTGTCAATTGCTTGCGTCAGCGTACTGCCCTCTGACAGGCGTTTTTCTATATCTATCAAAACACCAATCGGTCCCTCTCCGCGGGCGCGCATCAGAAGTTCATTAACTGGACCCAGTTGCCTCGCCTCATACTGCGCGAGCGCGGCTGTAGATAGTCCGTGTTGCTGAATCGCTGCGCCGAGCACGCGTGTGTCTACGATTGCCTGTGTCGCCCCGTTCGAACCATGTGGATACATAGCATGTGCGGCATCGCCAATCAGCACGGCACGACCGTCGGTCCAATGCTCGACCGGGTCGCGATCGACCATCGGGTATTCCCATATTCCCTCGGCGCGGGAGACAATCTCGGGCACATCTAGCCAGTCAAACCGCCAATCCTGAAATTGGTGCATAAAAGCCGTCGCCTGGGCGGGTTTGTTCCAGTCGCTTTGGTTAACTCCCTGCTGGTTCTTTGGCCGCAGTTCCGCAATCCAGTTAAGCAGCGTTTCACCATGGCGGTCTAACGGCTCGACGGGGTAGCAAACAAATCGTTGTTCCATGCCACCGACCATGACAAAGGAGTTTTTCGTACGAGGAGGCGCGCAACGAGAAACGCCGCGCCACATGATAGCGCCATTCCAGTGAACGTTGCCCTGGTCTGGATACATTTGATGTCGAACACTGGAATGAATGCCATCTGCGCCTACCAGCAGATCGCCTTCCTCGCTAAAAGAGTTTCCGTTCGAGTCTTTGAAATGTGCAATAACGCGATCGTCGAGGTTTTCGTATCGCACGAGCGATGCACCGCTGATTACCGCACCTTTACCGAGGCGTGCTTGAACGGCCGCCAACAGTTGTAGTTGGAATTGCCCTCGATGAACTGAAAACTGAGGCCAGTTGTATCCCGCCAGGGTGCCCCTGGGTTCTGTCCAGACGGGGTGCGCGCCATAGTAGAACAGTGCCCACTCCTCAGCTTCCGTGCCAATTTCTCTCAGGCTACGTTCGAGGCCCAACTGGTAAAGCTCACGTACGGCATTGGGTTGCAGATTGATACCGACACCGAGTGGTTTTATTTCCGAAGCAGCCTCAAAAACCCGAACTTCCTCGCCGATTTCATGACAGGTCAAGGCAAAAGCCAACCCTGCGATACCGCCCCCTGCAACTAATATTGCCATGGTTTTTCCCCATCTTTTTCCAAATTATTTTTGGTTATGTGGCACTTTGTTTGTGATCAGTCTGTTGTTTTTGTTTTTAGTAACATGAGCGCAAATATCGCGATTAGCGAGCCTAGTGCCATGACAAACGAAACGGCTGTTAGGCTAAATTCTCCCTCGAACAGAAAACCAGCAATAATAGGACCAAGCACAGCGCCGGCTCTTCCCATGCCGATGACGAACCCGGTCCCTCCTGCACGTAGGTGTGTTGGGTATGACTGAGCCAGCATTGCGTAGAGTCCGACGACGGCTGAATTTGTAAAGAAACCTGTAACACCAGCAATGATAGCGAGATGGGTAAGCGTGGTTTGTCCGATGCCAAAAATGTTGATCATTACGACTGATCCGATGAGGGCGATAATGATCAAAGGTTTTAAGCGAAAATAGTGGGTCAAACCGCCGAGTAAGATTGACCCCACAGCACCTCCTACATTGGCCCAAACTAGAATGCTGCCAGCGGATGCTGCTGAGTACTCCATGTCGACTACGATGTTTGGAATCCACTTTAGAATGAAGTAGAAAGTGATGATGTGTGCAAGATACGCGGTGGTAAGCAGCATCGTTGTTCGCGCGAGCTGCGGTGAAAAAAGATCGCGCCAACCGGTGTTTTTCGTCTCATCGGTCTGCGGTAGTGTTTCGAGTTCCGTGTGACCCATTCGTATCAAGATGCCATTGATCTGTTCGAGCGCATCAGGTCTCTTTTTTTGTGCGAGATATGAAATGGACTCGGGCATGAGAAACCAGATAGCAGGTAACAGCACGCCGGTCATGGCTGCGCCCAAAATGAAAACAGCCCGCCAATCGAAATGCGCGAGCAGGATTGTTGCTAAGGATCCACCAATAATGATTCCAACCGGATAGCCAGTCGCCATCAGCACGACATTAAAGTTTCGGTGACGGGCATTTGAATATTCTGCGACCATGGCGTTGGTGGTCGCGAGCATACCACCAATGCCGATACCCGTGACAAAACGTGTCGCCAATAGCGCGTTGATGGTAGTGACCTGAGCGGCGAGATACATACCCAATGCCATGACGACAAGACAGCCAAGGATGATCGGGCGACGCCCCAGCTTATCGGCAACGCTGCCAAGGATTACCGAACCTGCTGTCATGCCGATGAGTTCCATCGCCAGCACGATACCTAAAGCTCCGCGAGTAATTCCCCATTCAGCGGCGATGCCCGGGGCCGCAAAGCTGATAGCAAGCACGTCGAATCCGTCGAGCGCGTTAAGTGCAACACATAAGGTGACGGCTGCGATTTGCAGACGCGACATCGGTACGTTATCGAGAATCCGTTGTGCTTCCATAGTGCTCGTCATCGAAAGAGGGGGTGCTCAACATCGCGTTCCATGTTGCGGGTAGCGTAGCATGGGGTCAATGTAATATGAGACTACAGCGCAGATTGACCTCAATATCAACTGCGCTATATTTAACCTCTCACGGAAATAGGAGTTTAAGCGCTATGAGTTATGAGCACATCCTTTACGAGGTAAGTGAAACGACTGCGCTGGTGACGATTAATCGGCCAGAAAAAATGAACACTTGGAATGCGGGCGTTGCTAGCGAGCTGAGTCAGGCGCTTGGCCAAGCGAATATGGATGACAAGGTTCGTGCTGTGGTGATCACTGGCGCGGGCAGAGCTTTTTGTGCCGGTGCTGATCTTGAGCGCGGTGGGGAAACCTTTGCTGGCAGAGATGATGAGCAATCATCTAACAGTGAAACCCCTGCGTTACTGTACCCATATCAAATCGATAAGCCTGTTATCGCTGCTATCAATGGTGCGGCTGTTGGCGTAGGTATGACCTATCCCATGTTGTGCGATGTTCGTTATGGGGCGGTAGACGCTAAAATGGGGTTCGTTTTTACCCGGCGAGGAATGATGCCTGAACTCGCGGCGCACGTGCTGGTCCAGCGGGTGGCTGGTTTCTCTAATGCGTCCGATGTGTTGCTGTCAGGCCGTATTTTTAAGGGTGCCGAGGCGGCGCAGATGGGTATTGTCAGCGAAGCGTTGCCCGCTGACCAGGTGCTGGACCGAGCGTTAGCGCATGCGGCGGAATATCGGCTGACCGCACCAGTGTCGGTGGCTATTACCAAAAGACTTCTTTGGCAGGGGCTTAGTGACTCGGTGCCAGAGATGTTAGCGAAAGAAGGCCCTTTATTTGCGTGGGTAGGTAATCAAGAAGACGCTAAGGAGGGTATCCGGTCATTTGTAGAAAAGCGTGAGCCCAAGTGGCATCTCTCGGCAGCACGAGACAAGCCTGACATCCTCTAGAGCGTCAAACGTTGATGTGCTTTGATGGCGATTGATGTTGATCAACGCACAACGGTCGTCTTTCGGCGCTTGAAAGTTTTAAGTCAGGCGGCAGGTTTAGGGCGTGACGCCGGCACGATGGCTATTTCGTCATCGCGCAGCGGTGCTCGTGTTTTCCTGCGAGCGAGCGCGGCCTCGATGTATGGTGCCAGTTCCTCGGCTTTCTTTGCTTCGCGTTCATCTCTGCCCTCAGCAAAATCGTCATGAACATCGCGACTAAAACGTTCTAAGCTCTCGCAGATATGTTCGTGTTTGTTATTGCCGCCTTGTTGCAGGAATATCACTTGGTCGACGCCAGAGTCAGCAAACCCCTGCATATGGGATCGAAACTCATCTGCTGTGCCTATCCCCGGCGAGCGCGTCATGCTTCGATCTGGATGTGCTCTTTTTCCACCATACGCCGTGTCGTGAACGTCCTTACCGGCTGCGCGAGCTTGCTTGCGGGCAATATATTTTTCCCAGAGACTGCTTCTGCCGGGCACCACGTCATCGGTGACCAATGCACCGATTGCATATTCAAAAAACCTGAAACCGTCTTCTCCGCGTCTGGAAGCTTCATCGTGATCATCGTGTAGCGAAAAAGCTGACACCATAGCGATGTTAGCATTGACCGTATGTCCCAATGGTACGCATTCTTCGGATTTGATCGTATCGTAGTAAATCGAACTCCAGGTTTTGGCCTCTTCTGGATCGAGGAAGCTAAAGGCAAGCACTCCTAAACCATTTCTTGCCGCCTCTTTGATCGTATCTCTGTTTGTACAGGCCATCCACATCGGAGGATGGGGCTTCTGAATGGGTTTTGGTAACACGTTGCGGCAGGGCATTGACCAGTCATCGCATTCGTAGCCGGGGTAGGGCTCCATGACCATCATGTCTGCGATTTCACGCGCCGATTCCAGTGCCATGGCGCGTTTTCGTCTCGCTGGAATATTAAAGCCGCCGAGCTCTAAGCGTGTGGCACCCTCGCCGATGCCAAGTTGCGCGCGACCGTGCGAGATAAGGTCCAGCATGCCAACAGACTCTGCCGTTCGAGCCGGATGGTTGTAGTTAGGTATGACTTGTCTGATACCAAAACCTATCTTTATACGCTCAGTTTTGGCCGCAATAGCTGAGAGGAACACATCACTGGCACTGCAGTGGGAATACTCCTCGAGAAAGTGGTGCTCTACCGACCACGCGTAGTCGATGCCCAATTTGTCACCAAGCACGCATTGTTCAATCGCGTTGTCTACCAAACGTTGTTCGCTATGGCTATCCCAGGGCTTTGGAAGTTGCAGCTCATAAAGCATTCCGAATCGCATGTTCTATACCTCGCTGGTTTGAGAGATCAATTGATCATACATCAAGAGATAGAAACAAAGAAATAACGTAGTGGCCCTATAATTCACGTCAATCTAGACAGTGAAAATGTCACTCTTACGCGAGCTATGCAAAAAAAATTTGCATTATCCTCCAACGACTACCTTCACAGTTAAGGTGCATTTAGGCGGTATGCTTTGGCTGCTGTACCGCTGAAAACCGCCGTTTTCTCGGCATTGCTGAGTCCCAGAGATGCGGATATCCGCTTGAAAAGATTCCAGCACGCGCGGTAGCTAAGACATTCTCTGTCTACAGGAAAATTACTCTCAAACATACAACGTTCTGGGCCGAATGCCTCAAGCGCGTATTGGTACCAAGGCAGCAAAGTCCGGCAAAAGAATTCAGAGTTTTTTGGTTGCTCTGTTTGTTGCATATGATACGGGGGTTCCCAATCTCCAATGCGCATCTGCGCGCCTCCCAGCTTCATCACCGTGTTAGGGCACGCCGCGACGGCGTCTATGCAACGACGCCACTCGGCTATTTCGCTGTCAGTCGCTGCTGGATCAATACGGCCACCTAGATGGTTAACGATGACCGTGGTCTCTGGAAACTTGTTGGCAAGGTCTGCCAGTCGCGGCAGTCTAAGATAGTTAGGTGACCAGTTGTCATAACTGAGGTTATGTTTGCCAAGCAAAGCAAAGCCCTCGAGAAAAGTCTGGTTTAGGTCACTCGGGAAAGCGCTGCGGATACCACGAAAGTATTCCGAAGCATGCAGATGTGCCTCCAATATGGGTTCAGCGTTAGCGCCTAACCTTAGGTCCGCTGTGCTGAAGATGCCGGTGCAGAGTCTTGTCTTTCCATAGATTCCTGAACGGCTCATTGCAGCGATGCCATGAACAAATTCCGTTTCTCCCAAACATCGCATCTCAGCGGGACCGTCGGCGCGATAAAAAGCGCCGCATTGGGCAAATACGGTCTGTACGACATTATGCCCTGACTCTGTAATATCTTTGGAAATCTCATCGCAAAGGTAGAGTCGCTGTCTGAAACTATCCGGGTCGAGTCTGGCGCGGCGCATGTCCCACAAATGGTGATGTGGATCTATAATTGGCAAGGCAGGTTCCAAAACTTCTTCGGGCTCTTCCCGCGCCAACCAAGTGTCTATTTCATTGTTCTCGGCGATGGTCACTTTATGCTCTCCAGATCGTATTTAATTTTGCATTCTGATGCGTTCTAAAAGCCATTTGTTGGTCGTGCAATCAGCGCTTGATGACATGCAAACCACCATGGGACTTATTCCGTTGGTGCACCTTCAAGACCCTGGTCATCAGGTTGCGTCAGATATTCGCTCAGACCATATCCTTTGCGACCATCGTCTAAAGTATATTCCGTCATACCTTCGCCAACATGTGTGTTGGCCCCGGCACGCCGGTTCCGAAGCGGAATGTAGCCCATGACTTTTCCGTCTAGATGACGCTTTCTGCCATCGGCGAGATCAAGGTCGATTGAGAGGTGGCGGTGATAAAGCGTGTTTTCTAGGTATTCTGTTGAGAGCACCGCTTTCTCTACTCGAATAATTTCTTCGCCCTCATGGAACAGGCCCCGTCCCTCGCCGTTTGCGCCACAGGTAATCACCATGCCGAGATCGTCACCAAAGTTGCCTGTGATCCATCGATAAGACGGTGTTGCCTGCCAGTATCGGGGCCCCCAGGAGTGATCGCGCAATCCCCACCCGTTGATGCTGATTTCATCTTCGTCGCCCAATTTTAGAACACCTGAAACGCGCATATGTTGTTCGGTGTGGGATCGGGCGAACTCGTTGCCATCACCTTCCTCACCAACATGTCCGTAGAGTGGTCCAACCGCATCGTGTATTAAGTCGATGCTGAGTTCTTTGCGCGGGTTTTCCTTAAAGGCTTTGCCAGGGTCACGCATGGCGGTCGGGTCGGTCATGTAAAGTGCCTTGCCCGAAAAGGTGGTTCTTACTTGCTCGGTGGGTTTGATGATCTCGATTTTGAGACCGCCTGCATCCCAAGCATCGTTGTTAGATATCTCTGGTTTGGCGTAATTGAACAGTGCAGAGCCATCGGGGTTCCAGACAATCACTGTCATCTCAGCATAGCCCTCGTTGGCGCGGTTACCTATGCGAACAAAACCTCCACGATTTTGCGCGCGATCGAAAAAGTTAAAATAGACAGATTCGTTGAAGTTTTCTTCTGGACCCAGCTCGTGGGTGTAGTCGTCTTCTGGTTTAATATTGCCGATAATTTTCATCTTAATGCCTCAGTATAAATATCTAAATTGTCAATTTTACGCCAGCACTTTTCAAGCCCAGCTGCAGGGCAGTGCCAGTGGTCCGCGAAATGCCCAGCCAGCAAATGGCACCTCTCCGTTAAGCTTCGGGCGCCGCACACGTTCAAAAAAGCGTGGTAGCGCGACGTCTGCAATGAGAGCGCGAGATGCCCATGCACCTGCACAAAAGTGAGGTCCAGCACCAAACGCAATCGAGGGGGTTATGTCTCGTGTGATATCGAATACGTCCGGCGCAGAGAACACGTCTTCGTCTCGATTCGCAGAACTGAACATGAAAAAAACACGGTCTTCCGGTTCAAAGGTGATACCTCGATAATCATAACGCCGGATAACCCGTCGTGGAGACATGCCAATGGGTGAAATCCAGCGGGCGTACTCCTCAAAAACCTGCAGCCAACTGACTTGACCATTGAGTGCAAGCGCTAGTTGATCCGGGTGAGACAGCAGCGCCCAGATACATCCTGCGATGGCATCCCTTGGCTCGTTTTGTCCGCCGGAGATAGAGAGTTTGATATTAGCGCGTATTTGAGGCTCAGTAAGTCCTGCCGCGAGTTGAACGGAGATCAGAGATTGATCGGGTTGAATTTTTAGCTCGGATAATTTTTCTGTGATGTGCTTGTCGATACTCGCCGTGCAATCGTGGCATCTGGCCTCAATCTCGAGATCTCCGGTATAGTTAGCGCATCCATCGATCATTCCTTGGCTGGTCCTGTTCATCTCCTCGACAGACATGTTTGTGAGGCCTGTCATTGACCTGAGTGCATTTGCAGATGCCGGCATGGCATATCGCCAAAAAAGATCAGCCTCTGTTGTTTCCGTTATTGCATCGAGCAAACGATCTGTTTGGGCGCGAAACCCACTGCTCCAAACTTCACGCACCGTGCGAGGAGACATGGTGGGGTACACGGCCCTGCGTTCGACCATGTGTGCTTTGCCGTCCTTACGCATAAGGTTTTCGCCCATCAACTTTGTCATCAATCCTTGCGGTTGATCCGATGAAAAGACACTTGTTTTCTTCTCGTTCAACACGATGTCGGCGTGTCGGGTGATAAGCGTTGCGTCTAGTTGGGGGACATAGGCTATGGGCGCTTGAGCGCGCAAAACCGCCAAATCTGGGTAAGGATCTGAATAGAACGCATCAACGTCGATGTTGTATTTAGGTGCGCTTGAGACGTGACCACTCCGTTCGAAGTTGAAAAGGTAGTGGTCAGAGGATGGGGAACACGAGCGTGTATGTCAATTGTCAGCTACGTCTGTTTGGTTACCCTGCAATTTTATATGCGAGTCGCTTGAAATCCTGACTGAAGGGGTGCCAGAAACCAGGCATTCTCTGTGTCATACAAATACCCGTAATATTAGCCTTGGGCGACCACCAGAAATGTGTGCCAGCCATCCCGCCCCAATGATATTCTCCTGCGGCGCTTTCCGGTTCGCCCGCTGCGGGACGATTTTTGAGCGCAAAACCCAGTCCAAAGGTTGTATCTGGCATATCCCACATTGGAAAGTTTACGCCGACGCCCTCTGCGCACTGGTTTGTTCGCATGAGTGCTAGTGTGTCTGGTTTTAGGATATTTGCGTCACCTAGGCTACCTTGATTGAGAATCATACGGGTAAAGGACAGATAGTCTGAGAGTGTTGAGAATAGACCGCCTCCACCTGATAGAAAACTGGGTAGATTACTGTTCGTAGGACTTTCTTTGCTGTCCATGGGTAATGAGCAAGGGCTCATAGAATCTAGCATGTCATCGGGTAAATACATGGTTGATAGCCGATCGAGCTTTTCCTCGGGCACATAGAAATCTGTATCGTGCATTTTCAGCGGCTCGAATATTGTTTCCTTTAAATATGCGTCAAATCGTTGTCCCGATATCACCTCGATAAGTCTTGCTAGTACATCGGTGGCAAAGCTATAGCGCCAGAATGTGCCTGGTTCATATACCAATGGTAGCTTTCCCAGTGCTTGGCACATTGATTCAAGGGTCATTTCCGATCCGGGTGCAAATGGGTTGATTGCTTGAGCATTGTAAGCAGTATCGATGACTGAGTTAGGCTCAATAAAACCATAAGAAAAACCAGCGGTATGCGACATGATTTGGTTAACCCGGATGCTGCTGAGGGCGGGTTCCGTTTCATCAATAGTAGCTGCGTTGGCTTTAAGGACCTGCATGTCTCCAAATTCTGGGATAAATTTTTCAAGCGGGTCATCCAATTTAAACCTACCTTGTTCCCAGAGCGTCATTGCCGCAATAGAACAAACAATCTTAGTGCTGGAGTGCATTCTAAATATGGTTTCTGCATTCAGCGGTTGCTCTGAAGCGTGGTCGGCGCTCCCATGAAAACTCTGGTCAAGGACATCGTCGCCTTTTAGAACAAGCGTGCTCACGAAGGGGATAACGCCTTCGTTTACATACCAGTCCATTCGTTCGTGTAGTTCAGTAAAATCAAGGTTTTCTTCAACTGACATTGTCATATTTTGCACTTTCCAGAAATAAAATTTGGTTTGATGTAAAAACATTTGTGTAATTTAGGCGCGAAAGAATAGCAGAGTACGCAGAGGTTTTCTGTCGAAATAGAGTAAAGTTGAACATAGAACTCAAATAAAACTTTCGCTGTCTTGATGCGTTGTTTAGGAATAATTGTTGATCAACGGGTGTTGTAAGGAGCTAACCCGAAAAGAGGTTCGGAAGTTCGAATTTCAGTGCAGTGGTTTTATGCGTGTTCAGAGGGTGAGTCAGATTCGGCTTTAAACGGCGGCCTCGTTTTTCGCCCCATGTATCTGGCGTTAGGGGGCTCGAGCAGTGCAAGTTGCCGATTGGTAATGTCAGGGTAATGTGTGAAGTCAGCTGGATCAAAATAGTCGGCTGTCCAACTTGTGCCGTGAGGTGAGAATTTGTAAAAAGCGGTTTGGCGCTGCTCGTTTGTTCGCCATGGTAGCGTGCCGTGGACTAGGGTCTCTGTGAAGATGATGGCGTCGCCCGCATTCGCGGGTATCCCTTTCAACAAGCCGCCGGCATCTCCTCCTTTTTCACGCCACCCGTCAGGTAGGGGTAGGTTAGCTTTGTGGCTGCCGGGAATACAACAAAAGCCACCACCATTATGGTGTGTGTCGAACAATTCAAAAGCGACAACGACAAGTCCGTTATAAAATTGGCCATCATGATATCGAAAGTACTGTGAGCCGCCGGTGGTGCTCCATCCGCCATGTAAGTCCATGCCGGGGTAGCCCATCGCCACGTGTTGATGTACGTTAATGTGGTCTAGTCGATAGGTTGGCAGTATGTTTTCGCCATGTTTACGCTTGCGATACTCCCGGAAACCGTGGTTGCCAACCAATGCCTCTAGAATGGGGCGAAGGGTAGGTAAGTCCAGCAGCGCGCGCCATTCCGCAGACCAGTGTAGAGGGTTGTCTTCTTTTTTCCCCGGTGTATGTTGTTCGGTTGCAGGTCCGATCGATGCTTTGAGTGCCTCAATTAGATTCGCGTCTAACAGGTTGGGTATGACAAAGTATCCTTGCGAGTCGAACCAATATTTTTGTATTTCGTCCATGGCTTATCTCGATCATTCAGTGTCTGCACGCTCGCTTATTCAAACGATAGAGCGCGCTAGATGTAAGTGCCCGCCAGTGCTTCAGCTATCCCCGGTACGGCCTGAATGCCGCCGCGCTTGCCATCTCGTGCGTTGCCCCGGCCAAAATCATCTGGCATCGCGCGGCCATCGTGCAGCGTTAACCAAAGCCTGAGTAAATGCCGCTTTTTAGCAGGGTCATCGTGGTCTTCGTAGGCCGTTCTCGAATGAAATGTGGTGTAATTACACACCATCTGGATATCCCCCGGGCGAAAGTCCATGTTCAGCGCAAAACCGGGTTCGTGCGCAATCGTATCGACGAGGTCGAGGAATTCAATCTGCTCCGGCGTGTGTGCAGGTACGTCGTTATGTCGGTCGGCTGAGTCGAGGAATGTGCGGACATAACGCACAGCGAGATATCCATCTTTTTCAACGGCAAGGCGAGTTTTATAATACGGTGCCTCTCCGGGTTGTTCTTCGTTGCGTCGATCATAGCACCACTCTTCAAACCAGAGATGTGCAAGGTCCGGTCGACGTTTCATCACTTCGTTATAGGCGCTGGTTGTCGAGGCGACTCTACTCAAGCCGCCGCTCTTGGCTGTTTGAAGGCACAGCAAGCCCACAACATCTGAACTGTCAGTATGAAAAGGAAGTCTTAGCCTAGTCTGATAACCGCGAGCACCACTATCTTTTCTAAAATCGACGCCTTCGTCGGTGACGTGCCCGAGCAAGTGACCACGTGCGTTCTGAGACACCGGTCTGCCGAGATGTAGGCCGATGCCCCAATAAGCGAATGCAGCATCACGTTCTCCCAGCTCTTCAAGCGGGAGTCCACGTAGCAACCAAAATCCGCGACCATGATCCAGCTCACGTGCCATTTCCTTCAGACGATTGCCGAGCGTCGGTAAGGGAAAGTCTTCAATTTTCATTTCTAGCATGCTGATGCGCAGGCGATTAACCTGCGCGATGGCCTGCCGAATTTCATCAATTTCGCCATGAGTTAACAATTCAACCCAACTGTCATCGTTCTGCAGATCTCTGCCGTACCAAGCGGCAGGGCTATTAACTAGATCCGATAACAAGGGTGCCGTGCTTGATTCACTCATCATTTTCCCCACTAAAGTTTGCCAATCGGTTTGCCTACACAAGGCGAATTGAGTTAACGCAACAAATCTTCTTTGCCTTGATAAATCTAGGTCGAATTACTGGGGGCGCTCCCCCTGCACGATTACTCTGTGCATGTGCCGTCTTTTGCCTTGATAATCATTCAGCGCATTGTGAAAAACACATCGGTTGTCCCACATGGCCAGAGAACCTTGCTGCCATTTGAATCGAGTGACGTACTTGTCCTGAGTACAAATGCCGGTCAGATGTTTAAATAACGGAACGCTTTCTTCTCTTGTCCAGCCTTTGATGCGATGGGTGTGGGGTAATGAGCAAAAGACGCTCTTTTCACCCGTCTCTACATGCGTTCTTATCAAGGGATGTTCGACTTCTTGTTCCGCAAAATCCTCAGCGCCGCCATAGTCTTTTGCCATTTCACTGCGAGCCGCCGCCTGTTTATAGCTGCCTTCTCTACCATGAACGAGTTTAGGAGAATAGATGCCTGATTCATTTTCGAGCATGCTTTTGAGACCGTCACTCAAGTCGTGGAACGCTTGCGTTGCATCGGCAAATAGGGTGTCACCACCCACATCCGGTACCTCAACAGCGTAAAGCACGGTGGCTTTTGGCGGTCGCTCGACGTAGGAAGTATCTGTGTGCCAGGCGCCGCCAAAATTAAGTTCTGCATCGGTTTCTTTGATAATAGGTATGACGTTGGGGTTCGAGTCAACAGCGCTCATAAAAGGATACACATCCAATGCGCCAAAGTTAGCTGCAAAATCCGCTTGCTGGGTCGGTGTTAGGCTTTGATCTCTAAAAAACACAACATGGTGCTTCAACCAGACCGTATTAATTTCTTTCACAGCTAGCGCAGCCAATGGTTTTGAGAGATCGATACCTGTAATGATCGCACCAACCGGGCCGACATCTGTATCAACCTGTATCGTTTCGTAACCCATAGCTAAATACCCCCCTTTTAGTAAATACTACGCCTTATTGAGATAAAACATAACAAATTCGTTGACAGAAAAGGTCAAATAAATCGGTAGGAAGTGTAGGGATATGAAAAATAAAAAAGTTGTCGTAGTAGATGGGGACGATGCATCACCTGAGGTGATGATCCCTGCGGTTAATATTCTAGAGCAAATGGGGTTGCCCATCACCTTTGAGCGACCGCTCATTGGTCAGCAAGCGCTAGATGCTGGTGTGAATGCGTTTCCCGATGAGGCAAGAGAAGCAATAGATAAATCAGACGCTACTTTCTTTGGATCAACTGGTGGAGCAAGCACGGCTGCACTTTTTTATCTTAGATGGGGCAAACAAACTTATGCAAACGTGAGACCTTGTCTTTGGACCCCAGGCTACAACTCACCACTTGCAAACCCCGTTGGCATTGACTTCACAATTATCCGCGAGAATCTCGAAGACCTTTACCTTGGGCTTGAAGGGGATATTGAGGACCTGCAGGGGCTCAATTTTTTCTCAAAACATGCGCGTGCGCCATTATCCGAGTTGTCACCGGGAAAATATGCCATCAAAGCGATTACTGAAGCAGGCTCAGAGCGAGTCATTCGCTTCGCATTTGAACTGGCAAGAAAACGCAATACAAAAAAACGCGTCACGGTCACCTGTAAATACAATATGTTGAGCACCTCAGACGGTTTGTTTCTTGAAATTGCTAACGATATCTCGAAGGAATATCCTGATATCGAATATGATCATTACATTATCGATGATTTTCTTTGCAGAATGATTACAAAGCCCCAACACTTTGATGTGATAGTGATGCCAAACCTCTACGGCGATATTATGTCTGACGGTGCTGCTGGACTTATCGGCGGCCTTGGCCTTGCACCTTCGGGTTGCTATGGAGAGGATTATGCTTATTTTGAATCTGCACATGGTTCAGCGCCAGACATTGCCGGCAAAAACGTGATTAACCCGACCGCAACGCTACTTTCAGCGGCAATGTTGTTGGAACATTTGTCGTTTGACCAAGAGGCTGCGCGGCTTGTTGATGCTGTGAGGCGGGTCTACGAAAGTGCAGCAGTACTAACGCCTGATCAGGGTGGGTCGGGCACAACAACGGGCTTCTGTGAAGCGGTGTCAGAATGTTTAGCTAAAAGTTAGTTTCGTCGCTGTAAGCAAGCATGCAGGACAAGGTAGATAGTCGGTGCAATCAACACCGGAAGATTCACTTGCAGGCATATTTAAGGGTTTTCGCTTTTAGCTCGATGTCCCAAAATGAAAAGTGCGGTTTGGTGTGTGAATTTTATGGTGCCTTCTTCATCTCTCGCGTTAAGCCCGGTCTGATCGGTTGTGATGCTGTGCCTGAATCTTGATCTTATTGCTTCTTTTTCGATATCACTTGGGCCGCCATGGATCAGCCATTGCTCTACCTCATAGTCCATAGTGCTGAACCGGCTGCTTTCAATGACCAGCCCTGTCGCGTCAAAGAGGTTTTGAAAGTCAGATTTGGATATGCACCTTACATGGGTGGGGTCACACAATTGTTCCAGTTCATCGTGATTTGATGCTTTTGTTGCATCTTCGTTACCTAAAATATCTGCAATAAGGATCTCCCCTTCGGGTTTGAGCACGCGCGCCATTTCATTTAGCACCTGCTCAGGTTCGGAGAAATGATGGAACGCTGCGCGGCAACTCACTGTATCGAAAGCGTCGTTTTCGAAAGGTATTTCTAAAGCGGACCCAAAGGTAAATTCAATATTGTCTATGCCGAGCTTGCTGGCTTCTGTGCGACCAATATCAAGCAAGTTCTCTGTCACATCTAATCCTGTTGCATGTTTAGCTTGGCGGGCAAAAGCCATGGTTAACCGGCCTGGGCCGCAGGCAACGTCCAGCGTTTGACTGCTTCGGCTTGTTTTGGTCAGCTTTACTAAACCGTTCATTGCGCGTGCGTCTTTGGCTTGGTTCGTTTGAGCATACTCATTCGCTTGACGGTTGAACTGTTTTTGAATTTTTTGTGTGTGCGAGTCGAGTGATTTCATTGTGTTTTTCTGTTTTGGTTTAAGAGAGTGATCAATGGCCATCAGTTTACCTGAGTTCGTCTCATTTGCCTTCCTCCGAAAAGACATGGATACTCAGAAAGAAGACCTAACAAGGGGACAAAGGCCATGAGCGAAATGATACTTGACGCAAATCACCTGCCAGACCCGGCAACGGTACCTATTGAAGAGATAGATGTCAGTCATCCGATTCTACTTCAACAGGATCTTTGGCAACCCTACTTCAAACGCATGCGCGCCGAAGATCCCGTACATTACTGTAAAGAAAGCATGTTCGGTCCTTACTGGTCGGTGACTAAATTTAACGACATCATGGAAATCGAAAAGAACCACGATGTTTTTTCTTCGGAAAAAGATATTACAATTTTCGATCAATCCATGTTGGATGCCTTGGGCGTCCAGCGCAGACGGCGCGATACTTCTAGTTTCATTGGCATGGATCCGCCTATGCATGATGAACAGCGTAAGGCGGTTCAGGGTGTGGTCGTGCCCCGTAATCTTGCAAAACTCGAAGGACTTATCCGGCAACGGGTGATTAATATTCTTGACTCGCTGCCACTGAACGAAGAATTTAATTGGGTTGAAAAGGTGAGTATTGAGTTAACCACGCAGATGCTCGCGACGCTGTTTGATTTCCCGCTAGAGGATAGATACAAATTAACCTATTGGTCAGACGTGGCGACTTCGTTGCCAGAGCTGGGCATTGGCGTGCCGGGGTTGACTCGGGAGGCCCAGGAGGATGCGCTCGAGGACTGTCTCGCCACAATGCGTAAGCTATGGGCGCAGCGCGCGAACATGCCTGCGGACAACGGTATAGATCTTTTATCGATGCTCGCGCATAACGAAGCAACGCACGATATGGACGATGATATGTTCCTCGGCAATCTCACGTTACTCATTGTTGGTGGCAATGATACGACCCGTAATTCTATTTCGGGTGGTGTCTTGGCTCTTAACCAGAACCCTGCTGAATACGATAAGTTGCGGGCTAATCCTGCGCTTATTCCAGGGATGGTGTCAGAAATTATCCGTTGGCAGACACCGCTTTCTCATATGCGCCGAACAGCCACGCGTGATTTTGAGTTCCGTGGTAAACAAATCAAGCAAGGCGACAAGGTCGTCATGTGGTACATCTCGGGTAACCGTGATGACGAGGCAATCGATCGTGCTGATGAATTTCTCATTGATCGTACAAATCCACGACACCACGTCTCGTTTGGTTTTGGCATTCACCGATGCATGGGCAATCGGCTTGCAGAAATGCAGCTGCGGGTTTTGTGGGAGGAAATCATGCAGCGTTTTTATAAAATTGAGCTGGTCGGTGAGCCGGAGCGGATTGTGTCGAACTTTATCAAGGGTTACACAGATTTGCCGGTGAAACTGATGCCAAAAAGCGCGTCGTAAGTTTACCGTTTCGGCACGCAGCTTCGTCTCTGAACTGTATTTGTGCACCAACATTGGCAGTTTACGGCGGTTAAATGTTGATAAGTGGGGGCGCTAACAGCTTAATTGGGATCATCATCCTCAAATGATGTAGCAGCAAGGCTTTTGAAACCTTGCTGCTAGTATGCAGTTTTCGTTATAGCTTGAATCTGAGCCCTACCTTTACGGTACGTCCGGGCTCAGGCGCGAAATTTTTCAGTCGAGACGCATGATTGCGTACTTCTTCGTCACTGAGGTTGTCGGCCCTCAAGAAGAGTTTAAGTTCTCCTTCGTTGCCTACATTCCAGTGATAATCTGCATACAGAGAAAGTAACGTATATTCATCCGTTGGAAGCTCGAAGTCGCCTACATTGTCCTGTTCGAACATATTGTTGGCGCGGAGGTGTACAGTCCATTGATCGCCGTAAAATTCGATTTCAGCACCTACCTTGGACGCGGGTATTAGCGGAACATTGCCGCCAGCGTCAAACTTAGCACGCACCTGATCGCCAAACACGGACCCGCTAATACCGAATTGCTCTGACTGATAAATGTCAAAGCTTACTCGCGCCTCAAGCCCCCTAAATGTGGCGTCACGTGCAGTGAATTCTGCCAGCAGCTGTTCTTCAAATTCCGCACCCGTGACGTTGAGAAAGATATAGTCATCAATGTTGTTGGCATACGCGTTGATCTCACCTGTGATTGGCCCTGTGTGATAACGATAGCCAAGCTCGACGTTTTGGGCTCTTTCAGGTGTCAGATTTGGATTGCCGATTTCAAGCAAGTTGGTCGCAGCGTGAAATACTAACGCCTCGTCATCCACTGGCCTACCGCAAGTCGTGTTGTCGATATTTGCAAATAATTCCTCAACAGACGGTGTGCGCGCAGCATTCGTTATGCCAAAGAAGACGTTAGAAGCGTCATTCATTTCGTAAAGAACACTACCGCTCGCGCTAAACGCGCGATCGTCTCGCTTGCATTGACCACTTTTCACCTCATTCGTGTCATATCTCAAACCAAGCTCTATATTAAATGAGGCTGTTTGATATCTTTCGAAAGCAAATAGTCCCACGTTTTCAATATCGGATTCAGGTATGAAGCCCTCTTCGCCAGCTGCGACAAAATCATTGTTGGTCAACTGAAGACCAAAGATGCCAGACCAGTTATCATTTCCGCGGTGGTGTGCAACCACTCGTCCTTCATAACCTTTGTTATCAAACGTGGTTCCTACTTCCGTCTCTCCGTTGCTAAAAAACTCTACTTCGTCATGCATGTAGTCTGTGTATGCAAGCGCAGCGTTAACAGATTCGATGAAACCCGATCCAAAATTCCGGCTGCCACGAAGGTCATAACGGACCTTGTCCATTTCCAGCCGTACAAAGTCAACCTCTTCCGCTGCATGTTCCTCTTCCTCTTCACCATCATGGTCTTCTTCCTCTTCGTGCCCATGGTTGTGTTCATGTGAACCCGGTGGTAGGCCGTATTCATTCGTCAAGGCTGATACAGAAAAACCAACGAAGCCCTCCTCGCCAACAAAAGAGAAACCTAATGCGCCGCCGGAAGATTTACCATTCGAGTTGTCAATGAATCCAAAAGTATTTGCCGGGTCTTCTTCCTCTTCCTCATGTTCTTCATCGCCATGCTGCATTGCCTCTAAAGTCTCTATCGCTGCGACGTCAAGCGCGAAACCGGGTATTTTTTGGTTATCGTTCTCACGCCTGAAACCCTCAGCATGGATAGCGAAGGTACCGCTGCCCGCGTCAATACGAAAAGCCGTGCGATCTTCGTCGTTGTTGAAATTGCGGGTCTGTTCAATAATGAGTTCTGTTGATTCTGGCACGCGATCGGGTACCCGGCCGTCAATAATGTTGACAATCCCGCCGATGGCGCCGCTACCATAGAGCAGGCTAGCCGGACCCCGGACAATTTCGATTCTGTCAGCCAGACTCACATCCACTGATTCAGCATGGTCAGGACTTTGATTGGCAACGTCGGTTGTGCCAACGCCATTTTGTAAAATGCCGACTCGGTTGCCGGCATGCCCGCGAATGATAGGGTGACCAACGCCAGGCCCGAAAGACGCGCTGTTAATGCCGATCTCTCCTTGCAGCGTGCCCCCGAGTGTATTGCTAACATCCTCCAGCAGGGCTTCGCCAGAGAGGATGTTAATCGGTTGTGAGGTTTCAGCAGCTGTTTGAACAAAAGGCATGCTGATCACCACTTCCTCCATTAAATGGTTGTGCGCTTCACGGTGTGCTTCGCTCGATTGCGCTTGGGCTTGGAAACTTAATATGGAAAGAACCAGCGGGATGCTGTGTTTCTTTATGTCTAACATTGTGTTCACGTGATTGACCTATTGATATCCTATAAAAATTCGCGGCAATAGTAATGTTATAACGTATCATTAATCAAGAAAAAATTACGAGGTCTGCGAACAAGGAATTGCGATGCGCCAAAAATGAGTGAATTGAAGTTTGCCCGCTGCGAGCAGTGGTTAGATGAAATAGATGTGCGAAGAAGGCAAAAGGCTGGACAGCGGGGCTGTCAGCCTTGCAACTTATTCCGAGATGCGAACGATCCGAGTGCCGACGTTTCCCCCTGCGAGTAAATCAACAAAGGCGGAAGGTGCCTGAGCCAACCCATCGAATTCATCATGATATGGCGTTAGCTCGCCGGATTTGATCCAGCCCTTTATTTCTGTTCTCGCTGTCTCGTACTGGGCAGCATAATCGAACACCAGAAAACCCTGCATCCGAATTCTTTTATTGACTAACAAGCCGGGAATGCCACTTGGACCGCCTGCGGGACTGCTAGTATCGTATTGAGACACGACACCACAGCAGACTATTCGACCATGTGTATTCATTCTGCGTAGAGACATACCAAGAATGTCGCCGCCCGTGTTGTCGAAATAGACGTCCACACCATCAGGGCACGCTTCTTTTAACGCCGACCGAAAATCTTCTGACTTGTATGACACAGAGGCGTTACAACCCATTTTGTCGGTCAACAGCTGGCACTTATCTGGTGTGCTAGTGATGCCAACTGCCCGACATCCCTTGATCTTTGCGATTTGACTGACCAGGTGGCCTACGCTGCCAGCACCCGCAGACACCAACACAGTCTCTTCTTTTTGTGGCTGGCCAACTGCCAGTAAACCGAAGTAGGCAGTGAGTCCGTTGGTGCCAAGCGCGCCCAAGTAATGTGCTGGATCAATGTCATCTTGCACTTTTGATAACTGACGGGCTTTCTGAACAGAGTAATCTTGCCACCCTGTGCCACAAACGACGAGGTCCCCGATATTAAACTCCGCGTTGTTGGATTGCTCGACGCGCGCAACGCCAGTGCCATTCATCACGATATTGGTTTGGGGTGCGCCAGCATAACTCGCGCTACCTTGAAGCCCGGCGCGTGTTCCTGCGCCTATCGTCACGACTAAAGTTCTGCAGAGCACATCTTCGCTAGTCTGCAGCTTGGGAACCGGCGCAGATTGCATGCGATAATTCGATTCCGCCAGCTTGCCGCTAGGAAGGGAGTCTATCAGTACCTGTCGATTTTCAGTCATGCTGCTTTTCCTTGGTGATTTTCTTTGGTTTTTTTGCTGAGGGAAGCGGGTTCATTGCCAATCTCGAAAATAGTCTTTGTAAGATGAGTTGCCTCTCGAGCGTAAACAGGCAGTTAAAAAGCAGCTTAAACGTGTTCAGAAACAGGCACAACTTATCCTGGCAGATAACGTCAAGAAGCGCCCACTGAAAGAACATCTCTACATGCGCTATATTGCTGTTGTTAACTTTGGTTTTGTGTGAGCTCTGTCCAGCGATACAAGCTCTAAGCGGCCCTTTGGAATGACCGATGTACAACAGTGGGTGTCTCAATCGAGACATGAGAACTGTTGAGCTAAGGTCTGCTTTCCATAATAGCAGCCCTTAGGCGGCTGATTTATCTGTTGCGCGTGTTTCTTTTATTGCTCTAACAGCCTCTTTTGCCTGATGGCTCACGTTGACCAAGAATTGCAACGGTGGGTTGGAACCAGCTTTAAAAATCCCGCAAAGATGTTTTGCTGGACCAAGTCCTCCTTTAGGTCCCTGAGCTTCGCCCGAACCCCGGCCAAGATTCATAATGGTAGCGCCGGCGTCTTGCGCAGCCTCAACCCATGTTTGTATGGCGACATGTCCTGCACCCTTAAGAATCGAGCCTGGGTCGACCGCCGGTGTGTGAAAGAGTGCGCCATGGCCGAAAAGAAAACCTAAAATCATAGCGACAGGTTTTCCATTTTCTAATACCTCGATGATGCGTACCTGATCGTGTTTCGATAATGCTAAAACGAGTTGTCGGGTCCAGTTTCTATAAAAATCATTTTTAGAAAATCGGGATATGTCATCACGGTTTTTCCAACGTTGCTGGTGAAGTACAAAAAGGCGTTCGAGGCTCGTTTTAATACTTTCTGTTTCTGCATAGGTATTGACGCTAATGATTGCACCGTCTCTCTCTGCGCGTTTAAGCCTTGCCTTATTTTTCTTGCGTAACTTTTCTATCCTTGGAGCAGGTAAATCTACGATCCATGCTTCCGCCGTTTTTTCAGTTACCACACTTTGGCCTTGAGACTTCATCATTTGCCTTAGCCCGCTTTCGATTCGACTCGGCCCTAACGAGATGACATCAGATTGCTCTCTAAGTTTGGCTATGATGCCCATCGCAGCGTTAGGGTGTTCAGGGTCTAGCAGGAGGTCCGGAGTTATTGCGGGACGTCCGCTGCCACCAAGCCATCGGGCAACCCGAATGCCCTTGGTTTTTTTTATTTCAAAGGCACCAGCCGCAACCACTTTCTGACCGATTTCAGCAGTGATGATCAAAGGTGTGGATTTTTCGACGAGCAACAGGGTTGCTCTTAACCAAGCAGCCGAGCTGGTGGGATTTGGAATAGTTTGCTTCAACAAAAGTGCGTCCCACTTACTATCGAGCAATTGACTGGCATCCTGCCCGAATGCCGCTCGAATGTTGGTTGCTTCTGGCAGGTTCTCTTTTTCTTGGGCTGATCGCATAGCTATTTTGTCACTTTAAATTCTTGTTTGATAAATCGTTTCCGAACAGAGGTTTGCAATCTCTGTGCCACCTCTGCAGCAAGTTTGTCTCAGGTCGCAAGCTGTATCGTGTTCCCGGGGGGTGCGCGATTGCCAGAAAGTTGACCCAATTCATAGGTTTGTTTAAGGAAACTTCTGAGCACCGAATGACTGCCAGCCATTTCTAGTTGGTTCTCAAAAACGGTAAGTTTTACTTGGTCATTCGCTGCGAGGGATTTAGCGAGATGACGAATCTCATCGTCTGCTGGACGATCCGTGTAGCTAAAAAAGCGAAGGATGGGTCGGCATGGGATTGTGTTAAATGCTCTTGTTTCCAATTTTCCTTTTGTCATCGACTTGTAGTACTCATGAATTGCTGGGATGCCAGTGACAAGCTTTGCGTACTTGAAAAAATCAGCGCCCATGCGATTGGCAAGGTCGATAGTCATAGCCCGATTCGCTTGAAATTTTAGTTCGAGGTGGAAAGCGCCGGAGTAAAAGTCGCAAGCTGCTAGCGCTGCAAACGTCTCGCGTAAAATTTCAGCCGTCATGTCTTCGGGCAGGTCCGGCCCATGTAAATACCAGGATGGTCTTGTAAATTCAGGGAGGAAGTCGGTATAGCACTCCTCTGTGATCAAATGCACATGCGGTGTACCATCCTGAATAACGCCCTCCACATCAAATTGTCGACCAGAAAGGAATTCCTCGATAACGCAATGCTCCTGACCGAGGTCGTTGCAAATATGATCGACAGCAGCAGAAGCTTCGGCCTTCGTTTTCACATATGTTATTCCCTTGGAGCCCTGTCCAAACGGTGGCTTCACAACCGCAGGCAGGATCGTTGCGGCGACCTTGCTAGCGTCTCTGGTCTGTTCCCATGCGGGTACATTCATATCTGCGTCCGTTAACCTTTTGCGCATGAATGTTTTGCTAAGACTTGCTTGAACAGATGCTTCAGAGAATCGCGTATCGTTGTCCAATAGTCGATTTACCTCAGCATAAATTGGGATCAGATTGTCATCCTGTGGCATTAACACTGTGTTGCACTTGAGATTGCGAGCCGTCTGCAGAATCAGAGGAATTTTTGCTCGGTCGTAAATGTCGACGGCAACTGAGCGGCAGGCGAATCGCCAGTTTGCTTGATCCGGAGATGAGTCAAACAAGAAGACCTTGTATCCTGTGAGGTTGAGTTGCTCCACAAGTTCTCTGGTATGGAATCGACTAGCTAAAACAATAACCCACTCCTTGTCACACCGAATTCTGTTCATTAACTGATACAGCGGAGATAGAAATCTTGTTGCAATACGCAACACCAACTTTATTTTCAGCTTCAGAGAGTGGTTAACGTTTTTTGCTTGCATTGGCTTTACCTGTTCGATCGTGTCCGTTGTAGTGGTTTGCAATTTCCTTGCCAAGCCGTTTGCCTGTCATTCATTGCAAGTTGCAAGGTGCAGGCTCGCTTTGCCCGCAATATGCGGTTATAGATCGCGATTTGCGAGTGAGTCTAAGTGCGCACGTTTGTATTGCTGGCATACTTTTTGCTCGTTGTTTCACCATGCAGGGCTTTGAAAAGGCTGCAACAAGGCCTACGCAGAGGTTGGGCACGGCAATAAAAACTAAGGTGAAACGAATGAATATGCAAAGCAATGCAAAACAGGGCGAGAGAATTTGCGAAGCGGGAACGCCGGATAATTCGCTAGACCTTTCAATTCTCATCGTCAGCTACAACACAAGGGATTTGACTTGCGAGTGCATCAAGTCAATTAACGACAGCAACTTGCAAATGCGTTACGAAGTAATCGTCTACGACAATGCCTCAGATGATGGTAGCGCGGACTCGATTGAAGCGCAGTTTCCAGAAGTAAGGCTGATACGATCTGATACAAATGTTGGTTTCGCAGCAGCAAACAATATTGCAGCTGGATCAGCACTGGGAGGCTGGGTATTGCTTTTGAACCCAGATACTCAGGTACTCGATAAGGGTATCGCGCGTTTGTTTCAGTATGCAGTGACAACGAACGAAAGGGGTATTTTTGGCGGCGCCTCTGTTACACCGGGAGGTGTTGTCGATTTCAGAAGTTGCTGGGCGAGACCTGGATTGTGGGGGTTGACCATGAGGGCATTAGGTGTCTCAAGCCTCGCTAAAAAATCCAAGGTGTTCAATCCTGAAGAGATGCCTGACTGGCAGCGCGACACGATTAAGGAAGTTGACGTGATTACGGGGTGTTTTCTCATGCTGAAGAAAACCACTTGGGATGAACTCGGTGGGTTCGACGTAGACTATTTCATGTATAGCGAAGAAACAGACCTTTGTCTGCGTGCCGCAAGAAACGGCATATCCCGTATTTTTTATCCGTACGCAAGGGTGCTTCATATTGGTGGCGCTTCAGAACGGTCCAAGCCCCATAAGACCATCAAGTTGTTTCGCGGTAAACGTCTATACTTCGAGAAAAATTATGGCTGGTTGGTTTCAACCTGCGCAGCGCTAATTCTTAATATCCATGTACTGACGCGTTTGTTGGCGTTAAGTGCCGGTCGCCTTCTTGCGGTGAGCAAAACAGATGAATTTCAACATTGGCTAATCGTTTGGCAAGAAAGGAAAACCTGGAACAAGCCCGAACGTCACCTAGGGCGAGATTTGAAATACACTTGCTCCGCCGCGAATGAACAGATCACGATCTGCAATGTCAGTGACTCAATCTCTCTGTCTTAGTCGCTCGACATGCTCAAAAAATTGCGTTTTGAAGTTTCTACTGGAACGTTAAGGGTGGTTCGTGCAGGCAAAACACAACTTGCTTGACCGCATAAGCGTTTGCCAAGACGTTGGTTTCCGCCCAGGTTTTCGTCTGTGTGAGCAATGTCCGTCGAGATATACGCGTGCGCCAGAAAGGCAAAGAATTGCGCTCATCGGAAAGGTTGGGAATATACTTTTGACGGATTTTCGATGTCCATTCGGCGCAAAAATCGCTATTTCTAGGGTCGATTGTGGCAAATAAAGGTGAAGCACACCGACACCTGAAAAGACTATAATGGCAATGAAGTTGATCAAGTCGAGTCAAGAACAGTTTTGTCCAATACAACGGTAAATATTGCGGATCATCAGGCGCATCGTAAACTCATGGAAGTAGCGCTCGCGATGTCTGCGTTAAGAGATCTTGATTCGCTGCTTGATCAGATTTTGCGGGAAGCTAAAGACCTCACTCGCTCGGATGGCGGCACGGTATATTTAGCTGAAGATGACAGCACATTGAAGTTTGCCTTGCTGAAAAACGATACCCTGAAACTACATCAAATCGCTGAGCCGGGTAGTGAAATTAATTTACCTGATGTGCCGCTAAATAAGGCGAGCGGTGAAATGAACTTGAGTAATGTGGCAGCGGCGGCGGCTAACCTAGGTCAAACAATCGTTATCGATGATGTTTATGTCAATGAGGCCTATGATTTTCAGGGCACGCGAATTTTTGACCAAATGCTTGATTACCGCTCTGTTTCATTTCTTGCAGTGCCGTTAAGAAACTACCAAGGGGATTGCATCGGTGTACTTCAGTTGTTGAACGCTCGTAAGCATGATGGCGAAGTGACCCGATACGATCTTAGTCAAATTCCCTTGGTTGAATCTTTTGCTTCTCTCGCCTCGGTTGCAATTCAACACCGTATGCTAATGGATAGCAGTGAAGATAGGATTAACGTAGCCATAAGCGAGCTCCACAAAACAAAAAAAGCTCTCGAAAGCATTGAGACGATTGACTCGGTGACCGGCCTTCGAAGAAGGGGTTATTTTGATGAGGTTCTTGTTAACGAGTGGCGCCGCGCGAGAAGACAGCGGCACGACCTTTCTCTGTGCATTCTTGAAATAGATCGCTTCGACCAAATCGCGCTAAACAAAGGCCCGAGTTTTGCCGAAGCCTGCCTTGTGACAGTCGCAAATGAACTTGGACAGTTTTTTAAAAGGCCCTCGGATTTCTTTGCGTGTTTTGATGTTGGTTCGTTTGGTGTGATTTTGCCCTACATGACAACAGTCGAAGCTTTTGAGCAAATTGATAGATTGCGTGAAGAAATCCTCTCAAGACCCTTTATTGCTGGCGGTGAGAAAGTCAGAGTGACAATCAGCAGCGGTGTCGCTACGCTTGGCGCATTCGAAAAGGATAATTTATCAGACTTAATCCAGTTCGCATCGTCGTCTCTGATTCGATCAATAGAATCAGGCGGAAACATAACTCATCAGCATGAACCTTAGCGAACAAGGGGGAAACAAAATTAGCATTCTGACGCTTTTATCAAGGTCCTTGACGGTCTTGGCCGCAATTTTGATCATCGTCTCCTGCGGCTCTAATCAGACCGCTAGCGATTCACCGGTCAATTACAAAGAAGTTGCGCTGAGTGAGTCAGACCAAAAGGTCGACCAGGCTGCAGTAAAAAGGCAGCCAGTGTCGGTCTCACCGATCACTCGAGATAGCGAACCACAACCTAGTAATGATTATGTTGTCGGCCCTGGTGACGAATTGACAATCAACGTTAATGGGGAGGAATCCATGCGGGAGCTAAGGTTGAGCGTCGATGGTAACGGCTTTATTCAGTTGCCTATTGTTAATCGCATCAATGTGTTGAATCTGAGTGTTGCGGAGATTCAGGAAAATCTTGTCTCCGCTTTCACTAGAGAGTTCATCGATCCTTGGGTTGTTGTCACTGTCTCTAGATACCGAAGTCGCCCGATCTATATGCTGGGGGAATTCCAGTCTCCGGGTGTCATACACATGGAAAGGCCCACTAACATCACGCAAGCATTGGGTCTTGCAGGCGGAATGACCGACAAGGCCTATTTAGAAGGTGCGCGATTACTGCGCGACGATAAAATTGTCGCGGTAGATGTCGAGGCGATATTGAATCAGGGAAGATTCGATCAAAATGTATGGCTTCGCTCTGGAGATACGCTGTATGTTCCGAGCGTTCAAGATTTGAAGATCTATGTCCTTGGTGCTGTCCAAGAACCCGGTGTTCAGCCCTACCAGAAAGAGATCGGTGTGCTAGCAGCCATTGCAGCTGCTGGAGGCGCGGTTAAAGGTGAGGCAAAACTCAAAGACACTCGTATTATCCGCACTTACTCAGCGGTAAGCGGCGAGTTGATGACGATAGATGTGGCTGACCTCTTGCGAGGCCGTCGACCAGACTTTCAGCTGCGCCCGGGAGATATCGTGTTCATTCCTAATCGGCCGATTGCGAATTGGAATCTTGTGATTAACCAAATTGCACCAACCTTCCAGTTGGTGAGTGATGTGCTCGCTCCCTTCGTCGAGATTGAGTTCTTAATACAAAATCAATGATGGTTGTTTAGGCGTGACTAAATTTTGGATCAATGTGCGACATGTCGCTCATGACTAGCCGAACTCTGTTTGGTACGAGATCCTTAAGGTGACTGACGATCCGACGTAACGGGCCAACAGGGGAACCGGGGCAGGTCGCAACTAAGGTGAGGTCGCATTGAGAAAAAATAAAATCTGAAGCGATATTCTTACCGACTGGGCCAATATTCAAAATGACAACGTCATAGTTTTGAGACAAGTTAGCAACCGCGATTTGGATTTGGGCAAGTGACATTTGTTCCTCGGTAATAGCGCCTGTAATACCCAGTGGCATTAATTCGAGTCCGTGGTCATGTTGCTCGGTTTGCACCTTGCCGCCCATGACGTATTCTCGCCAACCGGCTTCTCCGGTCTCGTTACTGGCTGTCGGGGATAATATTGTATTGACCTGAAGCGTCTTTAAACCCGACATTGAAAAGCTTGTAGCAAGCTGTGTAGCAATCGTTTCACTTTGGACCTGCTCGGAATCCGAGGTGACACCCATTACTCGCGCGCGTCTATTTTTATCCAGCGAAGGGATGCCGGCTAACTGTATGTTGTTCCTAAGGCGATAGACATTTATGTCCACCGCGCCGACCAATGATCCTTGATCAATAGACCGCAGTTGCCCGATTAGTGGGGTATCACGGTCAAATGTATCAAGGTCGTCAGTGTATTTCACTTTCGGCATAACGACCAGCACTGCAATAAAAAGGCCTATTATGCAAGAGAACCCAAATACAAAGCCGACTACTCCCAGAATTTTGCGCTGATCTTTGACGGGCTGAAGTGGAAGCGGTGCGCGAGAAACCAGCTCAACAGATCCAGGTACATCCAAGCGGCTTTCTAGTTGGACTTTTTCCAATGCCCGTTGAGTCTCATCGAGCAACTCGCGAAGCATGGCGGTCTCTTTCTCTAATGTCCGTAGCCGGATGGTTTTCGCATGCAACTCTTTTGCTTCTTGTTCAAGCTTGTCTCGCTGCGGACCCATATTGTCGAGTTTTTCCTTTAGCTCTCCTACTCGGTCCTGCCGTTTGCTTGCATCAGCGGGAATTTCGCCGCTCATTTTTAAGGCCTTGATTTGTTTTCGACGGTCGGCCATGGCTGTGTTGAGGGTGTCGATAGAAGCTTTAATCTCGATAATCTTTTTGCTTGTTGGCTGATAGCGGAGCTCCATCGTCGCCAGAGCGCTGAGCTTCTTGCTGTGCTCAAATAGCATAAGGTCCAGTGCATGATCTTCTACAAGCTCTTTCAGCAGAAGGTCATCGGCGATACCCGCACCCGCTGTTGTGCCATAGGTTTCAAGTTCCAGAACCATCCTTTTTAATTCTTCGATCGCCCTGTCTAGCGTTTGTAGCCCTTCGAGCTTATCGTTATGTGCGCCCACGACGGAATCCAATCCATACTCACCACCGAGCGCCAGTGTCTCTTCATTTTTGTTAGCGAGTTTGCTTGCCAACTCTCCCTCTCGGTTCTTTAACTCTCGAAGTCGATAACTACCACGATCACGCACTTGGTTTCGTTGGGCCTCAAGGTAAGTATCAAGCAGAGTATTTGCGTACAAGACCGCTTTCTCTGCATTATCAGTGGTCGCTGTGATTTTTATGACACTCTTGGACTCCGAGATTTTCAACAGCTGGCTCAGGCCAAGAGGGCTAATATCGTTTTTGGGGGCCAACGTGTTGATCGCTTTTGCAGTCTCTTCGATAAGGCCTGGGCTTGAAAGCATGCCGACTTGGGAATTAACAAATGCATCGAATGTGCGCGAGGCCATGGAGTTGCCTTCGTACATAATGAACGGCTGCGTGGCCGCAATACGGATGATGGCTTGGCTTTCATATTTAGGCGTGGCAATCAAAAACAGTGCAGTGCCGAGAAAAACACCTAACCCGATCCCGGCCCCTAGAAGCCGTTTGATTTTCCCTCGAAATCCTCGAACAAACCAATTGATGATATCGGGTGAGGGCTGATCCTCATCAATCAAACTGGTTACTTGTGCAAGCTGACCTTCATGGTGGGCGCTGGGCGGTGCCGCGACAGAATGACGTCGTTCGTCACCGGTATCGGCCAAAGGATGATTCATGCATATTCTCTGCTTGTTTCGTCTCTTTCCCAGGAGCCGGGTTTTCCGGGACGAGACAGAATGCCTTTGCATCTGATGTAGATGCTGATAAGCAGGTAAACAGGCAAGCTTAGCCAGACGGTCGGTTTGCGCAGAATTCGGGATATGAATTTTGCTAACCGTTGCCGAGAACCACCGTCTCCGTTGGCGTATCCCATTTTCTCAAGTTGAACGGTTCCTCTGATGGCTCGTAGCCGTATTTTGATGAGGCCGTCCAGTGTAGACGGCGCAGTCATCTTAAATGAGCAACTTTCAACAAACGCGCGCTCAGCGCTAAAAAATTTGCGCCGAACTAGCTCGTCATCGTTGAGCACATCCGGAAACGGCGAAATGCGGGCGTGGCCGCTCTCAGAGACAGCGAACAGCCCGCCAAATTTACCCTGTTCGAAATAACTGTTGTATTGCCAGACTCGATAAAAAGCCCTAACGGCGGCATTCGAGCGCGACGCATTGATCTCCATTCGGCCGCAAGAAGCCAACGCCTTTACATCTTGCAGGGGGCTAATTAAATCCCGCAAGCTGTCTGTAGAAACACTAAGATCCGCATCAAGATAGATCCTAGGAAAGTAACCTGCCTCTGCATCGGCGTAGTTCAATGCGCCAACCTTCGATGCGACCGGTGTTTCAAGCAGCTTAACGAGCGGAAAGCGTTCTGCAACGATGCCTGCGGTATTGTCAGTGCAGCCGTTGCAAACAACGATGACCTCGAACTCGCCCGATTCTACTGTTTTGTAAATACCCTCTAGGCAACGCCCTATGACAGCAGCCTCATTGTGCGCGGGGATAACAATCGTCGCCTTCGTCGTAGAAGACATTGATCCAAGATGAATCTCTGTCATTTGTTTATGCGCTCAGCCTCGCCGGCATTTCGTTCGAGCCGATAAAACTGGATATCGAAGAAATGAGTGCCTGCCGTGAAGTGAGTTCACTCGCTACTGTGATGTCATTAGCTGACAATGCAGCATCGATGGCCTCGGCCAGATGTCCCTCGCTCTCGGCAACAAAAACATTGCTTAACTTTCTGAATTTGTTCACTGTCGCAAGCTGGTGGTCGTTACGATGCTCGCCGAATTTCGCCTCTCTAGGCATGATAACGATGGGCTTGGACATTTCCATGGCGGTAATGATCGAGCCCATACCTGCGTGCGAGATGAGTAATTCTGCCGACCCGACCTTCCGGTCGAACTCGTTAACGCCGAGGTAGTTTGAGCTTGAAATGGTCGACGGTGCGTATTTGCTTTCACCTGTTTGTGCAAAGACATCAAACTTGGCAGCCTTAGAAGCCCATTTGTCTACCGCTCTAACGAGACGGTCAAAGGGTAGTTGTGTGCCCACAGTAACAAATATCATATCTTTTCCCCAAATCCAGTGGTGCGTGTCTGATGACAGCGATTGTTCACTTTTAACGTAAATAATTCCCCTGCAAACGACATGCCAAAGGGTAAGTTGTTATACGAGAATTCGAATAAGCCATTAAAAACAGCGAGATGTGAGGTTTAACCTAAAATGAAGTTGGTGTCTGCTGCCGGCAAAACTTTTACTTTGCAATGCAAATAGAGCTTCGAATTGCAAATCGCGAACGATAAACCGCTCTATGAAACAGCTGTTGTTCTGTGCGCGGCGAGCCCCGCCATGCTGCCCGTCCGAAAATCATTTGTATGATGTCAAGACACTGATTGCTGTTCAGTATCTGATAACTCTGGTTAGTCAGAAGCTAACCCATTGCTTCGTGTTTTGAGTAGGCCTTGCCGCAGGCGTATTGACGCGGATGTCGCGCGCAAGAGGACAATCGTGAAGCACAGCGAGCGCCTTTGTGGTTGCTGTTTCTCGGTTCGCAAATGACAAACGCGACCTGTTGAAAGCTGTTCTGCAAAATGCGAATACTCTCGCTGGCTCGAGCGAGTAAGGTCAAGAACCGCGTCCCATTTGTTGTGATTTATGCAAAATCAAGTGGTATTGATATGACATTACTGTCTGATGTTATTGCTATTAAGGCACTTGGCATAGGAATTGCTGTTTTATTGAGCATGTTGTTATTGCGGGCATTAGTGTGGCATGAATACAAGTACTTCAACCATGGAGAAGGACCTCTACAACAAAAGTGCGTCTAAAGAGGTTATTCCGGCGGTAGTGGCTTGGTTAGATAACAACGTTGGACTGGAATTAAGTCGTATATTAAGCAAGCACGGGATACCTGTTATCGCGCTTGCCGTCGACGTAAAGAACTATCGGTGTAAAACGCGATTCGTGCAGCGCATCGTCGCGGTTCCCAGCGGTGACAAAGGTCTGCTTCAGGCGCTGGATGAACTATCGCACTCATTGCCTGGCGGCGCTGTATTTTGCCCGACTACCGATGCTTTGGCGTTTATCGCCAGCAAAAACCGTGTGAGACTCGAGCAAACTTATCGCATGGCGATTGCCAATGAAGACACGCTCGAAATGCTTGGGGATAAAGCGCAGGTAAGCAAGCTTGTAAAAAAAGTGGGTATCAGCCTCCCGCAGACCTGGACCGTCAGCGCGGTAGAAGAGATTCAGCCGCTGATTGACGCGTGCACCTTGCCGCTCATCGTGAAGCCCTCCGTTAGAACCGATGCTTGGTGGACAACAATACGCGAAAAAGCGTTCAGGATTGACACAAGAGCTGAACTTGAGAATGCGCTTCAAAAATGTGTCGGTTTGGCGCCAAGTATCATTGTGCAGGAATGGATCGAGGGAGACGATAGCAACATGTTTTTCTATCTTAGCTATATCGGTAGAGATCGCCAGTGTCTGGCAGAGCTTGTGGGTCAAAAGTTGCGTCAATGGCCACGAACGACCGGTGTGGGTGCCTCCTCGGTGCAAGTCGATGTTCCGAAACTTAATCAGATTTCTCGCAAGTTGCTTGATTCTACCGACTTTCATGGATTTTGTGAGATTGAGTACAAGCGGCGCGAAGGCACTGATGATTACTATTTCATAGAGGCTAATGTCGGCCGTCCCTCATTGCATGCTGCACTTGCGGAATCTTGCGGTATAGAAATGCAACATACGATGTACTGTGATTGCACGGATGTGCCATTACCAGAGGCCAATGAGGTTAAGTATTCCCGCGCAAAAAGCGTCGTTTGGCGTTTTGAGCTGCAGGCCGTAGCAAGGGCCTGGCTGGACAATGAGCTAACGCTTTACGGCTGGTTCAAGTCACTGGCTGGCAGATCCAGATCTCTGGATTTACATCTCGATGATCCCGCGGTTGTCTGGGCTGGTTTCCTTCAGCCAGCGTTTGAATTCAGTTTCAAAAAGATGATGAGTGTGATTAGAGGGGTAAGCTCATCTTCGGGAAAAACGCGATGAAATGCTTCAAATGAGCGTTAATCTTTTTTCAAAGGCGAGGACAGCACGATTTTTCTCGAGTAAGTTTGTTTATAACGGCGCACTGCTCTCTGTTGGGGTTGCTATCGTCGCCGTCTTTACGTTTGCTCGCAGCCTGATACTCGCTCGCGGCATTTCGCTTGAGGACTTCGGCGTTGTAACAGCATTGCTTACCTCGATGTCACTTGTGCAAATGGCGACAGCTATCGCTGGCGAAAAACAAATCCTTCAGGACGAAGATGGCGGTAGTGAAGAATTTCTTGCGGCAGTTCATACCTTGGCAGTTATTAGAGGCTTTTTCTGCAGCGGGTTGATGTTTCTTGCAGCGGGCCCGGTCAGCAATTTTTTCGGTTTGCCCGATATACTCTGGGCATTTCAAATGGTCGCGTTGGGTCCGGCCATCGCTGGCTTTACGCATTATGACTACAGTGCAATGCAGCGCGAGTCGAATCACAAAGCCGCGGTCATAGTGGCCACTGCGCCAGATGTGCTGGTGACCATTTTAACGATACCCGCCGTTGTTATCTGGCCTGACTATCGGGCTATTTTTCTCGCATGTCTCGGTTGGCCAATTCTAAAGTGCGTGATATCCCATATAACATCGAGACGTACCTACCGCCTGAATATGGATCCGTTGTTATTGATCAAACTGTTCAAGTTTTCCTGGCCTTTAATGATGAGCGGGCTTTTGCTTTTCCTGATTTTTCATGGTGATAGGGCGATCATCGGGCACTACTTCAGTATGTCTGAGCTTGGTTACTTCTCACTTATATTGACGGCTTTTCTGTTGCCGAGCCAACTGTTGCATCGAGTATGTGACTCGCTAATTCTGTCTCCTTTGTCTAGGTCTTTTCAGCAGGGAGATGGGTTTCAGTCTCAGCAGTCTTTTATCTGGAACTCACTCTTTAGTCTGAGTGCTGCCTATGCATGGTTTTCAATATTAATTGGCCCATGGCTTTTCATCTTTTTATTCGGTGAAAAATACGAGTCAGGGCTTAGCCTGCTTCCATGGATTGTGTTGATGGTCTCTGTGCGTATCATTCGCATCGCCACATCATTGCTTGCGCTAGCGACTGGACAACCTTACTGTGAATTTTATGCGAATTTGATGCGCACCCTTGCATTGCCGCTAGCAGTCGCCGGTTTGATGATGGACTATCCTATCGAGTGTGTGCCGATAGCCGGCATTGCTGGCGAGGCGCTAGCTTTTTTCGTTGGCTTAGTCTTACTCAAATTGCCGAGACATTCAGCCGGACAATCTCCAGCAAACCCAGTCATTATCGCTCTCTGGTTTGGATCGATGGCATTCATCACTTTTGAAGTTGTCATCGGCATCAGTTCTCCCTACACCGTGGCAACGCTAGCGGCAGGCTTGCTGGCTGCGATGTGTTTCCTATCCATAAAACAACATTCGAAATTTACGACAGAACAAGGACTCTCTAATAATGTCTAGCCAATCAGAACTAGTATTTATCATTAACGACCCGGTGGTCGGTTTAGGGCTGCTCAGAACGGCAAAACTGGGTGGTTATCAAGTTAATGTTATCGCTCGCAAAGGTTGCCGATGGCTTAGGTGGACCTCTGCTTGCCAAAAATTTTTCGAAGTCGAAGAGTCTCGTATAGAGCAAGACCTCGTGAACGTGTTAAGAGAAAAGGGCTTCGATGATCCGAAGTACATCTGTTTGGCAGCAGGCGATATCGCGACACAAGCGCTAATAGAAAATGTCTCCGTTCTGCGAGCTAAGGCTCAGCATGCAATGGATGCTCAGACTAGGCTTAGCATCGGAAACAAAGCAGATTTTTCGGAAATTTGTAAAAGCCTCAATATTCCAACGCCCATCACTTGGGTGGTGAAAGAAAAGCAAGAGCTCCTAGCTCTGCCACAAAAAGAGGGTTTCTCGTTTCCGGTAATCGTCAAAGCAGTGAACATGAGCGGAAGCATTGGTATAAAAACAGCAGATGACATCGTTGAACTGAACGAAATCGTTGAGGACCCTGACTACAACTACTCACCTATGGTTGTTCAGGAGTTTATAACAGGTTACGACGTTGGCTTCAGTCTTATCGCCGAGAACGGGCGAATTCGATCAGGCTACACGCAAAAGAGAGCTAAGGGCGGCGACACATTTCCTCGTCATAATGCTTTGCTAGAGTATTCACAGATACTTTGTGAATCAGTCAATTACTCGGGTCCCGCAAATATCGACGCGCGTATCGATGCTGATGGCAATATTTTCATCATTGAGTGTAATGCCAGGTTCTGGGCAACGAGTCCTCTGAGTTATTTGCTTGGCATTGACCTGATTGCTGAGGGGCATACTTGCTCAAGCGCCGGGACTGACGTCGTTCATCATCACGACAACACGTTTTTTTCGCTGGGTAACGCATTAAAAGGCTTGTTGTTACTTGGACCAATGGGTTCTGAAAAGGCTCGACGCTACCTCAGATCTGTTTTCGCAGATTTGCCTGGCATTCTGTTTACGAAAGTACCCGCTTCTCGAAAATTTTTCGCGCTCTGATTTTTCGTTGGAGAGAAAGGTGTCATAGAAGTGTTTGCCAATTTACAACGGGATCTTCCGCTACCAGTGGCCGCAATGCTTATCTCGCTCTTGCTGCCGCCAGAGTTGTCTGTCGAGTTGGGCGGGCTTCGGCTTTCTGGGTATCGTATTGTTCTATTAGTCATGTTTATCCCGACGCTTTATGCACTCCTTTTGCGTCCAAACATTCGAATGTCCTTTGCCGACTGGGGCATGATTTTTGTCTCTGCTTGGTCTTTTCTCGCGCTCATCGTGCATGAAGGTTTGGTGGGTGCGATTGAAAAAGGCGGTATACTGATCGTAGAGATGTTTGGTTCCTACCTCATCGCCAGAATATATATAACGCGTTACGAAAAGTTGTTGGCGGTTGCTAAGCTGTTAACCATGATGGTCGCCGCTGTGCTCATTGTATCTATCCCGGAATCGTTGACTGGCATTCACTTTCTGCGTGGTTCTGGGGCTGGGTATTATCCAGAGCGACTTGGTTTGTATCGCGCCTACGGCCCCTTTGACCATCCGATACTACACGGTGTTGTCTGCGCTTCGGCCTTCTCTTACGCACACGCACTGGTCTCGGCTGACAAGAAGGTTGCGATTGGCAAATGGACGCCTGCTTTGATTGTCAGCGCTGCGACGTTTTTCTCTTTATCCGCTGGCCCATTTATCGCGCTAGGTACACAAATTGGTCTGGCTTTCTGGGACTATTTCTCAAAAAAGCTGAAAAATCGCTGGTGGATCGTGATAGGCATCATAAGCGTCACCTATATCGGTATCGATCTTCTGTCGAATAGGTCGCCGGTCGCTGTACTGATCAGTTATCTCAGTTTCTCGGGTCAAACGGCCTATGTCAGGTTGCTGATTTTTGAATACGGCAGCGCCGAGGCACTAAGGCACCCTTTACTCGGGATTGGCTACGGTGATTGGTTACGTCCCGCCTGGATGCCACCCTCTGTGGATAACTTCTGGCTGCTTACCGCGATGAGATATGGCATGCCGGCGAGCCTTGGCATTACCGCGGTGATCGTATATATGGTCCTTCGTATTGGCCGCACGCCCGGCACGGTGCTTGTTCGGGACGCCGGTCGAGCATGGGGGTTTACACTAGCAGGTTTCGCATTGGTCGGTTGCACAGTGCATTTTTGGAATGCAACATTTGTACTGTTTTTCTTTTTTCTGGGTTCAGGGCACTGGGTATTTAGCGAAAAGCGAATTGTTAGCAATGCGCCACAACGGCGTGCGCCACCCCGGCTTCGCTCCTACCAGCCAAGGCCGACGCTTTTTTAGCGTCTTGGGATCCGACGCTTAATGATTTTGCATATTGCGAATATTGTTGTTGCATAATGCGAAATATGCTTGAAGTTCTTGCGCGAAATTCGCAATATGCGAGCAAAATACGTAGCCGAAACGGAAATGCCGCCCCTTTAGAGGTCTGACACGCTGTTTCTCCTGCGTAAGCTATTGTTTTTCATGCGCTGCCGATGGGTTGGTCCTATGTGGCATCAAAATTGCTTTGGTAAGTGTATTGAAAGGGGCTCTGATAAATGAAAAAAAACTCGAAAATACTGATGGTGGAAGACAGCCAGTCACTCGCGGCGATCTACGCATCTTATCTCTCTAGTCAGAATGTTGATCTCCTCATTGTGGATAACCTGCGATCCGCAAGAGAAGAGTGGAAACGTACTCAACCGGATCTGGTTTTGTTGGATGTTGAACTTCCGGATGGTAATGGTTTGGATCTCCTAAGAGATCGACCGTTGGAAGAAAATGAGGCTGACGTTGTCGTGATGACCGCCTATGGATCGGCTGAAGCCTCCGTCGAAGCGATGAATCTTGGCGCTGTTGATTATCTGTCAAAGCCCTTTGATTCAGATCGTTTGAAGGTGACAGTGACAAACACACTGAAGAATCGAGCACTGCAGGAAACAGTAAAAAAATACAGTTCTTTCGATAGAAATAGATATTGTGATTTCATTGGTAAATCTTTACCGATGCAATCTGTATACAGAATCATAGACTCTGTTGCTTCCAGTAATGCCACCGCCTTTATTGTTGGAGAGAGCGGGACAGGTAAAGAACTTACTGCGTCGGCTGTCCACCAGGTAAGTCAGCGAGCCAATGAGGCATTTTATGCCATTAACTGCGCAGCCATACCGCGAGATCTGATGGAAAGCGAATTGTTCGGGCACGTGAGAGGCGCGTTCACCGGCGCAACGGCTCATCGAGATGGCGCCGCTTCGATAGCCGATGGCGGTACGCTTTTTCTTGATGAGATTTGCGAGATGGATCTCGAACTTCAGAAAAAGATGTTGAGGTTTATTCAAACAGGTGAATATCAGCGGGTTGGCAGCAACAAAGTCGAAAGGGCAGATATCAGGTTCGTTTGTGCGACGAACAAGGACCCTTTGGTTGAAGTGAGAGAAGGTCGTTTTAGAGAAGACCTTTTTTATCGCCTGCATGTTGTGCCAATACATTTGCCTCCATTACGCGAACGGGGCGATGACATTATTGATATCGCGGAATACTTTCTGAAGTTTTATGCAGAAAAAGAAAGAAAATCGTTCTCTTTGATCAGCGATGGCGCCCAATCCAAAATGTTGGCTCATCATTGGCCTGGCAACGTGAGAGAGCTGCAGAACTCGATACAAAAAGCAGTCGTGCTCAACGATGGTGATTACCTCAGTAGTGATATGTTACATCTCGAGCCGTTGCCGATGACGCGAAATCTTCCATCAGACAGGTCTGATGTGCAACAGTCCGCGCCTAATGTGACCGTCGCATTTTCGCCCAGGGTTGAAATAGAACCTCTGTGGCTCGTTGAGCGAAACACGATAGAGCGTGCAATTAAAGCTTGTAACGGCAACGTCAACAAAGCAGCTAGCCTGCTTGAAGTTGCTCCCTCGACAATTTATAGAAAGTTGCAGGCTTGGGAAGCGAAAGATAATTTTGACGCAGGACGTTCATGTACGGCCTAATTCATACTGCTCTGCGTGATCTAGTACTAGAGAACCATGGCGAAGAGAAGTGGAATGATATTGTTAGTCATTCCGGCGTACAACCGAATTCATTTCTCACGATGAGATCTTATAATGACGATGTGACTATGGCGTTGGTCGATGCGGCGTCAAAAGCTTTGCAGTTGCCGACTGATGAGTGTCTAAAGATTTTTGGTCATTACTGGGCCTCTAAGTTTGCGCCCAGAGAGTATGGCAGGTTGCTCGATCATGTCGGCGGTTCACTGGTAGAGTTTTTCCAAAATCTTGATGCGCTTCATGACCGAATATCGACATCTATGACGGAATTCAAGCCGCCGAGCTTTACCGTAAAGGTCAACACGGAAAACTCTGTTGTCATAAGGTATTCAAGTGGCCGTAAAGGTTTAACTTCTTTTGTGGTTGGAATAATTATTGGTAGCGGAGAAAGGTTCCATACCGCTATTCACGTCGATAAAATAGACTTAAAAAGTACACAGCAGGGGGAAGTTAGCGACATATTGATTTCGATGGTGGAGTCTAATGAGTGATCCAACATTTGACTTATTAGATAGGATGTTCACATTCACCTTTTCGCTCGACAATAAAATGAGACTGTCGAACGTGTCGAGTAGGCTCAATAACTTGTGTCCTGCAGCGAGTAATGGCAGTTACTTCTTGGAAGCTTTCAGATGCCACAGGCCTGCAACTTTATCCTCTTTTGAAGAACTTGCGGCCGCGGGGGACGTGCTCTTTTTGCTCATTAGTCGGGATGAACAGCTTGCGTTAAAGGGGCAAATGGTAGCGACCTCTGATGGGGCTGGTTTGCATTTCACGGGCATGCCCTGGTTAACATGGATGCAGGAGAAAGCTCCGAAGGTGAGGTTGCACCTCGGCGATTTTCCAAAGTTGGACTCGCAGATGGATCAAGATTTTCACTTGATCAACCAACAGTCAATGGTTAACGATCTTGGGCAGTTAAATGAAAAGTTGGCACTGGCCGAAAGAGATTCGAGAAAATCAATCAGGGTTCAGTCGGAACTCTTTGCCGTCATGAGTCATGAGATGAGGACACCGCTAAACGGCGTAATCAGTGCACTTTCTTTGCTCTCGGAGGAAAGCAATACGGTAGAGAGCAAGAAGATAATAGACATAGCAAACGAGTCTGCCAACAATCTGCTAAGTGTTATCAACTATGCCCTAGACTTTTCTAAAATCGATGCAGGTAAGATGCCATTGCAAACTCACGATTTTAGCTTGGTGACAATGCTTGGCAGCGTGTTTGCTGTTACTGAAGGAAGAGCTAACGAAAAAGATATCGAACTATCGTATGCGATAGCACCAGAAATACAAAAAATTGTCGTCGGGGATGAAGAGAAAATCCGCCAAGTGCTTATTAATATTGTTGGAAATGCGATCAAGTTCACGGAAGCAGGCGGAACCGTAGATGTCGTTGTAGAGCAGCGCGAAAAACAGTTTAGTTTTGTTGTTTCTGACACAGGAATCGGCATTCTCAAAGAAGACATTCCGAAAGTGTTTGACCCATTTTGGGGTAAATCAAAAAGCAATTCTGAAACCAGCACTGGTCTCGGGTTGAATATCGTCAGGCAGTTAGTTGATCTTATGTCAGGAGAGATAGAAGTCGAATCCGTTGATGGTGTCGGCACCACCTTTCGCATTGATATCCCGCTGGAGCTGACAGAGTTGGACAATGTGCCTGTCAAAAAACAGAGTTTGGATATCTCACAATTGACATTTTCTGGGCGTGTCCTTCTGGTTGATGACAATCAGGTTAATCTCATGTTGGGAAGGATGATTCTCGAAAACCGCGGCGTGTCTGTTAGAACAGCATGTGATGGCGCAGAGGCACTGAAGATCATTAAAGATGTTTTCTTCGACCTGGTGCTCATGGATATATCTATGCCAGTGATGGATGGCATGGAAGCGGTTCAGCAAATAAATTTGTTAGCGTCACCACCGCCAGTTGTAGCATTGACGGCGAATGTCGGTGACGACATTGCAAAACGATATCTTGATGCAGGTTTCAAAGGATACCTGCTAAAACCGCTAGAAAAGGAAGCCATGATTTTTGAACTTAATACTTGGTTGAAACCAAGCAACCTCGATGACACAGAAACCATAGGTTCAGGTGAAGCTGTTTGTAACCCGAATATACTTGAAGAGCTGTGTAAACAAATTGGTATCGAAAACTACTTGCGCGTCAGGTCGTTATTTATTGATGAGTCTCAAGGCAGAATCACGTCGCTTTTGAGTGCATGGATAAGACGAGATCTCGAGAAAGTAAGAAAGGAATCGCATGCACTTAGCAGTAGTGTTGCCAGTTTTGGCTGCGAAGATCTGAGTTGGCGGTTGAAGAAAATAGAAGGTGCATCTTCTCAAGGTGATGCAACTAAAATAATCAAATATATGACGGACATCGAGAGCGCGGCGAAGGATGCCTTGGATGCCGTTTTAAGATACGGTGAGCCAAAAGGGACAAGAGATCAGCGAAGCATTTGACCAGTGAATAATGTTTATCGATGAAGTTGATTCAGCCAAGCCAAAACAGCCTCGTTTGATTGCTGAAGAGAGAATTGTCGCTTTGGCGCCTATTTGGAAGCCGTGCCCGATGTTGCATGATGATACTGCGTGAGGTGTTGGGTCACGGTATACGCTAGTTGCTTTGTTCGCCGCAGAAACGGCACGTAAGCTTTTCATCTAGTAACAGGATCGTGAGTCTGGGACAACGAATCGATAGCGTTCGGCGTCATAGACTGTTTATACAATCTCCTATGTTGTGGCTATCGTTAAGCATCGAACGCAATCTGCGTTGCAAACGCATCCAATGCTTTCTACAGCGGTTCTTCGAATTGTTAATGATGTCTGTGAATCTGCGGATTATCGGCAGAAGGTCACCAATCAAGCTGTTTCTTCCCATGGTTCTTCCAGCGTATTTCAATACGCGCATAATCTTATCCTCATAGGACAGACAGTGTCTGTGAGCAGCGCCGTTTCCGTCTAATACTCAAATCCTCCGTTTGAAGTATCGGTGTTTAGATAATGGGGTAGACATGGCAGCAGTAATGCCAGTAGTAGCTGCATTATTTCAGCACAAACGGTGAGCTGGCACGGCCTGTGCCAATTAAAAATAGTGAGTTCGGAGGCGTTAATGAGCATCGACCTTGGATCCGATCGCCTCACAATTTCTGCGCGAACAAAGTGTTTTAGGTGAAGCTCTTTTGCAATGGTTTGTCAAAGTTGTCTTGATCGACAAGCGGCCTCATTTGTTCAGGTAAACAGGTGGCTAGTCAATTCGGCATAACGGATATAAGAGGGGGCATTGTTCGCGGAAAATAAATTCAATAAATTAGAAAACTGATCGCAGGAAAACACGTGTCACATTCAATAATCACTTACATATAGATCATAGGCGCTGCGAAAAAAATCAGGTTCAATAGACGATGGAAAGCCCAGCGTTGATGTTTAAACCAGTGAAGTACAAATCAGTGGATTACAAATCAGTTATGGACAAAAAAGCCTTGTTGGTAATGCCTGCTTTTTGGATTGTGAGTAAATTATGCCAGTGAAAAGACATAAACTGTCGAGAGCCCAAAGTAATGAAATTGAGCGACATCGTTATCTCGAGATTTTGCATAAATTTACTGTGGGTCAGGCCCCTTTATCGAGCCTAGAGGATATTTGTTGGAATATTGCTAAAACCGCGATAGCTGAACTGGGCTTTGTCGACTGTGTGGTTTATCTAATAAAAGAAGATGGAAAGTCTCTGGAACAGATAGCCGCGCATGGCCCGAAGAACCCGGAACAGAGACTGATTTTCAATCCGATCGAAATTCCGGTTGGTCAGGGAGTTGTTGGGCATGTAGCACATACCGGTGAAGTTCAGCTTGTTTCTAATACCAGAAAAGACAAGCGCTATATTGCGGATGATGATTTCCGTCTGTCGGAGCTCGCGGTACCGATCAATTACAATGGGCGAACAATAGGCGTACTTGACTCGGAACATCCGGATGAAAACTTCTTCTCGGAGGAAGACGTCAAGCTTTTTGCAACGATAGCCTCACTAGCCTCCACACGGATAGAAACAGCAATAATGATGGAGCGACTCGAGGGAACCGTTCGCACGCTGAACAACACTCAGGCGCAGCTCGAATCACAGGCAAGAGATCTTAAATTAGCGCGAACCAAGGCGGAACTTGCTTCTGACGCTAAAAGTGCTTTCCTCGCAAATATGAGTCACGAAATTCGTACGCCAATGACAACGATTATGGGTTACGCAGACCTACTGGCTGATGACCGAGGACAGAAAGCAGAGGCTGATCAATGGCGAAAGCAACTGCTTGAAAGCGCAAGCCATTTGCAGGAGTTGATTGGTAATGTGCTAGATGTCGCTGCGGTCGAAGCTGGTAAAGTGGACTTACAGTATCGCCCGGTTGAACTTTTACAACTGTTAGAAAATAATGTTGAGTTGTTTAGGTCCAAGGCTGAATCGAAGGGTCTTAACTTATCACTCTGCAGTGAAGGGAGTGTCCCTTCAGCGATCGAAATAGATTCCCTAAAGTTAAAGCAAACACTGACGAATCTGATTTCTAATGCAATCAAATACACAGCAAGTGGTTCCGTATCGGTAATCATTCATGCAGAACAAGAATCAACGCTTTGTAAGCTGGTGATCAAAGTGAGCGACACTGGTATTGGTATGTCCAAGCCGCAAATGCAGATGGCTTTTGAGCCTTTTTCACGCGTGCATGATGCCGCTAACATGATGAACATCGAGGGAACTGGACTAGGGCTTTCGCTGGTGAAAAGTTTTGTTGAATTAATGGGCGGCCAGGTAGAGGTCAATTCTGTTTTAGGAGAGGGTTCGACATTTACTGTCACATTCAAGGCTGCCGTACCTGCTGGGACTCCCTGGCGAGCAATTGAGCAAAGCGAGGCCGCTGCAGACTGCGACGTTGAGAAAATGTCGGAATCAAATGTTGACCTAGAAGGTCGGTTGATTCTCGTGTGCGAAGACAGTCTCAGCATTGCACAGATCGTTGTCTTGGTGCTTGAGCAAAAAGGCGCCACAGTCGAGCATGTAACTAACGGATCTCTTGGGTTGCAGCGATGTCAGGACCTCAGTGATCTAGGTGAGTCGTTTGATTTGATTATTATGGATATGCAAATGCCCGTTATGGATGGATACGAGGCAACCCGTGAAATTAAAGCTCGAGCCATTGATAGCCCGGTATTGGCCCTGACAGCGCAAGCCATAAAAGAAGATAAGTCAAAATGCTTGGCTGCAGGCTGTGATTTTTACTTAAGCAAACCCATTGATATCGCTAATTTTGTTGAGCGTGTCCATAATATTATTACAGAACATCAAAAATAGATGACGGCGTCTTGCTTAAGATGTGATTGGAGAAATTTAGTCGATGATGTGCATTGCTATCAATGATGCTCGCGAGCTAGAGAACGGACCCGTAGTATTGAATCCTCGTACCGTCTGAAAGTTCCGGCCATTGCGTTAGCATGACGTCGGCGTGTGACACCGCAAGTTCCCCCGAGAGAGAGAGTTGTTCAGCGTTGGCAATAGAATCGATGAACATCGTTTTCGCGCCCACTAGTTTTGCGAAGCGAATGGCGAGATAGCCGTGTGCGGCGCCAGTTGAAATGACGACGTTGGGTCTTAACCAGAGCACAACCAAAAGAATTTTCAGGGCAGCAAATGCAAGCCGCACTTTGGCTTGACGGTTGGCATCCGGAACATAATAAAACGGCGAGGGAGATACAGCGCTTGCGTACTCTCTGTTGACAGATATATAAGTGCAATCGCATGCGGAAAAAGCTTGTTGTAATCGCAGCAGTTGAACCCAGTGTCCACCGCCTGATGCGACGGCTAATACTTTCTTGCGCTTTGCCTGCATTCTTAGTTTCTCCATTGCATTCTCCTTGTGTCTCAATAATGAGACAGCAATTGGCATGCCAACGAAAGGTGGTTTTTTAAAAAAACGAAAAGAGCATGTTAATCAGTGGTTTACAGAGCTACGCGAAGAGCCTGATAGTCGCAATCAAAATAGAAATGTTTTACTTTGCAACGCAAATCGCCCAGCGCCTCGCAAAAAACGAAATTGCTAACTTATGTAAGTAATATAAACAGTGTCATCTGTGTGATGTTAATGATGCGAGGGCGAGCGGAGAGGCGAGTCCTCTCCTTTTCCGCCGCAATGTCTGTAGAAATTGTCCCCTGTACGGCACCTGAGCACTTGGCGCGTTTAATCGCCGCGTTTTAGGTCCGCCTGATGCCTGTTGGTTAGGCGCCGTCGAGGCCTTAGAGAACGTCTAAAGCTCAGTTTGTCCTTTCTAATACTGTTTGCTGCGACTGCAACTCGCCGTCGAGGAAGATCGTTGCATCAACGACGACCATGCCCGCGTCCCTCGGGTCTGGCGTCCATTGCATTGAGTTCACGAAGCTGTGGTGTCCGGGGTGGTAATCTGATTGGGTCCGATCGAGTTCAATTTTTAAGGTTTTGTTTGTCAGTTTAGACACCTTAAAAACGGGTTCTGTGCCGAGCGCGCAATAGTGCTTAACGACCAACTCTCCGTCAAGATCAGTGTACGTTGTCAGCATTTCAACACCGTCTTCAATTAGCTTCTCTGTGATGGTATTGCCGTTGGAAACCAGACGGAATTCGGACGAGGTATCAATAATGGTACCCGAAGACTGGGTCAACTTTCCCTGCCATTTACCTAGCATGGTCTTGATATGCATAAATGCTTCGCTGTGTTCCGCTTCAGACATTTCTGTGTCACCAATTGATGTCACTTTTGTATCGGCAAAGGCGAAGGTGACGGCGGCGGTTAGGCCAAGTGCGAGCATGATTTTGACTGGTAGCATCGTTTGTTTTCCTCTTATCATAATATATTTTGGTATGCAGAACGGGTGAACAATACTCCGCTAAGCCTTGTCATCAAGGCCAATGTTTGCGCTGATTGTCAGCTGCACTCGGTCATACTTTCCTGCAAGACAATAGTAATCATCAATGTATGGTGCAATATTAGTTCGATTTTGGCGTGCTAACAGATGGTAACGAAATCCTAAATCGAACTAACGTTGCCAACAATGCGGGCTGCGTTTTATTTTAAAGCCGTAGTTGATTTCGTTGTTAATACCTAAAACAAGCGAAAGTCAGTAGGCCGCGACTCGGCAACATCTCGTTCTAAGCGTCAATTGATTCAGACATATGGTGTCACGCAGGATCACCTTAAGGCGGTAAATCTTCACTTCTCGACTGAGAAGTTTGGCAAAACCTCACTTTGAATTGAGTTTTTTGGCATTGCTCTCCGATTTCTGATCAAAAAATGAACAATTTAGCGTGACGAATGGCAAAAGTTCCGCTATATGTAACAAAATGCTTACATTTAGCGTGTATTGCGATAATCTTTATTCCCGATTGTCTGATGAGAGGATTAAGTGTATTCCCTCGTAGAAAACACAGTGCGAAACAGCCGGACTTGCAGAGGCCATCATCCTGCAGAAAACCGCTTTAATTTTCAGCAGCTGTCTAGGTTTCTGAGCAATATAAATTCGCTGCAAACGACCAATCGCCATAGCTACCGTGCCTCCCTGATCAAATCTATCTTAATCGAACAATGGTTCGGTCATGGTCGAGGTGTGCCTCGCGATGCTTTGATAAACAGCGCTATCGATGAGGCGAGTTACATCCGTCGTTTTCTTGGGCGTTACATGGATGAGAAGCGTTGCCACGAGCAGAGAGGCATCCTTTACCCTACACTGAGCAGCATCGAGCATATGGATATGGTTTGCGGTATCAGTGATATGCCGCGAGGATTGGAGTTGTCAAAGATTGAGTTGAGAATTCCGCCTGTTGCAATGAGGTTCATTACGGAGACGACTCGACGTGTTTCCCCGTCAGACAAAGACCTGTCAGGGCAGCTCATTCGGCTGGAGCTAGTGCTATGGGAACAAGAGACCCATAGAAATTGCGAATTGATGAATACCACAGAGATCGCCACTCAAGCCAATATCAGAAAAAGCACGCTGACAACGCTATTGAATGCAGCCGTCACGAAAAAAATTGTCACTCACCACGTCGATGAGAATGACGAGCGAATAACACGTTGGGGATTAAATAGGTCTCATCCCCGAAACACGCAAATGAAAAGTGTGCTGATGTCAAAGTTCCCGGATATGCGGCTCTCGCTGGCGCGCTAATGCCCCGAAGCTAAGTCGGTAGTCACATTTCGAATGTGACAACCGACCATTTAACTGCTACTCCGCGTGGTCTGCTATTGTGCTGCGTTATAGTAAGTGTCACAACGCATGGCAAAACCATGAACGTATTCACGTTCGCCCTCTAGGTCAGATAGTACTTGAGTAAACCAAGGCTTAGTTCTGTCATCCATCGCTGCGCCTACCACTGTACGATCTGGTGAACCAAGCGACACCATGAAATGCCCTGCTCGTCGGCCCGTGTCGGCGACGAAGACCTGCATCGATACTTCGTGCCCGTTATCCTTTAATGCAGCCGAGAGGTTATCCAGTGCCACAAGGTAGCTCCCCGGGTTATCGGTTTTAACAATGATGTTCCAAAAGAAACCACTATCGGAATTGCTGGGCGCGGCCCTAAGAATGCGCCAATTATCCCACTCCTTAATTGTTCTATTGACTTTTAACTTCGCCACTTCCTTTTGCATCGTCGGGTTTTGCGTGCTATTCGTCCACGCGGTTTTTTGGGAATCAAAAAAACTGAATAAGTAGTGGTCACCCATTTGCTCAGCACCGGCCATGGGTGTGCACAACCCCATCGTCATCGCGTTATTAGATTTGCCGATCGCTTTTGCGCTTCCTTTTAACCAATTTGCATAGCCAGCACTATCTGGAGTATTCAAAGTGATTAAGTTCATCACTGGTTCTGCATGAGTGACAACAGTGAAAGATAATGCGAGCGCACCGCAGCCATAAGCAATACTTCGTTTGATTGCCAAATAAAAATTCATTCGGATACTCCCTGCGTTTGTTAGTTGTTTTGTCGAACTCCAAGTAGTAGACCATGGCGCTTTAGCAGCGTCATTAATAATTCGGTTTTGGTTCGCGTCTGACATTAATCGCTTTTCTGTAAACGTTTGCGTAATTTAATTTGCAATAGGTCAGCGATACGAGTGACTCTCGTTGAATTGTCGACCCGCGTGTTCAAAATCGAACTAAAGTTGTCTCGTGGTCCCTATCATCACAAAATGCGTGCTCCACACTGAAAAGTAGGCGAGGTAACGATAGTGAAACGACTTATTTTTGCGGTAATAGCTGTGCTGATCTCAGGAGTCACGCAGGCGGACAATCAATCTGAGCGGGGACCATTTTACGCCTTTTATCATTTTACGGCGCCGGATCCAGCGGCTGCGATGGCTGCGATGGATAAATTCTGGGCCTCAGATTGTGGACAGCAGTACCCAGCAGATGCGGGTCTCATGGAGGAGGTATTTAATGGCGGTTATCAGTCGACGCACTTTATTATAAATACTTTCCAAAATGCCATTGACCAGCAGCAAGCTGCAGAGATTCTCCGCACTTGCCCCTCTGCGATCGAATTTTTGGGTGAAATGACAGCAGCGGGTGTCATGCCTGTTAGTCAATATATCGGTAGCGCGCCCATCGATGAAAATGACTGGGGTCAGGATGCCGTTTTCACGAAATATGATATTGTCGTCGAGCCTCAAAACCGAGCAGCATATGCCGCCGCCTTTACAAAGATGACTCGAGCGCTGAGTAAGAACACAGATCTTCGCTCTTATGGGCTGGGTGCCGTCATTTATGGGCGAGATAAGTTTACCCATTGGGCGTGGTTTGGCGCGAGATCTGTGGTCGAAATGGATCATATTAATGGGCAAATGGCGGAGCACGCAGCGGTGGCAAAGTTTAATAAGACGGCGGGTAGTTTGCGGACGGTGGTCAACACGACTCTCCTGCAAGCGACGAAGATGTACCCGCGCCACAATCATCCAAATGCTGATATCAATGATGAGGTTGGCCTGCTGGGGCGTCTTCATCAGTCCGCAAATCAATGAACAGATCGAAGTTGGGTGTCACCTAGCGTAAATCTTTTATTGATTGTGTTCATCTGAGGTGATTTGAGACGTCGCGGCATGTTTTTGCTTTTTATAGCCATACAGCGGCCTGACGATTTGCTGCGCTTTCAGGGCGGCAAATCTCAGGCTTCATTGTCGCATTTAAAATATTTTACCTTGCAATTTGCGCCTTGAGGGTTGGCGTTCAGTCTGCTGTCGGCTGGGTGCATCCAATGATCCAACCAATATCGAATCATTGTTTACTACGCCCCTTAAGCAGATCTTAATGATCCCTCGCCATGCGGCGAACGATGCTGAAATCAAATGTGAGTAACAGGATCGTTTATTGCCCTCGCGCAATGCTGATCCTCGAAAGCAGTTGGCTATCAGCCTGAAATACGAATGAAACGGAGAAAAACATGGAACTTCAATTTACTGAGCTTGAAATTTGGCAGCTTTTCTGGACGGGTCTTGGCGCTGCAGGTATGTGGACGATGGGCGTTATTTTTTTTATATGGGTGGCTTTTCGGCTGTCTGGTAACCTCTACGCTAATGCAGAGGCCGGCATGGTGATGAGGGTCGCGGCAACCGGTTTTTGTTTATGCGTAGCGTATTTTGCGCTGGTTTGGTTCGCGATGACTGAGTGGCACATAAACGGAATTGCGGGCGCATTTTTAGACTTAAAAAGCAGTAACCAAGGTCTCAGTCCCAATGGTGAAATGCTTTTAGCTGCATCGGACCCGCGTGCGCCCATGTCGCTGATGCCCAACCCAGCACAGGGCATTTTGCTTCTCTGCGCGATCAGTATTCAATTGATGAGCATTTGGATGCCGAAAAAATTATGAATCGATGAGTAAGCTTTAAGAAAACGCAGACGTCGGCCATTGGGCCCGTGAGCGGGCTTATGTTTACTTTTTCGGCAGATTTGGCCGCGTCTGTTATTCCCCGTTAGTTGTCATTTCAAAAAGTCCTTCTGCGGTGTCTCTCTGTCCTGCCTAATGCAAAGTCCGAAGCCACTTACGACAAAAAGCAGCGTTATTAATATAATAATTTTTAAAAAAATTGCTAAATTTTTCTGTTAGTTTCGTTTAAAATCCTAAGGCTAGGAAAGAAAAAACAGAAAAGTAAGCGGGACCTGGCGTTGTTGTTTGGGTGTCGGTGTGAAAATTGTTGGTGGTTTAACTGCAGTTCAGAGTTTCCAAATAATGAGAGAATATATCATACTGCCTGACGAAGGCGTTGCCATTTTTAGGTTTTTTGGTGAGTATGTTGGGAGCGAAGCCGATCGCACAATGCTCAAGTTCATCGACGCACGTTCGCTTGATGAGTTATATTCTTTGAATCTTGTGATTTGGGATCTCAGTGATGTCGACTCAATGACGCTTCATGACACAGACGGCGCGAGAGTTGCGCAGTTTAATGAGGAAGTTTTTCGCAAGCTTCAATATCCAGGCAGGGATGCCGGCTTGCTCTTATCTAACTTGACAGTTTTGCACATTCCCCCGAAGGACACGAAAGTCAAAGAAATCTGGCTTGAAAGGCTTGACAGGATAAGCATACAACCCCGAATCGTGCCACATGTTCAGAGCTCAAAAGCCGAAAATTTGCCCGGTTTACTTAGGTTGTTGAATTTGCAAAGACTTATTCCTATGCTTAAGAGAGAGTGGCGCCCGTTATAGAAAGGGGACTCGGGCTCCTCCAACCGTTAGCTGCTAACCGCACAAATCCCGTTGGCACAAAGGCCGTTTATTGAAGTTGTCTAGCGCTCATTTGTAATTGCCTAATTTGCTATTCTACAGATGCTCTGATGATATTCAGAGACGAGTCGATCTGAGTGCCCACTGCTCCAATGGAAACTTTCGATGGGGGTAGACCAAGAGATTCTTTCAGATGATATGTCGCCGCTGTGCCAGTGCAGTGCGCTCCAACGAGGCTCCCCATGCCAACTTCTTTTAAGTTTTTAGCGGTCCAATCAAGCACCTCGTGTGATGCTTGAAACAAATGGAACCCGCCGACCCCCATAATAACAGGCACCCTCCTAATATCTCTGAGCGCGGCGGTAGCATTGATAATGCCTGCATGCCCGCAACCTGACACAAGTAGCCAACCTTTGTCTGTTAGCAAACCCAGCACCTGAGATTCCGGGATGTTGTCAATTCGACTCGCAGCTGAGTCGAGAAAACGCCCGGGACTGACATTGCGTTCGTCGTATAGCCGTTTGACAGGGCCTGTTAAATGCACGCCAGGCAGTATTTCTCTCGCTTGTTCTACCACAACAAACTGAATCCCTAGCGCCTCTGCTGCTCGTCGAAATTCTTGGGGTGTTGTAAAGTGATCTGGGTTGAGTGATGCGTCTAACGAGTAGACGAGTTCCCCATCTCTAGAAAAACGCTGTATAAAAAAACCCTCCCCAACATAGACCCGTGTTAGCGCTTGAGGGTGGTCTTTCATAAGCTGTTTTCTCATATGTAAGAGCCCGCCGGTGTGGTCGGTATGATAGTGGGTCAGGACGACATTTTTCACCATGCTCAAGTCAATCTTTAGCGATTTGCTATTACTCCACACCGTTGATTGCCTAAATCCCGTATCAAATAACACTGTGCCGTCTTCGGTTTCAATTAATGCGCTAAAACCCCATTCACCATGACCTGAAAAGTTGGCCACCATGGTTGATAACAGGGTAATGTGAGGATCTTCGACGTATACTGATTCCGCGGAGGTGGTGGGTACTACCAGAACGAATAAACCGAAATACATCAGTATGTTTTTCATGTTGAATTCCTCGTGCTCTCGGGGTTGTCAAGAAGCAGTATAGACCACATTTATTGAAGAGTGAGCTTGAAAGCGCTTGTCGTTGATCTTCCGGTTTTTGCCGCTATCGCGCGTAAATACCAAACCTAAAGCAAATCCTGATCTAACACAGTATCCTTATCGTAGTGTTATTTGTTCTTGTGGTTCGTGCAGTTGGCGTAGTGGGTTGCACTAAATCGGCACTTTAATAATAGAGACAGACAGGAAAAAACATGAGGTACGGTTCAATTGTAGCGTTAATGTTGGGGCTTATTACATCGGGCTGTTCAACCTTGGTGTCTAAGGTGTTCCCATTGGATGATTTGCCGGCGCCCAGTGGACCGCACAACGTCGGTACCCGTTTTTTTGAGTGGGTCGATACGACGCGAGAAGAATCATTTACCGAAAACCCAGACGATCAACGCCGCCTAGTCGGACAAATCTGGTATCCAACGGATTTCGCGACTGGTGAGGTTTCGATACCTTACTTGGATCACCCGGAACAAAGGCTCGATATGCTGGCGTATCAGTCAGGTTTACCCCGCTTTATGCTGCGACACATGCAGCGGGTCAAAACCAACGCCTTTCTCGATGCCCCATTGCTGAGTCAGTCCAAGAAAATGCCTTTGGTCTTGTTTTCCCATGGTCTGGGTGGCATGAAAAACCAGAACACCATACAAGCTGAAGAGCTCGCGAGTCACGGCATTGCTGTCGTAAGCGTAGACCATGCCTATGACGCCTTTCTAACGATCTTTTCGGACGGATCAACTGCAGACTATCGGGCATCAGACGACGAGAACCGCACCGGTGATGATTTTTGGGCATTTCGTTCACCGCAGTTGAATACCAGAGTAGCCGACCTCGTTTTTGTTTTGAACGAGATTGAACGCCGAAGCGAACAACCAGGTAGCATCTGGGCACAATTTCAAAGCGACGGTGTTGGTGCATTTGGACATTCTTTCGGTGGTGCCACAGCATTAATGCTGTTAGTGAAAGACCAGAGGGTCGCTAAGGCATTGGCTTTGGATGGTTGGATGGTGCCAGTGCCACCTGAGATTATTGAGGCAGGGACAGAAAAGCCCTTTCAATATTTGGGACAAGCGGCGTGGTCAGATCCCATCAATTACAACAAACTTGATGCATTTTTATCCGCATCATCGCAAGCAGAGCAGCAGCTAGTCGCGGGCACCAAGCACTTCGATTACTCTGATGCACCACAGTTTTCGGATTTGACGAAGAAGTTTGGGCTTTCCGGGGAGCTCTCGCGCCCTGAACTTAGAGCGCTCATAAACGAATCGGTGCTTTCCTTTTTTGATCGTTTTGAGGATCGCTGATTCGATGGAGGCGCGCAGTTGGTTTGATTAGCTTCTGCAAGTATTGCCGATCGCAGTACATATCGGCGTACTGGTATTCTAGGTGTTCGGTCGGCTGGTGAACCTTTCATCAACTCCGCCGAGAACCATGCTCCATAGTGATCTTGGTTGCCTCCCCAAGGACAGGCTAAATCGATCTGTAAATCGGATATTGTCGTAAAACTCTTGGGTTCATTACGGTAAATGTCAATGTCAGCTATCAGACAACTCGGTGTTATTGGAGACTTGCATTCGGAAGATGTTCGACTCAGGCAAGCACTCGATTTCCTTTCTAACGAGGGCACCTGCGACATTATTTGCACCGGAGATATCGCCGATGGGCGGGGTTGCGTAGACACCAGCATCCGGCTTTTAAAAGACCACAATGTTAAAACTGTCAAAGGAAACCACGATCGCTGGTTGCTGGAAAACAAAGTGCGTCATGTGCCGAATGCACATCATCGTGAGACGATAAGCGAGGCTTCGGTCACTTTCCTTGAAAACCTACCCACTCAAATCAGGCTTAACACGATTGCCGGCTCTCTATTACTTTGCCATGGTGTCGGGGAAAACGATCTCAGAAAAGTCTGGCCGGGCACTGAACGGATGCCGGTTGAGCGTAGCCATGAGCTCGACAAAATTATCGATGAAGGAGAACATCGGTTTTTGATCAATGGTCACGTTCATTTCAAAACGATGATTCACTTTCACAATCTGACGTTACTTAATGCCGGCACGATCAAAGGCGATATGTGGCCGGGCTTCACTCTGATAGATTTCGATTTGCGACTGGTCCGCGCTTTTAGGTTTGATACCGATGGTTCTGTCTTTGCGACGAAAACGACGAAGCTCGACCCGCAACCAAACCACCAAGTCTGGTCGAATACGCAGTCCTTTAGCGGAAATTGGGACCCTCTGCTCTTGTTTGATAGAGCTGAAAACTGATCTGTAAATAACATCCCAGCAGCGATTGGCATAGACTTGGTTTCAACGCGTTAGCGCAGAGTGTTATTCTCGCGGCGAGCCCTACCGGGCTTGATCTGGACCTCTGAGTTACGACGTTAGTGCGCTAAAGCTTGGGGTTCTTTTTATGTTTCTGGTCTGGAGTAAACCTTGCTAAGATTTGGAGCGGTGCGACAGACATCACCAGTCCGTAACGTTAAATAAGGCTAAATACCTCTGGTTCAAGCGGCGATTTTTGGGATTTCAGGGCACGAGCATCGGAAATATCGCTGTTTAGACTATTGGTTTTTTAAAAGGCGGAGGATTGTATGACTCGTGAAAAGGCAATGCGCGCGATGCTCCTCGCGCTCTTTAGTTTTCTTGCAGCCTGTGGCGGTGGTGCTGGTGGTGGTGCGAGTCCCGTGGGTGACACCCCGGCGCCAACCCCAACTCCCTCTGCTAGCGCCCCCGCGCCATCAGCCGATGAAACCTCTGGTCCAAATTGGAGTCTGGCAAGAGTGTCTGCCGCAGCAGCTGGCACGAATGCGAGTGCCGTTGATGCGGTGCTCGATCATGTATTCAGTGACGCCGCAGTTCAGTCAGCCATGCTGGTAAAGGATGGGTATATTGTGGGCGAACGTTATGCCGACGGGATTGATGCGAGCACACTGGGTACGAGTTGGTCAGTAGCCAAAAGTTACTATAGTGCCGCTGTTGGTATTGCTATTGACGAAGGATGGATAAGCAGCCTAGATCAACCTGCAAGTGATTTCTTTACTGAATGGGAAGGCACAAACAAATCCGACATTACTGTTCGCGATTTACTGGAGATGCGTAGCGGCCTCCCTGCCAGCTCTAACATATTTCTCTCTGCTGATCAGACTGCATTCGCTTTGAGCTTGACAAAAACGCGACCAGAGGGTGGGACTTTTGTTTACTCGAACCCGACATCCCAGCTTTTTGAACCGTTGCTTCTAAGATCCACCGGGCTGGACGCGCATAGTTACCTGAGACAAAAAGTGCTCATTCCTATTGGCGTAGACGTTGAGCAGATTGGTATGTGGCGCGACTCGGTGGGTAATCCAGTGACTTACTTTGGGCTTGACCTGCGTCCTGAGGACATGGCGCGCTTTGGGCTGCTGTACGCTCGAGGTGGTGAATGGGATGGAACGCAGGTCATCTCAGAATCCTACGTAACAGCCAGTACCTCCGAACAAAGCCTGTTTTACGGCTTTCAGTGGTGGCTGATGAATGAAGCGTATTTTGGTGCTTCCGTGCCGATACAAGTGTCTGCCGCGCTTGGACTCGATGGTCAGAAGATCTATGTCTGGGCCGAGCAAGACGTCGTTTTGGTCGTCTTCACGCATTACGATCACTCCGCGAACGCAGGCTATACGTTAAGCCTTACCAATTTCCCCAGCACCTGCGCTGGCAGAAATACTTGCAACGAAGCTGACTCGCCGGTCACCAGTTTCAGTCAGTACAACTTGATGTTTCTGCTGCAAGACTTGGTCGACTAGATCGGTTTCGGCACTGGGTGCTTTTCGGATAAACCGCAAACTTGCATCAAAAAAATGCCATTATTTGAGCGCTGACGCGGATGATTTTGGACGGTAGCGTTGGCGCTTAAGCGATTTTTCCTTGTGAGATTCGAACAAGCAGGACGGCGTTTATGCTGCAATGCCGCCGGCATTACCCGACGGCGACGTTCAAGTTTACCGTTGGCGATTAGTTAGCTGCAGTGCGGAAATAATGACCGCGATAAGGAAGTTCGGCGCCGCATGTCATAATACTATCGAACTTTGCTTGCATCGCCACGCCATGCTCAGCCCAGTCGGCATTGCCCTCTGCCTGATCTTCAAGGGTTTCCCAAAAGTTCATCCAGACGAAATCGAAAGGACCCGAGGATGTTGATGGATCACCAGTGCTAGTTTCCTCATCCATGAAAGCGACTTGATACCAATAGGTGTTGTTGGTAACGCGCGCTTCTGTGGTTGTTAGATAGGGCAAGAATTCATTTGTGACGTGGTCTCTGAGATCCGTAACTGGTCTGTCGTCAATCATGCTACAAAACTGCATTGTCGCTGCGTAAGGTGAGTTGTCCTGCGTCCAGGCCTGAGTAGGTGTTTTCTGAGAATATGTGCTGAAAGCAAAAAGATCGAGGTCCTGATCAGGCGCACACTCAATGATGTCCGGATGATTTTCGCGTAAACGCGCAGCGGCACCTGATGCCGCGTACTCCTGCCAGCCTGCATCACGACTTTGTTTGTTGTCCCACCTGAGAACCCAAATCCCATCAAACACTTCGGATTTCCATTCATTGGCAAGATAACCATACGCGCTGACACCATGATCTGTCATGGCGTCAAGCTCAGCATTCCAGTCAGCAAGATAGGGTTGAAAGTTCTCTGGACTATAGTTTGCGCCAAACTGACATTGTAAATACTCGACGTAGGCTCGCGGTGCTATGCGAGTATCAGCCTCCGCCGACGTTTGAGATGCGTTGTTCTCCGTTTGCGGTGCTGCCTCCATTGATGAGTTCTGAGAATCGCCGCAACCTGTTAACCCGAACACTCCGATACTAACTAAGAGTGTTGGCAATCGAAATAAATGTTTCATCTTGCTCTCCAAAGTAGATTTTATCTGGCCTGCCTACGCAAGCCCTGATCGGCTAGAGTAATCTCTGTGTCGACTGCGGACCATGTTAGTTCGACTTTGGTTAACAGGCTGTCTTTTGTGAAATGAGGCGAGTATCGAGATTTGCAAAGGGGGTAGTAGCGCAAATCAGCAAACGGTTGATGTCCAAAGTGTCTTAATGCGTGTTTTACCCAGCATTTCAAGTTTTGAGAAAGTTTACTTTTCGGTAATCCGGCAGTCTGTAGCTGGTTGATTCTGGCGATGATTTCAATTTCAAAGTTCACGGGCTCAAGCGCGTGTCGTTTGGCCAATCGTCAAAACAATAGAGCTGCAGCAAAGCAGGGGCTTAACTGCTCGACCGCGTCGGGTTCGATCAATGCGCTGGGTAAATTGGCGCGATCGAGAAGATCAGCGCCGCGCCAATTATTTTAGTTCCCGGCTGTGCTAGAGATATGCGTATGTGTGATCATCCATTTTGATTTTTCTTTTACCAAGACCAGTGTGACCCAGGTAGGTGAGCTTACGTTAGATGCTTTTTGATGGGGATACACTTGCCACCAGCGCACAAAGCTGGCAACCGCTGTTTTGCCATGAATTGAAACCACGGGATCTTCAATCATGGTGACAAATTTTGTCTTGCCGCCATTGAGCGCTTCGCTAGCCTGACGACCTGTGATCTGATTGGTCATATTCTTAGCTTCATCGGTTTGTCTAACCCCGGCAGAAATATAAACGCGATCGGAATGCATGAGTTTTGCTTGAGCGGCAAGATCGTTTTCCAAATCACCATACTGCTGAATGACCTTCATGACATCACTGAGGTTGTCTGCTAAAACGTTGCCGGTAAACAGCATGCTGGTGAAAACAAAAACTACGGTGATAAATTTTAATTTCATTGTGTGCCTCCTAAGTTTAGTAAGACCTTAGCATTTGGATAAAAGGCGGTCATGGATTGTTCGATTTTGGTTAGATCAACAAGTTATATTGTAATGCGGTGCTAGGCACCGTTTGGTTTCAGGGATCCCAGTTGAGGCAGACGTCTCTGGTTTATCTACTTGAGGAAGTACAAGCTAAATGAGGCGCGGCCTATTGCTGCGCCGAAAACTGTGGCGCTGATAAGTGGCGGCGACTCCCATGTGTGGTTGCCGACCGCCGATTTTAGAATTGCAGGTTTAATTACGGATAGTATGCGACGTAGATAGATCCCAATGGCAGGACATTGGAGCTGGCTGGTCGCTAAATGCTAGTTGTGCTTTTTGGGCGGCACCGGTTCTTACCGCATCGAAAAGGCCCATCATATCCGCATCCTTGCCAGCGATGACTTGCAAGAAATCGAAATCAGGATTGAGGCCAAATCCAGGGGTCCAAAGCGCCATGCCGTTGTTAACTCCCAGTGCCTTGTTCATCGATTGCATACGTTCGTTAGACAGGAAGCCCATTGCGTCGCGCATGTTTGCGCCATCATTCAGCTGGCAGAGGCCAACAATTAACGTCTTTTGCATCGTATCACTCGGCATCGGCGTTACTGGCATCGCGTTTGAAAATACAGGTTTTTTGCAGTTCGTCATTGCGGCGATTGCGGCAGGGTTTTTCGCATTCTCAGGTTTTGTCCATGCTCTATTCGCTTTATGGTAGTCAGCCCAGGTAGGGAAGTAGTTGATCCATCTAAGTTCCGCCTCGTGATAAGGCGGCGTGACTGCAACAGGTTCCCAGATGAAGGTGTTTCCGTTGATGTTCTCGGCCTTCGCCCAATCGTTAAAATCCGAACGAGCGTATGCAACAACGTCTTGTAGTGTGCTGCCTTCGTTGATCGAACATTCATAAATTTCCACCACCATATTCTTTGAAGTAACATGATGGTCAGAAAGCGCCGTCAAAGGCAGTAATATCAGAGTAATAATAAATAATCTTAGCATGAGATCTATCCTGTATTCACGAGTGACCGTAAACGTTAACTAGCGATAGCTGAAGCGTCGAGGATAGTTCGATTTTGGCGACTATGCCTGTCGGAGTAGCGCAATCAAGAACGCGAAAGGGGAATGAAACATCCCTCAAATCTGCGTCAACTTTGGAAAAAGCTTCGAGACACGAAATGGATAAAAGCAAGCCACAGAAGGCCGTAAGCGAGTGTGAACCCCCAATCAAAACCAATATACCCAAGTCCAATGCCAACGACCGGTGTCATAGCGAGATAATGGCCTCGGACCCAGCTGCCGGTAGTTGCGCTGATAGCGACGGCGCTGACGAAAGTCAAAAACATCAGCGCTGAAAAAACATTAACCGCCCAAGTATATGTTTCTAACACCATGAAGCCGCCGATGATAAGACATAAAACACCTGCCGTGCTGTGCACGATGACATCCCAAGGCAGTCGTTTAGGTGAGGAAGGGGGAATGTTTTCGGTCATCGTGTGCTCCAAGCCAGAGCCCCAGCTTAGTCTACAGGTGTATCCTTGTAAAACAGCGCCAAATAAAATGAGTCGTGTTCTTATCTGTTTGGTGTCGCTGTCTTGTGTGGATCTTTTACAGGGTTGCTCGGCGTTGTCACGGGGTGGCTCTTCCGCAAAATATAAAACGCATAAAATGAAGAATCGTCAACTATCAGTTAAATACACGTAACTTAACAAGGCTAAGATTCGAAGCCAAAAGGCGCATAGTTGAAAGGACAATGCGCGATTTCTGATGACGGGATTCAGAAGGGTGGCGTGTTGACCCAACGTCCTCAGAGAGCAGCGATTCATTGGAATTGCTGATCGCCTCAACAAATTAGGCCAACATCATCTGATATCCCTTGTGGTAACCGGAGCTAGGTTTTTAATGCTCTAAAAGCTTTCAGCCGCTGAAGTTGATCTTAGCATTCTGTTCATTAACCACGCTGGTTTTGCCACTTTTCCCTCTGCAGCGTTTAAGCGCTGATCGCCCGCGCTCATCGACCTGCTGCGCGCATTGCTGGCTGTTGTCGGGCAGGTACCGTCGGCTCGAAACTGCAGCGCCGCTTTGAGGCGTTCCTCTTGAGGGTCACCCAAAGCGCGAGTGAAATCATCAGAAACAAAACAACCGGTGACGGGGACGCCGTCGGCATTGGGGTTGTTTTCAGGCGAGAAGCCAGCGGCGTAGTCACCAAAGTTTTTATCGTTAACGCCTCTGAACTGAATTGAAAAGTACGTCGTGCCGCAGTTATCAAATGGATAAAAGCCATAGGGCTTGCCGCAGGTGGTGTCCCCAATTTGAACGACCTCGATATCGATTCCGCGAAGGCTGTTGATGATAGACTCACTGGCACTGCACGTGCCTGAGCCCGTCAGTACGAAAACGCGTGACAAGCCAAGTGAAGGCAGCTGGGTACCCGAATTAACTGTGAAGCCCTGGCCGGTTGAGTGAAAATTAATCGGGTTTAGTGGGTTGCCGGTCACGGGGTCGAAGTTGGGATGCTGGTCGTTGAACTGCATGAGTTCAAAGACACGTCCTACCGCCTGATCGGGACCTGCAACCATAAAGCTAAGCTCATTCGCAATATCGAGAAAGCCGCCACCATTGTAGCGCAGGTCAAGCACAAGGTCGGTAATGTTGTCAGACTGCAGTTGTTGTACAGCAGCAACCAGCTGTGCTTCGGCTGTAGCGATATGATCGTTGAAAGTTAGATAGCCGACGCGACCGGTATCTGTTTCCAATACTGAAATATTTTGCACTGGCGTTGAAGCGATCTGCGCAGAGGTCATGGTGATTGTCCTGACCGTACCATCGATTTCTTCGATAACAAAATCATGGGTCTCATTGTCGCCAGGAAACAATCCGTCATTCAGCGTTGCGACATCGCTGCCATTGACGAGGTCCACGCCATCAACTTCCAAAATAGATGCGCCACGTCGAAGGTTAATCGCAGGGTCAGTGGCGGGTGTGTCTGGTTCTGTGTATGCAACGACTATTTGTCTGGGTGGTGAGCTGGATATGAAAGCAAAGGTAGCCCCGTAGCCGCCACTGATACCTGACTGTGATTGTTGGATCCATTCTTCGGTCGGCACTGTAAAGTGAAACCTGTCCTTGGGCGCACCCGTGGGGGTTGTTTCGAAGGTTTTCATTTCCTCGAAATAGTCTGTTGTTGAGAGACCGTTGGGATTCACGTCAGCGATTTCGTCGTACCAGAGGTACAATTCGTTACTCCAAGACCGGATCCAGTTGTTTTCGTCGGCGGTAGACCCCTGTACGTCCCGAAATGCCCGGCCGCGCGAGTCGACGCCGCTGCGCGGGCTCTCGCACATTTGTTCGAGATTCTGGTAGGGCTCAAAGACACCTGTATTAAACCCGACCTGAGGCGTTGGCGTTGTTGGCGTTGTTGTTGGTGTTGTTGGTGCGATGCGCTGTGCAACAGGAGTCGACGAACTTCCGCCGCCGCCGCATGCCGTAAGCATTGCTACCAAGATGAGACCCGCAGTACGTTGTTTCACAAGTAAATCCCTTCGACAGGTTCTATCCTATTTGTAGTCAAAATATGTTGTTATGCCCAGATAACTTGTCTTTTCGCGACGCACGAAGAGATAGCGAGCGATCTGGATACCAGCCGGGATGCTAATAAAAATACAGGTGCTGATTGTTTTTCCCGGTAGCTGCGCAAAATTCAGGATTGGCGATTGTGCTATTCTCATCATCTGCGACAGCAACAACAGTATAACTAAATTTAGCTGAGAACGGTGACAGAAGTTACTTTCGATAGCGGCGTTTAGTGCGCTATTTTGTTGCTAAGTTAGGCTGTTTTCTTTGTTATCATTAAATTTTTCTCGAAGGCGTAAAGAAGTTGATATTCAAAAACCTTACCTTCCAAGTCTTGTGTGCCGCGCTGTTGGGCATCGCAATCGCAAGTGCTATCTCCACACCTGTTGCTGCTGATAGCCTGCTTGCCGAATCGATCGATCTGATCAAAACCTCATTTTTATCTGCCCTTAAAATGTTGATAGCGCCGATGATCTTTTTTTCCTTGATCGGCGGCATAATCAGTATTGGCGATATTGTTCGCCTTAAGACACTCGGGGCGGTTACCGTATTTTACTATCTCGGCACAACGATGCTTGCGATAGGGCTTGCGCTCATAGCCGTATTTTTTTTCCATCCATGGACAGCCTATCCACCGAGTGTTGAGATCGTCAGTGCAATTCCTGCTTCGCGGATGATCGACCCAGGGAGTGATTCGATCATTTTGGTCTTGCAACAGATATTGGGTCTTGCGCTAACGAATCCCGTGCGCGCACTCGTTGAGCTCAATATACTGGGCATTGTTGCGAATGCGTTTTTTATTGGCGTAGCCATGGTGATCGCACTACCCGCGAACAGTCCTTTATTTTCGGTCGTGACTCACATCAATCAGGTGATTTTCAAAATTCTAGGCTGGATTATCAAATTTCTCCCAATTGGTATCTTCGCTATTCTGTTCGACTTTACGCTTCGCTTGTCCTCTGGCGAAGGGCATTCCGAAAATTTTCTGACCCAAGTCTTTCAGTTTGCCGTGCTTGTGACAACAATCACGCTGATTCATGGCTTGGTCGTTCTTCCCTTAATTGCTTGGTTCACGACCGGTAGAACGCCGGTAACGCTGTTGCGACAAATTATTCGGCCCCTAATTGTTGCGTTTAGTACTTCGTCCAGTGCAGCAACTTTGCCCATCTCGATGAAAACCTGTGAAGAGGAACTTGGCGTTGATCGTTCTGTATCGAGTTTCGTTCTGCCACTAGGGGCAACAATGAATATGGATGGCACCGCATTATTCGAGGCTGTCGCTGCGATTTTTCTTGCTTACTTGTACGGTATTGAGTTGAGCACGCTAGCACTGTTTACTATTTTTTTGATGTCTATGGTCGCATCGATTGGTGCGCCAGGAATGCCAACTGCCTCAATGTCTGGTATGCAAATGGTCTTAATCGCGGTCGGGATTCCGCTTGAAGCTATTGCAATCTTGTTAGTAATTGAGCGTCCTCTGGACACTGTGCGGACAGCTGTAAATGTCGAAGGCGATATTATAGGAACGTTGGTGGTAAGCAAGTTTACAAGCCCGCCACATGTCGGCGCTGATTAAATAATAGCTGCAGGGCTCACATGCGTGCGCGACAATCTTTGGCCACTGCCGACGATCGTCTTGTCGCACGCGCGCCGAATCAGTGTCTTGCAAACGACACTGCTGCGCAAACTTTGTCTCTCTGGTTGAGTGAGAGGCTACGTCGCGAGAAAAGAGTAGCAGACAAAAACGCCAAATAGAAAACCGATCGGCGCAAGTGCGGTGATGCCTAGTTTCGAGGCTAACCAACCGTCGAACTTAAGTTGTATCACTAAAAACTTGTCAAGACCAACTTTGTTGTCAGTGTTTAGATACGTATGGATACCGTTGTTACTCATGATGACTGCCCTGTGTTTTAGTGTATTTGAAGGCGCATAAATGCCAGCGCAACGACGCCTTGGTGTCATATCTTAAATCAAGGCCATAGGTTTTAGTTCATGGCTTTAATTGTTGCGTTTGAGCATATGGCCGCCCGAACACGCTGACCAAATGCGCGTGTATGACCTACATAACTGGCAAACTGTATGTGACAGCGAGCCTCCTAGTGCCGTTTTGCAAACTTGCGATTGGCCTCCACAAGAGAACCCAGCCAACGCGAACTGTAATATGCTCGCAGCTAAAACAGTCCGCTATATCAATAGCCATTTGACGGCATGTGAAAAATGACGCGTGAATAATCTCCAGTAACCTGATGGTGACTGGAGACAAAGGTAAAACGCTATAAAGGGTAGAATGTCATTTCGACTGTTTCTTTCCTCAGATCAATTAACGTTTCGCAATAGTTGAGCTCGCCGTCAGATACGTCATCCAGCGAATAAAATTTCAGTACTGTTCCGTCTCTCCTGAAAACCCCTTGTCGAGCACCGACTTCCCTTACGCCTTGATCGTTAAAACCGACGCCTGTGCCTTGAAAAGATCCCTGATTTGGTGCGGTCGGATTAAGAGAAACGTTGTAGGTCAGGAATACTTTGCCATATCTGCCTGCTTCAGCAGAAACGTTGATAACGCCGCCTTCATCATTCAGCGTGATAGACGTGATTTTCCCCGATAGGGCAAAAGATTCTCCTTTTGGATCGTGTGCAAGGACAGGCATGGAAGCGAAGATAAATGTAAGTAGTGTGATGATTAATTTAGTAGCTTTCATAATTTCCTCTGATAGGTTGGGTGAGAAAATTATTATGGGTCTAAAGGGTTATCTAGCAAATAATAGTTCGATTCTGGTCAAAACGGGGCCTGTAGCCGGTTTCCACTCAGTCGCAAAAGATTGGTATGACGCGCCTTGACCTGCTCGCGGTGATCACTAGCTAAACGACGGTCACACGTTTAGCCAGCACAGATATCCCAAATTCGAACTATCGTTGACGGTCAGTCCTTGCCACCTTAGTTTTATATCTCAACCAGAGGAGACCAAACCATGCGATCCACACTGAATCGACTTTTAACGCTCATTCCGCTTATCTTTTGGATGAGTTATAGCGCTGCCGACGGACACGAAGAAACAGACAGTAACGCTTATGTCCTGCATTCGGAATATGAAATTGCCCCGGGCCAAGATCCGGCAGCGCTGTCTGCTGAATTGGTTGAATATCAGAAAAGTCAGGAGGCTTATGGTTATAACAACTGCGGTGTTTATCAGCATCAATTTGGCTCGCAGCGCGGATTTTATACTTTTTGTTATTTCAACGACTTTGATCAGCTTGACGCAATTTTGAAGAAGTCAGCCGCAGCTGCGACTGGCCCGCAAAGTTTCGCGGATCATTCCGACAATATATTAGAAGTGCAACAGCGTAATCTCACTGTCTCGCCGCAGTACATTGCTTATATGCGTTGGGACTTCGATGCATCTTTAACCATTGCCGAACGCCAACAGCGCGCTGACAAGCTTTTTGACATGTTCGATGTCGGTTTCGGTGGCTGCAATTTGTACCACCATGCTTGGGGCGGCGAAATGGCTCATTACATGGCTTGTGGATACACCGACTATTCAGATTTTGGGAAAAAATTCAACGCGGTGAATACGGTGCTGGCGGAACGGTTTAGTGATGCAAAACTGGACATTCGGACGCATTCCGATGAGCTTCTCATTCGCGTGATGGAATAACGCGCGATCGTCTTTTGTTTTTGTTGTGGAGGTGCTAGCTTCTACTCGAGATGTAAGTAGTATGTAAGTGCTGCCTAAAGAGAGACTTGCTGACAGGGAAATGTAGTACATGTGGTTAGCGTTTTGTTTCACCGAGGTGATGAAGGGTGCTCACCTCAGCAATACTCGTGTTAATTTGTTGCGCGTTATCACCCTGTCATTACTGCTTTTCACGAATAGCGCCATGTGCGCCGAAGAAGCAAGTAATCAAGACAAGTTTGATGACTTGATGCTAGCCGCGGCAGGTTATCAACGCGCGGGATACAGCAAAAGAGCATTACCGTTTTTATTTGAAGCACAACAAATCTCGGCGCGCTTGGCAGCTGAAGATCAAGTTCAGGGTCTTCTCGCCTTGGGTCGCCTCTATTTTGAAATTGGTGAATATCCCCTAAGCGCGCAGCAGCTGGATAAAGTAGCCGCTTTGTCGTCAGACCCTTTTGTGCGGGCCGAGGCGTTAAATACCATCGGTGCAATACACAGTACGCTCAATACGCCCTCAGAAGCAGATAGTGCCTTCGTCGAAGCGATGAAGTTCGCGATTGACGCTAATAGCATTCAGCTTCAATTGACCATTCAGGCGAATGAACTCAGGCATCACTTGGCCTACGGGCACCAATCTGTTGCGCGTTCGAGGCTAGCGCCTAGCTGGCAGATGCTAGAAGAAATCAATGTCAGTGCAACTTCGCCAGAATTAAACATTTCATTGGCAATTCTTTACCATCAGAGTGTCCTTCACGCTCAAGCAAAACCGGTATGGCGTTCCCGCGCAATGCGTTTGCTACAAGAGGCTATCAGTATTACTGAATCAAGTGGTAACAGCCTGTTACTGGCTTATGCACTTGGTTACAAAGGGCAAGTCCTCAGCGAGTCATCGCATAGCGATGAAGATTTGGCCACTGCGCTGGCCTTATCGCAACGCGCTGCCTTTCTTGCCAGCGCGAGTCAGGCCTATGAAAGCGCTTACTTGTGGCAATGGCAAGCTGCCAGAATTTATAATAAGCAAGCCAAAGTGCCCGAAGCGATACAGAGTTACAATGATGCCATTCTCACCCTTGAAAATGTGCGCCAAGAATTAATCAACGGTTCTCCTTTTACCTTTCATCAAAAAGTCCAACCGCTCTTTACAGAACTTTCTGACCTGCTACTCATGACCGCTCAAGCTGCAGGTAAAATGGACAAGCAGGCATATCTGAAAAACGTCCAGAACATTCTGGAACAAGCAAAATCTGCTGAGCTGCAAGACTACTTCCAAAACGATTGCGTGATCCCTGATGAGTCCATCAATCTCGATCAGATCGAAGCTGCTACCGCGGTAATTTATCCCGTCATCCTGCCAGACCGAGTCGAAGTGCTGGTTAACGTAAACGATCAGGTTCACCAGTTCGTATCTCGTATTGATTCTGATGACCTAGAAGCCCTTGTGAATGAGTTCAGAGAACAATTACAGGAGGATTTGGGCGATGAGGAATATTTAGAAATAGGAGAAGAACTTTACGAACTCCTTTTCGCTCAGGTCGAAGACATATTTAGCGAAAACAAAATTAACACGCTGCTGGTTATACCTGATGGCGTTCTCAGAACTATCCCAATGGCCGCAGTCTATGATGGCGAGAAATTTATGGTACAACGTTTTGCTATCGCTACCACCCCGGGCATTAGCTTGACGCTACCTAAACCCCTAGACGTTCAGGAATCAAATTTCTTTGCGGGTGGCATATCAGAGGCGGTTCAAGGCTACGTTGGTTTACCAGGGGTGCCCCGTGAGTTGCGAAACCTTGAATCCGCTTATGGCGCCTCGGTTTTACAAGACACCAATTTCAAACGGGACGATCTGAAAGAGCAGCTGACATCGGCTGATTACTCCATCGTGCATATAGCAACACACGGACATTTCGACTCAAATCCCCACGAGTCCTATTTGCTGACGTATGACGATAAATTAACAATGGACTTGCTAGAAGAGAGTATCAGTAATAGGAAGAATGTCGGCGAGCCGCTGGAATTACTGGTGCTAAGTGCATGTGAAACAGCGGCTGGCGACAGTCGTGCCGCCCTGGGTTTGGCAGGCGTTGCCTTAAAAGCAGGTGCAAGAAGTGCTGTTGCAACATTATGGCAGATTAGCGACGCGGCGACGGTCGAAATTATCGATACTTTCTACGAATTCACAGCAAAAGAAGGTATCACCAAAGCCAGAGCGATGCAGCTCGCACAAATTAGGTTAATTGAACAACCGAAATTTCAGCACCCAACCGACTGGGCGCCTTTTCTAATGATAGGCAACTGGTTATGAGCAAATTTTTCAGTAAGGCCGTTTGCTTGTTTGCATTATTGGCGGGGCACTTATCGGTTTTCGCTGACAATTCACAATATTACATTGTGGTTGGCAGTTTTGATTCAGCACAAGCTGCAAAAAGATTTTCTGCCAATATAAATCAGGTTCTTTCCAGTGAAGTTTTCCCAACAGACGTAGACGGTCGGAGGTTGCATCGGGTCGAAATCGGCCCCGCAATCAGCTACCCAGATGCTGAAAATAAAAGACAGAGGTTAATTGAGCAAGGGTATAGCTCAGCATGGATTTACCAACGTCAAGATGTGTATGAACCACCAGCCCGCGCTGTTCTGACTTCCGCTGCAGCTCCGTTATCCCATCACGGGGTCAGAAAGCAGCAACGAAAAGTGAGTCAAATGGAATATGTGGTCATTGAAGAGCTGGGCTTGGAATCGCCAATTCTCAAAGAAGAAATTAGCGATCTTGCCAATAGGTACCTCGAACGAAAAATTCAGGTTTCGGAATTGTTAAAATTGAAGGAGTCGATTAATCAGCTATTTGCCATCAATGGTTACATTAACTCGGGAGTGACTATTCCCGACCAACAAATAAGCAACGGCAAAATTGACTTCAGATTAGTAGAAGGTGAAATTTCAAATCTTGCAGTGGAAAGCGAGTTAAGAACCAGGTATGTAGAGGGGCGAATAAATATTACCGAGCCATTCAACTTGGTTTCTCTGCAGCAGTCTCTTAAGTTGCTTGAGAAGGATCCATTTGTAAAACGAATTGATGCAAATATTACTCCCGGCAAAGTGCCAGGCCAGGCTGACTTGACCCTTGCCGTGGATACGCATCCGAAATTTAATCTTGGGTTTTATGTTGCTAACGACCGGTCGCCTTCAATAGGCTCTTATAATGCGGCGTTCAGCTTTGAAACTCAAAATCTCACTGGATGGGGTGAGACATTAAAGCTCAAAACTTCAGCCACAGAGGGGCTGGATTCGCACGACGCTCGCTTCAAAATTCCATTTAATCGCTACGACCATAGTATTTCAGTGTTTTATTCCTTAAGTGATTCTGCTGTGATCGAAGAACCTTTTGATGAAATTGACGTGAAAAGTGAAACCGAATCTTTTGGCATTAACCTCAATTTTCCTATTCGTAAAACACTGGCATCAAATATCGATTTGCAGTTAACGTTTGAAACCAGAAAAAATGACACAAGCTTGCTCGGTCTTCCCTTCTCTTTTTCTGAAGGTGCAGTGAATGGGGAAAGCAAGGTGTCGCCTGTACGCTTGGCTTTACTCTACAGTGCAACTGCAGTAAACCAGGCGATTGCAGCCAGACTATCGATTTCCAGGGGCACCAAAGCCTTCGATGCAACAGAAAACAGAGATCAGGCGGACGGAGATTTTACCAGTTACCTTGCCCAGGCGCAGTTTTCGCACCAATTTAGTGATCAATTTTACGTCACTACCAAGCTCCTAGCGCAGCGTTCAACTTCTGCTTTGTTATCAATCGAGAAATTCTCATTGGGTGGCATCAGCAGCGTAAGAGGTTACAGAGAAAATCAAATCGTTAGAGATAACGCCTATCTGGCCACCGTGGAAACGCGCTTCCGTCCAGACACGGAGCAGGCGATAGAGCTCATTGGTTTTTTCGATTGGGGTAGCGGTAAAAATCATGAAGAAGCGATTGCTCAAGGGAAAGACATAATTTATAGCGCGGGTATCGGCATCTCGTATCAAGGTGTTAAAGGATTAACTGCTGATGTTTTTTATGCGCACGCGTTCAAAGATTTTGAAGCAACCGAAAAAGACCTTCAGGACGAAGGGTTTCATTTCAGGCTGAAATACAACTATGCATTTTAAGAAGGAAAATATTGGTACGTTGCTATTGCTGGTGTCGGTATCAGTCAGCGCGGAAGTGACAATTGACGGATCGCTTGGTGGCGTGGCTTTTGATGATGTGTCGCCAGGCAATGGTTTCACTTACGACATTCAGGAAACATATGGGCAGACAACGGGGTCAAATCTGTTTCATAGTTTTGATAAGTTCAACATCGGTGTCGGCGAGCACGCAAATTTTTCGGGTTCAGAAACAATAGCTAACATTATTGCAAGGGTGACAGGAGGTGAGTCCTCAATAGCCGGTCGAATTACTTCGGACATAGATGGCTCCTCTCTTTTTTTGATTAACGCTGCTGGTTTTATCTTCTCCAATGGTGCTGTGGTCGATGTAGACGGCGTTTTTACTGTTTCAACAGCAGACTATTTCGAGTTTTCAGACGATGCGAGGTTTTACTCCAACCTCTCGGAGACATCGACATTGTCAACGACAGAGATATCGAGTTTCGGCTTTCTTAACGGAAGTAATGGCGTTATTGCAATCGATAGCAGTCGGGCTGTGTCGGGCGAAGACAGGAGTGCCAATGACAACTTTCATGTAAATTCTGAATCAATTCTTATTCGCGACGCTGACCTTCAGGCTAGCGAAATCAACGTTCGGATGGGGGATGCAGCCTTCGGTGAAATAGGTATCTATGATTCGATAATAGAGTCCGTTGAAGGCGGAATATTTTTTCAGGGCGGAAATATTTATTCAGTCGAATCGGTTATCACGGCAACCGGCCGAAATAGCAAAGTTGATGTGATAGCGACATCAATCACTCTGGAGGGTGGTAACAACGACAGTGTGATCCAGTCCGGCAACCTGACATCAAGCGGCGGCAGTATAGATCTTAAAGCGCAAACGATTACGCTCGAGAATAACGCTAAGTTGATTTCTTCTTCAGGCGGTGGTCGAGATGGTGGCGACATTACATTGACGGGCACAACTGTTCAGATCGAAAATCATAGCCTGATCGAACTAGACGCCGGTGTTAACACCGCAGCAGGCGATCTGATGATTACTACCAAAAACATTACGATAGAAGACAGTTCTAGCCTCAATACATCCAGTCGTTTTTTAGGTGCATCTGCTGGAGACATCGATATCAAGGCAAGTGGTGATTTTCGCATCGAAAATGATAGCCGAATACTGGCAGAATCGGACAGCACCGGTGCCGGCGGCATAGTCAAAGTTTCGGCCGACTCTATCGTCATAAGCGATAGTGCGGAGATCAACATTAATGCATTGGGCCAGGGCAATTCTGATTTTGTGGTCCTGCAAAGTGAAACCAATATTACTATTGATCAAGGCTCCTCAATAAGTGCGAGCAGTGCTGGTGGTGGCAACAGTGGTCTCGTGAAGATACTTGGTCAAGATATTTTATTAGACGACATGTCGATTCAAGCATCAGCCAACGGGGAAGGCACCGGAGGTGATATCCGTATCGAAGCGAACACTGTTCAGATAACTAACGGCACAGCGATAAATGTATCTTCGTTTTCAACAGCTGAAAACGCGGGTAACGCGGGCTTTGTTGAGATAACAGGCGACAACATTACGCTGGATGACAATGCCTTGTTTGAGCTTGCAAGTTTTGGTGGCGGTGTTGGTGGAGAAATGCGTGTCATTGGATCCACTATTAATGTTGACGGTGTCCAAATTGAGGCTGAGGCAAAGGGTTCTGGCATTGGTGGGGACGTCGAGTTTACAGCAGATTTGCTCAATCTCTCGAACACCAGTATTGATGCGAGTGTTCGCGGTGATGGGGTGGGCGGGCTGATTCGTTTGACCGGTGGTGATATTGATCTGGCGGATACGATTATTAACATAACGGCGCTTGGTTCCGGTACGGCAGGGGACTTCGTTGCAACAGGCAAGTCGTTCACCATGACAGGGTCTGCAACATCCTACGGTATCTTTGGTGATACCCGTGGTGACGGAAGCGGTGCCGACGTTTTACTCAGTACCGACACCGTCTCGCTTGACGGCGTCGCTATTACTTCCGGCACGTTCGGAAATGGCGAAGGTGGGATTATAGAAATCGATGCGTTGTCATCTATTACGCTGAATGATGTGCTGTTAGCTTCGGAATCCGAGGGAGCGGGCGTCGGTGGTGACATCGATTTTCTCACAAGTAATCTCACAATATCAGGAAATACCAACATCAATGTGTCGTCGATGGGGCAGGGTGACGCAGGCAGGATAAAAATCATACCGGTTAAAAATTCGGCCCTTACAATAGCTGTTAGCGATACGTCAAAGTTTGCGCTCTCTGCGACCGGAGATGGCATGGCTGGTGAATTTATAGCGATCGCGAATGACGTAAGGTTTTCGGACTCATCGGGTATACAGGCATCAGTCCAAGGTAATGCGAAAGGAGATCTCGTCTCTTTTGAGACGACTAACCTCATCATCGAAGATGATGCCACGATAACCTCTGACACGCGTGGCACGGGTTTGGGTGGTGTTATTGATATCAGCACCGCTACACTGGTTTTGTCTGATGCTGCAAGCCTAAACGCAGAAGCCTTGGGCTCTGGTGATGGCGGACTTGTCAATATAGACGCTACAACCGTAATAATTGACGGCGGCACGATTAATACAAGTTCTTTACCTCAGCGCAGCGGCGAACCAGCGACCGGCACAGCCGGTATTTTGAACATCACCACCACCGACCTTACGTTATCTAACGGCGCAGAATTAAGAAGCGATTCGCTTTCAGAAGGACATGGCGGAGACATTACCATTGACGCGACCACGATTACGCTTAGTGGTAGAAATACGTCGATTACCGCACAGTCGGTGGATAGCGGCGATGGTGGCGCATTGGAAATTGATGCAACAGCTGTTTATTTGTCTGACGGGGCTAGCATTAAAAGCGACACGCTTAGCTCGGGCGCGGGTGGCTTTATCGCAATTAACAGTACCGATAGCCTCAGTGTTGATGGTGCGCTAACCAGAATAAGTGCTCAAGCAGGTGGTTCCGGCGTTGGTGGTGAAATTCTCATTAATACGGATAGCGTGTCTTTGACCAATCAAGCTAGCTTGCAAGCAGAGGCTTTTTCCTCTGGTGAAGGTGGTCTTATCTCAATTAATGCCGCCGAGTTGCTCGTTGATAATGCTACCATTAATACAAATTCTGAGTCTTCTGAGGGGCAGCCACCAGCGACCGGTAATTCAGGCTCATTGATCATCAAGGCGACGGATGTCGCACTAGGCAACGGCGCTGAACTGAGAAGTGATTCTTTGTCGGTAGGTCATGGCGGCGACATTATTATTGAAACGGGTAATCTCAGCCTCAGTGGAACAGATACTTCTATTACAGCTCAGGCTGCGGGCACCGGCGATGGTGGTGCTATTAGCGTTGACGCTTTAGATGTCGCGCTCACAGATAATGCCAGTATTAAAAGCGATTCTCTGCAATCGGGTGAAGGTGGTTTCATTACGGTTAACGGTCTGAATACGGTCAGCGTCACGGGAAAAGGCACGCGAATTAGCGCGCAAGCTGGTGGTTCGGGAATAGGCGGAGAAATCCGCATAACAACAAAAGACTTTTCGTTAACTGATGAAGCTAGCCTGGTTGCCGAGGCTTTTTCGTCGGGCGAAGGTGGTCTTATTTTGGTAGATGCAACCAAGGTGTTGATTGATAACGCCACCGTAAATACGAATTCCCTCGCCGCGCCCGACAAGCCACCTGCGACAGGTAACTCAGGTTCGCTGAGTATTCACGCAACAGAAGTGAGGCTAGACAATGGTGCACAACTCCGAAGTGATTCACTATCTGAAGGTCATGGCGGAGATATCAGCATTGAGACCGAGCTGTTAAGTGCTAACGGGCAAAACACTTCGATCACTGCACAATCAACAGGCTCTGGAGACGGCGGATCTATCCACGTTGATGCGGTGGATGTTTTGTTAACAGATAGCGCGAGCATAAAAAGTGACTCTTTGCTTTCAGGCGAGGGCGGTTTTGTTTCTATCAACGGATCTAACAGTGTGAGTGTCGACGGTGCTGGAACAAGTATTAGTGCTAAGGCTGGGGGTTCAGGTGTTGGAGGAGCCATACTTATTAATGCGGATAGTTTCTCGTTAACAGACAACGCGAGCCTTGACGCCGAAGCGTTTTCCTCCGGCGATGGCGGGCTTATTCGCATCGAAGCCCCGACAGTGCTTGTTGATCGCAGTGTGATTAATACGAACTCACAAGCGACACCGGGAAAAGGGCCCGCGACGGGAAGTGCCGGAGCGCTTGGCATTATAGCAACGGACATCACCTTGATTAATGACGCTGAACTGCGAAGTGACACCCTTTCTGAAGGATTGGGTGGAGATATACGAATTGAAGCAACCACGTTTATCATGAGTGGTCAGGGTACTGCTATTACGGCACAAACGGCGGGCACTGAGGACGGCGGTTTTATTGAAATAAATGCCACAAGTCTTGCGCTTGCTGACAGTGCAAGTATCAAAAGCGACTCGCTTGGATTAGGCGATGGCGGTGAAATCGACATCAACGTAGATACGGTCACACTGGATGGGAATAGCACCTCGATTACAGCGCAGGCCGCCGGCAGTGGTGACGGCGGCGCGATTTACGTTACTTCGAATTATTTTGCCTTAACCAATGAGGCGAGCTTGAATGCGGAGGCGCTATCGTCCGGCGATGGCGGTTTAGTGTCCATCTCCAGTCCGACTGTTTCGCTCGATGGCGCTTTTATAAACACGAACTCGCAGACTAGACCTCAGAATCCAATCACAACAGGCACCAGTGGCACAGTCGACATAGTGGCCGAGGTGATCACGCTGTCAAATGGCGCATCCATTCGGAGTGATGCGTTCTCAGTAGGCGATGGGGGTGATGTTTATCTAGAGGCCGATGAAATATCGTTGTCAGGCGTACGAACTTCGCCCGAAGGAAGGACAATAAGTACATCGATTACCGCTGAAACCTTCGGAGCAGGCGAAGGCGGTACGATTCGCCTTTTGAGCCCCGTGATTATGCTATCTGATAAAGCATTGATTAATGTTTCTGCATTAGCCGGATCAGGACATGCCGGTACACTCGAAGTTTTGGTCGATAATCTAACATTAGATGATGCCATGATTTTTGGATCAACTGAGGGCAGCGGCGATGGCGGTAGCATATTGGTAAACGATCCAAATACGCTTGCAAATCCAAATACAGGTACAAGCATCCAAATCAATAACGGCTCTGCTATTTCTGTTTCTGCCTTCACTGACGCAAGACCCGGCAGTATTGTTCTAGACGCTACCGATATACTGATTACCAATGCCAGCCGTGTTGAATCCGATACCCGCGGTGCGCTTAGAGCAACACGAGATGATGGAATTCGTATTGATGGCGAGCGGCTTGAGCTATTAAACAGCTCAATTATTTCGTCATCCTCTACGGGCACTGCTGATGCAGGTAACATTTCTATTACGCTAGGTGATCGACTCGACATTGTTGGTAGTTCAGTAAACACCACGTCAGCTCTGGCGGGCGGCGGCACGATTTTTATTGATACTAAGGACACCATTTTTATCGACAATGGTATTGTGTCGGCAACAGCCAGTGGTGAAATTCTTGAAAGTGGCGGTGGTGACGTATTTATTGATCCCAGGATATTTACGATCCGTCAGAGTCAAATTGTGGCGCAGGCCAACGCCGGAAATGGGGGCAATATTGATCTAATAGCAACAAATTTTGTTGTTGACACTGAAACGCTTATTTCAGCCTCCTCAAACAAAGGTATCGATGGAACAGTGCAAATTGAATCGCCTAACCAGTCAGTAAATCCATCGAGTATGTTGTTAAAAACAGGGTTCCAAGATTTACCTGAATTCGTTCGTAGCAATTGCGACAATCCTAGCGAAAATGATCGAAGTTATCTTGTCGTCGAGAACCTAAACCCGGTTCGTAGAGATCCGAATGACTTTCTGCCCATTGTTAAGAAAGCGGCCGTAAACGTGGCGGCCAGTGTTTTCTTGCAAGATTTACCGCCAATAGTATGGCGTCGGGGATGTTGAGTTATTTAACGGGGAGGGCGATTTTCCCCCTGGAGGCCTTGCTTAGCTGAATTCTTGGCGCCATATTTTATTTTCTGTTTTTTTATAGATTTCGGTTATACTCGCCTATCAGTCAAAACAAGAGTTGCCAAGGGTCTGAATACTGAACTGAATAAAGACATTCGGTCTAAGGTTTGCAACAGCATACTTAAAGGGCTCTCTTTGTTGGTTGTTCCCTTGGTGATCATATCGTTTTATCGCTTTTATGAGGATGGCTGGGAACCCGTCGGGTACCTTCATATTTGCGCATGCTGCGCGATTTTGGGCGCAACGTATTATCGAGAAAGTCTTTCAATAGCCGTTCGGTCATCTATTTGTATAGGCGTCATCGGCATAGTGGGTCTCTCTGGCATCGTTACTTTTGGCATTACGGCGTCCTCTGGTGTTTATATTCCTTTTGCCTCGGTATTTGCAGCACTGATTCTCAGCCGAAGAAGCGCTATTACGATTCTTTTCGTCTTAGTCGTATTGACCGTGGCTGTAGAAAGTGTTTTTCACGGGGCACACTCAGAGAGTGTTTTGGGAGGGCTTGATAATAATTGGCTTAGTCCGACAAATATTATTTTACGCCTGGTTAGTTGGTCGATGCTTGCTCTCGCAACCATCTTTGCGATCGGGTTAATCACCAGTGATTGGGCTGAGATGCTAAGCACGCTATCCGAGAAAACAACGGCACTCCAATCATCTCAGCAAGCGCTGCAAGGCGTGCTTGATAACATCGTAGATATTGTCTACCGAACAGATTCAGAAGGCAGGTTTGTTGAACTCTCACCCTCGGTTCACGGTTTGCTTGGATTTCACCCAGAAGAATTGATCGGCAAGAAAATCTCTGATTATTATGTTGACCCCGAAGACAGAAACACGCTCTTGCGACTCCTCGTAGAAAACAATGGCACAGTAAATAACTTCGTCGCAAAGCTCTATAACAAAGCGGAGGTACCACAAACCCTCTCTACTAATCTGAAATATTGGAGATCAGTTGACGGGGATATCTTGGGTATTGAAGGCGTTTCGAGAAACATTACAGAGCAATTGGAGACAGAGAAAGCGCTCGTGCGCTCGCAAAAAACTGAAGCTTTGGGTCAACTGACAGCAGGGATCGCCCATGACTTCAACAATCTCCTTGCCATTGTCATGGGCAATGCAGAGTTGTTGCTATCCAGTAGCGGTGCTAATGATAAAAACAGAGAGGAAGTGAGAGAAATTATAAAATCATCGCAACAGGGCGCGGCCCTAACCAGACGTCTCTTAGCATACTCTCGCCCCGATACGCTGACGCCCGCGATAACCGACCTCGACAAGAGCATTGATGGATTAGCGGGCATGCTGCGCAGTGCGCTCGGTGCAAACATCGACTTGAGCTTCGACCTGGGTAAAGAAGATACTGTTGCATTGATCGATCAAAACCAATTAGAAACAGCCTTACTGAATCTTGTTATAAATGCGCGGGATGCGATGCCCAAAGGCGGTGAAATTACTATTTCCAGCGGTGTTGGCTTATTGACTTCAGATTTCGGCAAGGCGAATGATGAGCAAGATGATCTGAAATACGTCGGCGTATGGATTAAGGACACTGGGTCCGGTATGACGAGCGAAGTTGCTGATAAAATAAGGGAGCCGTTTTACACGTCAAAGCCGCCGGGCGTTGGCAACGGACTCGGGCTGAGCATGGTTGACCGTTTTGTTCAGGAGTCGTCAGGACATCTTGTTATTGAGACGGAGCTTGGCAAAGGCACCTCTGTAGGACTGTTTTTCCCGCAGGTCTACACGGAAGTGCCACCTGTTATAGAAACGCAAGATAAACCAGTTGCCGAAGCCGCCGCGCCTCTTAAAATACTAGTGGTCGAGGATTCACCTAGACTGCTCACGCTCGTGCGTAGAATGCTGGATTCGAGAGGATACCTGGTTTTGACCGCCGCTGACGGTCTGTCTGCAATCAAAATTGCGACTGAAGCACCGGAGCTTGCGCTAATAATCAGCGATATTATGTTGCCGGGAGCGGTTAGTGGCTGGGATTTATACCGCAACATTAGCGGTGTCCGGAAGAATATAAAATTCCTCATGATGACCGGCTATTCTGCAGAAGAGCAAGATGAAATTGATGTGCCGATTGTGTACAAACCCTTTAAGCAAGAAGAGCTTCTTGCACGAATCGATGATGTGTTGAAATGAATTTGGGTAATGCGCACTTTTAGTGCCGCATTGCGAATATCTTTTCTATGAGCTTCGCAGGTATTGTAACAAAGAGGTTTTATCTCAGTTTGCAGGTATCGACTGCTCCAGCGCCATCAGAAGGTTTTCTTTCGACACGGGTTTTGCCAGAAAGTTAGTCATGCCTGCCTCGATGCACTCGGCCCGAATCTCTTTAAGCACATGAGCTGTCAAGGCAATAATTGGCGTGTCCTGGTTTTCGCCGCCATTGGTACGTAAAATCCGTGTTGCCTCTAATCCATCCATTTCCGGCATGGAAAGATCCATTAAGATTGCATCATACGAAGAGCGCTCCGCGAGTGCTAATGCTTCGATACCATTAGATGCCAGATCGACACTGTGACCAGCCATTTCTAGATAAGTCCGC
>CBFHOH010000006.1:101722-105024 GCA_965657335.1 Candidatus Azotimanducaceae bacterium
TTTCTCCGGCTTCGATGCGCACCATGTCGAGAACGTCATCGATGACTCGCCTTAGCGATTTGCCGGCGGATTGAGAGACGCTGAGGTATTCTTTTTGTTGCTTGGTCAAATCCGTGCTATCAAGCAGTTCAATCGCACCCAGTATTGCATTTAATGGTGTACGCATTTCGTGACTTGTATTGGCCAAGAAAGAGGTTTTTGCTGCCTCCGCACGCTTCACTTTGTCTAGCTGGTCTTCCAGTTCCTTATCTGTTGCTGCTTTTTCCGACATAACTCCGTTAAGGAATTGAATGATAACCAAAACAATCACCAGTAAAGTCAACACCTGTACGGCTACGTCGATAGGATAAATAACCCTATCTAGCTGTAAGGGAAGACCGGCGATCCAGTAAAAATAAGTAAAGCCGAATACTATCGCCGCGATCGTATTGATAACGGCATATCTCAAATCCAAAAGAAGCCAGCTGAGTGAGATTCCAATCATAAAGCTTGTGCCGCCGGTTCCCCACATTTGAAACGTGAACAAGTTGCCGACGGCGATTAAATTGAACATCAGAATGAGAAAAACGGCTTTTACGTTGTAGGAGCTCTTAGTGTAGTGGATTACGCCAAGCCCTGCGGCAATAAGAACGTGCAGCAGGAACACGTTCTGCCATCCACTAGTGAAGAACCTCAACGCACTAAGTGCAGCAAGTGGGCATGCGCCTATGAACAAGAAGTAGATGGCTTGATCAAGTCTAATTTTTTTATTCAACGAAATTTACCGGAGAGTACATTATTTTGGCCCTCTAGGATGGTACACGCATTGGCAATTTCAAACTGTGAAACAAGTCACACAAAGCACAAGACAGCTGCGGGCTGTTTTACCCTTAGAAACCCAAATGACTCATGCGTGTTTCAAAAACGGTTCTGGCAGGTAGCTGGAAAAGCCACTGGTTTTATTGACGATTGATCTGATGCGCGCAGTTTAGCCGGATCTTATGGCCTCTGGTAAATCAGTTAAAGGTTCGGTTGTAATCTGACGAAAAACGAACTTTCGTTTTCGACGGGTTTTTCCGAGCCGTCTGTTATCTAGCTGACGGAACATCGAAGTAACAGCCGAATCTACAATTACGCCCTTTGTGAGTGAGCCGCGAGTTTTTCATCCGGAAGTGAAAAGGGATTTTGTATTCAGAGTCGGTACAATCTATGTGTTAAGCGCGAGTTGCCTACACCAGTAAATGAACTTGCTCGGTTGAAAGAATCGCTAGATATCGATGTGGTTACTCTAGAAAACGTGACGAGGATATTGCTAGTGTTTTGGGCCGGAATGTTGATCGGCTTTTATATTGAACAAAGTTTCCGTGACCATGCCATAACCCTGAGTAGATGCCGCGGAGGTTGATAGCGCAGGAATTGTTGCTAAGAGATGTTGAGCAATATTTTCGACTTCGACGTTTTCGTATTTTGTCCAATCTTTACCTGAGCCGATCCAGAAGTATTTTTGTTCTTGGTCAAAGCACCAGCAACACACAAAGGCGTTGTTAGAAGGATTAAATTCGCAATAAATACCGTCTCTAAAAAAAAAGTCTGAATATTCAACGGGGACGGGACAGCTATTTATGATGCTGATCGCTAAATTATTTACTTCGGGATGGTAGGTGTAATTTGACAAGTGCTAGGGTCTCGTTCGTTGAAAAAACTTTGCTGGTTTCTTCGCTTTATTCTTCACTGTCTTCATCTTCCGTTCTAAGAAAAGCAAGCGGCACAATGGGGTTCTCCAGGGTCAAGCTATTACTCACTTCAGCAGCTGTTGAATCGGCCATGACAAGCACTTGGTTTTTGGTAAGTAATGCTGACTGATATTTTGAACCAAGATCAAAATAAATGTTTGTGTACTTTTGAGGCAGATAGACGGTAACAGTTCCCCCTATCGTTTTAACGTCTTTAAATGCGCTAGAGAACGTTGCGGGCATAGGTTCTTTGCCCCCTTGCTTTTGCCAGCCAGAAACAACCTCGGCACCCTCGATAAATGTCTTATCGATGAAGGCGGTAAGTCGAGCGCCAAGAACTGCTTTAAGTTTTCTGAGTTCTCTTTGCTCAGCCTTCATTTTAGGCATTTCGTTGTAAAATTCTTTTGCTTTCTTTCTTTCTTTGGAAACTTGCAATCCTTTGAATAAACCCACAATTGACTCCTCTGAGCTAAAACTTATGGCCAATTTGTTGGCAGCAGTAAAACAATATGTTTAATTCAAGGTTAATTTGTCTTTCAATTTTCCAGCAGTTTCACTCAAGATTTGACTGACTCTAGATTCGGAAATATCCAGTATGGCGGCTATCTCCTTCAGATTCATTTCCTCTGTATAGTAGAGCGAAATGATGAGTTTTGTTCTCTCTGGTAGATTTTCGATGTGTTTCTGAAGTTCTACCAGAAGTTCAGATTGGTCATAAATGCTGGCCGGGTCAGAAGTTGTATCTTCCTCCTCTGCGTGCATGGAAGGTTGAGCTTCGACACTGATTGTCTCACTGCCCGACGCGATCAGGCGTTCCTTCTCAAAGGTGTGCATATCCTTGCCTAGGTAGCTAGCCATTTCCCTATTGGTAGGGTTTCTATTCAAACTGTTAGATAAATGTTCAAAGGTTGATGCTTGCTGACGTTTCAGAGATACAGTTGTCCGCGTTGCATACGAAAGGCGCCTTACCTCGTCCAGCATGGCACCCTTGATCCTAGTTTTAGCGTAAAGATCAAAAGCGACCTCTTTGCCTGCGTCATAAGACTTTTGCGCTTGCATCAGACCTTCTAAGCCAGACTGAATTAGGTCATCGACCTCGACGGAATTTGGCAGTCTGGTTTTCAGGTAGAGTGCGGTTCTTTTGACGAGAGAGTAATGCTCTGGCAAAAGTTTGTTGCCGCTTTCGGTCGCTTTAAATGGCAGGCTGGATTTCATCGCTAGTAGCCACTATGAATGGGTCCATGTTTTTCAATAGCTTAACAAGTTTATTACGTCTCATAAATAGTTAATTTAGCGCTAGAGACTTGCTCAATTGGTCTGCAATAAGCCTGATATCTTGCCATGCTAGGCTTTCCGGGTATAGTTTAGAAAGCGGAGATCGCGATCTGATGGCGTTTAATACTTTGGGGTCTCTGCGAATTGACCCAAGATATTGAGTCGGCTCTGATAGAAAGCTCATGCATAGGCCATTCATTTTATTGAATAGCAGTTTACCCTCGCTTTGATCGTCAACCTTGTTAGGTACCAAAAAAGTGGAGTCTAATCCGGATTTAGACTGTTGTATTTTCAACACGCCGTAAGCGTCGGCGA
>CBFHOH010000006.1:105121-122068 GCA_965657335.1 Candidatus Azotimanducaceae bacterium
CACCTTGTTAGGTACCAAAAAAGTGGAGTCTAATCCGGATTTAGACTGTTGTATTTTCAACACGCCGTAAGCGTCGGCGATGGAGGAGGGTTCATCTAAAAAAATGATCAACCTGCTATCGCAGGAAGACAGTAAGTGCGTATTTTGCTGTGAAATACCTGCCGCAGTGTCCAGCAAAACGATCTGCTTAGGTGAGGCTTTTAGTAAATCAACCAAATCGGATAATGTTGGCGCGGATAAATTAGTCAGTGCCTCTGTACCCGAAGCGCCGGGAATTAGTCCGATACCGCCGTAACAACTATGCTCAATTTGATCCAGCGTTAAATCTCCGGAAAGTAAATCTGATATCGTGTAAGCAGGCTTCACTCCTAACATCAGTTGGGCGTTCGCTAAACCAAGATCAGCATCGAGCACAAGGGTATCAAGCCCGCTTTTCTGTAAGGCTATTGCTAAATTTATGGTCATGGTGGTCTTACCGACACCTCCTTTACCGCTTGCAATACCAATAAGATGCGCCATTGTTCAGCCTTTTAGATTTTATGACCTGTTGAAGTGCCCGTGATCTTTACGTCGAGATTTGTCATTGCCAACAGTTTACTTGGCAGGTCTTCGCAGAGATCAAGCCGGGTTAAGATAACAGAGTTTAATAGATTATAGTCTATGTTTGATCCCTTGGATAAGTACTCAATATCAGAATCGGCGGCGATACATAGGTGACTTGTCTGATTGCAATCAAAATTTTCGAAATTTGGCTGGTTGATATGATTAATCGTGTCTATCTCCACGAGAACAAGATCAAAAATAGCAGCCATTTTCGGCAGTATAAGGGCGAGTTGATCCAGCCCTACGGCCATAAAAGGAATGTCATTGCGCTCGGAGAAATTAGCCAAGGAATAATCTAATGCCATACCCTCTATAGAAACACTGATAATTAGTGGTTTTGCCGCACCATTTTCTAATTTAGTGAGCGCAATTTTCTTGATTATCTGACTCTTTCCTGATCCAGGTGTGCCTAAAAATATATGGGACTGCTGCCACTTGCTATTGAGTTCAATTGCTTGCAAGTTAAAACCTGCTTCGTTTACTTTTGCGTCTAACGAATCAAGTGAGATAGCTTGGTTCTCATGTTGGACCTTGATTTGCATGCTTTCCATAGAAGCTTTAAGAGTTTTAATCTCATTGTTCATCCTGCTCAGGACTTTCCAGGGGTCTTTGGATGGAGCAGAGCTCTTTGTCTCAAGGGAGCCATGTAGATGTTTTTTAAACCCGGGCTCTGTTGTCTCCTGCTCGACAACTTTTCCGTCATTTTCATCCTCAATTCCGATGATTACTTCAGTTTTGTTGCCAACCTTTTCGGTTGAGATAATCAGAGCATTATCCCCATGGATACTCCTTATTTTCTCAAGAGCGAGTTTTGAATCGGCTTCTACGTAACGTTTAAGTTCCATCTTTTCTTCCTCAGAGGTCTCTATCATTTAATTCAATGGTTTGGACGATCCTTATAGACTGATCGTCAGGGATTTCTCGATATGAAAGCACCGATAGTTCTTGTTTGGCCCGCATCAATAGTCTGGCTAACCAGCTACGAATCGTAGGAGAGACAACTAAAATCGGGTATTTTTCTTCTTTTTCCATCTCCTCAACAATTTCAGAAATTGAACTGAAAAAGCTTTGAGACAGGTTAGGTTCAAGCGCAACATCCTCAATAGATTGCGCGTTTGAAATTAGGTCATTCAATAGCTGTTCTAGGCTCGGTTCGAGTGTCATTACCTCGAGCGGGTGGTCCGGTTCACTTATTTCATGGATGATCAATCGACCGAGTTTGATTCTAACTAACGCGGTGAGTCTTTCGGCATCTTTCGAAAACCCTGCACCCTCGGAAAGTGTCTCGAGAATCGTTCGCATGTCTTTAAGGGGAACCCCCTCTGATAGCAGGTTTTGCAGTATTTTCACCAAAGTGCTGAGACTCAATTGATCAGGGATGAAATCCTCAAGTAATTTTGGCGAGTTTTCAGCAATCCTGTCGATAAGCTGCTGCGCGATATCAAAGGTCATTAGCTCGTCAGCATTCGATCTCAGGATTGAATTCATATGAGTTGCAATCACCGATGCCGCATCAACCACGGTATAACCCAAGGCTTGTGCGTATTCTTTATCTTCTGTTTTGATCCAAACAGCGTCTAATCCAAAAGCGGGGTCTTTCGTTGGTATGCCGTCAATTTCCTCGTAAACACTCCCTGGATTGATGGCGAGATCACGACCTATTTCTATTAGGCCCTTACCTCTGCTTGTGCCGTTTAGGACAATGCGATACTCAGTGGGAGGATTGTCTAGATTGTCTCTGATTCTTATGGTCGGAAGTAGAAACCCAAGATCAGAGGACATTTTTTTTCTAATGCCTTTTGCTCTCTGTAATAGGCTACTGTTGTGTTCAGAATCGATCAATGAAATAAGGCCGTAACCTAATTCAATGCTGATAACATCAACTTGGCCTGCATCATCCCAATCAAGCTCCAGAAGTTCACTTGGCGAAGAAGGGTCTTCAGCAACAATAGCAGCCTCTTCAGCTTCATCTATTTTTGCAAGATTCTTTTTCAGGAAGTAGGCGATGGCGAGAGACGATACCCCCAGCACTAAAAATACTGCATTGGGCATGCCGGGTATGACGCCAAGAATAGTCAGTGTGCCGCCGGCAATAGCAAATGCAACTGGATTGCCAAGTTGCCTAGTGGCTTGTTGTGGAGCAGATTCTGAAGTCGATACCCTCGAGACGATGAGTGCTGTCGCTAACGATAATATCAGCGCGGGTAATTGTGCGACCAGGCCGTCGCCAATCGTTAATAGCAAATAGGCCCTAGATGCATCCGCGAAGCTTAGGTCATGTTGCAACATGCCAATCGCCAATCCGCCGACCAAATTGATCATTAGAATCAGCAGGCCAGCGACGGCATCTCCTCTGACAAATTTTGATGCTCCGTCCATAGAACCATAAAAATCTGATTCTTGAGATACCTGTGCTCTGCGATCCCTTGCTGTGTCTTGATCGATTACGCCAGCGTTCAGATCAGCATCAATTGCCATCTGTTTCCCCGGTAAGGCATCTAGCGTGAAGCGAGCAATCACTTCAGACACTCTGCCAGCACCCTTGGTGATTACGATGAAGTTAATGATCATCAAGATCGCAAATACAATAAAACCAACAGCGTAGTTTCCTCCAATCACAAATTGACCAAATGCCTCGATCACTTTGCCCGCAGCGGCTCCGCCCTGGTGACCTTCGAGCAGGACGACCCTGGTTGAGGCCACGTTAAGCCCGAGTCGCATCGTAGTCGCAAAAAGTATGACGATGGGGAACGCAGAAAAATCAAGTGGGCTGGCAGTGTTTATTGCCACCATAATGATGAGTAGGGCGAGAATAATGTTGATCGAAAAGAATATATCCAACATCAATGCCGGCATCGGAAGGATGAGTAAAGCAAGAATAAGTAATACCACGGCAGGTACTGCCAAAGAGCTCCACTGGAAATTTGCACCGAATTGTCGAAAACTCGTCAATTTGTCCCAAGTAAATTCCATAAAACCCCTTCAATTGTCGTCTTTTGCCCAAATCAAGACAGATTAGCCGCTAGTCGAAGAGTTAATGCAGGAACCATGCCCACATTAAAGAAAATTGCCTCGCAACCGATTAAAACACTGTGAAGAAACGAGTTTAGGGTGTTTGTATGTACAGAATTTTCTTATTTGCCGCATTTTTGCTGATGCTAGGCGGGTGTGTCACAAACCATTACGTACCTGGTATTAATAAAATGCATGCTGAGGCTATCACTGGCGTCGGTTATGCGGTGATTGCTGCTCAATCCGGTCAATCTGAAGAAGAAAAACGGTTGATGGCGGCAAAGGCCTCAAAGCTCGAGGCTTACAAGTCGCTCGTAGAGCAAATTTATGGCCAATACATTGAAGTCAACGGTTTGATGTCGTCTTCGAAGGTCGTGGAAGAGTCTCTGAGATCAAAAGTTGAAGGCATTATCTATGGCGCTGAACTGGTAAGTATCCGACCAGTTGGTGGACACAGTTATGAGACGACGTTGAGAATAGGTGGTGAAGCAGTGGCTGATTTGGTTGCTGGAAGTGAAGCAGGATCGCAATCGGGCGCTGCTGGCGGCGATTAGAATACAAAATTAGCATAGCGTTAATGAACGGCTGTGTAGGTTTTCAGTCGTTCTATGGGAGCAAAAACATGATGAATCGTCTAGGTTCTTGTAAAAGAGTCCCTATTGTCCTGTTTTTTTCACTTCTGTGTAGCCTGCACGGCTCGGCCAGTCTCGCAGAAACAGAATTAGCGCTTGAAGACTTTAGGAGCGCAATTTTTAAGTTAGCCATCGGGGAAAGTGCTCACATTCGTTCGATGGGTTTGATGACCAATTCAAAGATAATCGCCGATTCAACCATCTATCAGACAGATTTGGCCCTAGACAAGCTTGAGTTTGATTTAGCGGAGAGTCATCGTGGCTCAAACGCAGGCCTCGTCGCTAAAATCGACAAAAACAGTCACCTAACGACATCCCCAGACTTGTGTGCCTCGCAAAGCCAAGGTCAGCCATTTAGGTTGAATTTCAATGAGGTCTTTCTTCATCCTTCCTACCCTTCCGCGGCTATCATCAATGCAGGCAGGTCAACGGGTCAGGCAGTGCGGGCGCGAATTTTTGGTGATGCTGGTTTATTACTTGCGAGCGATCGAAGTACTGGCTACCAATGGATGTCACAGGGATCGCGTGATGTCGACCAGTTAACACTTGAGTCGATTGTTAAAATAGAAGAAAAAGCCAGACCTTCAGGGTTAGGTCGATATGTAACAGCAACAATTTCTTCTGTAATGCCGAAAAATCCGGGAGCAGTAAAGGTACAAGGAGAGCTTAAGCTCATGAAAGGCGCTGAAATCTTGGGTGCCTGGCACTGGCGTCTAAAAATACCTTACGACGAGATTTTCTTGATTTCTGGGAATAGAGATCGTCTGGCAGACAGGTTGGATTTTATTAACGACATAAAAGCCGAAATTCTGGCGCAGTTGAATTGTATTGACAGAGAACCCTACCGCGTTGCGATCGCCGGTGAAACACTCAGGCTAAATGCGGGTGAAGCTGACGGTTTTAGGATAGGCGATCGGTTTTTATTGTTTCCTGGTAACGAGATTTTTAAGAGTCATGGCATCGCCTCTGCTTTGGAGAGCGTAGCCATTGCTGAAATAGTTCGATCCAATCAACAAAGCGCACTGTTGCATATGGTTGAGGGGGATTTAAACTTGAGAAGCGGAGCAGTAATGAATGCTAAGTCGATACGGTTAATGTTATGAATAAAATGATTTCTTTGTGCGCACCTCTCCTGCTTGGCTCAGTTTTCCTTGCGAGTTGCACTTCCAGTGCTATCACATCGACAACACCTGCTAGTGATATAGCCGTAAATGGCCAAGCAGACGCTAGCCCGGCAAATTCAAGTCTGACGAAAGTACTGGAGGATGATGAAGCTTTTGGCACTGGCGAAGCAACCAAAGGTGCTAAAAAAAATGTCGAATTGTCTAAAGCGCTTGAGAGGATGTTGTCTGATCTGAAGAAAGCAGTTAACGAATCAGTATCAAATGGCGATATCAGTCAAATTGATGAAGATGGTTACTATTTGGTGAAGCGGGGCGATAGTTTATCGAAGATCATCGAGCGAGTGATCTCTAAGACAGATATAAACGGTGACTTTCTCAAAAAAGCCTTTGTCGCCGCTAACCCGAAAGCGTTTAAGAGAGCTAACCCAAATTGGCTTTATGCCAATTCAAAGCTAAGGCTACCCACAGAGAAAGATTTCAGAAAGCTGGTTTTCAAGCGCGGAAACAAAAATTCAGGGAAGAATAATCAAACGACCGATCCGTATGAGGATTGGATTCAGTATCCCATGGTAGACCCTTGATTAGCGCAGACTCTGTTAATCAACCGATCAGGGTAAATGCGACCTATTCGCAGGGTGGCAGTTCGGTCTACACCCTAAGGCTAGAGCCTCCTGAAGCAAGATCACTTGGATTGAGAGAAGGGCAGTCAGTCAACGGGGTCATTGCTAACAGAGCAGACGGTAACGTTTTTATAACAGCAGGATCGAAAGCGACAATCATGTTGCCGAGTAATTTCGCTGCAGTTGAAGGTAAAGCGAGTTTCGTCGCCACCGCGCTGGTTGGTGGCTCAATGCTGCTCTCCTTGCAGGCCGACAGAGAGCGCAAAATAGCGTCGCGACCTTCGATAGATAGAATTCACAGCCTGTTAGGGCGTGCCATGCAAAACACCTCGATGTCCGGCTTGTTTAGTTTTTCGAAAATGACGAATATGCTCGCGAGAGAGCCAGGGCTAGCGCGGATCTTCAATGGTTTTCAAATCTCCTCGTTCGGGCCTAACGCACAAACTGCCGAAGCCTTGAAGTCTACGCTCTACCAAAGTGGTTTATTTCATGAATCCGAAGTCTCTAAACAAAGTAAGCCACCCTTAAATTTGAAGGCTTTTCTGCTACTGCTCAAAAGATCACATATCAACTTTGGAGCCGATCTGGGTCAGCTAAACTCAGCTCTGGATGAGCTAGAGTCATTTCAACTTGAAGCACTTGGAAATCAATTAAATAGAAATACCGTGCTAAATTGGCTGATTCCCGTGCTTAATGATTGGCCAATACTGGCCCAACTAGAATCGAAAGAGGGTGGCGAAGACGGTACGGAAGATGACCAGCAGAAAGAATGGAAAATTGATTTAAGTGTGAATTTGAGCGAGTCAGAGCGTCTGGATGTTTCTCTCATTGTCTCCGACAAGGAGGAGGTGAGGGTTAACTGCTGGACAGGTGATTTAGATTTTTATCATGCGGCTTTGGATCATTTGGACTGGCTCAAGTCTCAGTTCGGAGAGTTGGGCATCAGCTTGCACGAGATCAATCTTTTCCCAGTCTCAAAGAGAGTAGAAGCAACGGCAAAGCAAATTGGATATGGCGAGGATCTTGTGAAAACAACGAACGGGATAAGCTTCGATGTATGAAGGAATGGAGAAAAAAATTGCGGTAGCGCTTTTGTACGACCGCATTAAAGCCCCAACGCTGACGGCTAAGGGGGCTGGAGATTTGGCAGAAGAAATTGTAAAGAAGGCCGAGGAAGCCGATGTGCCGATCACCGAAGACAGAATGTTGGCTGCCACGCTCGCTCAGCTCGAACTTAATGAAGAGATTCCTGAAAGTCTTTTTAAATCAGTGGCGATTGTGTTGGCCTGGGTTTACCGCTTGCAGGGTAAAACACCGTGGTGATTGCTTTAAGATAAACGACCCAAGCGATTGTATATGTTTACTTGATCGTTACTTCTGTTGGTGATGACCTGAATAAGGTTTTTAGTAATTTCTAATTGTTTCTTCAGCAAAAGATCGTTTCGAATGTGCTTGTCACGGCAGTCAACGAGTTGTGACTGAAATTCTGTTTTCACAGGGAGGTTTTCATTCGCGCTGGATGATTCTAAGTAGCTCGACCAGAGATTACCAAGCTCTTCCATTAAACTCATTTTTCTTTCTTGAATCGATTCGACTGTGTCGAGATCACGAGCGCCCAAAAGCAAAAACTCCTCGTCAAGAAGAGTTTTCAGCGATTCAATAAGGACGGATAACGATCTGATGTCTGGAACAGCTGAGTCAGCCATGCGCGGATTTCTACAGTAATCTTTCGAGTTCTACGAAGCTCTCAGCCATCTTGCGCGAATCCAAAGGATAATTTCCCGATTCGATGGCTTGTTTTAATTGACGAACCTTAACTTCATCGAAAGCAGCTTTTTCTTCCGCCTGCTTTACAGCTTCACTCAACTCGACATCAACAGCTTGAGCTGCCTGCCCTGTTTTTTGAACTTGATTTTCACCCTCTTCAGCGGCATCCCTGTTAGGGGCCGCAGGTGAATTTTGAACCTGACTAGGTCTGCCAGAACCAACGCTATTTACGTTGTCTACCATATCTTTAACTCCACAAAGATATTACACTGAAGACTAATCGGTTAATTATTATTAATCTTTAGGTAAATCTAAAAAAAAATATCGTCATACGTAACCATATGATAAATCTAAGATATTTTCCAGTTTTTATTTTTTTCCCCTTATTAATGACTGGTTGTGGTGGTGGTTCGGGTGATGCGAATCCGAACCAGAGCCCGCCACCAAGCCCCAACAATCCGCCTTCATTGTCTTTGAATCAAGCATACATCATTGCTGAAAATTCCAGTTTAGTGGCTCAGATCGCATTCTCAGATCTAGATGACGATGACATCAGCTTGTCTGTCGGGGGCGTCGATGGTGAATCTTTCTATATCAATGCAACAAACCAACTGAGGTTTAAATTTGGTCCGGATTTTGAAAATGCTCAAGATATTGATGGTGATAACAATTTTGAGATCGAGATAACGGCTTCAGATGGTACAGACAACGTCTCAAGAGCAATAGTGATCGAAATCAGTAATCAAAATGAAAACAAGTTCGATGAACTTGAAATCGACAATTTGGAAATGGAGTAAGTCAGTGATAAGACTTTTGCTATGTTTTTTAGGGATGATGTTGATTGGCGCGAATGTCTCCGCAGATGACCGGCACAACATATCAGTGAGTCCGTCCGATACCTTGTCAGCCGATGTCATTACGGATATCCATGACCAATTAAGAGCGCCGCAGGAAAGACTTGAATTATCTCAACTTGTTGGGAACTGGTCCGTACGTCAGTCTGTTTGCCTCGGTGGGTCTGAGGGTATCGGCATAGGGGGGCTTTGTGAAGATGACAGCGTGCAATTAGAGGGCGCGCTGCGACCTTCAGGCACGTATTTCGAAAGGATCGCGAATTGGGACATAACATTTAAAGATGAAGCGCAATCGAGTGTTTTGATCTCAAGCGACCAATTTAACTTTCTATTTAACCCGGGCTTTGGATACATAGTGCCAAACGAAACAGTAACCTGGGAATGCAGCATAGGTGGCGGGAGTATTCTGGTTTGTTTAGGCCCTGACAACTCATTAACGTATACACTCAATTGCCCGGTAGATACTTGTAAATTGCATGTGATGATGGAGGCATCCCTTGAATCTGAATCACGCATCCGGTTTTCACTTGGACCGCTTGATACCAACATAGCGGGTGGCAATCAAAACACATTTGGGATGTTTAACGTTCTGGAGCTTAGTCGGGCAGGTCTTCTACCGACCCCTAAATTCCTCACGGCAGAACGAAGTTTTGAGAATGTTAATTTGGCATGGTCTGTCGATGAGGAAGACTATGCAGGGGAGTTTGAAATTCAGCGTAAGGATAGTGTTTCAGGTGCCTACACGGTTTTGGGCACAACATCGGAAGCCTCTTTTACGGACCAGCCAGCGGACTCCGGCGATTATTGGTACAGAGTGTTTTCCATTGAAGATGATGGAAAAAGCACAGGCTCGAATGTTCGTAAAGTATCTTATGACTAGATCAGTCGAGACTTAACAGGCCGTATCCAACAACTCTCGCAGTAATGATTTTGTTGCTCTCGGGGTTTTTTACTTCGATTCTTTCTCCAAGATAACCATCAGCAAGGGCGATCGCTTTGGTCTCAATTCTGAAGTTATTGGAAGTGGAATAAATCGATACGATTTCATTTCTTCGCATCAACCTTGCTTTCCTCAAGTGGCGAGCGCGTACTATCTCTCCGACGCCCACTGTTTTGCTGAGCTCCATATAACGCAGCGACGCAATTGAGCCGATATAGTCGGCGGGAACGTCTGTATATTTTATCACCTCAACTAAGGTGCTTTTATTAAGTGGTGAACCTGATGGAAGAATGACCATTGGGGTGACAACGATTTTTGAAGTGTCTAAATCCTCGTTTATTAGGATGTCGCCTTTTTTCTTGTCTCTTTGTAGGTACAGGTCGTTGAGTTGAGACATTTCTCTAAAAGCGTTGGTCGGAATAGACCTTCTCGAAACAACATCTTCAAGCAGATCTTCGGTGACTTTTTGACCTTTAGCAAGGTCCGCTATTAGCGCATAAGCCTCAAGATCTTGCGATTGACTCATCATCAAATCTCTACTTGGCTTAGTGAGCTGTATGCTTTCTGGTACTTTAATAAAGCGGCGCCATTGCCCTTGGCAATCTGCCTTAATCATCCGCCTTGAAGCATTGGTGAAATTAAAGCGAATCGGCTCGTTACACTGTTTTCGAGTAATTGGGCCTCTTAGATCGCTAGGGGAAAATGCGATATTTTCACCCTCAGTTACCAGCAGCCATGCATTTAGCTCGTCCAAGATCGTAGGTGGGGTTTCAGCTACAGCCAGACCTTGAAAGCCTGTTAGCTCGAATATCAATGCAGTAACTACTAGGAAGCGCCTCATAGCTCTTTATCTTCGTTACGCATCTATGCGCTACCCTGAATAAATTTCCCAAACTTTATGCTGCTTGTTTGTCAAATTCAACAATTGATGAATCAGCCGATTATCGGGTGATTGGATTAATAATGGGGAAACGCATGTTGTCTTTTGCCATTAAAAACCTCTTGGGCCGACGCGCGAAAGCTGAATGACATCGAGTCACTTCAGTCGCTCAACATGAATAACAGCTTTACGCTGCCATATTTCAAATCACGATCCGAAGTTCTCGTCAAATAGTGACTAATTGTCGGCAGTAACCTGCCGCCAAATTTTCGAAAAACCCGGTAAATGTTGCCGCCTAGGTTCGAGAATGTTTTGCCGTAAGCAGCAACATTTCTATTTTAATATTTCATTTCAACAACTTATGTGAGGTCGTTAGGAGTTGGCACGGTGGTTGCATTATCCAAGTACTGACCGAGTTATTGCAATCTAGTAATCGGTCAACGAGTACAAGAACTTTAGAAAAAAACGGAAGAAACTGTGGAAATTTTTGAGAATGTGTTCGGTATTCACGAGAGTGCGCTAAAGCTAAGAGAGCGCAGGTTAAACGTTATCTCTGAAAATATCGCGAACGTAGATACCCCTAACTACAAGGCACGTGATGTCGACTTCAAGTCTGTATTGAGGGCGACGCAAGGTGGCGGTAAGGAAATGACTACGACACACAGTTCGCACATTGATGCCTCTACACTGGGCAAAGAAGGGATGGTTTTTCGAAACCCGTTAAACCCTTCGGCAGATGGAAACACAGTCGAGCTCTCAGTTCAGCAATCTGAATTTGGTAGGGAATCAGCTCGTTACACCGCAACTATGCAATTTATTGAAAATCGGATCGGTGGTGTGCGGCGCGCACTGCGAGGCGAGTAACTAACAAAGGACTTTAAAGAGTAGGTAACGTTATGGCTTTAGTAATCAACACCAACGTATCTTCATTAACAGCTCAGAGAGCTTTAGCTGAGTCTAGTGAAGAACTAAAGACAGCAATGGAGCGCTTGTCAACAGGCTCGAAAATTAATAGTGCTGCAGACGATGCTGCTGGGTTAGCAATGACCCAACGTATGACCGCTCAAGTCCGAGGTTTGGCAATGGCAGTCAAAAATGCAAACGACGGCCAGGCATTAACGCAGTCCATAGAGGGTGCGTTGGGTGAAGTGTCGGATATGCTGCAACGGATGCGAGAACTTGCGCTGCAAGCTGCGAACGGAACCAACAGTTCAGCAGACAGAACATTCCTACAGTCGGAAGTGAACCTCTTAATCCAAGAAATATCACGCGTATCAGCAAGCACTCGCTACAACGGCGAATTGATTCTTGATGGGACCTTTCTGAATAAAGCGCTACAGGTCGGCATAGAGGAAGGTGAGAATATCATCTTCTCGGTCGAATCAGTCGCAGCTGAAAATGTGGGCGCTCATACATTAGTCGGTGAAGGCGTTGGTGCACGTGCCGCCTCAGCAGACCCCTTAGCTAATCCGACAACAGAAGCAGACGACATCGAAATCTTTGGGTTTCTCGGAACCAAGTCCACTTCGGCGAGTGCTGGAGATACAGCAAAAGAAACTGCGGTGAAAGTGAATAACCTGACCGGAGAAACTGGCGTTAAAGCGTACGCAAAGACTTTTGCTTCATTAGAATCTACGAGCTCGGCACAAAAAACCTATAGCGTAAAAATTAATGGCTATACAACAGGCAACTTTGTAATTTCGAGCGGAGACGTGGAATCTGCCGTTGACGCCATTAACCAAATTTCCGGTTCTACCGGCGTTACAGCCAGTTCAAATAACAACAAAGTCGTTTTGTTCGATAGTGATGGCGATGACATCACCGTCGAAAATTTGCAGACTCTGAGTGGTTTTTCAGATCTACGCGTAGCAAAACTTGGAGAAGATGGTCTTATCACTAATGTTGTCGGTTCGGCGATTGATCTCGCTGTAAGCGGTGGTACCGACAGTACACGTGTCACTGGTACGTTGAAGTTAGTTTCTCCTAATCCATTTTCAGTAGATCAAAAAGCCGCTACAGCGGCGGCGGGCATCCTCTTGAATGACGCGGTCATCGCTGACGGAGATACAACGCTGACATTCGACGCGGGTCACGGGCTTGCCGTCGGTGCCTCATTTACGATCGCTGGCGAGGTAGGTGGACCAACGCACTACGTAACGGGCGTGTCGGGTAACGATATCACCTTTGTTCCAGCCTTAGTAACCGGTCACGGTGTTTCCGACAATGACGCGATTACGATAGGCACAGAAACACCTGGCTACTATGCCGATGGCTCGTCAACAGCGACGCTGAAAAATTTAACAGAGATCCGGATAAATACTGCAGTTCTTGCGGGAGATTCCATATCAATCATCGACGCGGCACTAGATAAAGTCGCTCAGATGCGATCTGACCTTGGTGCAATAGAAAATAGACTCGCTTATACGGTTTCAAATTTAATGAATATCGCTGAGAAAACAGCTGACGCCCGGTCTCGTCTGGATGATGCTGATTTTGCCCTTGAATCTGCAAGGCTGGCAAAGTCTCAGGTAGTTCAGCAAGCAGGTACACAAATGCTAGCGCAGGCGAACCAAATGACTCAGCTCGTATTGGACCTCCTGCGGTAAGCGCGGGTAAGAGGAGCTAGATTATGAGTTTCGAAAACATTATGGGCATCGCGGGCCAGGCAATGGATGCCCAAACAATTCGAATTAATGCGGCAGTTTCAAATATTGCTAACGCTGATACCGAGGCGGGTACAGCCGAAGATGCATTCAGAGCGAAGAGAGTCATCTTTAAGAGTGTTCTTGCATCAGAGGTTAATCAAGCCAGAGGCGATACCGTTGGTGGTGTAAGAGTAGAGGAAATTGCAGAAGACATGGCGCCGGCCCCGGCGATTTTTAAGCCTAACCATCCCTCAGCCGATGCAAAGGGATATGTTTATAGCTCGAATGTTGACGTCATGACTGAAATGGTCGATATCACAGCTGCTTCAAGGTCATATGAAAGCGCTGTTGAGGCGAGCAATACAGCCAAACGCCTGATGATGAGAACGATCGAGCTCTTAAAGAAATAAGATAAAGAGAACCTTATGAGTTTTACAAGTATAGATGGCATTCGAACGACGACCGATCTGCTCGCTGAAAAGAATCAATCACAAGTAAATCAGGATCTTGATAGGAATGCTTTTTTAAGGCTGTTCACAACCCAGCTGCAAAACCAGAACCCCTTAGACCCGATGGAAAATGAGGCGTTTGTTGCTCAGTTGGCGCAGTTTTCTACACTCGAAGCAACAACGCTGATGTCCGACTCGTTGTCTGATTTCGTCAGTTCTCAACAGTCAGAAAAGATGTTGAGAGGAGCGAACTTACTCGGCAAACAGGTTTTTGCGCCTGAAGTTTCCATGTATCAAGCAGGTGGGACTCGGCTCGATGGTGTTGTCTCTGTTGATCAAACTTTAGATAACTTGCGCCTGAATGTCGTCGACGCGAGCTCTGGTCAAATTGTCAATCAAATGGATTTAGGCGCCCAGACGCAGGGTGCAGTCGAATTTAGTTGGAACGGTGGCACCTTTGAAGGTGAAGCCGCGCCAGCAGGTAATTACATATTTAGAGCGGTTGGATATCAAGGTGATTCCACGCAAGAAATACCCGTTGATTCTCAGACAAGAATCACAGGTGTTTCATGGGATGCCTCGCTCGGTGAAATTTTCGTTGAGATTGAAGATGGTCGTTCAATAGCGCTGTCAGAAATTTCACATCTGTCAAATTAATTATTGGAGTATTTAGTCTATGTCGTTTTATACCTCACTTACAGGTCTCAAGGCTGCTACTACTGAACTAGCGCTTACGAGTAATAATATCGCTAACGTCGGTACGAGTGGTTTTAAGAAGTCTCGTGCATCATTTGGTGACATATTTGCTACATCTCCACTTCAGAAAGCGAGTTCGGTCGTTGGTCAGGGTGTGTCCTTGAAAGAGGTGAGACAGGAGTTCAGCCAGGGAAACGTCGAGTTCTCATCTAATACGCTGGACCTTGCGATATCGGGCGAGGGTTTTTTCCCGCTTAAGTCATCAGATGGTCTTACGGATATTTATACGCGTAACGGTAGTTTCGTGTTGAACGAACAATTTAATGTGGTGAACTCGTCAGGACAAGCATTGCTAGCAGCGGCGGTGGACTCCTCCGGTAAAGCGGATTTGGAAAAGCTCAGCCGTTTGGCGATTCCTGTATCGACCTCTGGACAAGCAACTGAAACCTCAGAAATTCAGCTGGCCTTGAACTTACCTTCGGACGCCTCTGTAATCGACGTACAATTTAATAGAAATAATCCGGCGACATACAACAAGTCTACAGCACTAAGCGTATACGACAGCGGGGGTAACTCATATCTCGCGACGATTTATTATGTAAAGACAGCAAACGCGACAGCGACATCGCCGACTAATAAGTACCAAACTTATGTCTATGTTGGTGATGACCAGGTTAACCCAGCGTTGCAACAAGCCACAGATGACAACAGCGAACGCCTTTACGTAAACAAATACGGCGTTCTGAAGCCGTTCTCTGAAGTAGAAGATTTGTTGGTTAACAGAAAAACTCAAAAGTTCGGTCTAGATGACCTTACTGACGTGCGTACCTCGGTGCCGGCTACGGTTGAAGGTGCGAAATTGCCTAACGATCTTACCGCTGATCAGGGTTACAATTTTTCAACCAATACGGGTGACGGGCTTAACTTTACCACCGCACAACTCAAGAACTTTATGACCGTTGACGTTGAAAACAGCGGTAATCCAGTAACTGTCGATCTCTCGTCGCTCGCGGCTAACAATAAAGCCTATACAGGTGTTGAGATAGCGAATTTCATCGAGAGTCAGCTGAACACGAAGTTTGGTGACGAACGCTATTTTGATCTTTCGACGGAGACTAACCGAAATTTCAAAGTGGATTTTACTACTGGGGGTGCAAGCACGGTAGCTTCAATCGATTTAGGTGTTGTTTTTGATACTGAAGCAAAAAGGCTAAATGCGACGACGGAACAGGTAGTTGCAGCAATTCAAGCGAAACTTGATTCAGCAGTAAATGTCGTTGGCGGTGCAAATGCAGGTGGACTAGGCGCAGGCAAGGTAAATGTTTCTTACGATTATGCGGCGCGTGAATTTAAATTCTTGCCAACCATTTCTTCAGACACGGTAAAGCTGGGTTCAGACGGGAGCAACAGTCTTTTCGGTACAACGAGTACCTTCGAATCAGTGACTGCTAGCGGTTCATATGGCCAAACAGTCACACCTAACGGTGAGTTGCAACGTGTAGCGAGTGAACAGCGCTACGGAATCAAAGTTGAATATGACGGCGCACAACAGACTTTTTCTTTCTCTTCAGGCACGACAGGGGATACCTCTCGTGTTGACGTGAATTTTGATGTGCCAGTATTTGATGCGGCAACTGGTGTGCCAGTGGGCACAACAGACGCTGAAGGTAACTTTGTGCTACAGGCGAACGCTGCGAGTGCCACTTTCGCTGGATTTGCGGACGGTGGGTTGTACTCTGAATTACCCTCGACAGACGCGGTTCGCGGTGTCGTTTCTTTACCTGCCGTGACTCAGGGTTCGTCTATTGCGGTGAACGTGAACAACAACTTTTCAGTAGACGCATCTAACAATACATTTGTTGTATCGGTCGATGATGTGAAGGGCACGTTGGTGTTACCGACAAGCTCTGGTTATACATTAGACAGTTTTATTGTCGAATTAGAAAAGGGGATCAATCAACTGGCGGCTGAAAACGGCAGTAAAGTTTCGGGTGTAAACGTTGTTTATGATCCTGAAACGAACGGTCTCACTTTTACCTCCGGCACCACGGGCACAGACTCATTTATTAAGGTGTCTGGCTCGGCAACTTGGGGGCTCGCCAATATCGGGTCTGGCCGTGGTACAACGACGACCTGGATTAAGCCAACGCAGTCCGCAGATGTTGTAAACGGCGTTGCAGTTAACAAATACATTGACGAATTTGGTGTTGAAACGGCGAGCGCCGACGGATTTTCGACGTTACCTGAGTGGTCACCTATTTACTTGGACAAGGGTGAGTTGACCTTTGATACATCAGGTAACTTGGTTTCACCCACCGGTGGTGCGCAGTTGGACACAGTGTTCTTGGCCGGTGGTCGTGGTGCATTGAATCTGAGCATTGACTACACGGGTACAACGCAGTTTTCACAGGCTTTCGCCGTCAAGTCGCAGTCTCAGGACGGTACACCAGAAGGTGACCTGGTTGGTGTCGACATCGGGGACGATGGTCTGGTTGTGGCATCCTATTCGAACGGTTCGCAGAACTCACTTGGAAAGATTGTGTTAGTGACCTTCCCGAGTAATGAGGGTTTGCGTCAAAACGGGGACAGTTCCTATTTGGCGTCCGCGAAGTCGGGTGCGGCGACCTTCGGTGAGGCAGGTACTGCTGGATTCGGTACGATTAGAGCTGGTGCCCGTGAGCGTTCAAACGTCGATCTAACGACAGAGTTGGTTGGTTTGATTACT
>CBFHOH010000006.1:122167-141917 GCA_965657335.1 Candidatus Azotimanducaceae bacterium
GCGCAACGAAACTTCCAGGCGAACGCTAAAGCGATTGAAACGTCGTCTGCATTAACTTCTACCATTATTAATATTAGAGCCTAAATTTGGTTGGCGCTTGAGAGTTTTGATATATGGATAAAGGGATATATACAGCTTTAAGCTCTATTAAAGCTGACAGGCTGAAGCAGGGCAACTCGATACATGATGTGTCTAATGTTTCAACGATCGGGTTTAAGAAAGCATTCGAAACCAATATCACTACTTATCGGGTAGACGTTCCTGGCGCTTTAACCTCGAGGTATTTCAGAACGGCTGATTACCTCGGCAAAGTGAATCTCGAACCAGGTACGCGAATTGCGACTGATAACGACCTTGACATCTTTATAGAAGGGCAAGGTGTGTTGGGCGTTTTTAATGATTCAGGGGAGTTAGCGTTTACCAGAAGAGGAGATTTGAGAATTGACTCTCAAGATCGATTGGTCAACGGAGAAAATAGAATCATCTCTTCGGAGGATGGCGGAGATATAACGTTAGAGGAAGGGTTTCTATACAAGATTTCTAAAGAGGGTGTCATCTATGGTTCTAACCCTGAAGAAGAAATCGCGGAGGAAGTTGAATTCGGCAGATTACTTCTCCGAGACGCTAGCAACGTTACTTTAGAAAAAATGGAAGATGGCCTGTTTAAAGTGCTTGGTGAGTTGCCCGGAGATTTTGTTGGCGGGGAAAACACAATATATGTAACTGATCATGCTTTAGAGGGAAGTTCGGTCAAAACCTTTGACGTGCTTGCTCAAATGATCGAGTTAGAAAGATCGTACGAAATGAAAATAAATATCGTGAAAACCCTATCAGAACTCGGTGAGAGTTCAAATTCATTAATGAGAGTTACCTAAGGACAAGATATGGACGCTTCACTATGGGTTGCTAAGACTGGTTTGAACGCTCAGCAGACTAGAATGACTGTGATTTCAAATAATTTGGCAAACGTCAACACGACAGGGTTTAAGAGAGATCGCCCGGTGTTCGAAGATTTGCTTTATCAAAATATTCGTCAAGCAGGTGGGCAGACTGGCGCAGATACTAACGCAGCGACTGGGTTCATGTTAGGTACTGGAACGCGCATTGTTGCTACAGAGAAAATTCAAAGTCAGGGCAACATGATGTCTACCGAGAACGCCTTGGACCTAGCCGTCGAGGGTCCCGGTTTTTTCCAGATTGTGCAACCTGACGGTACCATCGCCTATACCCGGGACGGCGGATTCAAATTATCACAAGAAGGCGAGCTCGTAACGCCCTCGGGATTGTTGCTTCAACCCCAGATTCTTGTGCCACCAGAAGCAGCATCAATCACGATCGGTACAGACGGGATTGTGAGCGCTGAACTGGCAAATGGCGGCGGAAATCAGCAGTTAGGCCAGATCCAGATTGCTCGTTTTGTTAATGGCGCCGGATTAGAGGCCATGGGGCAGAACTTATTCCGAGAGACAACCGCGAGCGGCGCTCCCTTGATTCTGGTACCAGGAGAGCAGGGTGCAGGAGAGATTGCGCAAGGAATGTTGGAAGCTTCAAACGTAAATGTTGTTGAGGAATTGGTCAACATGATTGAAACGCAAAGAGCTTATGAAATTAATTCGAAAGCGATTAGCTCTGTTGATTCGATGCTGAGATTCTTGAACCAGAACTTATAAGGATTGGGCTAATGCCTATTTGTTATCTGCTATTTTTTGTTTTGTTGCTTGCTGGTTGTAGCAGTGTGGGACCGGAGAATTCCTCATATGAGTCCTCGCTTGTGAAGGCAATGCCGGTCTTTGAATACGAGGAGCGGCCAAAAACTGGATCCATTTTTAGAGATCAGTCATCGAGTCGATCGTTTGGTTTTCGAAAACGTTTCGAGTTGGGCGACATCATAACTGTAGTGTTAGATGAAAGTACGCAGGCCCAAAGAAGTAGTGGCATAAATACCACCAAGGAAGTGACGAACTCACCGCTAAGTCAATTACAAAAAGTCTTTGGTAACAGCTTGCCAATTAACGCCTCTAGAACAACGCAAATAAAACGGGGTTTAAAAGGGCTTGATTTTGGCGATTTATCAAGGTCGGACAAAGGGGTCGGAACGGCGGACCAAGCCGCGAGTTTGAGTGGGGCGATTGCAGTGATAGTCACCCACCTTTTACCCAACGGTAGCATGTTTATAGAAGGTAAAAAGGAGCTTGTGCTAAGCGAAGGCAGTGAAGAGATTTTTATCAGCGGCATCATCACGCCGAAAGATATTCAACCGGATAACACCGTGCTGTCTTCAAGGATTGCGCAAGCAAACATTACTTATAGAGGACGAGGTGATCTAGCTGATGTAGCCACTGCTAACTGGGGCTCGAAGTTCTTTAACAAATTATGGCCATTTTAATCATGACTATCAGATCATTGCTGTTAATTTTCGCGCTAGCTTTTGTCCAAGAAGCGGCCGCTGATCGCATAAAAGATCTTACGAGCGTTGCTGGTGTCCGATCTAACCAGTTGATCGGGTACGGTTTGGTCGTCGGTCTTAGTGGCACTGGCGATAGAGATAAAATCAGTTTTACGGCGCAGAGCCTGAAAACCACATTGGATAGGTTAGGTGTTGGCGTTGATGGTCCAATTTCAAACTACGACCTATATCAACGGGGCATTGCGAGCTTAGCCTACGATAAAACAAAATTAGACAACGTAGCGTCGGTCATCGTAACCGCGACGCTTCCACCATTTACGAAACCTGGACAAGTGATAGACGTCAATGTTGCCGCAATTGGACTTGCCTCCAGTTTGAGAGGCGGCAATCTAATACTGACGGAGCTCCGTGGTGCTGATGGAGAGATTTACGGGTTAGCGCAAGGTTCTCTCACTGTCTCTGGAATAGAGGTGTCGGCTGCAGGCTCTGAAGTGACCGTAGGGGTGCCAACCGCCGGCCGTATTCCTGGCGGCGCGATTATTGAGAGAGAAGTTGAAACGCCCTTTGGTGAAGATGAATATTTGGTTTTGCTCTGCAACCAAAACGATTTCACGACAGCGACAGCGATATCTGACGAAATTAATCAACAATTTGGCGATGGTACAGCAACAGCAATAGATGGCACTTCGATTGCGGTAATTGCACCTGAAACGCTAGGTGAACGCGTGTCTTTTCTCAGCTTAATCGAAAATCTAGAAGTGATACCGGGTGAGCCGAAGGCTCGAGTTGTCGTTAATTCCAGAACCGGCACGGTGGTAATCAACAGAACGGTGAGAGTAACGGCAGCGGCAGTAACCCACGGGCAGTTATCTGTCACAGTTTCGGCAACCAATGAGGTCAGCCAACCCCCGGCTGGCATTCTGGGGGGCGGGCAAGGTGAGACCGTGCCTGTTCAGAATGTCGAAATTACGGTTTCAGACGAAGCAAGACCGATGTTTGTTTTTCAACCTGGCGTTAACCTCAGGGATATTGTTGACGCTGTAAACGAGGTAGGAGCAACCCCATCATCACTGATTGCGATTCTCGACGCGCTGAAGAGCTCTGGTAGCTTGAGAGCGGAATTGATCGTTTTGTAGGATGGCCTTTTATGAGTAGCGCAATTTCTTCCACTCTAGATAGTTCAGCACTTGCTCAGCTGAAGTTTGATGCTGCGGTTGACCCAGCGGCTGAGGCCAAACAGGTAAGTCAGCAGTTTGAGGCTATCTTCATTAATCAACTTCTACAGTCCATGCGGAAGGCGACAATTAAATCGGACCTGTTTCAGTCGGACGCAAACAAAACCTACGAGTCTTTATTTGACCAAGAAATAGCTAATCAAATTTCCAGTGGGCAAGGCATTGGCCTAGCGCAGGCCATCGAGAGACAATTGTTTGAAATGCAGTCCGGTACATCGAAGAGTCCTTCAGTCAATGACGCGCTGAACAATTCACCGAATAAGTCACCGAACAATTCACTGAATGCTTACAGGGCATCCTCGTTGTCATTACCGTTGACCGGTAGATCCAAATGACGGATTTACTTTCAATTGGTGCAAGCGCACTCAAGACTAATCAGTCAGCGCTGGCAATCGTTAGCAATAACATTGCGAACGTAAATACCGAGGGCTATGTTCGGCAAGAACTCGATGTTAAAGAGAATCTGCCGACAAAAACCGGGCTTGTTTACCTTGGCTCTGGTGCCGTTGCTACTGGGGTGAGGCGTGCATATGATAGCTTTGTCGAGTCTTCTGTTCGGTCCAGTTCAAGCGACCTTGCAGCGCAAGCGCCATTAATAGAATACTCAAATCGGATGATTGATATCTTAGGCGATCAGAGTGCGAGCCTGTCTCCAGCCTTAAGTGATTTCTTTAACGGTATTAAAGAGTTGAGTCTGGATCCTTCTTCCGAGCTCCGCCGAGATACAGCACTTTCTGACGCGAAGGGATTGGCCAGTCGATTTAACGAATTAAGTAGCCAGTTGAAGTTAATTGACGATGAAACTAAAAATCAGCTGGACTACAAGGTCAACGAATTTAACGCGCTAGCAGATCAGCTTGCGGTGATAAATCAAAAACTTGTGAAACAATCGGATCTTTCGCGACAAGCCCCAGATTTGCTCAATTCTAGAGATCAAGTGCTAGTCGAGTTGTCGCAGCGCTTTCGTATTTCTGTAGAGCAAGCGGCTAATGGCGTGGTTTCTGTTTCAATTGGAAAGAATGCCAACGGCGTAAAGGTCGTTGATGGTACGTCGGCGAAGCAATTGGGCGTTGAGTACAAAACCACGACGTCTCCTCATGAAGCGGTGATGGTGCTTGACCCCTATGGTGATCGTCACGATTTAACGGGTTTAACCGGCGTTGGAGGTGAGCTAGGTGGATTGCTACAATTCCGCACCAGCATATTGGTACCCGCTGTAGACAACCTCAATTTGTTAGCAAGCACGGTTTCAAACGAAGTCAATTTAGTACTTTCTGGCGGCATGGATGTTTATGGCAATAAGGGCGAAGCCTTATTTGATACCCCGCTAGTTTTTGCCAGAGATGTCACAAAAACGGCTGCTAACCTCGGTGTCTCCATCGAAGTCACGGAAAAGAAATCTGAGAATAGCCACAGCCTGGAACTGATCTTTGATAAACAAAATGATCGCTGGCTGATTAATGATCAGAATACCGGTCAAAAATTTGCGAGCCCGAATGCCAGAACGATGACAATCAATGGGCTGCGTTTAGGTATCACGGGTGATATTCAGGACGGCGATAGGATCACTATCAGTGCTTCATCCTCGGCGGCAGAAAGTATGCGGGTCGTGATGACAGACCCCAACAAATTGGCGGCTGGTGATCTATATGGCATGACATTTGGCGCAGAGAATTCAGGTTCGGCCCGGGCCACCGTGGAGTATTCGCAACCGGCTCAGACGTCGCTGGTCAAACGGATACAAGAGACGCTGGTGAATAATCTTAATGCGGCTGCAGCGATGAGCGTCAGCCCCAATAACTTTGAGCCTCAAGTTTCTATTCCTGCTGGCACCAGTAACGTTACTTTGACCTTGTCAAAGGAATATCCCACGAACGCAGAAATGCAGATATTCACCCGTGAAGGACAACACCTATTTGGTTCGGCGGGCATTACCGCCGGTCAACTTTCTCTAATGTTGAACGAGAATAACGGTTTTGATGCTGGCGCTTCTTACTCGGCTCAGCATTTGAATGCTGACCAAAGCTATTTGGGAAAGCCCTGGAGAATGGGATCTATTAGCCAATCGGTGTCCGAATTAAATGACCAAGGCGTCGCGATTGTAAAACAAGAGGCGGTTATACAGTCCAGTGCTTTGCCTGAAAGAAGTAATCTCTCAGGGTCTACTATAAACATTGTTGATCAAGGTGATCTAAAGTTAAACGGCAAGGCGTTGTCGGCATTGCCGCTGGCAAACAATACGTCGCTTACCTCTGCAGCAGTCGTTAGCTGGCTGAATACAAACATTTCTACCCACGGTTTAGATCTCGTGGCGAAAGCTGAAAATGTGATTGAAATCTCTGCGCAAGATATAGATCTTAATGCGAGTTCACTTTCCATTAACGGATCCAGCATAAACCTTCCGTCGCCAATGAATTCACTCGTTGATTTGGTGAATGCGATTAATCAGTCAACCGGCGACACGAATGTTGAAGCCATTATAGGCGTCAATAATTCACTCAGGTTGCAAAATACGGTTGGTAACGAGGCCGCTAGTATTACGTTGAATTCGCCCGCGAGTGTGTTTAAGAGTCTTGCAGGAGAAGTCAGAGCCGCAATAAAAATAGAAGCGACCAGAGCGGGTGGGGATAGCAGCCAAAAAGAAGTTGCCCTAACGCTTGCGAGCCAGGGGACCAGTTCAGATCTTGCTGCTTTGGGCTTTTCAAGCTCTCTGTATGTAGATGATGTCTTGTCAGAGGATCTGATTGTTTTTGTCACGGGTGCAACTACTGCATCTGCTACCCTAAATGCTGAATACGCGTCAGGTGAGCTTGACCCGTTAGAGCTGAGAAACAGCATCACAAATTTTGAGTTTATTAGTGACACCCAGTACCAAATTTCAGATGAAGCTACCGGCACGATTTTAGCGACGCGTGATTATGTGTCTGGTCAAGACTTACAATATCAGTCGATAAAAGTGCAGATTGAAGGGGCACCTAAGAAGGGCGACACCTTTAGCGTCGACGGCAACCAAAACGGTGTCGGTAGTAACGAGAATGCCATTAGATTGACTTCACTAGAGGCAAAAAAGATTTTTGGTGCTAGCCAAAATTTTCACGAAGGATACCTTTCAATTCTGACGTCGGCTGGTAACACATCGAGACTCGCTGAAGTGGCCAAACAGGCGCTTGAAATTGTCTATGATCAGGCAGTACAAGCAAAAGATGAGCGATCTGGGGTCAATTTGGACGAGGAGGCCGCTAACCTCATTAGGTATCAACAGGCTTACCAAGCTTCTGCAAGATTAATGCAAACAGCAAACCAAATGTTTGACGCACTGCTCAGGATATGAGGTAAGCCATGAAAATTTCAAGTTCCTACTTGTATAACCGGTCATTGCAAAACATACAGACGGCGCAGAGTGATGTTGCGAAGACGCGCGAACAGATAGCGACCGGTAAAAGTTTAGTCCGCCCAAGTGATGACACCAGTAAATTGCGTAATATTGAGATGTTGGAGTCTCAAGTCAGGAAGCTAGACTCTTTTGATCGTAATGCAGCCTATTTGGAAGATCGGTATGGTCTTGAAGAAACCGTATTGAGTTCGGCGAGTGATATTCTTATCAGAGTCAAAGAGCTAGCCATTCAGGCTGCGAATGATACCTTGTCTGTCGCGGACCGGGACATTATTGCCGTCGAGGTAAGCAGTTTGCGCGACGAAATATTGTCAATTGCGAATACGAGAGATGTTGAAGGTAACTATATTTTTGGTGGTGGAAAGACTGATACGCAAGCCTTTGTTAAGAGTAACGTGACGGGGAAGGTCAGTTATCAAGGGGATAATAGAGAAACCAGTATTGCCATTAGCAACGAGAGAGCGTTAACAAAAAACAGGGACGGCACGACAATATTTCAAACAGCGCCCAGACAGACGCAAACCTTTACATTAAATGGGCTCGCTGATGACGGTAAATTCAACTTTAAAGTAGGTTCGGCCGTTATTGAGTTTTCTATATCTGCGAGTGACTCAGTTGAAACTGTCCGGTCAGCGATAGAGCAATCGTTAGAGTCTTCTGGCGTATCCGGCACAGCGCAAGCTGTTACTGAGGACGGTGTTACAAGTTATAGCATAACGCTGACAGGTGTTAATTCTAACGCCAGTAACGGAGTGCCTGTGACAGCGACTTCGCCAGACTCGAACCCACTCACTGTGGCATTGAGCGAATCTGAGACCCAAAGCGTCAGTTTTTTTGACGTGCTAGATGACCTGGTATCTGGCCTTTCCGAAAATAAGCGCGGTGAGATAGGCCGATCAGTCAGTGAATTAAGCGCCTTGCAAGAAAGACTCTCGATCAATGTTGGTCAGGTAGGCTCGAGTCTTAACAATTTGGAGCGGCAAGTGGATATAAACGCTTCAATAAGATTGCGAATCGATGAGTTACTCTCGACAGAGAAGGACCTCGATTATGCTAAGGCTGTTACTCAATTCAACGCAGAAATTGTGCGGCTAGAGGCGACTCAGGCAAGCTTTGCAAAGATTTCGCAGTTATCTCTATTTGAATATCTCTAATAGAGAGTCTGCTTTCGCGAGTTGTCAGCTGTCCCGTCGATATCACGGGTAGCATAAGAACTAACGTTTTCGATCGGCTTTAATAATGTTTTGACGGCTTTTTCAAGCTCTTCAACCAGTACGATAAGCTCTTCAAAGTCTTCAGCGATAGGGAGTGCAAGGTTGTTTTGCAGCGTTTCCTCGATATAAGCAAACAGATCATCCATATGGCTGATGATGCTTGGCACAGGTAACGAAGATAAATTCGTGTATAGCAGCCGCGACAGATTTACAGAATGTTTAGTCGAGGGCGTGCACCGTTCAAGGTTGAGGTTTCTGGCCTGCCTCAGAGCAGTTTTCAGACTATGTATCAGCGACTCAAAGAGAAAACCCATTTCTTGGTTATTCTCTGATCCGAATTTCTCGATATCTATTGTTAGTTTACGTATGTGTTGCATAGTCAAGAAACCGGATTTCTACAGCAACCTAATCGGCAACTTAAGGATTTTCTTTAGTTTTTCCACCAACAGAACACTGCTGATACGCTGATTGCCAACATTGCTCGGCTGATGCCTCGATTTCCAAGACAATATCGTCGTCAATTTGGAATTTAAGGAATTCTGCCAAATTTGCGGCATCTGAATAGCCATCTCGAGAGGCGACGCTTGCCCATAATAGTGCTGTCTTGAGTTCCGTATTACTGTCGTCACTGAACATCGAGCCAAAATTAGCAAACGTGCCCTTTTCTTCCTTTTTGCCCTCACCGGAGGCAAGCATGTAAGCAAACATATATTGGCCGCTAATATCTCCTCGTCGAGCAGCTTTCTGAAAGTGCGCGCGCGCTCTGGCAGGGTTTTTCTGAGTGTCGTTTCCCTCATAGTAGATCAATCCCAACATATAGTGAGAAGGGCCGAGGTCCTGATCTGACGCCTTGGTGAACCAGCGTTTTGCAATGGTCATGTTTTTTTCAACGCCATACCCCTGATAGTTCAGCATGCCAAGGTTATGTTGCGCCTCTGGCAGATCCTGGTTCGCTGAACGTGTGTACCAACTGATTGCCGTGGCGTAGTTTCGTTTGACCCCGAGTCCTTTTTGGTACAAAAAACCAATATTGTTTTGTGCCTCAGCGATGCCCTGCTCAGCTAAAGGTTTAAATGCTCTGAACGCCGTTGAATAATGTTGCCTATCAATCGCATTCAATCCTGCGACAAAGGCCTCTGCGTAAACTGCTGGAGTTGAAAGCATGAACCAAGAAAAAATGATGCCGCTGAGTGTTAGTCGTCTACTCATCTATTTTATGATCCTCAATATTTAGTGTAGGAGGGCTGATCAGACCTTAAGGAATCCTCGATATCGAGAATTTTCTTAAATAAGTCTCCCTCGTTAATCGCGCCTGTTAATTTCTCCCCCTCAAGGATAGGAATACTTTCACCGACGAACTCAGATGCTATTTCCAATGCTTCAGTAAGCGGTTGGCTAACGGTCAGGTTTAAAGGCTCTCGATCAAGATGATCAAGATAATGCGTGTCTTCCAGAAGATTATGAATAGATAACTTCCCGATCAAGTGTTGTTCATCATCGACGATATAAGCTTCCGTCATCTGGAGGGCCTTCAATGACGCCAAAATTACGCTGGATTCTGTTTCTGGAGAGAAACATAGATACTCGCTACTCTCCAACTCGCCGACAGATATTTGCGTCATATGAATATATTCTCGTCCTCTTCTCAAGTCTACGCCGCGATCTAACAGTTGCCTGTCGAAAAAGGAGAGGCCAAATAATGCATAGGTAATTGAAGAGGACAAGGTGACTGAGAGCAGAGCCATCAATCCAAATTCGTAGGAGCCTGTCAATTCAACAACGATGAGCACTACCGTGATGGGGGCCCCGATCACTGATGAACCCACTGCGGCCATCGACGCAATGCTAATAATACTTATATAGTCCGCGGGAAGCCCAATTTGAATAAGAAGTCCCGATAATACGCCGCCGACAGCCGCACCGATGAAGAGTGCCGGGCCAAAGACACCCCCGAAGAAACCAAAACCGATGCACATCGCGGTCATTAGTATCTTACCGAACAGGATGACCAATAGAAATTCTATACTGAAGGCTGCATTAATGATTTGGTTTATCTGGGCGCCCCCTAGACCCAAGACCTCAGGTATGAAGGTTCCGATGGTGCCACCGACTACTGCGGTAAAGAGAATGAGAGAAGTAAAACTAAATTTTGATTGCGCGGATATGTTTTGGAATTTTCTTAACGTCATCATGTAGAGGATAGCCGCGGTGGAACATAAAGGTGCAAAAATGATGACAAATGGCACAACTGATGCGAGTTCAAGTTCAGGCGTTGGCACAGTAAATGCGAGATTAGATTCAAAAAGATACTGGTTGAATGCCGAGGCAACGATGGACGAGACAGAAATAGGTGCAACAGCACCGATAGAAAATCTTCTTAGTAGCGCTTCATGGGCAAAAATAATGCCTGCGATGGGGGCATTAAACCCAGCTGAAATAGCTGCTGCGACACCACAGGCGATCAGCACGTCTTTTGAAATAGTTGTTCTTGTGAGTTTTGATATGAGTGTTGATAGCGTAGCGCCAAAATGTACCAAAGGGCCGTACTGGCCAACGGATGCGCCGCCGCCGGCAGAAATGAAGGCGGCTAGCGTAGAACCTAAACCGATTTTTACGTCAACGCCTATTTTGGGCTGTTGCAAAGCATAAATGCTATCCGCGGGTCCAGACCACTTGGTGACGCCCAGGGTCTTGCGGACAATAATGATAAGAACAGCGGCAACTAACATCGCGGGAATAGGTAATAGGGAAAAACTTTGCCCTGAAAGCGAGAATGAAAACATGTCAATTGATGCTTGAAAACTTAATAGATAGCGTGCGCCTTCTACAAAAAGCTGCGCCGTTACAGCTACCAGTGCGCCAATAATAGTGGCGAAAAATGCTTGAGTAATAAGGTTGGAAAAAAACTCTTTGCGCGGCATGCCATTTCTCCTTATTTTCTGCTTTGTGTTTTTATTTTCGATTCAAATCCCATGCAATCTCGGCCGTCAGTAGATCGAACTTCTATGCTAGGTAGTGTGCTAGATTTAAAACCAAATTTTTTACACTGATAACGATAATTGGGGTCCCAGCTAATTTCAAAGTGACGGCAATTCCAACAGTTGATTTGAGGTGTATTTGGGCCGCTCATTAAACTTTGCGGTCTTTACTAAAAATATGTTTGGATCCTTCAACAAACTCTCTTATTTGTTCTTCCGACATGTCGAGGTTTTTACCAACAAGTTTAATCGCCGCCATTTCTTCTTCTGTAATGAGTCCGTCCTCGAGTGCATCCTTAATCGTGTCTTGAAGTACCTCTCGCCTACGACGCATGTGTTCTGAAAAAGCAGAAGCGAGTATGCCTGACGGCAGCGCAACCATACCGATACCCAAGATGGTCACGAGCGAGCCCAAGATTTGACCCGTGAGTGATATGGGATAGACATCGCCATAACCCACTGTGGTCAAAGCAGCGATAGCCCACCACATGGCTTGAGGAATTGAACCAAACCTGTCTGGTTGAATATCGCGCTCCACTAGATACAGAGCAGAGGCTGCCAGCGTCAGTATGACCATCAGTATGAAAAATATGCCGGAAAGACTCTTTCTTTCTTCATGTAGTACAGTCAGAAGAAGATCAAAAGATGAAAAGTAGCGCGTTAATTTGAACACGCGTAATAGGCGCAATAACCTCAAGAACCTTAAATCCATACCTGGGAAGAGGATTTGCAGTAACGACGGCAAGAATGCAAGCAAGTCAATGATTGCCAGAGGGGTAAACATATATCTTAAGCGCTTACGTGTTGCGGTCTCAAGATCAGTTGTATCGGTACTACTTTCGACCGAAGCCCATAGGCGAAGCATGTATTCGGTCGCAAAAATGATGGTCGAGAGTATCTCTATCCAAAAAAACACCAATCTGTATTCAGCCTCAAGCGAAGCGATAGACTCTAATACAATGCAGGTAACATTGATGCTGATGAGCGAAATGATAAAAATCGAAAAGATCCTCGAAGTCAAATCGTTAGGATCAGTCATTTCTAATATTTGATATATCCGAGCGCGCATAATAAAAATTCGCAAGGGACCAGAGCTGAAGTATAGGCTTTTTTCCCCTATCCACCAATGACTTGATTATTCAGTTTTAGGTTCGGTATTGCTTGTCCGTTGTCGTTAGATATCGATCTAGCGTCGAAAATCATGGGCTTTCAGGGCGGAGGCTTACCGTTTTCGTTATCCGAGCTTCACCTGCCGTCTGTCGGTTTGTTGAGTGCTGAAGGCACAACAGAGATAGTGGAACTCAAAATCGCTGTCGAGAAGCCCGCGCGCAAATCTTTTTTTGTTAGGTTGCTTGCCTAAATATCATGTCAGCATTCAGGCCGAGCGCTTTGCGTTGCAGTCCATGATTCGTTATCTGATCGTTTCCCAGCCCTCTTTTAATTCCGACATTGCTAAGTAAAGTTTTTCAATGGCGATCGAGTCCTTTTCACCGATGGCTTTGAAAAGTGAGGCCGCAATCGCCGTGTAGGTTTCATAGAGCTGTTTTGCTAAGTCGCCGCCTTTTTCAAGATCCAGCACACCTCGCAGGCCGATGACAATTTGCATGGCATGATTCGTCGTTTTAGAAAAGCCTTCAAAATCGTCCTGCTTTAAACTTTCTTGTGACTGTCTTAACAAGCTGCAGCCTTTCTCGAAAAGCAGGGTAATCAGCTGGTGCGAATCCTGAACTTGAGTCTTCGTTTCAATATCGACATTGGTGTATTGCGATAGTGCGGCTCTACGATACATGTTTGGGTCCTTATATTAGTGCCATTTCCTGATTTTGGAGCTGGCTATTTTTTAGGGTTAGGTCAAAATTTAAAACTTCAAAGTACCTACTAAAATTTAGCTTAGGTATTTTTGTGATGCTTTCTTACATGAAAAGTTGTTCTCATCAGAATCGATTTTTTATGCTAACGGGATGTCTCCTCTAGGTATTGACGAAGCATCGCTTTATTTGAAATGTTGGGCGAAGCTACACCACCATCAGTACTAGCATACGATCTCGCGTTTTCGACAGGCTTCAACAGGACTTTGACGGCTTTTTCTAGTTCTTCGACGAGTATGATTAGCTCCTCAAAGTCTTCGGCGATGGGGAGAGTTAAGTTGCTCTGGAGTGTTTCTTCGATATAGGCAAACAAATCGTCCATATGGTTGGCGATGCTTGGCACGGGCACTGATGATAAGTTTTTGTACAAAAGCCGAGACAGATTTACAGAATGTTTAGTCGAGGGCGTACACCGTGCAAGATTAAGGTTTTTGGCTTGCTTCAGTGCTGTTTTTAAACTGTGCGTCAGAGACTCAAAAAGAAACGCCATTTCTTGATTGTTCTCTGATCCGAACTTCTCAATGTCGCCTTTTAATTTACTTAGATATTGCATAGTCAAGAAACCGGTTTGCTACAATAAGATAATCGGTAATTTTGAGGTTTTCTTTAGGCGTTTGATCAGTAGAATGTCGAGGGCGTGTGGATTTTCTGCGTATGGTTTATCTCGTCTTGGCTTTGATCAGATATACACAGGGAAAGCGTTAGGCTGCAATTGCAAGTGGTTTTGCCTCACCCACAAGAATTGCTATCGCTAACGGCTTTGAATGCAACGTCAAGGCATTAGCAATGCAAACATACACGCGACAGATTGTCAGTTTGGAACCTGGAGCTCAGCTGGTTTTAGTTATCGACCAGTATTTCGATTCTTCTGTTTTGGGCGCGGCCAGTTGAGCTGTCGTTCGATGCGATAGGTTTTGTGTCTGCAAAACCAAGCACGCTGATTCTCTCTTCAGTAACGCCTCCAGCATCCATAAAAAAGTCAGCGACAGCGGCCGCGCGTGCAGCAGAAAGGTCCCAATTCGATTCAAAGCGCTCGCTGAACGCAATTGGAATATTATCAGTATGGCCAGAGACTGTGATCTTGGCGTCGGAACCTTCAAGCGTCTGTGCTACCTGAGACAATGTGGGTAAAAAGTCGGGTCTCAACTCAGCAAAGCCAGAACCAAAGGAACCTTGCGAGGACAGTTGAATGAGGATCTGGTCTCCAATCCGCTCAACATTTGCACGTCCCTGATTGATAGCGGACTTAAGGTCTGCTTTTACTTTCCTTAATTGTTCGTCAATTTTATCGTCTTTTTCTTTCTCTTTAAGCCTATCTTCTTCCAAGTTGCCCGCATCGAAGCTGACCTCTACTTCTGCGGCGATGTACGATTGCGTCTCGGCAATTTTGGCGTAAAGCTCCAACGTCTCCTGATCAATTTGTCCTTTTGTTCTATCACCATCGGTGATTGAATCATTGAGGTTATCTTGATCCTTCTTGACGTTAATGAGGATTTTGCCATCTTCAGTTTTGACTTCGACTTTCCCCTTAGCGATTTCTTTCTTTAGGGCTTGCTTGAGTGTCTCGAGATCGGAATTGTTGTCTTTATCTGATGGGTTTTCAGTAGATTTTAGCTCAACGTCCTGGGGGTCCTGATCTGTTGTTTCCTCTTCAACATTCACAATAATAGAGGGCTGTACTTTTGCTGATTTAAAGTTTTTGGCAATCATGTTTTCAGCAATTGGGGGTTCTACTGACGGGACTTCTCTCTGAACACCCATTGAATCAGCGCGCGAACCCGAGATTACCTTGTAAATAGACGGTTTGTCAGATTCTGTAAATGAAAGGATCAAAACGAAAAACGCCATCAACAGCGTTGCCATGTCTGCAAAAGTCGCCATCCAGGCAGGTGCCATCGATGGGCACTCAGGGCACTTTTTAGGTTTTTCCTTGCTAGGTGGCTGTGGTGTAAGGTCTTCTTCCTCAAGCAGCTCTTCGTTTTGGTTTTCTTCAGCCATCGACGATCACCTCAATCCTTCGATTTTTAGCTCTACCCTCTAAAGTATCGTTGGACGCAATAGGTTTGCTGTCTGCGAAACCGGAAATAGATAGTCTGCCAGGTTCTAGCTCGGTACTTTCAAGAATATAATTGGCAACTGATGCTGAACGTGCTGATGAGAGATCCCAGTTTGATCTAAATCTATCGCTAAAGCCGACGGGAACATTGTCGGTGTGCCCTTCGACCCGGATGATACCGCCCACATCTTTTATCGCAGAACCAACCCTCTGCAATGTTGGTTGAAAAGCCTGCTGAAGATCAGCGCTACCGGAAGAGAAGCTGTCTTGCTGCCCAAGCCGGATGACGATCTTGTCGCCAACGCGCTCTACCTCCGCAAGGCCAGAGCCAATTTCTGAGCTCAAGGCTGATCTGATAACCTTCAGTCGGTCGTCTGTGGCGTCAGACCTTCCCTCGGCATTTTTGTCACCTTCGATTGGCCTCTTAACAGTAAGTGGCGTCGGCATACCTGATTGAACATCAACGATCTTTTTGGCGATTTCTAAAACTTCTTGAGGGACCCTGCCACCAAGCGATTGGCCAGATTCAGCACTGCTGGCGTTGTTGTCAGGTGATAGAAGTTCAACGGTAATTTCGTCGCCTTCTAATTTAACACTAACCTGACCGGCCTCGATCTCTTCGGCGAAAACTTCTTTAACGCTTTCGAAGTCTTGTTCTGTGTCAAAAGAAGCCTCGTTTTCCTCTGTCATCTGTTTGATGTGATCTTTGGTCGGATCTTTTACTTGTTGGCTTTTATTTGGAATAACTGACGCTTCGGCATCGGCGGGCGTGAACTGAGTATTCAGAAGCGTTTCACCTTTAGGAATACTGATCATTGGTACGACCCGCTTTACGCCGAAGGCAACTGCCAGCGACCCGCTAATTTGCTCAAATTTAGGCACGTTAACGTTCGCGAAAGACAGAATGAGTACGAAAAACGCCATCAACAGTGTCGCCATATCGGCGAAAGTAGCCATCCACGGCGGAGCGCCAGCCGGGCATTCAGGGCAATCGGGCTGTTTTTCTTTTTTCGGTGGAGGATCCGAAGGCTCGTTTGTGCCCTCAACGGGTTCCTCTAGCGTTTCGTCAGTAGATTCACTCATAGATCATTGAACCTAGGTGGCCGCTAACTTTTCTCTCTCGGCAGGATTTAATCGGCTTTTGAGTACATCACTCAGTACTCGCGGGTTCATCGTGCCGCGTCTAATCTCGATGACGCCCTCAATAATTAGATTACAGTTATTTTGTTCATTCGCTGAATAGTTATCTAGTTTTTCCGCAAACGGTTTTGCGATGACGTTCGCGATGAACGCGCCGTACAGGGTAGTTAAAAGAGCAATTGCCATTGCCGGCCCGATAGCTTTGGGGTCACTCATGTTTTGTAGCATACCAACCAATCCCACGAGCGTGCCTATCATGCCCATGGCTGGCGCAATATCTGCCCACGATTTGAAAACACCCGATGCTTCTGAGTGGCGATAAGCCATAAGTTCGACATCATTCGTCAGTGAACTCTCGATGACAGACTCATCGGTCCCGTCAACAACCATACTGATGCCCTTCTGAAGATAAGGGTTTTGGATTTCAGCCATTTGCCCTTCAAGCGCAATCGCACCATCTCGTCGAGAAATATTGGCCATTTCGACGATTTGTTCGATCAGTGCACCGGCATCCTCATTTTTATTCAGGATTGTTTTGAGTAAGACCTTAGCCCAAGCATTAATAAATTCAGGCAATGTGGATCTCATCAGTAACACGGCAATAGAGCCGGCAAACACAATGATCACAGATGCAGGGTCGATAAAAGCCGACAGACCTGCGGCCGAGTCCATGGCCCATGCAATTAATCCCAGCGTTGCAACTAAGCCAACAACGGTTGCTATATCCATAAAAAATGCTCCAGACGAAATAAAACGCAGTTTACGCTAACTGCTAACTATAACAATCGGTCGAATTTGCTTTCTCTTAAACCCCTTTTCTCCTAATCTAGAATTTAATTACCTCAAAGAGACGCAGGTCATGCCAGTAAGAGTGCTAATTTTGATGTTATGTTTTTTGATCCAAGCGTGTGAGAGAAAAGCACCGGTAAGCTGTTCAGTGGTGCTAGATGCCTCAGACGTGCAACATTTTGAGTTGAAGGGCAGAGGCTTAGCTTTTGATACCAAGAACCAAATCGAGTGGTATCAATGTTCCGTGGGGCAGCGTTATAACAAGGATAAATGCGCTGGTGAGGCGATGATTTTGACATGGACTGACGCAGTGACTGCGATTGAAGAAATTAACGAGAAGTCGCAAACCACCTGGCGCCTGCCAAGTTTGGGCGAGCTCAGCAGCCTGAAAGTGGACGGCTGTGCCAATCCGTCAGTAAATCCAAATGTCTTTCCCGGAATATTAGTAGAGAATTACTGGGCTAAAGATAGTAGCCCACATCCAGGCTTTAGATGTGGCATGTATACTTTTTCAGGCGCTACTTCTTGCAGATTGTTTGACAATCTTGAGCGCCCATTCTTGATGGTTCGTGACGCCCAATAATTATTTGACCGCAAGCCAACCTTCTTTGAGTTCGGACATGGCGAGGTAGAGCTTTTCTATAGCGACCTCATCCTTATTTCCGATGGCCTTGAACAGAGACGCAGCGATCGACGTATACGTGTCATAAAGCTGCTTCGCTAAATCACCACCTTTATCGAGATCTAGGACACCTCGTAAACCGATCACAATTTGCATCGCGTGGTCGGTATTTTTGGAAAAGCCTTCAAAATCTCCTTGCTTGAGGTTTTCCTGAGATTGACGCAACAAACTACAGCCCTTTTCGAAGAGCAACGTCACGAGCTGATGCGAATTCTGAACTTGGGTTCTCGTTTCAGCATCGATATTGGTGTACTGTGACAGTGCAGCTTTACGATACATATTATGATCCTTCTTTCTCACACCGCAACCTGATGTCTAGGGTTTTGCCATGTTTTACATGTTAAATCAATTGGATACAAGTATAGTTTCAGGGCAGAATTAGCCATTCATTAAGCTTTTTCGTCGATGAATGTCCCAAGCATCCGGGTAAGGTTTTGCATGAATGTAAGCAGCTCTTCGCTAGGCATTTGTCTGATAGTGTCGCCGGTTTTGTCATCAATGACTTTTATAACGTCTGTGCCCGTGACCTCATCACGTGTAAAAGACACTGAGCGATGTCTGAGATCCATCATGACCTGAATCTGGTCAATGGCCTTTGTCACCGCTGTTTCAGGATTTTGATTTTCGTTGACTGCGCTCTCTGATTTCCCACGCGCTGATATTGATTGAGTGGGCTGGATAAGAGTTACCTCCGGCGATGCCGGAGGTCTCCTAACAGAATCGGTGGCTTTGGATACCACCGAGCTAGCGGGGTTTGATGAAATAGTTTCTGTTACCATTTTGTTTACCTACTTAAGGTTTTAACCTCTTAATAGTTGAAGCACGGTGTCGGTAGACGCATTCGCCTGAGTGAGCATTGACGCTGCTGCCTGTTGCAGAACTTGCGCTTTTGCCAGTTTTGACGTTTCTGCCGCAAAATCTGCATCCGCGACTCTTGATCGTGCACCGGTTGTGTATTCAGTGACTTTCATAAGATTTGATACGGTATAATCGAGCCGATTTTGTAGCGTGCCCAGACCACCGCGCATAGACGAAACACTAGCAATAGCGCCGTCAATAACCGCTAGGGCGTCCGTTGATGTGATTCTGGTAAGAACATCGACTGCGCTGATGTCTAATAGTGGTGCTGCTGTTGAGTTTGCGGCGAAGAAGTTGGGGCCAGTTGCGTGATCAGTCACTTTGAAATCTACGTTTGACGTAAGGCGAATAGCGCCTGCAACGGTAACGGCGTCCGTTGTCTGCCCGGTCTGAAGGACACTGCGTACAGCTGAGCCTGAGGTGTCTAGTCCATCGATGCCAACGGCGACAACTTTTAAGTCTGTACTCGCACTCACATTAACGATTTTGATGTCGTTGCCATCTTTATCAGCGAGTAAAATTTTGTAGTCACTGGTTGCGCTTGCTTGAACCCCAGTAGTGGTTGAGATCGCGTTAATTTTTTGAACGGCATCACTGACATCGCTTGACGATAGTGAAAAAGCGGCGGTCTGGGTGCCATTGATAGAAATTCTCCGGTCCGACCCGCTGCCGGTCGAGTAAAATTGCGCGAATGTTCTTGCCTCGGCGGATACCTGTGTCGCGCCGGCCACAGCATTGATTCGTTGGGCGATCGTTTTCGCCTCTATACCTGCCTCATGCACGATCGTTCTGGAGATACCGTTAGCCTCTAGTGTCAGAGAGTTTGTATTCGTCCCGTTGGCAGGCGCGGTGCCTGTACCAGTCGATGAAACGGCATCACGACGTGTGCCTGAAATAACGAAGGCACCCAGTTTGCTGGATTCGACGTTGGCGATTGAAAAACTAATTGACTCGCCGCTTTCTGTGCCGACCTGGAGCGATTTGCCTGAAAAAGAACCATTAAGGACTTGAGCACCGTTATATCGGGTGTTGAGAGAGACCCTAGATATTTCTAGCTGGAGCTGATTTAGCTCGTTATTAGCGAATGCTCGCTCGGTCGCGGTATTTGTATCGTTGGCGGATTGGACCG
>CBFHOH010000007.1:0-12520 GCA_965657335.1 Candidatus Azotimanducaceae bacterium
AGTGACACATATTCTCATCGCGTTGTTTGCGCTCGGCTTTGCCGAATACGCAATGTCATTGATGCCTGAGTTAGATGGCCAAAGTGTTGCCCTAGGTATTCTCTTCGTGTTCTATCTGATCAACCTGATAGGGGTGAAGGAAGCGGCGTTCGTGCAAAAATTTATGATCGTGTTTTTGCTCTTAGGTTTATCCACGTTGATATTTTTTGGCATAGGAGAGGTCAACTATGAAAATTTTGAGTCTCCTGAAAAGCTTTTCCCCGATGGCTGGTACGGTTTTGGTCTCGCCTGTGTTGTGTTGTCCTTTTCAACCGGCGGAGCACAGTTTATTTCAGAGCTCGGTGGCGAAATGAAAAACCCACAGCGTGACCTGCCGCGAGCGATGATATTCAGCACGTTGCTGGCAGCCGTCTTTTTTACCTTGGTTTCGGTTGTCGCTGTTGGCATTCTGCCGCTTGAGCAAACCGCCGGAAAGTCCCTCGCTGAAGTGGCCAGTGCAATTTTACCCGCGCCGGTATACGTCGCGTTTATCATTGGCGCGGGACTATTTGCGTTGGCAACGAGTATCAACTCAACCTTTACATGGGCAACGAAGTCTGTGCTTATTGCCTGTGAAGACGGCTGGCTTCCTCGTGGCATAGCGGTTGTAAATAAGCGTTTTAATACTCCTCATATTCTGCTGACGGTTTTGCTGGTGGTGGGTGCTGCGCCCATTCTTGCAGGGAAAGACCTGAGGTACATCATCATGCTGGGTGGTGGGTTGGTTTTTCTGTACGACCTGATCCCTTTGGCCGCTGCCTTCTTGTTAGCCCAGCGTCTACCCGAGGTGTTTGCGGGGGCGAGCGTAAAGATGTCTGAGTCGCTCCTTCGTATTGTCAGCGTGCTTGGTGTGCTTGTGCTTCTGGGCCAGATGGCGCTTTCATTCTCGGATATTGATCGTGAGGGATGGATGCTGGTTTTCAGTTATATCGTGCTGGTGATCATCTATATTCACTTTCGCGCACCCTATAATTTAGCAGCGACAAACGAAAGGCCTTGCTGAAGATATCAACTTAAAGCGGTCACAGTCCGGGTTAGAAAACCTGATCCGCTTCATTCCTGAGAATTTGTTTGAGTGAAATACCTTTTTTGCTGAGATGATTCTCCCTCAGCAAATAGTAGGCGGCGCCAATCATGATGAGTATCGCGTAAATACCGGCGGGACCCAGGTTGTTCACTATTCCGACATACAGGAAGCCAACTGAAATCGTGATTTTGATAATCGCGGCGACCCAGATAGTGGGAATGTTCAATTTGAATTCGGCATTCGCGTAGTGCTCGGGTAAAACCTTCGGTAAACGTATCAAGCCGATTGACCAGACAATACCGTAGAACATCACGCCAATGACATTAGCCGAAGCGTACTGGATGATGTTGCCTTTTAGTGCAATCCCGCCCATTGTCAGCAGCCCCACCAGCAGGAGTGCGATCACCGGTTCGTTCGTGCGGGAGTTTAGATGACTGAGTATCTCTGGATAGATTTTATGTCTTGCAAGGGCAAAAAAGCTGCGTGATGCTGTGATCAAAGCAACGTTTGCCGAGGTTGCCGCCGCCAATAGTGCACTGAGGGTAATAACGATGGCAAACCAGTCTGGCAGAAAGATTTTTGAAGCACTGGTCATTGGGGCCACGATCTTTCCAAGCTCTTGCCAGGGAATGATGCCGGGCAGTACGAGGGTCACAAGGGTATAAATCGTTGCGACGAAGAAGAAGGTGATTGCCAGTGTTAAAGGAATGTTTTTGCCTGGGTTTTTAATCTCCTCACCTATTGCGGTAATAGTGATAAAACCGGAGTAAGAATAGAAGGCGGGCACAGCGGCGTTGAGAATAGACTCGATACCGTTTGGAGCCACTGGCGTTAATAGATCCCAGTCCAGATAAAATAACCCTCCGATGCCGAAGCTGAGCAAAGACACCACAAAAATCACAACCAGGATCATTTGCAACCGGATGCTCGCGTGGATGCCAGCGAGGTTGATAAGCATCAGGCTTATGACCAATCCAATGGCGATTGTGAATCGGTCAGCTTGAGGTAAGAAGTAGGCCATGTAGTCCGCAAAGCCATAGCCCAGTAAAGGCACGCTAACCATAATACCGAGTATGCCGACCCACTCTTTCAGAAAACCGAGGAAGGGATGCAAAACAACACTCGAGAAAACATATCCTGCGGCGCTGACAGGTAGTATTGCACCAACTTGGGCTGCGATCAGACAATTGATGATCGCCGGTACGGCGGCGATGAAGTACGCAATAACAACGCCAGGGCCAGCAAGTCCTGCAAGTTGCCCCGGTAAAATAAAAATAGAAGCCCCAACGATATTGCCAATGAGAAGGAACACGGCGCCCCAAAGCCCAATCTTTCGGTCCAGCCGGTTGCTTGTCATGGTGAACCCCGCTTAATGCGTGAACGACAGCTTTACTTAGAGCGCCTTGAGTGCTTTGTGCAATGCGTCGCAAAAAGGTGCGACGTCGTCTTCGTCCATGGCCGTGGAGATGGTCCCATGCATGCCGGCTGAAATGAAATAGCCGTCATTGATCAGGTCTGCTTCTGGACCAGAAATATGTCGCATTGAGCCTCGTGTTTGGGTGTCTGGAGAAGTTTTGGGTTCCAATATCTCTAATGCGAAAACAGAATCCTGACCCAGAATGTTCGCTTTTACATTAACCTGAGCAAGTACTTCCTTGATACCTGCTCTGAATTGATCACCGAGATTGTTGATTCTCTTAAATTCTGATTCAGTCATCATCTCCATTGCGGTGTAACCTGCCACCATAGTGACGGGGTTAGCGTTGAAGGTACCCCCATGGGGCAGTTTAGCTTTTTCTGCGCCGCTCTCGAACACCGACATTACGTCGTGGGGGCCCGCAACTGCGCCGACCGGAAAACCACCGCCAATGATTTTGCCCAGACACGTGAGGTCGGCGCGTACCTTGTACTTGTCCATGCATCCACGGAATCCGGACCTGAAGGCGACAACCTCGTCTGCAATCAGCTTAAGGTCATATTTGGCTCGCATTTCGGCGAAAAGGTCGATGAAGGCCTGAGATGGTGGTGTCCTGCCCATATTTGCGCCGAATGGGTCGAATAATATGCCCGCCAGATCTGAGCCGTGCGCCTCGAGAATTCGACGGCTATTTTCAACGTCGTTAAATGGAATGATAACAACATCGTCCAGCACACCCTGCGGCGTGCCGAAGCTGTAGGGTTTTGCGATCGGGTCGCCCCTGCTAATATCTGTTGGGGTGACGGCAAGGCTTATTTCCGCCGGGTCATAAGAGCCATGGTAGGCGTTTTCGCATTTGGCTATTTTTGCTTTGCCCGTGGCGGCCCGTGCGGCTTTGATGCCATTCATCACAGCTTCGGTGCCGGAGTTCATAAAACGTATCTGATCGAATCCGGGAACACGCTCACAGAGTAACTCGGCGAGTTCAACCTCGGCCCTGCTACCAAAAGCGAATGCCGATCCCTTTGCAATTTGCCGGGTGGTTGCCTCAACGATTTTTGGGTGGCAATGACCGTGAATGAGAGAGGTGTAATTGTTATTGAAATCAACATATTGATTACCGTCGACATCGATAATATGTTTGCCCCGGCAGGCATCTAGAAAGATTGTATAGGGCGCTGACTGAATGCTACTGCGACTTCCGCCATTGGGTAGTACTTTTCTTCCCCTCACATTGAGCTGGTTAGATGTCGATGCTAGGTCAGGATATAACATGACGTTTAAACCTCCTGTACGAATATGCTGATTAGAAGATAAGAGATGTCCTCTACACTAACCCAGCCATTTGTCCGGAACAATACTAAGGCTATTGAAGCGTTAAATAACCATAGCCAATGTAATGTTCCCCTGATAGCCTGAAGCACTCATATAGTGTTAGTAGAGATAGCAATGCATCTGGATAACGACTTCCATCAGGAAGTAGAACTTCTGACTTTCTTTAACCTGAACACTTCTCAGGAAGGGATCAAAATCCACCATGAAGCATCTCGTGAAAGGATAAGTGCCGCTGAGCGATTGTTTGCCAAAGGGCTCATTACGCAACGAGATGGCGGTTATCTAACGCCCTTGGGTCAACACGCTGCCGAGCATGTGCAGGCTTTGGTGCGCTTGCTTAGCTCGGCGGATAGTGAGGGTTAAATTTCTTTTTGTTGTGCCTGAAATATCGTGCCAATTTTCGTAGGTGGGACTAGGCAAGGCCGCGGATCGTGTCTAGCCCAACGTGAAAGTTGGCCTCGAATGATATGTTCACCATGTAGCGTTTTCCTGACCAGATCCGTGTAGGCAAAAGCATCGGCGGCGGAGTAGGTTTGGAGCAGCAAGGGTCGCCGGTTTGGGGAATGATTCGGGTAGGAGCCATGGATTGTTCGGCAATTGTGGATGGTCACGGTTCCTGCTTTTCCAGTTGGAAAAACGGCTTTTTCAGCCTGTATATCGGGTAGATCAGCTGGCTGAATATAACCTCGCCAAATGTCTTCCTCATATTGGTCAAACAAGGGACCGTTGTGGCTCCCGGGAATGAACCCCATTTCTCCCTGCCCTTTTACGACATCTTCCAAATAAACGCCGATGGTGATCAAGTCGTAATTGGTGTGAGGCCAAAACTGAATGTCTTGATGCCATTTAACTTCCTCGCCACCGTGAGGAAATTTGAAATTTAGCTTGCTGTGATGGAATTTGATATCTGGACCTAGAATGTCCTCTGCCAGATCGACGATCTCTGATTGCGATGAAAATGCCCAGTAGTTTTCATGTTGATCTGCAGGATTATTCAGGCGTCGAAGTCTCGGATTATCCTTTGTGTGGTCAGGTTCTATGTCGAAGACTTTGTCAGAACGCGAGATATTGCGACTCTGTTCAACAAATACATCCGTTGTTTGACGCAACTGCTCAAGCCATGTCGTTGACAGAAACGCCTCTAACACGAGAAAACCATCACGGTGGTATTGTTCGATTTGTGCTTCAGTCAATTGGCATGTCATGTGTGTACTCGGGAATGGTTGCTGATTGTTAGTCTACGAGTTTGCCTTTCGAAACCACAAGTTCAATGCTTCTAGTATTGCTAATATCAGCGAGCGGGTTTGCGGACAAGAGTACGAGATCGGCAACCTTACCAACTTCGATAGTGCCCATTTTATCTTCAAGGTTGAGAAACTCAGCTGGACGGATAGTAGCCGATCTTAATGCTTCAATCGGGCTTAGCCCCGCGCGAACTAAAAACCCAAGTTCATTGTGGAGGCTATAGCCTGGTATTGCCATGCCAATTGGTGTGTCGGTGCCGGCACCAATTGGCACCCCGGCTGAATGCATACGGCCAACCATATCGATAGAATATTTCTGAAATCGTACCTCACGTTTGGTCATGTCCGGTTCAAACCATGACGGGGCGTTGAGCCACTCAGCCTGAACCTCTGGCACCATCTGTTGCAGAGCTGCAAGCCAGTCATCGCGCTCAAATGGAGGGATTAATGCCATCGCATTCAAGCGTAGCGTGGGGACCTGTGTCGTCGACGTGAGCGAACTCAGCACGGCTGCACATCTTTCTTCATCGAATGCTTCGACCGCAGGAATGCGTTGTGAGCTGTGTAGTGAAGATCGCAGTGCGTGTCCTGAACCTGGCACGTAATTTTGTAGTGCCTGCACGCGCGCGCGGTGCAGCTCCGCATGATTGTTGGCGCAGTCCAGTTCGACGTTTCTTAAATGCTCCATTGAATCAACCCGTGGACCGGCTGATGATGCGGTCATGGAGAGTGGTACGTGCGAAGCTATTGGCATGTTTAGCGAATTTGCCTCTTCAACCATTGCGGCAAAAACAGTTGGAGAGACTAATTCATAAATCTTGATGAAGTCAGCTCCTTTAGCCTTGAGTGCTTTCACGTTCTGTCTTGCGCGTGCCTCGTCTTCATTTCGAACACCGATCTCCGGCCTTGAGTTACCGTCGTAAACAACATGGTTACCGTCGAGCAGTGGGCCGCTGAAATACACTCTTGGTGCGATCGCGCCAGGTTTTTGCATCGTCTCAACCACGGGAATTATTTTGTCGATCAAACCGCCAGTATCACGCACGCTGGTGATACCGTAGGAGAGAAATGTTGCCGGCATAAGGGCTGTGAAGCGATCATCGTAGGTCAGATGGACATGCATATCCCAAAGCCCCGGGATGAGAAACTTGCCTGTGCCATCGATAGTTTTTGACGCTGCTGGAGCTGAGGGCGAGGGTGAAACGTGGAGTATTTCATCTGCTTCAAAAATGACGGTCATATCTTCTTGCAGACCATTTTTTGCGTCGATGATTGTTACGTGTTCAATTGCGATCGATGCGCTTGAGGTGTCATGCTGCGTATCGGATGCAGAGCAGGAAACCAGTAATAATAAAATAATGGGCAGAAAAATCTTGTTTGCCGTTTGCCGCATTGTTTCAGTCATTTTCTTGCTCCTTACTTTTATTGTCGGTGTTTTGAGGTTCAGGATTTCCCCAACGGTTATAGAACGTCACATCTTTTGCGGTAAGCCGATCCGCGGGCTTAAGTACGGCATTTTTCGTGTAAGCGACGGGTAGCATGACGGTTTGGGTCACTTTATCGGGGACGCCGAGAAGTGCTGAAATCTCTTTTTGTCTCGCCGACAGTAGGGTCGTCCATGTGCTGCCAAGATCTCGCGCTCGAAGCGACAGCATAAGTGACCATGCGGCAGGTAGAATTGAACCATAGAACGCAATTTGCTGCGGTATGGTTTCCTGCGGCTCACCAATCGCAAAAATGAATATCAGACATGGCATATCGTGTAGATTGCGCATCAAAGATCGGTGGGTTGATTTGATTTCAATGCCTCGCTGATTCGCAAGATCCTGCATAATATCTGCGTAGTGGTTAGCAATCTCGGTTCTAATCTTTTGTTCTTTGACGATGAGAAATCGCCAGTTTTCACCTCCAAGACCAACCGGGGCCTGAACGGCAGCGTCAATGCAATCTTCGATGATCTCATCCGGCACTGCTCGCTCAAGGTCTAGTTTTCGTCTGACCGAACGGGTTGTTTTCAGAAAGTGATCGAAGTCTTCGATCATATAAGTATCGTCCTGTGTTTGTAGAAGCTAAGTGCCGGTGTAATTCGGCGCACGTTTCTCGATAAATGCTTGCATGCCTTCTTTTGCGTCGCGGGTTCTGGAACACAATACCTGGTTTCTGTTTTCGATCGCCATCACAGCTTCTAAGCCTGCGGCATCGATGGAAACATTCAGACCTTCCTTTGTTAATCTCAAGCCCATGGGAGAGGTGGTCAGCATGTCATCGATATAACTTTGCGCCGCGTTTTGTAACTCTGCATCTGGCACTACTTCAGATACGAGGTTAGTCCGTAGTGCGCGTGCTGCGTCGATAAACCGTCCTGTTAGCATTAATTCGGATGCAATTGACGTACCTATCAATCTGGGTAGAAAGTAGCTCGCACCCATGTCGCAGGCTGAAAGGCCGATGCGTATAAAGGCTGCATTCATTTTTGCACTTTCGCCAGCGATCCGAATATCTGACGCGAGAGCAAAAGCAAAGCCGCCGCCACATGCGGGTCCCTGAATGAGAGAAATAATCGGTTGAGGACAGTTGCGCATCCTGATGTAAACCTCAGCAAGGTAACCCTGAAATCCCATGCCGCCGCCGAATGGTGGCTCGTGCCGACCTTCCTGTGAGGCCTTTATATCAAGCCCTGCGCAGAAAGCCCTGCCAGCGCCTTGCATAACGACGATCCTAGTATCGCGATCTTCCTGCAAGTTGCCAAAGTAATCACGCAGCTCGGTAACCATCGGTGTGTCGATTGCGTTCAGGGCCTCGGGCCGATTTAATGTTAGCCAGTCGACGCCATTCTTTTTCTCGACTTTGATGGTGGTGTAATCCGTCATATTAGGGATCCTTTTTGTGTTGTCGTTTGATGCTTACCACTGTACTGAAAAAGTGCTCATGCCTCTGAATGTTGGAATGGCGTGGTATTCCAGCCCACTCGCACCGTGTCTTAAGTTGGGGAACCGGGCAATAAGCGCCCATATCGCCTCCTGTGCCTCCAGTCTTGCCAGATGTGAACCGAGACAAAGATGCCGCCCGCCGCCGAATGACTGGTGGTGTGTATCTGTGCGTTCGATGTCAAACGCCTCAGGGTTGGGGTAGGTCTCTGGATCGTGATTGGCGGCCGCCAACGAGGTACTTAATGATTCGCCTTTGCCAACCGGACAACCACCGATGTTGATATCTGTGTTGGCGATTCTGCCGGAATCAATGACGGGGGAGTCAAATCTGAGCGCCTCTTCAATCGTGTTTGCGATTAACGCTGGGCGTGCCCGCAGCTTTTCCAGTTGGGAAGGGTTGTCCAAAAGTGCTTTTGTGCAATTGCCAATTAGATCAGTGGTAGTCACGTTACCAGCCACCAATAGTAGATTGGCCTGAGTGATGATTTCTTGTTCACTTAAGGTGTCCCCGGACTCTTCTGCGTGGACCATATCGGAAATGAGGTCCTTCCCCGGGTGTGTTCGGCGTTTTTCAATTTCGCCTTGGAACAGCTGATTGAGCTTTTCGTTGGCGATATTCCCAGCGTCTTTTTGTGCTTCTGTCGCAAACGGGTTGAATGCTGTAACAACGCTGGTGTCAGACCATGCCTTAAAGTCATTATGCATAGCGGCATCGATGCCCAACATTTCGGCGATGACGACGGTAGGGATGGGGCCGGCAAAGTCTTTGATCAGGTCAAACTCACCGTCCGGGTTGGCTTCAATCACTTGTGCGAGAATACGTTCAACGACGGCCTTTGTTCTGGGGCGCCACTTTTCTACAGCTGCGGGTGTAAATGAATGACTGACGAGAGATCTAAGTCGTCGATGGTTCGGTTCGTCCATTAAAAGCATCGAATGCTCTTGGCCCTTGTCTAGTTCTCCCCCGAGAATTTCGTAAGTGAATGTGCCCGGTTTTGCTTTACGAGGGTCGCTCCAATAATCCTTATCCCGCAAAATTGCTTTGACGTCGTCGTGTCTGGTGTAGATAAAACGCTTAAGGTCAGTATCTTCATATATCGGTGCTTTTTCCCTAAGTGTTGCCAGGACATCATAGGGATTGTCCCTAAAAGCATCATTAAGCGGCGTAAGTTCGATGCCACTCGGAAGTGCGGAATCTGGCATGGTGTTACCTTCAGCTAAAGTCTGTTTCTTTGACGATGACACGGCGTGGTGAATGCTTGGTGTCTGCGAATATCGAGATGTCATTAAATATCCGTCGTTCGCCTTCCTTCGAGTTATAAAAACGCTCTTTCAGATCCTCCAGACTGTCGAACCCGCAGAGCGCAATGCCGTCAAGCTTAGTCCCTTTGAAACAGTGAAGAACGCTAAGTTGCATGTAGTGACTCATGGCTGTGTGAATTTCAAGAGCGAGTGGCGCATGATTGTCGCGCCAGTGGGCGTCAGACGCTTCATGAGTTAGGTCCGGGTGTTTAAGCATGCCAAACACCCCGATGGCACCGGCACAGCGAACTTCTGGATCGGTATGTTCCTTAATCTGCCTACGAGCGACCAGATAAACCGAAACGTCAGCCGCCTGTATTAAAGCGGATAGATCATCTGTCTGGACACAAACCATCGCGGCAAACGGTCGCTTGGCATTGCTTGGTCGCTCATCTACATAGAGCCTGCCTTTTAATCTCTCTGCGATAGACCGCGCTTTTTCAGTATCGGTAAAAGTAGCACATAGCTCTAGGTGGCGCTTTATTTGCATGGCTTTGTCTCGCTTAAGTTGCAAAAAGGGTTGGTTGAGTATAATCGCGTTTTCGGGAAATTGGCAAAGGCTCTCCATGTCTATTTTTCAGCGCTTCAGATAGCGCCCAGAAGGCGGCCACTGGGTCGAGCGCAGCATCACGAATAAGACGCACATCGCCAGTACTGCTTGTTAAGCAAGTTTCTTTCTAGCCCGGAAATTAGAATTATCAGTAAGTTCGGAAAATATGTAATCAGTGGGTGTTCTGAAATGTTTATTTAGAGGCTGTCCACATGTGTTATTTCCCTATCTGAGCATAGGCGGCTTGCCAAGGGAGCACTTGTTCATAGGCGAGTGCAAATTCCAGAAGTTTTTTGTCCTCACCAATAGGTGCAATAAACTGAATGCCCATTGGGCGATGCTGATCGTCAAAACCGGCGGGAAGGGAAATAACCGGGCATCCCGACAATGTGCCGCCGATAACAATCTCCATCCACTGATGATACGTTGTCATTTTTCGACCTTCGATATCTGCGGGCCAGTGTTGCTCGACATCGAAAGGAAAAACTTGGGCGGATGGCATGGCGAGAAAGTCATACTGGCCGAAGGCTTTATTGATCGTCTGATACCAGCGCGATCGAGTGTCCATGGCTTGCGCTAGACTCTCTGTAGTGACTGTCTCCGCTTGGGAGAGCTCCCATTGTATTTCTGGTTTCAGTTGAACCCTTGTTTTCGGGTGCTTGAATAATGGATTTGGTGAGTTGGCGAGGACCCATTGACGCAGTGTGATCCAGCAATGCCAAAGTGCCTCCATGCTAAAATCCAGTCTCGCATTTTCGATGCGAGTGCCAGTTGAGCCGAGTGTCTGCATTGACGATTCGCACAATGGTAGTAGACCCGCTTCTATCGGCAGATGCCCCTCGAGATCACCTAGCCAGCCAATGCTCGTATGCTCGAGGGATCGAGGTCTGTAGTCCTCTGCCGAACCGGGACTGTCGCGCCAACTCATCGGCGCGCGATCATCAGGCCCAGCCATCGTCAGAAACAGTTTAATAACGTCTTCAACATGGCGACCCATAGGTCCTTCGGTTGATAACGAGCCAGTAAACAGATCACCCTCTGACTTAGGTACACGCCCCATGCTTGGCCGAAAGCCAACGACATTGTTGTAGGCTGCGGGATTGCGTAACGACCCCATCATGTCACTGCCATCAGCGACGGGTACTAAATCAAGAGCCAGCGCGACAGCAGCTCCTCCGCTGCTACCCCCCGCGCAAAGTGCTGAGTTAAACGCATTCCCGGTAGCGCCGTGGAGCGTGTTGTAGGATTGAGAACCAAGTCCAAATTCGGGGACGTTCGTTTTGCCAATAAATATCGCACCCGCTTTGCGAATTCGGTCGGTGAAAATAGCGTCGTTTGTTGCGATATTATCTGCGAGCAGCGGTGAACCACAACTTGTGACATGTCCTTCACAGTTAGCTAAGTCCTTAATGGCGTGGGGAAAGCCGTGCATCCATCCGCGGTATTGCCCTCGGGCTAAATCCGCGTCAGCCTCGTGTGCCTGTTTGAGCAAAGCCGCATGATCTGCCATCGAAACGATTGCGTTGTATTCAGGGTTGACCCGCTCGATGTCATCCAGTGTCGCCTGCATGAGTTCAGCACAACTGATTTCCCTGTTGGCGATTAGCCTAGAGAGTGTTGATGCAGATACGTAGTTCATCTCGTTGTGATTGCAGGCTTGATCAATCAGCAACCTGTGCGATAACGCGTATTTCGACGTGCGCGCCTGGCATCGCTAATTCGGTTGTACCGATTGCAGTCCAAGCTGGCCAAGGTGCGGAAACAAACTTGTCTCTTGCGGCCATGAATGCGGCAAGGTGGCTCTGCATGCCAATATGATAACTGGTGTACTCAACGATGTTGCTATAATTAGAACCGCTAGCTTCAAGCACATCACCAATTGACCGCCAAGCGTTTTCAAACTCCTCGGAAAGAGTTTCGGGTATCTTGCCCTTGGCGTTTGAACCGATAACTCCTGAACAGTAAACCATACCGTTACTAACCGTTGCTTGAGAAAAGTGGAAATTCTCGTAGCTGTATTTACCTGATTCCGTCACCACAGATTTAACGGACATGTGAACTCCTTCGCATTGGTATCAATATACATGGAAAGTACATGATCCTTGTCTATTTGTCACTTTAGCGGAGGGGCACAAGTGGGATGACCCGACAGGAGTTGAAGGTTATGATAATGGAAAGAACACCTGCACGGTTTGAATAGGAGTAGATAGTGGATATAGCAAGGTTACCGGGGGTTGGTGCAGAGGTCACGGGAGTGGACATTCGCCACCTCTCTGACAACGAGTATGAGGGTATCCAGTCTGCATTTAGCGATACTGGTTTAGTCTTTTTCCGTGACCAGAGTCTCACAGAAGAAGACCATATTGCTTTCGCCAAGCGTTGGGGTGAAATCAATATTAATCGATTCTTTAAGGCAAACGATCAGTATCCAGAAATTGCCATGGTGACTAAGGAGGAGAACCAAGAACAGAACATAGGCGGCGGTTGGCATACAGATCACAGCTATGATCAAGAACCCGCGCTGGGATCCATATTGGTAGCGAAGGAGCTTCCTGATTCAGGAGGCGATACCTGGTTCGCCAGTATGTACAAGGCATACGATGGCCTTTCTGATGGTTTAAAAAAGACCCTCGAAGGTATGCAGGCTGTTCATTCTGCTCATCATGCTTTTGGTAC
>CBFHOH010000007.1:12585-14298 GCA_965657335.1 Candidatus Azotimanducaceae bacterium
CGCTGAAAAACCCCCTGCATCCGGTTGTTATCACTCACCCGATGAGCGGCAAAAAAGCGCTCTACGTTAACGGCGCGTTTACGCTTCATTTTGAAAATTGGTCCGAGGAAGACTCAGCGCCACTGCTCGAATATCTTTACAGCGTTGCCACCAGAGATGAGTTCGTAACCAAGTTTCAATGGAGAAAAGGTTCGGTTGCATTCTGGGATAATAGATCAACGTGGCACTATGCGCAGAACGACTACCAGGGGCAACGTCGTGAAATGCATCGCATCACCATTGAAGGGTGCGCGCTTAGCTAGGATCCAAGTGCAATAATCAAAAGCGTGGGATATTTAGCCGTCATAAAAAAACGGCTTGTGCAGGCCTATTAATGTTTGCTCCCGCGTTGTTTTCGCTCGCTCAATTGCCTGATCAGAGAGGTGGTTGGTCGCCTCTGTTGTCTGTATTCTCTGCGCAATATCCCTTCGGCCATAGTGTACTTGAAGGAAAAACCGCCCACTGTCGCCACTTGCCGTGGGCATTCTACGATGCCAAATATCTGAAACGAACAGTCCTACATCTCCGGCATTAGCCAGCAACGGAACAACTTTTTTGCCATTGTAAGTGAGATCGTCATTCATAGAATGGTCCGCAGGCGGGTATGCTCCTGACAACTGGCTGCCCTCCAAAACGCCGGTAGGACCATCCTTAAGATGGCAATCTTTCAGGTAAATATGAACGCCAATAGCAAAAACTGGATGCGGGATGGACGCTGGCCAAGTCACCCCTTCGGGTAAGGGGACATGTGGTCCTGCATCGATATGCCACGCTTGTCCGCCGTGGGAGCTCTTATCGTTAGGAGGATTGCGCCAAGCTGTATTGGCGATAATATGGCAATCTTCACCTAACAATGGCTCGATTGCTTCAAGAATCTTTGGGTTTGCCGCGGCTTGTTGTGATAACGCACTGTGATTTAACATCGCATAACGAAAGCACTCATCATCATCTGCAGATCTATTTTCACCAGCACGGTTGGCCCTTGGCTGATCTTTAAAAACTTGGTTTATTTCCGCGGCTAGTGCTTTGACCGCAGCGGGCTCGAATACTTGTTCAAGCAGCGTGAAGCCTCGGGTTTCGAGTTCGTTTGCTGCTCCATGACTATCATCGGCACTGCGATACTCAAAGTGCCCACGTACACGTCTTAACATAGGAATATCCTTTTTTGTGGAGATCGAGCAAGCGTCTGCATGTCAGCAATTGATAAAGCGCATGTGCCCGCTACTTCTTCTCGTGTAGCCGTACCGGTAAATGCGTGTAACCTTTGACAAACGTAGACAGTGTTCTCACCGGCTCGCCGGTGACCTCAACTTTGTCGAATCTCTTCAAAATTTCTTCCCAGGCGATCTTGATCTGCATTTCAGCGAGACGATTACCCATGCAGCGGTGAATACCAAAACCAAATGAAAGGTGGTGTCTTGGGTTCGCCCTGTCAATGATGAAATCGTCCGGGTTGTCTATGACTTCTCCGTCTCGATTGCCGGATACATACCACATCAGCAATTTGTCCCCTTTCTTGATTTGTTTACCACCAAGCTCTGTGTCCTGCGCTGCGGTTCTTCGCATGTAAGCCAAGGGAGTCTGCCAGCGAATAATTTCGGGCACTAATTTTGGTATGAGATCAGGGTTTTCTGTTAATTTTCGGTATTGATCCGGATTTTGGTTCAGCGCCAG
>CBFHOH010000007.1:14460-16135 GCA_965657335.1 Candidatus Azotimanducaceae bacterium
GAGTCGCGTGAAGTATTCAAGGCACTTCGTCAGTTCCTGCTGACGAACTCGATAGTCAATGTCGCTGTCTGGTCCCGCGGTTGCGATATCTGACCAATGGGTTAACAAGCGTCGGTCCTCGAAGGGAAAGTCGAAAAGTGTCGCAAGCATTTGGGTAGTAAGTTCGATTGATACTAGATCGACCCAGTTAAATTCTTCGTTTCTGGGCAAAGAGTCTAAAATGTCGCAGACCTTTTCACGTATCGTGCCCTCCATCAACGCGAGATTGCTTGGCTGCACAACCGGAGAAACTGTGGCGCGCTGGACGTCGTGTTTAGGTGGGTCCATCGCAATGAAGTTGCTGGTTTGAAAGTTTGCTCGTTCGTGCTGGCGGCTGGTTGGTAACCCGAGTGTGATGCCATCCTCTGAAGAGAACAGGTCGTGGTTTTTATCAACGTACATGATGTCGTTAAACTTCGTAATTGACCAGTGTCTACCCCATTCCTCGTCGTCGTTCAGGTGTACCGGATCTTCTTTCCTAAGTCTTTCGAAATAAGCCCAGTGCGAATCAGTTTGGAATAGCCGCGCTTGAACGACGCTGAGCTCGTCCAGCGGAATTGAGTAGGGGTCAGGTATCGTATTCTGATCCAGTTTGGTCGCTTCGCTCATTTATGTGCCCGAGGTGTGATGGTAATACCATTAATTTACGGTGAATCAGGTGCTAATTGCAAGACGGGGGCGCATTAGATACTCACTGCGAATGGTATTAGTTCGCATTTGGACTAGAGATGAATGTGCGTTTTTTTCAAAGCCGCGAGGATCGTCTGTTCTGCAAATATTAGGACTAAAAACCCATGTTTTCAGGATTAACGCCGTTCATGATGTTCTTCGCTCGCGTCAACAGTGCGTCATCAAAATCGGTATGGGTAAGAATATAGAGGCGATCAACTTTAATGCCCTCGAAAACAATCTCAGCTAGTTGCTCAGGCTGCATGCCCTGCTCTAAAAATGTCTTGAAAGCGTTTCGCATTTCTAACTGCTCTGCTGTGGGGCCTGTTTCACCTTCGTTAGCCACGCGGTCCTGGCGGTTGCGACCGCTGTCATGAATGTTGGTGTTGATAAAACCTGGGCATAGGACAGAAGCGCCAACTTTGAGATTTTGCTGTCTTAAGTCTGAATACAAGTTCTCTGTTAAAGCAACAACGCCGTGTTTAGTCACTGAATAACAGGCATTAGTTACCCCGCCCAGTAGTCCCGCAACTGAAGCCGTATTCACAATGTGGCAATCTGTATCCTGCTCAATCATGAGCGGCGTGAAAACACGCACACCATGGATGACGCTCCACAGGTTGACACCGATGACCCACTCCCAGTCTTTTGTGGTGCTTTCCCAGGCGTTACCCCCGCCGCCGACACCTGCGTTGTTAAATAGTAGGTGAACAGCGCCGAAGTGATCCATTGTTTTTTTAGCGAGTGCTTCAATTTCTGCTTGCAGAGAAACATCTGTCCTTACCGGCAAAATATTGTTATTGCCGGCAGCCTGTAGGTCTGCTGCGGCTTTGTCTAGAGCATCTTGTTGGATGTCGGCCATGACAACCTGCATACCCTCTGCGAGACATTTTTTAGTAAGCGCTAATCCAATCCCACTGGCGGCTCCGGTAATCACTGCGACCTTGCCGCTAAAATCTTTCATCTA
>CBFHOH010000007.1:16148-18333 GCA_965657335.1 Candidatus Azotimanducaceae bacterium
GTGACCGATGTCGCGTCGCCTAAAGATGATTAACTATTGTGAGATCCATCACAAAGAGGTGCATTTCGGGTCGCTTTACAACCGCAAAAATAGACTGTTTTTGATGTCTCGGCAGTATATTTCAAAGGCAGAAAGTCGGTGTCCGCATGTGAGCCGTCACAAAAAGGCTGCTTCTGACTTTTGCCGCAAGCACACCAGTAATAAGACTTACCCGCTTCTACTTCTGTACCAAAAGGTGTGTCTGCTGCTCGCACAGGGTCTGACATGTTGATTCTCCAGATGTCGTGGTTATTTGAGTAAACGTTATTGTTAGTCTTTTCGCCAGACAGACAGCTGACTGACGATATATTCATACTTTCTGCGATGCTCTCTGATCATAAAGGGCAAGTCTTCTTCGTGTAGTTGTGTGAAGCCCGGTAAAAGTTTTGCAAGTTTGGCAAGCGTTTCCTCACTTGAGGCGCCATCCAAAAACAAAGAGGGATCAGTATATTGTTCCATCCAAGTGTTGGGGGAGGCAAATACCAACACGCCGCCTTTACGAATATAGGTATCGTCGGTCGTGAATTGTGCCAAGCACGCGGCCGGTGTGGTTAATCGACACATGAGGTTGCTAAGCAGTATCGCGTCGTATGGGCCGTTTTCTGCAAGTTTATCAATAGCCGCAAGATTCATGGCGTCGCCAACGACAAAATCTATCTGGTCTCTGTCTATCTCATCCGATACGTTCGCCACCAGCGGTGTTGTAAATAGTCCCGTCTCTATGCGTTTATAGTCGAGCCTGCCGTCAGACTTCAAAACATTGGCGGCGTCGATAAATGCCTGACTGAAGTCTAGCCCTGTGACCTGCGCAAAGGTTCTACCGAGGTCGAAGGTTGTTCTGCCCACGGCACAGCCAAGATCGAGTGCACGACCTTTTGCGCTAGCGTGTTCTTCCATCAGCTCAACGGTTCTTTCCATTAAGTTCATGTGGCCAGGATGACCGATCCGCTCTGTGATAGCCTCGTCGCGCTGTTCCTCATCAGATCCCCAGTGGAACAACATGTACTGATCAACCAGCTGCGAGGTCTCGTATTTCTTACCGCCGTCGTTCTCTGTTCCATCGCTGGTTACAAGGCGGAAACCTGCGTGTTGAAAGAAGTGCGGGCGAAAGTGAAAGCGTGACCAAATGCTTGCCTCATCTCCGGTACTGATGAATGAGCCACCCAGTATCATCTGGTGTTCATCGTCATAACAGGGGGTAGAGAAGTCCGTGTAATAAGGGTGAATTTTGAACTCGTTTAAGGGATGGAATGCGTCTTCGCACCATTGCCAGACATTTCCCATGACGTCATGAAACCCTGTCGAACTAGGTTCGTTAGCATCGACCGGACTTTCACTGCCAAACCTCAGGTTCAGGTTGTATGCTTTTGACCCGACGTCGTGCATGACGGCATCAGCTGTTGTAGACCCGTCTGCAGTGGGCTGCCATTGCTGTTGGTCCGGTATGTCTATGCCACGTATATTCAAATACTCAGCTTCGTTGGGTAGTCTAAATGTCTGACCCGGATTCTGCTCGTTTAGCCATGCACAGTAAGCTTTGGCCTCGTAATAGTTGACGACCGCAGGCCAATTCCATTGCATCGGTTCAATCGAAAAAATTGTCCGCAGTTTGTATCGATGAGAGCCGGATGGGCCATCTTGCACCCAAAATGTTGGCCATTTGGCATTCCTGAATCGTCGCCATCCCCAACCAGCTTCGCTCCAATAACTTTCGTTTTCGTAACCACCTTCTTTCACAAACCGATGGTATTCCGCATTGCTGACGAGAAATTTGCTCGCCTGCAAGCTGTTCGTTTCTCGAGAGTCTTGTCCGTATTCGTTGTCCCAGCCAAAACTTGGCCAATCTCTTGGTTTACCAAGGTTAATGTGATCACCCGCAACTTGAATAAGCGGGTTCTCGTCGGGTACAGGGGCGGGGCGGGCAGCATTTTCAATACCCTGAAATTCAGGCCAGTGTGCAGGCTTGGTGACATGCTCAATTGGAAGTTCCCTGATTAGCACGCTGGAGGTTTCGAGATGGATACGTTCATGTTCACAGCCCATGGCAATCGACCATGCCGGTGAATCCATCGTAATTGCCTCATCCAATGCGGGGTGGTGGCGTATAACATCTATCATCAAGTCGTAAATCACTTGACGATAATCG
>CBFHOH010000007.1:18694-45159 GCA_965657335.1 Candidatus Azotimanducaceae bacterium
AATCGTCGCTGATCGCATTTGTTGTGTTGTTTTCAGTGGTTTTAATTTTAGTACTTTCTGGCCGCATTGAATGAATGGCTCCGTTTTCTATCACTTTTATGCTGTAAAGCTTCAACAAGGACAGTAACATTCCTGCCTTGATCAATAAACCTGATACCGGACAAAAGGGCTGTTATGCGGTTTTTTAAATACACTGCCTACTTAATTGTAGTCTTATTAGCAATTTCGGCTTTCCTGATATACAAGGGGGATTTGCCAGCGGAAGTGGTTGACGCAAAATATACCAGTGAGCAATCGCGCTTTCTGGATGTGGCGTCAGGTGCGCGTATTCACTACCGGGATGAGGGTAATCGAACAGGTCTGCCACTCGTGCTTATCCACGGATCAAATGCCTCGCTGCACACGTGGGAACCTTGGATTCAACGACTGGGAAATGAGTTCCGCGTTATTACGCTTGATCTTCCCGGCCATGGTCTAACCGGTCGGGTACCCGGTGATGATTATTCCGCAACAGCGTTTATAGAGACGATTAACGCGGTGGTTAATCACCTTGACGTGGATTCGTTTGTCCTCGGTGGAAACTCTATGGGTGGCGGTGCGACTTGGCGATATACCCTAGCGTATCCTGAAAAGGTAAGCGCAATGATTTTGATTGACGCGTCTGGGTTACCGCAGTGGCGTCGCGAGCGTGTTGAGCCGGCCGATGGTGAAGATGAGCGCAGGCCGTTGGCATTCACGCTGCTATCGAAACCCTGGTTTCGTGCCATTGCACGATACATCGATCCCTATCAACTCGCTGAGCAGGGTGTGCGTTCCTCTTACAACAACTCTCCTGTGGTCGATCAAGCGCTGATAGACAGGTACTATGAACTTTCGATCCGCGAAGGTACTCGAGACGCAACTCTCTCGAGATTTTCTGGCAATTCGTGGGGTAAAGGCGAAGCAATTGATCTTTCCGTTCTTACACAGCCAACCCTTGTTATGTGGGGCGCTGAAGATGGTCTAATACCCGTTAGTGTGGCGGATCAGTTCGAAAAGGTTTTGCCGAACGCGTCAAAGGTAATTTACGAAGACGTGGGCCACATTCCTATGGAAGAGCACCCAGAAGTGTCCGCGGATGATGTCAGGACATTCTTGAAAAGTCTTTAGATTTGGCACTGGGCTCGCTATTGCAGGCCGTATACTTGCGAGGAAATTGCCCGTTGTACCATCTGCATATTCAATGGAATGTCGATGATATATTGGCCAACCGTCCAGCACTGTCGCGCTGGCACGCTGATTTTGCGGACGAGTTCGCACGCTATATGAAAACCTTGGGGGACTGGAGAAAGCAGTGGCCGACAGCGAACGTCTAGAGATTAGCTTCTCAGGCGGACACTGTCAGCAGACCAGCAGATGGCATCAAGCCTTCAGTGTTGCCGGGCCAAATGCCGGTGATCGATTTTCGAAGTTTGCTTTGATTGCTTCAAGTTGGTTTTCAGTGCCAATAAGCGTTGTTTGCATTTTTGACTCCATTTTTAGACCAGTGGCTTCGTCTGCGTGCCATGACTCTTCGAACAATTTCTTGCCAAACCTAATTGCGTCCGGGCTTTTGCCCGCAATCTCTTTTGCTAGCGCCATTGCTGCAGCAAACGGGTCCTCTGCTACCCTGGTGACAAGCCCTAGGTCGCTTGCCTCCTGACCACTAAGGATGCGTCCGCTGAAGGTCAGTTCTTTTGCGACATCAATGGGCATCAAATCCCTCAGTGTTTGGGTAATGCTCATGTCGGGGATCAACCCCCATTTTATTTCCATCACTGACATTTTTGCGTCTGGTGCGGCGATTCGGATATCTGCGCCAAGCGCAACTTGTAAGCCGCCGCCGTAGGATACGCCATGTATCGCGGCGATAACGGGGACTGGTAATCGCTTCCAAACGTATGCTGGTCGCTGGGCATTGTTTGCTGGCCCATCATCAAACGACTGAAGGTTATCGGCGCTTTGATCATCCTTGCGGTCTGACATGCCTTGAAAGCTTCCCATATCAAGGCCAGCGCAAAAACCGCGACCGTTACCCGAGAGCACAACTGCACGAAGTGAATCATTGGTGGCGAGTGTTTCTCCTGCTTCGATGATCGCTTTGAACATTTGTGGGCTAAGTGCATTGTATTTGTCCGGGCGGTTAAGTCTTACATCTGCGATGCCCTCTGAAATTTCGATTGTGACAAGTTCGCTCATTGTGGCGTCTCCATTAAAAAATTGTTTGCCCGTGTAAAGGCCATCGAATGGATGGCCCGTTGCTGAAGTTTAACGCAAGCCGGTACATGAATGATATCGGTGCGGGGTGTCACTCAGACTTGAAAAGATGTATTTTTAGCGTGATGACTTTCAAGGGGTTTTACGACAGTGAACAGAGAATTTAATTCCAAATCTTCCACAGCTTCTATCAGCGCAATAGAACCTGTTACCGGAGCCAATGGGCAAATCGCCCATCCTGAGCATGTGGCCCATTCAGAACGCCTGGAACGTAAACTTTATCAAGTGCGCGAGAATGTCTGGTGTATGGTTGGCAATGGACTCTCTAATCAGTCTTTCGTCGAAGGACCTGAGGGCCTGATCTGTATCGATACCGGTGAATGCGTCGAAGAGATGCAGAGCGCGTTGGATGAGGTTAGGAAATTTACCCAAGCGCCCGTAGTTGCTTGCCTCTATACACACTTTCACTATGTGAATGGCACTACAGCCTTGTACAGCGAATTGCCCGAGGGTTTAAGTGCGGATGCTCTGCCTATTTACGGTCACCAGGGCATTAAAGGAAATATTGCTCGTTACGGCGGGGAAGTTGGGCCTCGTATCACGCGGGGGTTGGTTTCACAGTTTGCGATTTCGATGCCAACCGAGGCGATCGACGGGTGTGTGAACGTAGGTTTAGGTAACTTTTTCCGGAATAGTGACCATGCGCCGTTCACACCGGGACATGTGCCTGTAACGCATGAGTTTGATGCCAAGTTGAGTGCAACCATCGCTGGGTTGCAGGTTGAATTTTCATTAGCACCTTCAGATGCAAATGATTCTGCAACGATTTGGTTCCCCTCGCTGGGTGTGTGTATCAACAATTTGGTCTGGCCTGCGTTGTTCAATGTTTTTGCGATTAGGGGTGAAGAGTATCGCGATCCTAGAATATTGTTAGCTGGACTGGATGATATGTCTGAGCTTGGCGCGGACTATCTTCTATGTGCACATGGACCACCCTTGAGTGGTCGTGCTGAAATTGCTGAAGTCATTGTTGATTATCACGATTCGATTCAGTTGCTTTGGGATCAGACCGTTCGAGGGGTCAACAAAGGCCTGAGCCTGGACGAGTTAACCCGGTTTGTTCAGCTGCCTGAGAGATTTAACCGAACTTACTTTACACGCCAGTATTACGGTCTGGTAGAGCATCATGTCAAACAAATTCATGCGGGACTGTTTGGTTGGTTTGACGAGGACGTCGCTAATCTCTTCCCGTTGGCGCCTAAAGATCGGGCGGAAAGAATTGTCGAGGGGTTTGGTGGCCCAGAAAAGGTGTTGTCGATGATGGAAGGCGCCATGAAAGAAAAAGATTATCGTTGGGCGCTGGAGTTAGGTGGCTGGCTAGAAAAAGCAACCGAAGATCAGTTGCATCGTGATGCGCTGGCAAATGTTGTGCGGCATGTCGGGCAACGAACGATGTCAGCGAATATCCGAAACTGGTGTCTGACAAAAGCGTTAGAGCTAGAAGGCACGCTTAACCTAGAACGTTTTCGTCAACACAGATTCAGGGTCGGTGAAGTGCTGGCAAAACCACCAGCGACGTTTGTCAAAGTGCTGAGGGTATTGCTTGATCCAGAAAAAGCAGCTGAAATTGAGATGGAATTAAGATTGAAGTTTGACGATGGATCTAGCACAGGACTCAAAATTCGCCGCGGTGTTGCCATACCCACAGACGGAAGTGCCGCAGATGTTGAAGTGGCAGTTTCCCACGTAGTCTGGGCGAACCTGTTAGGTGGTAAGTTGACGATAGACGCTGCACTTGCCAATGGAGAACTTTTGGTTAACGGCGAACAAACCGCTGTGACAAGGTTTTTTGGTGCTTTTGATCATCCTTCCTTTGGCGCCGAGTGAGTGTCTGTTCAGTCGTGAATTATCCGGCCATGCATGTCATCGATCATGAAACGGGTGCAGAGAGTTTAATGTGATGAAAGCGATGGAAAGTGATGCGCGTTTAATCGTCTATGTTGATGTTAAGAGCCCTTACGCATTTGTAGCGTTAGCGCCAACGTTTGCAATGGAGCAGAGACTGGGTTTTCAATTCGATTGGAGACCTTTGACGCTCGATATACCGAGCTATGCAGGCTCCGCTCGTAAGGAAAAGGGCAAAGTCATCGAAAGTAACCGCAGCCAAAGAAAATGGTTAGGCATAAAATATGCCTATATGGACGCCCGTCGATACGCCGAGAGACAGGGTTACAACCTGTATGGCACCGAGAAGATTTGGGATTCAAGTCTGGCAAACATTGGCATTTTGTGGGTGGCGCGCCATGATCGAGACAGGCTTAAGGCCTATTTTGATGCGGTGTATCCGTTGTTCTGGCGAAGAGAATTGGATATCGAGAACGTCGAAGTGGTGTGCCAGTGTTTAACCAATGCGGGCATCGTCACAGAAGGTTTTCAGGTTTTTTGTGAAACCGAAGGGCGGGTACTTCACGACCAGCTTCAGTCGCAATTGCACCCCAGTGGCATATATGGCGTACCAACCTATGTGTTCGAAGACGAAGTGCTGTTCGGAAGAGAGCATTTGCCTTACATAGAATGGCGATTGAGTGGTTGCGTTGGTGCTGCGCCAGATATTAGCAACGCATTATGAAGTTTCTTACCGTCTTCATCGATTTCAAATCCGCCGCTGCGTATCTAGCGATGGACGCGACGCTAAAACTGATTCAAGCCGGGGACGTCCAGGTCATATGGAAGCCCTATGAGGTTCGAGCACAAGCAATAGCGGATAAAAAACAAATAGAAACGGTGACTGAGTCCCACCTCCGGGTCCGGCGCGCCACTCAGCGTCAACAGACACATCTAAAATATGCAGCTATTCAGGGAAAAACCATCATTTTTCAAAAAGAGCCAAAAGGCTCGGGCGCTGCGTTAACGGCGCTTGCCCAGTTTGATGGCGATCCTGTTGAATATATACGAGCGGCATTTTTAGCTTACTGGCAAGATGGTTTGGACCTCGACGATCCGGAAACAGTGAAAGCGATTTTGAATCAATGCGGTGTCGATTCGAACAGCATTTCTTTTGATCAAAAAGGCAAAGATCTTCTTGTGGCGCAGCAAATCGAGGCAGAAGAGCAGGGAGTATTCGACACGCCGATGTATGTTGTCGGTAGTGAACGTTTTTTGGGACGCGAACAACTGCCTTGGATTGAGGCTTTGCTTGAAAATAGTTTGTAGGAATACATGTGGTCGAGGCATTACCGGTCTCGCGGTGTCTTACTGGACGCCTGTCAGTCGTCAGAATCTGAGGCTGCTGAGGTTGGTCCTGCGCCGCGCGCGCCTGCTCGCATATCCATGAGCCCGCCATCGATCCTCATATGCTGCCCTGTCACGAATGAAGATTCATCTGATGCAAGAAAGCAGGCCATATTGGCAATGTCTGAAGCTTCTCCAGATCGTTTGATTGGATGCATGTCGGCAAGTAAAGGGCGCATAATATCTGCGGTTGGCTCGTTGCTTTGACCTTCCGGGTCTATCATGGGCTTAAATATGGGTGTGGCAATTCCCCCGGGGCAAATGCAGTTGGCTCTGACGTTAAAGGCCGCAAGTTCATGAGCGATTGACCGGGTATATCCGATGACAGCCGCCTTGATGCCAGAATAGACATGGGGTCCGTAACCACCCTGTATGCCCGCGACACTGGCTGTACTGATGATTGATCCAGCGCCTTGGGCTTTCATCACTTTGGCTGCATGTTTTGCGCCCAGTACAACGCCGGTAAACATGACGCCTATCGTTGTGTCGTACGCCTCTCCGAGTTCGATAGTATCAACATCCCCGGATACACCGCCAAAGCCAGCATTGTTGAAAATGGTATCTAATCTGCCGAAATGTGACAGCGTCAGGTCGACAAGTGCTTTTACGTCAGCCTCGTTAGACACATCTGTGTGTTGATAGAGGACCGATGCTCCCAGTTCGGTTTGCAGCGCAATACCGGCCTCGTCTTGAACATCGGCGATAACAACACTCGCGCCTTCTGTTAGAAACTTTCTGACCGTTCCCTCGCCAATGCCACTCGCGCCACCGGTGATGATTGCCACTTTGCCTGCTAATCGCACCTTTAATCCCCCCTCAAAATTTTTATCGTTACACATCCAAGCACGTCTGAAAAGCACTTGTCAGAGAAGATGAAGTTAATCAATGTTTAATCCGAGAGTCAGTCTATCTTGCGCGATGATTTGGTCGGCATTGTCAATCAGTTCATCAAGATTATGCTGGCCCGCGTGGATAAATCTGCCGGTCAGAATGTCGGCTTTGCCCGAGGCGAGTGCGAGAACAAGGGCTTCACACTTTGCGATTGGCGTCCATTGCTCCTTTGGTATGCCACTGAACTTTGGTTGGCTGGTCAAATCTGTTGCAACAAGCCCCCGGGGCTTACTGTAAAGATGTTGACGCCAAAATCTTTTGCCGCAGCAGCAAAACACGTGCTCATTCGCAAGAGAGCGACCTTGCTGACAGCATAGGCTGACGAGCTCGGGTTAGGTGTTGCGCTTATCATGCTGCCGATGTCGATAATCCGACCGGTGCGCTGTTTTGTCATGTGCCTCAATGCGGCATGTGAACACAGGTAAGCGCCACGAACATTAACTTTCTGAACCTGCCACCACTCGTCTGGATCTTGCTCCCACGGTAAACAAGCGTCAGTATCAATCCCCGCGTTGTTGATCAATAGATCGAGCTGTCCATGTTTTTGTACAACTGAGTTTATGACATTTCGAACCTGTACGGAGTTCGTGACGTCCATTTGAAAAGTCTCACTAAGACCACCGGCAGCTGCGATAATATCTTCAAGATGTTCTAGGCTGTCTGGATCGCGTGCAGTAATAATCGTATGAGCGCCAGCGCCGGCTATTGTTGTTGCGAGTGCTTTGCCGATCCCGCGATTGGCACCGGTGATTAGTGCGGTCTGTCCGGCTAAAATTCCTTTTTTCATGGTAAGTGTCTGCATTAACGTTCGTGGGGTCTTTGTTCGGTTGCCACGTCATTCGGTCGGCGGTAACGCGAATAAATTTGTTTTCTATCCGTGCTCAGATGACAGCGGTGCGTGTCATTGAAAATGTCGCAATCAAACAACTCTGTTCGAAATAACTTCTAAAAAATATCGAGATCGTTGGCAAGTATAACCTCACCATCCCAAGCTGCACGTATCTCCTCGACGACTTTTTGTTCCGGAGCGCCAAAATGAAGTCCATGGTACAGAACGAGTTTCGTTGGTTGCGCAACGTGCGCGATTTTGGCGAGATTAGAGGACGTTGTGTGTGCGCTGTTGTGATAACGTTGCCAGAATATTGAACGTTCTCCAAGACCTGTTTCACTGACAACCTCATGAAAAAGAATGTCTGCTCCGACAGCTTTTTGCACTAGTTTTTCTGAAAAAGCGGTGTCGCCCGATATCACGATACTTTTATCCGGCGTGGTAATTTTGTACCCGTAGGCAGGCGTGACGTGCCCATGATTGACATTAAATGCTTCGATGGTAAGGCCGTCTTTTTCAAAAACGATGCCCTCTGATATTTCTGTCGCCAAGACTTTGTAGCCCTGCGGGTTCGGCACTGGCTGATTGCCGCTGGTTCTCAGGTCTACGTCAGGTGCCATAAGTTGAGCGAGTGCCTTCGTCATATCTGCAAGACCAGTGGGGCCAAATGCCAGCAGACCGTCTCTGCGGCGCCACCACATTGTGTAGGCAAGCTCAACCAAATCCATGGTGTGATCGCTGTGTAAATGTGTCAAAAACACACAGCAGATTTGTGACGGGTACAGTGCTGGAATGTTATGTCGATATCGAGCTTTCGTCGCATTGCGTATTGCGCCTGCACCTACATCGAAAAGATAAGCTTCACCCTGATATATCACGGCAAGACTTGCGCTCGCGCGATTCGCGTCTGGGATGGGGGTGCCTGACCCGAGTACTACAATTTTAGTGGGGTGCGAAAGCTCTTCCTTTAACGGCCCGTTTCTTGGTTCGTTGCGGGCGCCGATGACGAGAGAGCGGTTCACTATCTCAATTTGCGCCTGAGAATTAATTCTTGGGCCCGAGCTATCTGAATCTACCGTGGATGCTGAACAAGCGTTAAGCAGGGCGAGGCAACACACAAACATAATGCTCCCACAACGATCAGCTACGATTTCAATACTCATATGAAGCTAAATTGACTTGGCGAATGCGAGCGCATCCCACTCCTCAAGTGCATGTTGCGTACGGAAGAACAGCGCGTCACGCCAGTCTACCCCAAGATCACCACACTCTTTTTCAAAGATAGCAATGTCTGTGCTGACAGAGGCGATACACATGATCATCTGGCTAACGATCAAGCCCATGCGATAATCATTTTCGAGCTGCTCCATCGTGTAGTCCTGTACCCCATAGGACAGAAGTTGTTGGTGGTATTTGCGAAGAAGATCTGCTTCATTAGCTTGCCGATCAGGCGTCGTCATACACATGCCGGTCATTCGAGCAAAATCCCAAGCACCCTGAGCAACAAAAGGAAATTGCCAGTCGATTACTGCAAAATTGCCGCCTTCGGTTGTGGGGAAAAACATTTGTTTTGCGTGATAGTCGCCGTGCACAAAGGTCAGGGGGCGCGAAGAAATATAGTTGATCACTTTTGGGATTTTACTGCTGAGCACTTGCATAATTTCAGCTGTAGTGTCGGCCTGTTCAAATAGCAATTGGAGCGCTGGCGCGCTGGCACTAGCGCCGCCTATCGCAGCTGTATAAAAGTCGTAATTATCGTTTTGAACCATCCAGTCCTTTTGCTTGAGGACGGGGTCATTCCACCATTTTGCGTGAAACGCTGGCAGTTGATCTAAGGCAATCATGGCCTGCGAAGCAGTGATTGCCCAAGAAGGAGATTCCGCCGGGGCCAGATCCTGCATGAGTATTACGCAATGCTGGTTTTCAGGATCATGGTCGGCGTACAGGCATTCAGGCGTTGCAATAGCCAACATCGGGAAATTCCCTGTAGAAAGAAGTCTCTCTGCGATACTGGTCGTAGTTTGCGATGATTTGTTCCAGTACCATCGGATTTCTGGATGCGACCTTAGCCACCATCTTCTTCGGTAATGCCGAACCAGAGTTTTTGTAAATAACATCAAGCAAAATGATTTCAGCGGTTTGTCCTGGGATTTCGGAATCAACTGCTTCGCAATCGATTATCTCATCGTCACCCAGCTTTCCCCAATCAGATAAGGCCGCGTTTAACCAATCGGTAGTAAAATCTTGTCTTTCTTTTGGGATTTTCATATCGACCTCTTTTGTTATTTTTCGTGATCGACAACATAGTAAAGCCTTTCGCTGATAAGGCATAGAGTAAGAGGTTTTTTTGATTAGCATCAATGCACCTTGCGTTTTTTAGGTTCAGTCTGCGTAGCATTAGCAATATTTTTGTCTACGCAGCCCAAATTCGGGATTTTTCGGTAGATGTAGCATGTCGCGGTACCGAAAAAGGTGTCTCTAAAATCCGATGTTTCAGGAGCTAAAGATGTCGTTGAGCAGTGTGAGCGATTATGGAACAGGCAACGCTAACGATTGTCATAAAACAGGCAAAGGCCCCAAAGTCGTCTTTGATCTGAGTGTCCAAAGTGAGCAAATTCCTTGGAATAAGGACGGCAACTATCCTTACAAAGAAAAGATGGATGTGCTGGACTACGAAACACAAAAGCATGCGCTGCAGATTGAGTTGCTTAAAATGCAGGGTTGGGTAAAAGATACTAACCAGAGAGTTGTGGTGCTGTTTGAGGGAAGAGATGCTGCCGGAAAAGGCGGTACAATCAAACGGTTTATGGAGCACCTGAACCCAAGAGGTGCAAATGTTGTAGCGCTAGAAAAACCCAATGCTAAGGAACGCACTCAGTGGTATTTTCAGCGCTACATACAACAGCTGCCAAGCAAAGGCGAAATCATTTTTTTTGATCGCTCTTGGTACAACCGTGCCGGTGTAGAAAGGGTCATGGATTTTTGCTCAAATCAGGAGTATTTCGAGTTTCTACGTCAGGTGCCCGAGCTTGAAAGAATGCTGGTAAATAGCGGGATCAAGCTGTTCAAATACTGGTTCTCGGTAGATAGGCTGGAGCAATTCAGACGTTTCAAATCTCGCCAAGTCGACCCTCTCAAACAGTGGAAGCTTAGTCCGGTAGATACGGCGTCTCTGTTGCGTTGGGATGAGTATAGTGCAGCAAAAGAGTCGATGATGTTCCATACGGATACGAAGGATGCGCCCTGGACCATCGTGCGTTCAGATGACAAAAAACGAGGGCGCATCAATTGCATGCGACACTTCTTGTCTCACTTGGACTACCCAAAGAAAAATACATCGATCGTTTACTCCGCCGATCCAAAAGTGGTTACTTCGGCGAATGGCGCAGTCTAACAATGTAAAGCCGTCAGCTATCATTAATGGTCGTTCGCTCGAAGTTCAAATTATATCGAGTTGAAACAGTGTGAAAAACGTGACAAATAACAAACACAGGGCGCCGTAAAATTATTGTGGCGAGTCGGCTCTGTCATACCGAAAAGGCCTTGCAAGTTTTGTCGATGCTGTTTGAATGTTTGTACCAGCCGACGACCGGCGTTGACAATATTCCCTTGATTCGCTTTAGTCTTTTTCGTGGGTCGAGGCTTACGGAGAGCGACCAGAGCGCAAATATATATTCTATATTTCAAAAGGGTGCAGACGACGATTTATAACCGGGGTTTTTGGTTAGCTATCGGACCCCTATTGCGAGGCGCAAACTTATTACGCGTAGTTAGACAAGTTCCTGTATTGTTCTGTGAGTATAAAGGGAGTGGCAACTACTGTTAATTTTAGTTACTGCGCAAAAAGTTTAGTGCTGTAAGTGCACTTCGTAAGGTAAGCAGTTGTAAATTAAAAAGTCATTATCTGTCAGGACAACAAATGAAGCGTTTCACCTACACATCGGAAATTGATCAGTGGCCAATCACTGCATACCGCTGGCCGTTGACGGGGTCCCTCGCCACGGTAGTGATTTCCCATGGGCTTGCCGAGCATGCGAAACGATACGATCGGCTCGCCCAGTTGCTGAATGTGTCGGGGTTTAATGTTTATGCGATGGACCATCGCGCTCATGGTGAAACTTCCGGTCCGGCGGGGCTAGGTGACTTTGGTGATGGCGGGTGGGATGCTTTGATCGACGACATCGATCAATTGATTGACATCTGTCGTAGAGACTCGCCTGATACACCCGTGTTTCTCTTGGGGCACAGTATGGGCGCTGCAGCGGCGCAGCAACTGGTACAGCGGAGTTCAGAAAAGCTTCTTGGTCTTGTTATGTCGGGTACTACCCTGAGAAATCCCGGAGAAGAAATCCCTGAGTACAACGCGGGTTTTGAGCCTGTGCGCACACCATATGATTGGTTAAGCCGAGATCAAGCCGAAGTTGACCGCTATATAAGCGACCCGCTATGCGGGTTCGAAGGGCAAAATATTCGAAATGGAATGGACCGAACAGATTCAAGAAGAGTTGACCGAGGGCGACTCCGTATGATCCGCGGTGATCTGCCAGTATTGTTGATTGCTGGTGATGCGGATTCTGTGAACGATCAACTCAGAGGCATTGATTATCTAGAATCCTGTTGGCGAGAAGCTGGTATTAAGAATATCGATCGACAGATTTATGTTGGTGGGCGTCACGAAATGTTTAACGAGACGAACAGAGATGAAGTCTGTGAAAACATGATTGTTTGGTTAAAAAAAATAGTGAGCGACGAGGCATAATCAAACATCCCGTCAAAGTCGGCGTGGCGACTTAGCCTAAGTCAAAAAAAAACCCCAACGAATAGTTGAGGTTTTTTTCCTGTTAAAAACAGTCAGACTTGCGTCGTGTATGTGCGTTACAGCATAAACTTAACAGAGCCATAAACGCGGCGACCTCGAATGTCGAAAGTCGACAAGTCAGTACCGTTTTGGTTCTTCAGTCTCGGCAAATCTGCTTCGAACAAATCGATCGCACCCAGTGAAATGATGAGCGCAGAATCGTTTAAGTCCATCGTATAACTGTAGTTAAAGTCAAACGAATAGTAAGCGTCGATTTGGCCGTCTCCGATCCGATTATTAACAGACGCATTGTCTTCGTAGCCGCCTACAAAGCGCATGTTGAAGCGAGCTGCGTGTGAGTCCTTCAGATAGCTTACACCCACATTACCCTTAAGGTCTGGCATGGAGCGAGACAGACGTTTATTGGGATCATTGTTTGTAAATCCAGCGGCATCAAAGTCAGCCTGTCCACCGGGAAAATCAGAAACTAAGAACTCTCGAACGTAGTTCAACCGACCATCGACAACAAACGCGCCCATGTCGGTATCCCAAAGGTAGCTGAAGTTAGCATCGATACCGTCTGTTTCGAGTTTACCTGCATTAATACCGCCGCTTGCAATGATCTGAAGATCTCGCGAAGAGTCAACGCGTCGGGTAATGGCACCTTCCAAAAAGGCGGAGTTGCCTCCGCCGATAGCGTATGCAGCAGGGTTGACCTGGCATGCTTCAGCTCTTCCGCCTTGGTCAAGGTTGAACTCGGCTGCAGTTGGATCGCAAGCCGCGCCAAACCCAGCTTGTCCTGGTACGGCAACGACAAAGTCACCAGCGGCGAGTGCCGCGTTGAATAACGCGAGTTCTTCACCCAGTAGTGATTGCGTTGGAACGTCAATGATCTTGTCAGTGAAGTTGATAACGTAGTAATCCAAGCCGACTGTCAAACCTTCAAGTGGACCGTCTGTTGGTGACCAGATAGCGCCGAAGTTGTAGGTGGTTGCCTCTTCCGGTTGCAGAGTAGGCGTTGCCTTTCCTTCTTTGACGATGATGATGGTGGGAATGTCGGTGCCAGTTGGGAAGCCACATCGCCCTGTTCGAACACAGTTAGGTCCAGCGGCGTTGGTGCCTTCACCGAGTACATCGATGACACCAAATTCAAGACTAAATCCCGTGCCTTCTTCGATTTGTGCTAACCCCGGACCGCGGAATGAGCTACTGGCTGAGCTACGCAATGTAAGTGAGTCAGTTGCTTGCCAACGAATACCAATTTTTGGATCAAAAGTTGAGCCAATGTTTGAACCATAATCTTCGTAACGTCCGGCGAGCTGAACGTCAATGTTTTCTGATAGTGGAATCTGGAACTCAACAAATGCAGCCGAAATGCTCCGTTCTGCATCAAAGTTTTTGTTCTCGGAAAGTCCGGCAACAGATTCTTTGTTGCTTAATATACCGAAGCTGTTCACGGCACCAATCGTCTGAGGATTCACCGTGGTCTTGCGACTTTCAGTTCTGTGCTGCAAACCAAATGCCATCGACAGAGGACCTGCACTCATGTCAAAAAGTTCACCAGCCATGACGAAGTCAATCGCAGTCAGTTCCGTCTCTGAACGTTGAGCGCTATTCATCTCAACTTCTAGCCATTGCAACAGTTCCTCAGAATTAGGTGTGGTTGCTCTGGTGAGATAAGGGTTGAAAAAGTGACAGCCCTGGGCTGCATCGCCTCGATTGCTGCTACCAAGCGCGACAACAACATTATCCGGATTGATAAAAGGTTGACCTGGAAGGCCACCCATCAACGCCTCCAGTGTGCTCTCTAGTGCGCCGACGGCACCTGCCCCACCAGCTGCAGAGTTAATGACTCCATCAGCACCTGCAACTAGACCGCGAGCGAAAGGATTGTTGATGTCTCCATCGGGCGTACAGCTTGGGCCACCTAAACCATAGTGCGCCAATTCTAGTCGGTCGCTATCTAGGCCGAGGAAGTGAGTAGAGAACTCAGAATCACCTTGTGTGTAGGAGATATCGTAGTTCCAAGGCTTATCTGCTATCTCGATGTCGCCCCGTAAGCCGAGCTGAACTCTGGTTGTTGTTTGTTCGTTGCGAGAGTCAAAAGTCCGATCCGCATCAATTCCAGGGACTCGAACCGTATAGTCAACGAGGTCCAGCGGCAAGATAAAGTTTGGAGCTGCTGCAGCTGGAAAACCAAGACCGGCCGCAACCACTTCAGCGGTGGCCAGATCAGGAATGGTGCTGCCTCCTAACAATATATTGGAGGGGTCGTTGGCTGGGCTTGAGCCGATGCCAAATGGAACCAGAGCGTTGAGCAGGCCTGGTAGCGCATATTTCGGCTCAATTGGACCGTTGTAGACAGGCCGCTCTGAGCCGCTTCTGGAATCCAGCCATGAAAGCTGACCATAAACCTCAGCTGCTTCGGAAAATGAATGCGAGAATGTCGCCATAACGCTGCTGCGTTCCTGTTCTGGAATTAGCAGCTCAGTATCACTACCATTTCTGTTACATGCATTGGGTGCAGAGCCGAAACCGTTATTAACGAAATAGTTTTCGAATCCTGCGCCACCACACTGTGAATCAGGACCGTTAAAAGAAATGCTGTTAACGATCGTGTCGTTTTGCAGCGGATATATATCGTTGGTAAGATCTCTTCGGTCTTTTGACTGCAAAAGTCCGCGATCAAAATGTTCGCCACCAATTACAAAGTGGGTGTCACCATTTTCGCTTCCCCAGCCAAAAATAGCACCGAGTGTTGCATCATCTTGCGAGCCTGTTGATGTTTGCTGAAATTTTCCGGAAATCTCAAAACCTTCAAATTCGGACCGAGTAATAAAGTTAACGACGCCGGCGATAGCATCAGAGCCATAGCTAGCTGATCCCCCATCTTTAAGCACTTCAACTCGCTGAACCATTGTGATCGGTATCGAGTTTACGTCGACGAATCTGTCACCGTCAGCGAGTTTTTGCCCTGCATAGGGCAGTCGTTTTCCGTCCATCAGCACAAGTGTTGCTGTTGGTCCGACGCCGCGCAGGTTGACGTTGGCTAATCCAGAACCTGAGTTGCCGTTAAATCTGGTTTCATTCTGTGGTGCTGTGTCACTTCCGGAGGCGATCTCGAGATTGCGAATCATCTCAGAGACATCCGATACCCCAGATATAACAATGTCTTCACGCTGTAACGTTTGCACCGGAGAAGGTGCATCTCCCGGTGTGCCTTTGATGTAGGAACCTGTAACAATAACTTGTTCCATTTCTCCTTCGGCGCCAAACAGTGTGGGACTAAACGTGGTTAATCCCAGTAGAAAAGCTGCCTCGGTAATCTTCTTGAGTTGCCTCATGGTATACCCCTAATATTAAACTGGTTCAAATGGCCATAAAACTTTCATTGGCCACATCAAGCGAACGCATCTTTCTTTTTATTTGTAACTTTTTGTAAAGAGCTTCTGCTTCGCATTGAAACATTTTGTTTAATGTTTAGCATCAATTTTTCAAGGCGAAAATCGAACTAAATTGGACACAAAACGAACATTTCAGAACCTGTTTTTTGACGACGACTTTAGGGTTTGAGTTTTTTGCTGAGAATGGGAATTGTTTGCTTTTGTTTGAGCGATTTGTACCCCCCCTAGCATCGTCTTCATTCTCTGCTTGAGTAATTCGCGACGAGCCTAGAGTGGTTAAATACTTAACTCAAGTTGTCGTGGCACTGATAAACATTTAGTGTAAGCCCGGTACGAATATATTGGTGTAGTCAGGGCCTTAATGCAGGATAAAATATGTCTGATGAAAATGTGGTTATTACTCAACGGCACGAGGGTTGGGCAGAGTTAATATTGAATAGGCCAGCGCGCAGAAACGCGATGATTGCGCCCATGAGTGTTGCCTTGACATCGGCATTAACCGCTTTAGCACAGGATGATGAAGTGCAATGTGTTTTGCTTCGCGGTGCAGATGGTTATTTTTGCTCAGGCGTCGATCTTAAGGCGCTGCAAGCCGATCCTCCCCCGCCCTGGCGCGATCAACAGTTCAGTAGCTGGCGTGAATTGCACATTTGTCTGTTTCAATTCCCGAAGCCAATCATCGGTGCATTTGAAAAATTTGGCATTAATGCCGGTGCCGCATTGGCGATGGCCTGTGATTTGCTCGTAAGCGGAGAGACGGCGTTCCTTCAGGTGGGTGAAATACAACAGGGGTCAGGTGTTCCCATGAATGCTGCCTGGTCGCGAATTAAGATGACAGAACAAGTTTTTGCCCGCTTGGCGTTTATGGGAGACCGGGTGTCCGGTCCAGAGCTAGTGCGCCTCGGATTAGCGATGGAATGCGTTGCTGACGATATGGTCGTCAAGCGTTGTTATGAAATCGCGACAAGAATCGCTTCTTTTCCTGAGGGGGCCGCGTCCACGGTAAAGAGTAGTATTGTAGGTCAACGCGGCATAGACGATGTTGATGCCTATTTTTCGAAGGGTGGTACTTCCACGGCTCTGCTGACAGCAGGCAAGGTTCAATAGGTAATGTATAACGAGGGGAGGTTATAACCCCAAAACAGCCTTGGCGATGATATTGTGCTGAACCTCGCTGGAACCGCCAGCAATTGTGTAGCCTCTGTGGTGATACATTCTGCTCGCAACCATGTCGCTGTATATCGTGCCCACTGGTCCGGCACCATCAGCGCGCATCTGTGAATCGAGCGGCAGACCGTACATGGCAATTGCTTCAAACATTAGAGAATCCATGGCTTGTACCAGTTGGCTCCCCTTCAGTTTCAGCATTGACACCTCAGCGCCAATACTGCCCCCTGCATCGAACTTCGAAAGATATCTAAGCGCTGTTGCATCCAATGCTTGAAGGCGAATTTCAAGCGAGGCCAGTTTTTGCCAAAAACTGTCGTCGAATTCGATACCACGTTTCTGTTCCTCTCGGGTGATGTCGAAAACTTTGCTTAGTAGTCTTCGGTTCTCTGCTACGCGGGACACTTGAAGTCTCTCATTACCGAGCAGATTCTTAGCGACGGTCCAGCCCTTATTTTCGTCACCGAGGCGATTTGTTTTTGGTACAACGACATCATCAAAAAACACCTGGTTCCACAGGCGAACGCCATTGAACGCAAGTAGCGGTTCAACGGTAATGCCAGGCGTGTCCATATCGATGAGTAGAAAACTAATTCCAAGCTGCGGTTTTGCTTCGGTATCAGTCTTTACAAGGACAAAAATATGGTCCGCGTGCTCAGCCGCACTAGTCCATATTTTTGACCCATTGACGACATAATTGTCACCATCAGCTTTCGCCGTGGTGCGAAGCGATGCCAAGTCTGAGCCCGCCTGAGGTTCTGAATAACCTTGGCACCATGACATCTCAGCATTGAGAATTTTCGGCAAGTATTTGTCTTTTTGTTCGTCGGAGCCGTACTTGATTATTGCCGGTCCGACCATGCTAAAACCAAATCCCTGTAACTCCGGTGCGTGAGCAGCGCGCAATTCAATATCAAATAGGTGTCGCCTAACCGCAGACCATTGCGCGCCGCCAACTTCTACTGGCCAATGCGGCGCGGCCCAGCCTTTCTTATTTAAAACGCGGGTCCATGCATCTGTTTCTGATTTTTCTACGCTGTAGCCAAGGCGCACCTTTTCGCTAACTTTTTCATCTAGGTTCGCTGCCACATAAGCGCGCACTTCAGATTGGAATTCAAGGTCAGCGTCATTAAGTGCTAGTTTCAAATTACTCTCCTGCTACCGTGTAGCCATTATTGTTTGTTGCCTAAAAATCGTCGCCGGTAAGATTACACGCTACCGTCAGGCAGGGCAAAGCCGCGATGATTGATTCTCGCAGCCGTTGGCACTACCCTAGGGACTTTGGGTTAAAGACAGCGACGCCTCGCGTAAAACCTGCTTCAGTGACAACTTAAGGATCATTCAGCGTCCTCGCTGGCTTGCTTCGTTGCTGAAAGCGGCACCACCCGAAAGTTAAAATTATCGAATGGGTACCTATGAGAATTAACAATCTAAGCCGGCGAAATTTTCTCAACCTAGTAGGAGCAGCCGGCGGCACCACAGCCATTTACCAAACCTCTCTTGCCATGGGCGTGATGCCCGAAACGGGGAAGCCCGCGAGGCTGGACTTGAAGCGGGTTGATGGTCAAAAGAAATCAGTGCTGGTGCTCGGAGCAGGGATATCTGGGCTGACTGTAGCCTACGAATTGGAACGCGCCGGTTACAAGGTCACAGTGCTTGAAGCATCAAAGCGAATTGGCGGTCGCAATCTCACGCTTCGTCACGGTGACGAAATTGATGAGCTTGGCCAGAAGCAAGTTTGTGAATTTGACGATGACCCTAAAATTTATTTCAACGCCGGACCCGCTCGAATTCCGGGTCATCACCGGCGAGTGTTGCAGTACTGTAAAACGCTTAAAGTGCCACTGCAGATAAAAACCAACTTTAGCCGTCCCGCTTACACGCATGACACTGACCACTTTGGTGGTGAACCGGTACGCGTGAGTAAATACGTGGCTGATGCAAGAGGCTTTCTGTCTGAACTTCTTTATAAGGCAGTTGATAAAAACACCTTCGACGAGCGCCTGTCTGGAGAGGAAATCGAAAAGCTGAGGGAATTTGTCAAAAACTATGGCGACCTGAAGGCTGATGGTACTTATCAAGGCACTATTAGAGGTGGTATCAAATCTGGCGGTATGGTCAAACCAGCGGAACTCTACGAGCCGATGGAACTGCAAGCGTTGCTCGACAGTAATTTCTGGCGTTCGGGACTCGCGAGTTCTGAAAACCCCGACTGGGGCGATCCACTCATGGAAATTACGGGTGGTATGGACGGTATCGTCAAGGCCTTTGTGAGCGCAATCAACAGCAATATCGTCACTAACGCTCAGGTCCAGAGTATTAGGAACACAACAGATGGCGTTAAGGTTGAATATCACCACCGGGGCAAGCGTGAGCAATTAGAAGCCGATTGGTGCTTCAACAGCATTCCGTCGCATTTTATACCGGCCATACCTAATAATTTTGCAGATGACTATATAGCAGGACTGAGTGCGATCGATCGCGGTAACTTTTTTAAAATTGGATTTCAGATGAAAAGCCGGTTTTGGGAAGAGGAAGGTATATACGGTGGTATTACCAACACCAGCCAACGTATCAATCAAATATGGTACCCCTCAACGGATATCCATTCCGAAAAGGGAGTCGTTTTGGGCGCTTATGCTTTTTATGCCCAGTCTGAGTTCTTTGAAAAAATGACGCCTGCGGAACGACTAACATTTGCCGCGGATTGTGGTGAGCGAGTTCATCCCGGTTACAAAAGCCAGATTGAAGCTGGCGTCAGCGTGCCTTGGGGCAGAATGAATCATATGATGGGTTGCGGGGTAAGGTGGTCAGATGAAGCCAGGGCCAAATACTGGGATCGGTTGCGTCAGCCAGAGGGCAGACATTACATGATAGGCGATCAGATCAGTTATCACTCAAGCTGGCAAGAAGGTGCATTCGCCTCGGCTGAGTTTGCTTTGACGGACATGGACCAAAGGGAACGAGCCGCCGACGCCGCAACTGAGGCGGCTAGATGAGGGTTGGTGTGCTGAAAAGCTTAATGAAAATGATGATGTTTACCATGTTGCTGGCATCGGGGCATGGTGCCGCAGGGAAAGACAAATCAATTCCATCCGAGGATCTCGTGTACTGCACGGTTTGTCACGGGGTCAATTTGATGGGTAATGCCTTGCTGAAAGCGCCGAGACTGAGCGGCATGGCGTCATGGAATGTAAAATATCAGTTGCAGAGTTTTAGAAATCGCTGGCGTGGTGTGCATGAATACGATCTTGCGGGCCTTGAAATGATGCCAATGGCAATGAGTTTGACCGAAAAGCAAGTCGATGATGCAGCTGCGTTTGTTGCGAGCACAAGGTCGCCGGCGCCGCCAAAGACCATCAAAGGAAATGTCGTTCAGGGTAAAATGCTTTATCAAGGTTGTATGGCGTGCCATGGAAGTGAAGGCCAAGGCAACGAAGCGCTGCGTGGATCTCCGCTTGCAGGGCTGAACGATTGGTATGTTAAGCAGCAGATCGAAAACTATCAAAACGACCTGCGGGGTATTAGCGCCGACGATATCTATGGCGCACAAATGAGGGCCGCCTCGAAGGTTTTGACCGACCAGCAAGATATTCTTGATGTTGTCAGTTATATCGCGACCTTAAAACAAGTCACGCAGTAGAAACTATTACTGGGCAGCCATTGCTTGCTCTATTGTGTCTGCAGGAAAGACACTGTCGAATGGTTGGATAGCAAGTTCTTCCCTCAGTATCCGCGTTGACTTTTCCCAACATGTTTCCCACTCAATATCCATTAAGTTTGGTGTCTCTCTGCCATGTTGCCAGGCTTCGCAGACAACATGCATCAGTAGTGCAAACCCCTCTGGGCTGCGCGTGGCGGAAATGGTGAGGCTCGAGGCGAGAAACATTGCTGAATAATTATGGCCGAACTGGGCGAGTTGGAATGCTGAGATAGCGACTTCGTGCAGCGCCGTCGTTTCATAGCCAGCCACCAAGTGCCAGACATCATGCATTTGTAAAATTCTTGTGTTCAGATAACGCAGCGCCGGGGGCAGTGCGGAAAGTCCAATGTCATCCCGATCGAGTACCTCAGGGTCAAAATTGTTCGTGTACCACATGTCATAGAGATTTTGACCCAGCGAATTGGCAGGCAACTTTTTGAGCGCGTCGAGGCTTATTAAATCAGGCGTCTTTTTCGTTTCTGGTTTGTTGACGCCTGAATGCGTTCGAGCGACAAGTTCAGCGCGGGCGCCAAATTCTTGGTCCACGAAGCCTCCTAGTGCAGCGGCCCGAAGCGTGATACTTGTCGCGTCGTAACCCTTCTCAGCATCGTCGATCATTGACCAGAAAGCCGTCCAAAAGGTTGCATTCAATGGACTATCTGGGGAGATAGCCAATTCATGTAAAGGCGGTTCGCTAGTACCCAGCCAGCTGTGAGCAAGGTGATCATAAACATATTGCGTTGCTTCGGGGTTGGCGAACGCAACCCAGGCAAGTGACGCACAAATCTCATGGCTTGCCGCTGAATCTCCTTGCTTGGTTCGAGCGACCAGACTGGCCAGATCTGTTCCCGTATGTCGCTTAGTCGCGGCCTGAAATATTTTACGATTCATTGAATACTTTTGGGGTAATCGACGCGTTCGTCCGCGTGAGTCACCGGGTTGATGGTTTAAATTATGTCCAATAGTTGTCACAATAATACAGGCACCCAGTACTTACTTAAACGATATTAGGAGAAATGGACATGGAATTTCTGAAACGGAGCCTGCCTTTGGTGTGGCTGCTGAGTTGTGTTGCATTATTCCCGTCAGCTGGAGCGCAGGAGTTACCGGAGGTATTAAAAGATGCCTCACCACAAAAGCTGATGGCGGTTGGATTGGGTTTAATGGATTTGGAAAGTGACCGCAAAGCAGAGTTTGGCAAAGTAGTGGATGAATTTTCCGTAAAAACTGCCAAGGCAATCCGAAAAATAATGAAGAGAAATGAACCGGGCATGCCCAGAAAAATTGGTAAGAGATTGAAACGCGGGTTCAATGACTTGGACAAGCAAATGGCGTCGATCGTACCCAAAGAAAAATGGGACGCTTATCTTATTTTCAAGAAGGGATTGTCTGATCAACTTACGCCGGGCAGATGACCGGCGTAAGTCATGCTTAATGCTCTGCTGTCGAGTTGCAGGGCTTGTTCCACTTAGCTCATTTGCAGGAGTTCTACCCAGTTTCCATCTGGATCTGCAATCATCGAAATAGTGACGCCCGGACGGATGTTAGTGGGTGGCACGGCTATTTTATATCCAGCCTCACTGCATGCTTGAGTCATCTCTTCCAGGTTGCTCACCGAAATTGTGAAATACCGGTAACCGGTTGAACCGCCTATCCCGCCGGGAGCAGCCTCCGCAGGCGGCGCTTTTCCGTTAACCACAATTTTAACCGTGGTCGTGCCACAGGCGAGACGAGTCATGTGGCCGCCGCCAGGCATATCCATTTCGCCATCAGGTTTTAGACCCAAAGTGTCTCGGTAGAATTTAAGCAAGGGGGCAGCGTCTAGTGTGATGATGCCTAAATCAATTGAATCCTTGGTAAGTTTTAGTGCCATTAATTGCTCCAGTTTTTATAAAGTAATACTGTACCGTGAAACGATAATCACCATCATCCTGCTAAGCCCAGTAGTCCAAAACTTCTGCGTTACACCGGCTGACAGAACTGTTATCGATCACTGAGTCGAAGGTTTGTTTGTTCCCCGGCTCAAGAACTTTGTCCTTAACCACGTAAACGACATTCTTCTCGATGGCAAGGCCTGATCTGTTGAGCCAAATAGCATGCACCGTCACGTAGGATAGATTCGTATTGCCGGTGTTCTCAACATAGCCCCGCATTAACGTGCGCTCATTGGCTCTTCTGCATTCTGTGACAATGACCTTCAGTGCGGGAATTTTTTTCTCTTCCTGAGCAATGATTTCAGGAGCGGAGGCCGACTGCTCCTTAGGTTTGAATAAAGTGTCCCAAGCGAGATAGGACCCGAACAGTCCGAGCGCGACAAAAATCGAGATAAGCATTGCTCGATTGCTCATGATTTAGCTCCGAGTCCGCGATATGGCCATCGATAAATTTTCACGCTTTACCTGGTGAGTAGAGGAAGTCCCGAGTTACCCGGGAGAACACGGAGTATAGAGAATTAAGCACGGATCTACGACTTCATTCTTGATTATCTGGTGACTTCACTCAACGGCGATGACAACCTGACGCATGAGACCTGCAAGCTTTGTTGACATGGTTAAAGGCACGTTGGACGTGCTGAGGGTCGTCAGCTGCGAAAAAGCCTATTGTCATCGATACAGTGCTATCTGTTCGGACATTGAGGTATAGTCCCGCGCAGAGTAGCGCTGTTTCCCAAAGGAGAATTTACATGCGTGTATACGTTGGTAGCGACCATGGTGGCATTGAAATGCGCGAGCAACTCTCGGCATTGCTGGTTGAATGGGGACATGATGTGCTCAAAACCTTTGGCCCTCAAAGTGGTGAGTCGGCGGATTACCCCGATGTAGCGCTTGAGGTTTGTCGTGCGCTGCTTTTAGACGAAGCGATTGATACCCCGGCCTTTGGTTTGTTGGTATGCGGTACCGGGCAGGGAATGGCGATTTCCGCAAACAAAATACCGGGTATTCGCGCGGGCGTTGTTAGTGATGCGTTTTCGGCAAAAATGATTCGGGAACATAACAACGCTAATGTGATATGCCTGGGCCAGCGAGTGCTGGGTAGTGAATTAGCCGCACTGTTACTGCATAGCTATATTGAGAGTGAGTTTGCTGGCGGTCGGCATCAAACTCGAGTTAGCAAGATCAACAACATTAATACTTAGCCGCATGCAGCACCCGCCAAGTAATCGTAACTCGAGTCCGGTTCGCCTTTAATTATCAGGTAGGGTAGTCTTCGCCCTACTTTTCCTTGCAGCATAATAAAATGAATTCAGTGAAGAAATTCTCCGTGTGGACCGCGATTGCCGTTGTAATTGCAAACATGGTGGGTACAGGTATCTTCACATCGCTCGGCTTTCAGTTGCTAGATATTCGATCGCCATTCGTCCTGATGATGTTGTGGGTTGTTGGTGGTGTGACGGCATTATGCGGTGCGCTTACCTACGCTGAATTGAGCGCTCGATTGCCCCGATCAGGTGGCGAGTACAATTTTCTTTCGCAAATCTGGCATCCAGGTGCTGGGTTTGTTTCTGGATGGATTTCTGCGACGGTTGGTTTTGCTGCACCGATAGCGTTGGCGGCGATGACATTTGGCGCGTATCTTTCCGCGGTTTTCCCGAGTGTTAACCAGACCGTATCGGCTTCACTACTTGTCGTGGTACTCACAATTCTTCACTGTATATCTCGTGCAGCGAGTGGTGGCACTCAAACCATTATGACGGTGCTCAAGATATTGCTGATTTTATTATTTTGTTTCATCGTGGCCTTTTTTGCCGAACAGCCGCAAACATTCTCTCTCGCGCCGCAAATCGGAGATCAGACGCTATTGCTGAGTAGTGCTTTCGCAGTGAGTCTGATTTATGTCAACTATGGCTACACCGGTTGGAACGTTGCCACTTACATCACGAACGAGATAGACGATCCCCAGAAAAATCTGCCAGTGATACTCGTTTCAGGCACTTTAATCGTGATGGTTTTATATCTTTTGCTTACCTATTTCTTCCTGTACGGAGCGCCGATCAATGCGATGGAGGGCAAAATAGAAATAGGCGTGATCGTCGCGGAACAAGTGCTGGGTGGAGAAGGCGGTCGCGTCATGGGAGGCCTACTCTCGCTCATGCTGATCTCAACTGTGAGCGCGATGGTGCTGGCGGGGCCGAGAGTGCTTCAGGTGATTGGTGAAGACTTTACAGTATTTAGCTTTCTCTCAACGGTTAGGCAGGGCGTGCCGATTTTTGCAATATTGTTCCAGTCGGCGATAGCTTTGGGTTTTATATTAAGCTCGACCTTTGAGTCTGTGCTTGTTTTTGCCGGTTTTGTCATGGGACTAAACACGGTGTTTACGGTTGCCGGCGTTTTTGTGCTGCGGTTCCGTAAAATCGGCGAAAGTGGTGCCTACAGAACTTGGGGTTACCCGGTGACTCCATTGATATATTTAGGCCTCACCATCTGGACGCTGACCTACATCTTGATTAACAGACCTGAAGAAGGTCTAAACGGGCTTGCGTTAATCGGTGTTGGTTTGATCATCTACTATATTTCCAGTCTCAAAGGTATGCATATCCGAAAGCCTGATGACGTTGTTGGGGACAAATAGCGCTCCGTGAAGACTTCCCCAACAAGTGCTAATGCACGGTTTTCTGCGTTGGTCAGGTTGCTGGCCGATGACGGCATTGAATCCACGGGGTTAGAGGGCAATGACCTGCATCTGGCGTTAAGCGCGCTAGCATTGGATCTGCCGGCCTTTCTGCGAACGCTACTCGTGGCAGACGGCACTGTCACCATGGCGATTGAAGCTTACTATGCCGAACCGGTCGACGTGATCACGATAAGTCAGTCGTTGGAGGAGCTTCAGGTTGCATTACCAACGTTTGTGAGCGAGCAAGGCGAGCAAGTGCTTTATCGAGAAGTGATGTTGCAGGGTCGTCAATCGAACCGGCGCTACGCAACGGCCTACAGTTTGATACGCAAATCAGCGGTGGGACAGCGTCTTTATCAAGCGCTTGTCGATGAACAGGTCGGTATTGGTACGCTGCTGCGAAATACCGCCAAAGGTAGTTATCGTGAAATTCTCAAGTTGCGCACTGGCGGGCTTGATGTGGAAGGTGATCAGGATCAACTAAGGGTAAACAGGACCTATTGCGTCTACCTAGATGCTGCACCGGGGATACTGATTACTGAAGTGTTCCCTGTTTCACCTTACCTCTAGGCACGTTCGTTCGAAAAAGCTTATCGGAGTTAAAGGCAATATGGGTGAGTATTACTGGCATGACTTCGTTGGCAATGTGGGTGTTGGGCTGATTCTATTCTGTTACCTGTGTTTGCAGCTCAAGAAGATGCGTAGTGACGATTTATTCTATTCTCTGCTCAACGGTGCAGGTGCTGCACTGATACTCGTATCGCTGGCTTATGAGTTTAATCTATCGGCATTTATTATTGAGTTGGCTTGGGTTGCGATCAGTTGTATTGGTGTCGTTCAGTGTTTTTACCAAAGGCGGCATCCTAATGCTGACAATAAGACGAGTGACGGGGTGTCAGGTTGAGTAACCAATTGGCGGCATTAAACCGTCTTTTTCGACCACAGGGACACTTGTTTTACGGCTGGTACATTGTCGGTGCAGCCGGCGGGATTCAGATGTTATCTGGACTGCTGTGGATGCAATCATATGGCGCGTATGTTGTGCTGCTACAAGAGGATTTTGGCTGGAGTAAAACCATGCTTGCCGGTGCGTTTGCAGCTGACCAGGATTGAAAGCGGTATTCTTGGCCCGTTACAAGGGTGGTTGGTAGATAAATATGGGCCGAGAGTCATCCTTCGAATCGGGATTGTGATATTCGGTTTTGGTTTTATTTTGTTCAGTCGTGTCGATTCTATTCTTACTTTCTATCTCACCTTTGCCATGATCGCCGTGGGTTCTAGTCTGGGTGGTTTTGCGACATTAATGGTGTCGATTGTGAATTGGTTTAATCGGCATCGCGCAAAAGCAATATCATTTTCTCAATTAGGTTATTCCCTAGGTGGTTTAGCCGTGCCCCTAGTGATCCTCTGCCTTGAGGGGTACGGCTGGCGTTTCACTGCGATGCTTTCCGGTTTGGTTGTGTTGGTAGTCGGTTTGCCGCTGGTTCAAATGGTGAGGCATCGACCCTCCGAAACAGGTGACCTGGTTGATGGTGG
>CBFHOH010000007.1:45382-137185 GCA_965657335.1 Candidatus Azotimanducaceae bacterium
ATGACCGGGTTTCAGATGTTGGGCCAACTCGCAGGAGGTTATCTGGGTGATAAATTTAATAAACGGTTTATCTGCATTTGTTGTATGGTCGCGCATGCTGTCGGTCTCTTGACGATCGCCTATGCCTCAAATTACTGGATGGTGCTTGGCTTTGCTCTGCTGCATGGTCTGGCATGGGGAATTCGCGGCCCACTCATGGTTGCGCTCCGTGCAGACTATTTTGGGCCCTCTTCGTTTGGCACGATCATGGGTTTTTCGTCGCTTATCGTTATGTTGGGCATGTCGAGCGGCCCAATCGTTGCAGGGTTTTTGGCAGATATTTACGGAAATTATGAACTGGGCTTTACGGTTCTCGCGATCGGCGCATTTATTGGATCTTTTTGTTTCTTGGCCGCAACGCCGCCCAAAGCACCTGCGAGATTGGCCGTTTAGATCACAGCGACAAGGTAACCGAAAACTGGTTGGTTGTGGTCGTTATCTGGTCTGCACCGCGCGACGGATACCAGGACATTGTGTGCACGCATCACATTGTTTTTGCCGCCGTGAGAATAGATTTGGCGTGTCAGTTGACGTCGAACAGTCAAAAATAGCCTTTTCTGTATGTCCAAAAATGATCTATTTATATCGAGGAAAACTTGGTATAAATCCGTCTCTTTTAAGTTTGTGATTGCAAAGGAGAAGCTATGAGCGAAGCAATGGAATCAAATACCCCACCAGAATTCAAACGTCCGGGGGACTCTGAGATAGATGCAGCGAGTCCCTTGCCTTCTGCTTATGATCTTGCAATCGAGGATATCAATCCGGTTAACCCGCGCTTGTTCAGCGAAAATAAAATGTGGGAGTTCTTCAAGCGGTTACGCGAAGAAGACCCGGTTCACCTGAATGAGACAGAACTTGCAGGCAGGTTTTGGTCTTTAACGCGTTATGAAGACATTAAGAAAGTCGACTCCGACCACGAAAACTTCTCGTCAGCTCACGGTATCACGTTAGGGCTTCCCATTGACACCGAACTGCCTGAGGGTGCATTGGATGTCAGCATGTTTATCGCAATGGATCCGCCGACGCACGATGTTCAAAGAAAAACGGTGACCGGAGTCGTGGCGCCGAGCAATTTAGCGAAGCTAGAGCCGCTGATACGTGAACGTACCCAGGAAGTGCTCGACTCTGTGCCGATGGATGAGCCCTTTGATTGGGTAGAAACCGTGTCCATTGAGCTAACCACGCGAATGCTTGCAACGCTGTTTGATTTTCCTTTTGAAGAGCGTCGGAAGTTAACGCGCTGGTCTGACGTAGCGACAGCGGTACCCGGTGCAGGCATTGTGGACTCAGAAGAGCAACGTCGCGAAGAGTTGATTGAGTGCCTTCAGTACTTTACTAACCTATGGGAACAGAGAAAGGCAAACCCGGGTGAGGATCTTGTCTCTATGCTGGTGCATGGTGAAGACACGAAAAATATGCAACCGCTTGAGTTCTTGGGCAATCTCATCTTGTTAATTGTTGGCGGCAACGACACAACCAGAAACTCTATGTCCGGCAGCATTCTTGCATTGAATGAGTTTCCAAAGCAGTACGATAAGCTGATAGAGAACCCTGAAAAAATACCATCATTTGTCGCTGAACTTATCCGTTGGCAAACACCGCTAGCCTACATGCGGCGAACCGCAAACAATGATTGCATTATTGGTGGTAAGCAAATCAAGAAAGGCGATCAGATTCTGATGTGGTACGTCTCAGGTAATCGTGACGAAGCAGTGTTCGAAAACCCTAACGATATAGATATGGACCGTAAAAATGTCCGTAATCACCTGTCGTTTGGTTTCGGAATACATCGTTGTATGGGTAATCGTCTGGCAGAACTGCAATTACGCATTCTTTGGGAAGAAATCCTGACCAGGTTTGAGAAGATCGAATTACTTGAACAGCCTGATCGCGCATACTCATCTTTTGTGAAAGGCTATACGCGTATGATGGTGCAGGTCAGTGCCAAAAAGAGCTAGAAAAATGTCGGTGGCTGCTTGTTCAGCAGCCACCGATTACTTGTGCCGAGATTCAATTTAATCTCCGTTTATCAGTATCATCCCCTCGCTTGGCGATGCACCATTCCTAACCTCTTCAAAGACAGTCTCCGCCGATTCGGGGCAGGCACTTTCCTTGATATTGACCCATTGATCGACGTTGCCTAGAAAAGCGTTCCATGCGGAAGTGAGCTTGTCCTGAAAGACTGCAGCACCCCAGTCCTTGTGTCTTTTCTGAATTTGGCTGGGTGCAAAGAACATAGCAGGTTTCGCGCCTGGCAGGGTCGTGGGATCAACTCCCTCACGTGAGTCCCAGTGCGTGATACCAACGCCACAACTGTAGACTAGCTTGTCCTCAAAATGATGGTGAATGCGCGCAAGCACTTCGCGGTTCCCCGCCATATCGACAAATGCAATATTGGACTCTGTGTTGAGGTCCTCGATTTCTTCGTACGTGACCACCTCATCATACAGGCCGAGGGACTCGACAAAATCGGTATTTCCCTTGGAGGTTAACCCGATCACTTTGACTCTGCCGGTTTGTTTGAGCATGAAGGCGAAACTAAATGATGTTTTGCTAGACGCGCTCGATAGCATGATGCTTTCTGCGCCGAAGAACGCGTTGTCCATGAAGAAATCGTCAAGCACGAAGGCAGTGGTGAAAAGTGGCCGGTACAGCATCTGGTGATTGTCGTTACCATCAGCGTACCCGTTTGCTTCGCTCATCAGTGCATATTGATTGTATGTGGGTGGCAAAGCCTCTCGGTGTTTACTGGCATCGACGAAGCCCCGGTCGTTGATTCTAGCCGGTTCCACGACTAACTCACTCGACATGGGGTAATAGCCGTAAAAGCGGGTGCCCGGTTCGATATCATCACAGGTCGACTCGGTAACGGAGGCGATACCCCAAACGGGAATACGGCCCCAGTTATCTTCAGCAGGGAAAAACTGCCAGTAACCGATCATGTCTCCGGCGACGCCGTAGGTGATGTTGTTTGCTGTCAGGGCGAAGCGTTCGATTTTGAGTCGGACCTGTCCTGCGGTAAGGCCGATGGCCTGTGGATGAATGAGTCTATGGGTTGAGAGATCGTTTCTGTCTACCTGAAAATCGAACAATGACATAGCTGTCCTGATGAGTAATTGAGAAAGGCTAGTCTACCGTAGTTGCGATGTTTGTGACGAATCAACGTCATGCACAAGGATAATTTTACTGGCGATTGTCGTCGAAGTGATTATGATACCGCTTCATTTTTTACACCGCGTCCGGCGAGTCGCAAAGGACTAAAAGTGCATTCCCGGCTATCCGAGCTTATTGAGATTCTTGATCTGGAGCAGATCGAGGAAAATGTGTTCCGAGGACAACATCAAGTCGAGGACAGAAGGCGACTTTATGGTGGCCAAATCATGGCTCAGGCTCTTGTCGCGGCAGGTAGAACTGTTGATGCAACTAGACCGCCGCACTCGCTTCACGGATATTTTATGCGACCCGGCGATCCTTCAATACCGGTGCTTTTTTCAGTAGAACGTATCCGTGATGGCCGCTCATTCTCAACGCGAAGAATTGTTGCGATTCAGCATGGCAAGGCAATCTTTAGTATGGATGCGTCTTTCCAAGAGGTAGAGAAAGGTCTAGAGCACTTTCAGCAAATCCCTGATGTGATGCGGCCTGTTGAAGAAAAAGCTGCGCGCGATCAATTCATCACCTTTCATGTTGAATACAAAGAGAAGCAAGCGAACAAATCGATGCCTCCGCGTCAAAACCACTGGTTTAAGTCTAATGGTCTGATCGCGTCAGATAATCGTCTGTTGCATGCTGCGTTGCTGACCTTTCAGTCGGATGATGCGCTGCTTTCGACTTCTAGGTTGCCCCATCTGGGAACCTTTAAGCGTAGTGATATGCAGTCTGCCAGTCTTGATCATGCAATGTGGTTTCACGATCCGGATGCGCGGGTTGATCATTGGATACTCTATTCTCTTGATGCGCCGCTCAGTTCTGCGACTAGAGGATATAATCGTGGCGCGATGTTTAGTGAACGCGGGCATTTAATCGCATCAACAATGCAGGAATCCCTGATGCGGTTGCGTTAGAATCTAATGATGGAAAACTCCCGTTTCGACTATTTAAGGAATATTGGTGTAGATGTCTGGACAAGGCGAGAAAATATCGCGCGGGTGTCTAGCGTACAAGCATCATCTCCTCCTCCCGCTGAATCAGTTGTAGCTGCTAAATCAGGCGCACAAACAGTCGTTTCTACTCTGGCAGTGCCCGATCAGGTCAACCAGCTGTCAGATCAAGTCGAAGCAAATGCTGAGAACGCGACGGGTATACCGGCATTGCGCGCGATCGCTGCGCAATTGAAAGGTGCCGAGCCGTCGCAGGTCGATGAAGATCGCGCGGGAGCAGGCAATGCTGACCTAAAAGATAAAGATGAAATGCCGCCCATGTCGTCTGAAAAAGAGACAGTTGCGCCATCTCCAGAATTCCTTTTCTGTTTTCTTGATTACGTGCCAGCAGCAAGCGAGGGTGTCACGCTTGTCTTTTCTCTACCTTACAAATCCCAGTCACTGCCGCTCGACGTCCGCCAGTTTAGCGATGATATCGCCAGAGTAATTTTTGGTGAAAGCGTCAGCCCGGTTGTCGGTGAACTTCGCTGGCCGTTGGTCAGATCAGCGCATATAGTACAGACAGAATTGGAGGCGAGGGCTGTGGTCCTGGACCGGGTAAAACGCTGTCAACGTAAATTGATCCTGTTCGGGGAAACGATTCAAGGTTATATCGTTGATGAACACGGAATCGCACGGCATGAGGTCTACAAAGCGCTTGATTACGCGCAATATTGGGCCGCACCAAGGCCGGAAAATGAGTCGTCGGTATCTCCGAAATATGCATTGTGGCGACTTGTTGTCGAAGTGCGAAGCGCGCTACGAAACGGTGCGCAAGACATTTCATGAGCGCACGCATGCCGGTGCAAACAATTCGCCGAATGAAGGTCGATGACCTGCCCGAGGTGCTTTTTAACGAGCGAAGATCCTACTCTCACCCATGGACCGAGGGCGTTTTAAGAGACGTGATTGAATCGGGTTATGAGTGTTGGGTGTTTTTGCTGGAAAAAACCAACATTGGTCATGGCATTCTGTCTTTTGGTGCGGGTGAATCTCACTTGCTTAATATTTGTATTAATCCTGAGCAGCAGCGGCACGGTTACGGCAGAAAACTGATTGAGCATCTGTTGGCTCAAGCCCGAGAGCGCAAAGCGCAAAAAACATTTCTCGAGGTCAGAGCATCAAATGCTGCTGCCTATGCTTTGTATTTAGATCTGGGATTTATTGATATTGGTGTCAGACATGACTACTATCCCGCGTTTTCCGGTCGAGAAGATGCGCTCGTGCTGATGAAAGCGCTCGAATAGCCAAGATCGGCGGCACTGCTCTCAATATTTCTCCAGCAAAACACTTTGGTTGTGACAACGAATTGGTTTCAGCGCTAGAATAGCGCCTTTTTTGCAGCGAGCAGCTTTTTGTATCGTTTGTAGTCGGGAGTAGCAGTTTTGTCGGAAGTACAGTCAACAAATGAGATCACGAATCGTCGTACTTTTGCGATTATCTCGCATCCTGATGCGGGTAAGACGACTATTACAGAGAAGCTGCTATTGCTGGGTCGAGCTATTCAAATGGCTGGGACCGTTAAATCAAAGAAATCAGATCGTTATGCCACCTCTGATTGGATGGAAATGGAAAAGGAGCGGGGCATTTCTGTCACAACCTCTGTGATGCAATTCCCATACAAAGGTAAAGTCGTGAACCTGCTGGATACACCGGGTCACGAGGACTTTTCTGAAGATACCTATCGGACGTTGACTGCGGTTGATTCTGTATTGATGGTGATTGATTGCGCAAAGGGTGTTGAGGATAGAACCGTAAAATTGATGGATGTGTGCCGTCTGCGCGACACGCCGATTGTGAGTTTTATCAATAAAATGGACCGGGAGGTCCGAGACCCCATTGAGGTGTTAGATGAGATAGAAGAGGTGCTGAATATCGGCTGCGCACCGATAACTTGGCCTATCGGTATGGGGCAAAATTTCAAAGGTGTCTATCATCTCTACGACGATGAAGTTCATTTGTACAGTGCGGGTAACAGCGAAACCCTGTTTGAGACCGAAATTATTAAAGGCATAGAAAGCCCGGAAGCCGCCGCGGCCTTAGGCGACATGATTGAAGACCTGAAAGATGAAATCGAATTGGTTCGTGGCGCTAGCCATACATTTAATCGAGATGATTTTCTTTCTGGGAAGTTAACGCCGGTCTATTTTGGTACCGCGTTGAGAAATTTTGGTGTGCAGCAGATGCTAGAAGGTTTTGTTGAGTTTGCGCCATCTCCTCTGGCGCGAGATTCTAGTGCTGGCATGGTAGATCCCAGTGGCGGTAAGTTTTCCGGATTTGTATTTAAGATTCAAGCCAACATGGACCCGAAACATAGGGATAGAATTGCCTTTATGCGAGTCTGCTCTGGCAAGTACGAACAGGGCATGAAAATGAAACATGTTCGACTCGGTAAAGATGTTAGGGTGAGTGACGCCGTGACATTTCTCGCCGGTGAACGCTCTCAGGCGGAAACAGCCTGGTCTGGCGACATTATCGGTTTGCATAATCATGGCACAATTCAGATCGGAGACACCTTCACAGGAGGTACGGATTTCAGGTTTATGGGCATCCCTCATTTTGCACCTGAGCTGTTCCGTAGAGTGCGATTACGCGACCCGCTAAAAAGCAAACAGTTGCGGCAGGGATTGACGCAGTTATCAGAAGAAGGCGCAACACAGCTTTTTATGCCCATGGCGAACAATGATCTGATTCTTGGCGCAGTGGGTGTGCTGCAATTTGACGTTGTTGTTTATCGCTTGAAAGATGAGTACAAGGTAGATTGCAGTTATGAGGCTGTAAACGTCAACACCGCTCGCTGGATCGAGTGCGATGATGTGAAAATGCTGGAAGAGTTCAAGCGCAAGGCGGCCGCGAATCTCTCTGTTGATGGCGGGGGGCACCTAACATATCTTGCGCCAACGCGAGTCAATTTAAGTCTCACCGAAGAGCGATGGCCAGACATAACATTCCGTGCGACGCGAGAAGTTAGTTAACCAGAGCCGCTAGGCATTTGTTTGTGTGTGCTCTCTTAAATCTTAAAAGGTGTGATTCACCTAAATCTGTTAGCTCAGGGGCCGATTTGATGGCTTCAGTGTTATAGCATGTCATCGTAAGGGTTTGGAACTTCGAGTGAGATGCTACGCTCGAGGCCAGGTACCTTGATTTCGGTATCGCTTAATGTCAGTTCTGTCCCTTCCACGACGCCAATGCCAAAGTTGTAAATCAGGTCATTCTTACCTTGATTCATCTCGGTGTTGTACTGAGCTGTCCGCTCCTGCACCGACTCGTTTGATTTTGCGTGCTGTGTCATCGCGGCAACGCCATGTTTTTTCTCCAACATCTTACGAGTGATGGTTGGTGATAAAATAGCGCCAGTGGCGTTGTTGCCGCCAAAACCCTTTGAATTAATAAATGTGGCATCTATCGCCGTCGGATCAATTTCACGGTGATCTAGCAAGAATTCAACTTGTGAGTCATGCACGTCCTCTGCGATTTGATCCACCGTTCGAATACCGGGAATTATTCCATCAGACCAGACACCTAGTGTCGTTGCCAGTTGATCTCCCGACGCGGTCGCCAATGAGTGTCCTAGATAAGCTTTAATTGCCGCAATTGGCCATTTGTTGATGCCGAAAGTTTTTGCCAGTTCGTTAAATATATGCGACTCGGTTACCCTGTTGGCGGGTGTGCCGGTGCCGTGGGCCTGCATGTAGGTGCGGTTGCGGACCGCCTCTTCGCCCAGCATTGATCGAATTACGCCGAGCGCTTTGCCGACGGTGACGTAGTTGCCGATGCCTGGACCCGGGATGGATTTTTTGAATCCATCCGCGTTGATGAACACGTCCGCAATTGAACCGTAAATATTGGCGCCAAGCTCTAAAGCTAACTCGTCATCCATCAAAATGACAAATTGTGCAGCCTCGGACAAAGTGAACCCGCAGTTTTCGCCAAATGGGCGACAAGCGCGAGTGTGGTCTGTGGGGCCTTGCGTCCCGTCTATTTTGTTGAGCGCCTCATCTTCGGCGAGTGCGCCCATTGTTCTATAACCCTCCATCACCTCGGGTGTCAGCGGTGCTTCACTGGCGCCGACCATGACTGCTCGAAACTTACCTGATCGAATATCCTGAATACCTTGCCTCAGGTTGTAAAGAAAGGTGGCGCAAGCGCCAACATTTGCGCCGGTTGTGCCAACACTGCCGAGCACGTAGGCGTTGACAAAATCGGCTGTCATCTCCGCCAAGCTCAGGGCGCAGTTTTTGGAACTGACTCTTTTGCCCAGCAAGCTGGACTGCAACATGCCGCCGGCACCATTTGTGTCCAATTGTCCCATTGCGCTGCTTGCGTAAACCGATATTTGGTCTGCGGGCAGTCTGTTTCTGACCTCGTCCCAGGCGAAACCTAGAGAATTAATAGCATCGGACGCAGCGTAAACGGTGAGTTGCAGCCCGCGAGGGTGGTTACGGGACTGATACAGACTACCTGGGTCAAAGCCTGATGGTAACTGCCCACCTGAATTGACTCTTGAGATTCTGGTATCCGGTAAAAGCACATCAAAACCAGCTTCTGCGGTCACGGAGACTGTGCCGCTATCAATGTCAGCTATTTCCCAGGTTGGTGGCACATTCGCGGGGAGTTGATTGCGACGCAGTTGAAAAGAAATGGGTTGCGACGTCGCGCCAAGTTTGGCGCTTTTGTTGACCCGGATCGCTGAAGGATCAAACAGGTTGTTCTCTATTTTGCGGACGAGCGTGTGACTTAGAATTTGCTGTTTGATGTCATCTGTTAAATCGCCACCAATTTGCATAAGCGGTGCAAGTGACTGAAAGGTTTGCTCAATTTGGCCGGTCCCGAGCTTATCGATGACCATACGGCGATAGGCATTATGCCCGGAACTTCGTCCGGCGGGGTTTATGCCGCCAAAACCGACAATTACTGGGAGGCGTGACAAAGAGGGTAAGCTCCTAAAAAAGAGAAACGGTTAAAGGGCCATTGTACGATTTTGAAGTTGCTAAAATCCACACAAGCAAGCTCCGAATCGATAAACAGCCCAAGTTCAGGCCTGTTGTTGCCGTTATTGAGCGGATCGTTAGACCAGCTCGATTGCGACTGCAGTTGCTTCACCACCACCGATGCAAAGTGCGGCAACACCTTTGGTGCCCCCTGTCTGCTTGAGTGCATGCATCAAGGTCACGATGATACGAGAACCCGTGGAGCCAACAGGGTGTCCCTGTGCACAAGCGCCGCCATAGATGTTGACTTTTTCAGGGTCAAGATCGAGGTCTTTGATCGCAGCCATGGTGACCATTGCAAACGCTTCGTTAATCTCGAACAGATCAACGTCATCTTTTTTCCAACCGGTTTTTTCAAAAAGTTTTTCAATCGCACCTACGGGGGCGATAGTGAACTCAGATGGGTGTCTTGAATTTGTTGTGTGTGCAACTATTTTAGCGAAAGGCGTAAGGTTTCGTGCCTTCACTGCATTTTCACTGGCAAGAACAAGTGCCGATGCGCCGTCTGAAATACTGCTGGAATTCGCAGCGGTGACTGTGCCATCTGCGCTGAAAGCAGGTTTTAGAGACGGGATTTTTTCTAGATTTGCGTTGCCAGGCTGTTCATCGATGGTCACGGTTGTCTCGCCTTTGCGGGACTTAATGGTAACGGGAACGGTCTCGGCCTCAAGTAGGCCATCTTCGATGGCTTTCTGTGCCCGGGTAAGAGATTGGATCGCAAAAGCATCCATGTCGTCCCGCGTCATTTGATACTTGTCTGCCATTTCCTGAGCGAAGGAACCCATGAGTCTGCCTGTTTTTGCATCCTCAAGGCCGTCGGTAAACATTGAGTCCTGAATTTCCTGGTGCCCCATTCTCAACCCCGCGCGAGCTTTCGGCAAAAGATAAGGCGCATTGCTCATGCTCTCCATGCCGCCTGAAACCATGATTTCGTTAGTGCCCGCCTTAATCAGGTCGTGGGCAAGCATTGTTGCTTTCATGCCAGAACCGCAAAGCTTGTTTATTGTCGTCGCACCTGATTCAACAGGAATGCCTGCTTCGATCGCTGCCTGCCTTGCTGGTCCCTGGCGCAATCCCGATGGTAAAACGCAGCCAATAATTATTTCCTCAATGTCACCCCCCTCGAGGTTGGCCCTGGACACAGCTTCTTTTATTGCTGCTGCACCAAGATCTACTGCGCCGAGGTCTGACAGGCTACCCTGAAAGCCGCCCATAGGTGTTCGTGCGCCACCCGCGATATATACATCATTCATTGGATCGTCTCTTTTAAGTGTATTGCTAGCCAGCATAATCTATGCAGGCTGTGATTTTTTGCTGGCGCGGCGAAACGCTCGTTAGGCAAATTGCTGCGTGAGCATTTTCCACTGCTGGCGCTGAAAATCCAGTGCGCTCTCTAGCTCCCGTAGTTTTTGTCGGGTCTCGGTCTCTTCCCATTTTTTTAGGATCGAATCTTTCTTAAGTTCTACCCAGTGTTGGCGACAGTTAGACCACTCGTTTAGTGCTTCGACCAGCTGATCATATTCGGTTTCCAAGATTTCGAGCCAAAGCTGGGTGTTTTTTGCCTTGAACTGGCTAATTTTTTCTCGAGCGACCTGCAGCTGCATTCGTGCCATATTTTGCTCAATAATTTCTGGGGCGATGCGTTTTAAATCAGAGGCTAATGAGCACCAAGACAAAGCTTTGATAAGCCATTTGGTGGGATCATACTGATACCAAAAAATACCGTTCCGATAGTCCCACTGAAAGGTGTGATGGAAATTGTGATAGCCCTCTCCGTAGGTGAAGAAAGCGATGATCGGGTTGTCTTTTGAGCTGTTAGCGTCAGAGTAGGGCTGTCGGCCCCAAAAATGTGCGAGAGAATTTATGAAAAAAGTGGTGTGGTGACTCAAAACCAGCCGCAAAAAGCCCAGCAGCAATAGGCCGCCAATCGCGTCTCCCAGCAGAGCGCCAACCAATGTTGTAAGGAGGAAGTTACTGGCAAGCGCGAGCGCAACGTAGTGTTTATCTTGCCAGACGGCAATGGGGTCCTGGTCTAGGTCCTTGACGTTGCTAAAATCTTTTTCGGTTGCCTGGTAGTCTCTGAGCATCCAGCCCATGTGAGAATACCAAAACCCGCGTTGTGCCGAATAAGGGTCTTTATCAACATGGTCTGTAAATCGGTGATGGTGTCTGTGATCTGCGCACCAGATGCGAATCGAGTTTTGAACAGAAAGCGCGCCGCCAATCGCGAATATGACCCGAATCACCGGGTGGGCCTTGTAGGTTTTGTGAGACCAAAGCCTGTGATAGCCGGCGGTAATTGAGAGCCCGTTCCAGAACATAAATATTGCAAAAGCGACCCACATACCGGCTGAATATCCGGAGGTGAATCCGTACCAGGGAACCAGTGTTAACGCGACGAGCGTTGTACCTAAAAATATGACAACAACGTCCAGACGCAGGGCAGGCTTTACCCTCTCTGCATTATTTGGAGGTGAAATTGCGCGTTTGTTCTCTTGATTGGACATTTCGTTTATTTCCTGGCCGGTGAGGCCTGTTTATCAACGTACATGGGCATCCTATTTTAGCGCCGAAAGGAAATCAATCTTCCAGAACAAAGCCCCTGTGATATGCTCTGCAGCTTCTTAGCAGAGTCCATATTGGAGGACCGATGAGTTCAAAAGCGGAAGCAGCATTAGCGGTGTTTAAGTCCTATGAAGGGGAAGAAGAAGGCGTAGGTGAATGGTTGACGGTTGATCAGGACCGCATAAACACCTTCGCAGATGCCACCCTTGACCATCAGTTCATTCACATAGACCCTGAAAAGTCTGCTGAGCTTTCACCCTACAAAGTCACGATTGCGCATGGTTTTTTAACGCTCTCGTTAATTGTTCATCTCGGCGGCAGTATTGCGCCACTGAAGCCCGAGGCACTCGATGGTGTTTATATGGGTGTCAACTACGGGCTTGATAAAGTTCGTTTTCCTGCCCCGGTACCTGTAGATTCCCGGATTCGCGCCAGGCACCGTCTCGTATCGGCAGAGTTGAAAAACCCCGGTACGATTCAGTTGAAGAGAGAGGTGATTGTCGAAATTGAAGGCGGCGAGAAGCCTGTATGTATTGCTGAGTCACTTGTTCGGTTGATGTACGGTTGATATGCGCAGGTAGGCAGACGATAGAAGGACAAGGAGAACCCAATGACTGTTATCACTAAAGAAGATCTTATTCTGAGTATCCAAGATGCTCTGCAATATATTTCCTATTATCACCCTGCGGACTTTATTAAATCGGTTAATGAAGCCTATGAGCGCGAAGAATCCAAGGCCGCAAAAGACGCCATGGCGCAAATTCTGATCAATTCAAGAATGTGTGCTGAGGGTCAGCGACCGTTGTGCCAGGATACTGGGATCGTAAACGTTTTTATCTCCGTTGGTATGAATGTTCGCTTTGAAACTGACCAGTCGCTGGAGGATATGATCAACGAAGGGGTGAGGCGAGCCTATTTACTCCCGGATAACGTGCTTCGGGCCTCTGTACTTGCTGACCCCGCGGGCAAAAGAACTAATACGAAAGACAATACGCCAGCGGTCATTCATACAGAACTTGTGCCGGGCGACAAAGTTGAAGTGCATGTAGCAGCTAAGGGAGGAGGCTCTGAAGCGAAATCCAAGCTGGCGATGCTCAACCCAGCAGATAGTATTGTTGATTGGGTACTGAATACAGTGCCAACCATGGGGGCCGGTTGGTGTCCGCCCGGCATGCTTGGTATTGGCATCGGAGGCACAGCTGAAAAGGCAATGCTGCTGGCCAAGCGCTCGCTCATGGACGCTATCGACATACATGAACTGCAGGCAAGGGGGCCATCGTCAAGGATAGAAGAGCTTAGACTTGAGTTGTTTGAAAAGGTTAACGGTTTGGGAATCGGCGCGCAGGGACTGGGCGGCCTGACGACTGTGCTTGATGTCAAGATCATGGATTATCCAACCCATGCCGCAAATTTACCTGTCGCAATGATTCCAAATTGTGCAGCCACGAGGCATACACATTTTGTACTTGACGGAACGGGTCCTGCTGATCTCAAGGCGCCTAAACTGGAAGACTGGCCTGAAATCACGTGGGAGGTTGGGGCCGGCACCCGAAGGGTTAATCTTGACACCGTGACAGAGTCAGATGTGATGGATTGGCAACCCGGTGAAACGATTTTACTGTCTGGCAAGATGTTAACCGGACGTGATGCTGCGCATAAGCGAATCCGTGATCTGTATGCGGAAGGTAAAGGACTGCCAGAAGGTGTAGACCTTAAAGGCAAGTTCATTTACTACGTTGGTCCGGTTGATCCGGTACGGGAAGAGGTTGTAGGTCCGGCAGGGCCTACCACAGCGACTCGAATGGATGGTTTCACGGAAATGATGCTCGAAAAGACAGGTTTGCTTGGCATGGTCGGCAAAGCCGAGCGCGGTCCAGCAGCGATCGACGCTATTCGCGATCACAAGGCGGTATATTTGATGGCGGTAGGCGGTGCGGCGTACCTTGTTTCAAAGGCTATCCGTAAGTCTAGGGTGGTCGCTTTTGAGGAGTTGGGGATGGAAGCGATTCATGAATTTGAGGTCGAAGATATGCCCGTGACCGTCGCAGTAGATTCTCGGGGCGAATCGGTGCATGTTTCTGGTCCTAAAGAATGGCGCTCAAAGATAGGGCTTATTCCAGCTGTTCAGGATTAGTTGTTTATAATCAAATGCTTATGTGGGTTGCGTGGTTTTATACTGATTGAAAGCTGGCGCGCATTAGAGTAAATTACGCGCTTGAAATGGCACGACCCACGATTGCTAGTCATCAAGCAACATTAATTGGAATATAAATAGTATGGCGCAAGAATCAACGTCAGTTGACGAGCTTTATCTAAACGCCGAAGAGCTGGCGCAAGACTTCTCCCTTTTTCCTCAAAAACAACCTGATTCGGTTATCAGGGGGCTTTTATCAGAGAAACAAATTGAGGTAAAACTAGAGCAACTTCGCAACATGGAAGTCGATGCTTACATCGCGGCGACCGTCGCGCCTACGGAAGAATCGACGCGTCCCGGTGCAAGAGCGATCGTTGATGCCCTCAATGTGCCAGTCTCCAATGTCATTGAAATGGGACCATTTTACTGCGCCGAGTTGTCATTGCAGTTTGGTGATGCGGTTCGAAAGGTCGGTCTGATTGCGCAGGACAGAGCATACGCAACCGGCGTTTGGGGACCTGAGCATCACGAAATAGCAGCGAAAATGGCGGCTGACTTTGCCATAAGGTCAATGCCGATTGTGACCTTTATGGACACGCCAGGAGCTGATCCATACGAGGAAGCTAACGCCAGTAATCAGGCGCACTCAATTTCACGGCTCATTGCAGAGCTGTGTAACGTTGACGTACCCACACTGGGAATTATTGTTGGGCAAGGCTATTCCGGTGGCGCTATACCTTTGGCGGCAAGTAACTTGCTTTTGTGTGCGAGAACCGGTGTTTTTAACACCATTCATCCAAAGGCACTCGCTAATCTCGTTAGGCGATACAATCTTTCGTGGCAGGAATGCGCAAAGTTTGTGGGCGTCTCTTCTTATGAGCTTTATCGTCAGGGAAATATTGACGGTGTGATCGATTACGATCCGGGTGAAGTAGACAACATCGGAAACCTGCGCGATGTCATTGTTACGGGAATTCAGTCTATAGAAGATTCAACGCGTCAATTTGTTGTTGATCACCCCGAAATACTAGATCACTACAAACGAAACCTTAATCGCTATTTAAACCCGACAGAGTATTTGTCCGCGCTCAACGCCAGCACAACGTTAAAGCTACGTACCTCTCCAACGGCTTATCCAAATGTATTTGGGTCGGCCTATCGTTATATGCGTTATCTTGGTTTGAGGAAACGTATTAAGAGCACAACGACGACTCAGTACGGTCGTCTTGCTGAGGTGGAGATTCCTCCAGGCGAATTAGCTCAGAGAATCCATCTTGAGCGACGCTCGGGTTTTCTGGGTTGGTTGCAGGACCCGGACAAAATTCTCTACGAAGATGTGCTCAGTAAAGCTTGGAAGAACTACTCCGATAAGAAAGCCGCGGTAGGTGATGAACGCGGCAGGTTAGCGCAATTGATTTTCGGTGAGCCAACCAAGAATTATGAAAATGCGAAGCAGGAATTGTGTCTGCTGTCAGGTTTGCATCTGTACAATCGTTGGAAAGCGAGTGCTCGAGATAATTTGGCGGCGCTAATAGAGCACGTAGGGGATGAAGATGCTAGCAGCTACCTGCTAAAACCATCTGATGTGAAGGATGTAAAAGGGCTGTTGGGTGCGATGTCCAACACGGACAGCGTTTTCGTGAGTTACCTTAAAAGCCGTTTTACTTTCGAAGGTAAGAAGCTTTTTGATTCGGAGTTTATTGAGGAAAAAGCCGCGGGCTTTTTATTGTCAGAATTAATCTCCGAGCTTAACTTAATCCTTGAAGGTCCCTCGTTATATGACAAGGAAAAGTTGTCGGGTCAGAACCTGTCTGACTACACGCAACAGTTGCTTGAGGGTGATGATGAGCGCCCGATTCAGTTAAATCGGAGGCTACTTGAAGACAGTCTCTGGTCCTATATCGACAGGAAAAGTGATCTAGATATCAGGATAGAAGAACAGGACAGAACAATTTTAGATGTTGTTCTTGATGATGATATTCGCGACGATTTTGTCACTGAGTGTCAGAATCTGATTACTTTTTCGGTTGTGTACGACAACCTCATTTCTGACTTGGTGTCGGTTGCGCGTCAAGCGCACGAATCAAAAACGCTTTCAGCCGAATTTATTGAGCATTTGTTGCAGCGTTCATTTGCTGAGGTTGCCGCGTTGGGCTCGCTTTCCGAGATGAGCGAAGCGGATATCAAAAATCAGTTTATAAGCTGGGTAGATTCACTTGCGAATCATGCGCGATGTAGTGCGTTTCTGAAGTCTGCAGAAGAATGGATTCGGGTGGTGCATAAAGACAAATCAGACACCCTGTTCGTTATCGTTAGTTTCTTCTTCGAAAAGATCTTGCCTGAGTATTATTCATCACAAGCTTCGGGTAAGAAGTTCGATGGCAGGGTTGAGCCTGTAAGGATCGGTCGCAGGAAAGATTTTTGGAATCGACTCACGATCGCCTACCGTGACCTTTTGTTCCATGAGATGCTAACGAAAGAGAAACGCAGTGGTAGGACAACCTACACAGCGCTGCTCGATAGGTTCGTAAGCAACTTTGAAGAACTCAACAGCACGCTGATGTCGGCAAACCCGGTGGCTTTTCCTACTTTTCGACCGTCAATTGAATCTGCCCTAAAAAAGGGTGTTCACCCGTCAGGTCTGATTACAGGTATCGGCGACGTGACGACTGATCAGGGTTGTTATCGTGTTGGGCTGGTGATGTCGAACGTGGCATTCCAAGCAGGCAGTATCGATAACTCTGATTGTGTGCGGTTTTGTAAGTTGCTGGTTGAATGTGCAGTGCAAAGGATTCCGGTACTCTGTTTTGTCTCTTCTGGTGGTATGCAGACCAAAGAAGGCGCCGCAGCGTTATTTACCATGGCTGTTGTTAATGACCGAATAACGAGGTTTGTGAGAGATAACGACCTGCCAATAATCATGTTTGGGTTCGGCGATTGTACTGGTGGTGCTCAGGCAAGCTTTGTCACGCACCCACTGGTGCAAAGCTATTACTTTACTGGCACCAGCATGCCTTTTGCTGGCCAAACCGTGGTGGAAAGAAACCTGCCCTATACCTGCATGATGAGTAATTACTTGTCGGTCACGCCGGGCGCAATGCAGGGTCTGGTCAAACATCCATTTTCTGAAGACCTCGATAAAGAATTACGACGAGTAGATCCGTCAATTCCCTTGCCGACTGAAACGGTGGAGCAGGTTGTTGATCGTATTATGTCCGGTCGTTTGACGGCAGCGGAACCTATCGTCGTTACAAAAGTTGCTTCGGAAGCAGAGTTGATTCGACCAATTCAGCGGGTGCTGGTGCATGCGCGTGGCTGTACGGCTGTCAAGCTTGTGTCAAAGGCGATCGAGTTCGGTCATGAGGTGGTGCTGGTGCAATCAGATCCAGATATGGATTCGGTGCCTGCTGATATGGTGCGTAATGACCCGAAACATTCACTTGTTTGTATTGGAGGTAACACCTCGGATGAAAGTTATCTCAACGCCCTGAGCGTTTTAAATATAGCGGAAGTGGAAGGGGTTGATTCTTTGCATCCCGGTATTGGCTTTTTGTCGGAAGATCCAAATTTTGCCAAGGTTGTGCGCGAACGTTCTGTGAACTTCATTGGGCCCAAGGTTAGCAGTATGGAAACCATGGGCAATAAGTCTAATGCCATTAACACGACAATGAGTAATGACGTGCCGGTTGTGCCAGGTAGCCACGGTATCGTCGATACATCAGAACAAGCGGCAAAAATTTCAGAGCAGATTGTTTATCCGGTACTGCTGAAAGCGGTGCACGGCGGTGGAGGCAAGGGCATTCAGGTTGTGAGGCGTCCGGAACAGCTACACGGATTGTTTCATCACGTGACAACAGAGGCACGTGCGGCGTTTGGTAACGGCGATCTATACATTGAGAAATTTGTTACATCGATGCGCCACATCGAAGCTCAAATTCTTAGAGACACGCATGGCAATACGCGCGTGCTGGGCATTAGGGATTGTAGCGTTCAGCGAAATAATCAGAAGCTGATGGAAGAATCACTCTCGACAATGTTGCCAGAGGCACACAAGAGAAGTGTGTATGAGTATGCCGCGAAATTGGCAGATGCCGTAGATTACATTGGCGCAGGCACAGTCGAGTTCATATACGATATACCCAGCGATGCGGTGTACTTCATGGAGATGAACACGCGTTTGCAGGTCGAGCATCCGGTGACCGAGGTCACAACCGGCGTTGATATCGTTAAGCAACAGTTTGAAATTGCAGCGGGAGGGTCGATAGAAGACCTAAATCCCGAAGAACGCGGTTATGGACTTGAAGTCAGAGTCAATGCAGAGAAAGCGGTGCAGGATGCTGATGGCCTTGTGTCGTTTGTGCCGACACCTGGTGAGATTACGCGTTGCGAACTGCCTGAAGCAGATCATATACAGCTCATTTCAATGGCAGGTGAAGGTAAAGTCGTCTCGCCTTTTTATGACAGCTTGATCATTCAGATCATCTGTTACGGTGAAGACAGAAACGATGCGATTAAGAAGATGCTTGATTACCTCGATCAAGTTGTGATCCACGGTATAAGCACGAACATTACGCTGATTAAGCGTATTCTCAGAGATGACGAGTTTTTGAAGGGGATTTACGACACTGGGTATTTGCCATCTTTCCTTGAACGAACCGACGTGCCCGGACTGATTGCGGAAATGGAAGCAGCATCAGGCATGGAATCTAAAGGCATTGATCTCGAGATGCTCAAGATCGAGGGAAGTAACGAATTGAAGGTGTTGTCGCCGTCAACCGGGGTTTTCTATCGAACGCCATCGCCTACAGAACCGGAATACGTCAATGTTGGTGATGTGATTGATACGGAGTCTATAGTTTGCCAGCTAGAAGCGATGAAGATGTTTACGCCCGTGAATCTGAATACTTTCTCCGGTGAAGATGGTGAAGTTTACGATGCCTCGCTGAAGTACGAAGTGACCAGAATTAATTTGGGTACAGGTCAACAGGTTAACGAGGGCGATCTATTGTTCGTGATTAAGCCTGTGACTGCGGCGCTAGAGACTGAGTGATACGGGAAAACGTGTTGATCTGTCAGTAGCGGCAATCTATCCGTAGCGGGAATTTTTTGCGCATGTTAGGCATATTGATGTGCCTCACGGCATGCTTGATCAATAAGAAACTTCAGTCTCTCCTCCTCTTTTAACTCTGGTCTGGCGGTCTGCCATCCGATCAACGCTCTGGTCCTGATGTGTAGAAATATTGGGATAAGCCCGGCGTGCTCGTTAGATAGTGGGCGGTGTTGCCGATAACCCGCCAAAAATGCCGCCTGACGTGTTTTGAATTGTTTACCGAATGCATGCGTATAAAGCGCAACGGCGATGTCATAAAGATGCCATCCAAAACCTGCGTCGTCGAAATCGATGAGGTACATCTCGTCGTTGGTGACAAAAATATTTTCGTCATGCAGGTCTGCGTGAATCATGCCGTAGACATCACGACTTTTTCCTAGGGCTTCTAATGCTTTGATGATGTTTTTTTGTGAGCCCAGCAATAGTGCCTTTTGATCTGAGGTGATGCCAGGGGAGTCCCAGTACCTTCCCCAGAAGGGTGACTCGCCGAAAAAGCCATCGATGTCCAGCTCATGACGCACAAAAGATGCGCTGTGTTGCCACTGCTCAGAGTGATTGTGGAGTTTTGCCATCATCGCGCCAAGCTGCGTCAATTGCGCCAAAATAAACGCGATGTCAGGCTCACGCTCTCCGAGTTCGCGTAAGGAACAGCCTTCCAGCCACTCTATGACCTCGGCGTAGCGTGCTCCCCCGTTTACTGTGATCGGCAAATAGTATTCTCCCGATTGGGTGGGCCGGGTCACAGGCAATAGGAAACCAGCATCTGAGAGCGCCTTGGTCCACTCGTGTTCGGCGATAAGCTCGTCAAGCGTGTGATAACCGGGTCGATGGATTCTGTAAGCAAATGCGCCCTCTGTGGTTTCAACTTTGTAAACAATGTTTTCAGACAGGGAAGCGACGGTAATACTTGTTGGGTGAAGATCCCAATGGATTAGGGCATCTTTTACCTGCGCTAAAATCTGAGTGGGATCATCCATTGTTTAATATCGTCTCAAAGGTCTCGAGAAATCTATCCGCGTGCGCTTGTTCAAACACCAACGGCGGTCGAACTTTTAAAACGTTGCCAAGTGCGCCCGCATTACTGAGCAAAAATCCCTTGTCTTTCAATTTGTTTGCCATGGCAATCGCGCCAATGCGATCAGGTTCATTGTCTTCTTTGACCCACTCAATGCCCGTAAACAGACCGCAACCGCGCACGTCGCCCATCATTGTATGGTCGGCTTGTAGCGCATACAGGGCTTGTCGAAGATATTCGCCCACAGCGGCGCTTTTGCGTAAAACATCTCTGCTTTCAATTTCATCCAGTACCGCCATCCCAACTGCTGCCTGCAGAGGGCTTGAAGCAAAGGTATTAAAATATCGTGATGACTTTCGAAAAGCGGCAATACTGTTTGCGCTGGCGGCTACCGCCGCTAAAGGTAGCCCATTACCCATGGGTTTGCCCATGCAGACAATATCTGGTCTGAATCCGCTTGTTTCATATCCCCAGAAATCGCCAGAACGACAAAACCCTGCTTGAACTTCATCTGCGATCATTAGGCCGCCTGCAGCATGCACAATCTCTGTCGCCTTGGCCATGAATTGGCCGGGCACTTCAGGCAAACCTTCGTTGGCAAAGATAGAGCATACGAACATACCGGCAAAGGGGGTGTTGTTTGCTTCGAAGTCAGCAATCGCTGCTCTGACTTTATCAAGATAGAGGTCACATAGCGCATCGTCATTCAGGCCTGCTTGAAGGGGATTGAACTTTTGCGGAAAAGGAATCGCTCGGTAGTGCTTGTGTTGTGGAAAGTTCGGGTTTCCTGCGATAGACATGTTCCTTACTTCGCTGCTATTGCCGTGATAGGTTGCATCCGTGCAGATGATTCCCTGGCCGCCGGTTGCGACCCGTGCCGTCATCAGTGCAATTTCGCTGGCTTCGGTTCCGGAACAGGCGAACACGATATTTTCGAGACCATCGTGATGAAGGTTTAGCAGTCTCTCGGCATAATCCAAAATGCCTTCATGCAAATATCGGCTGTGTACATTCAGGGTCGACATCTGTCGCGTCATCGCCTCGACAACCCTCGGGTTGGCGTGCCCAACGCAGGGCACGTTGTTGTACATGTCGACGTACTCATTGCCTTCATTGTCGTAAAGTAGCACGCCATCTCCCCTAACGATTTCGATAGGTTGTTCGTAAAAGAGGGTGGCTGCACCCATGAGTTGTTGTCTTCGGTCGAGCACGGTTGGCATTGTGATGTCCTGAAGTAGCTTTCAAATCAGTATACAGAGATAGTAAAGCGGAAGGATTGTTTTTTGCGCTCTCACGATTAACTGGTAGCGGCGTCAGCAAATTTTGTTGTTTGGTATAAAAGTAACAGCAATGAAAAATCCAAAGATGATGAGTGCGCCTGCACGATAGGGCGCAAGCACCGACCACCGAATATGGTCGCGGGTACTGAGAGGAAAAAACTAAAAACCCCCATCAGTATCAGGCCGCCAGCCATACTGAGGACGCCGGAAATGAGGCTCGTCACGAGGGTGGCAGTCACTCAGAGTATGGTGAGCATTGCGCTTTAATCCCTTAATTTACCTGGCCAAAGAGAATCCTTCTTTGTTAAAAGTGATAAAAGAGAATAGATAGAATATGATATATCGCAATATGGAATATATGTGCAAGCTGTCTCGAGTAGGTTTTAGTCATGATAGAAAATTTAGAAACGCTGCTGTCACTTTCGCGGACCGGCACGATGCTGGAAGCAAGTACTGACCTGCGAATATCGCAGTCAGCAGTAAGTAAGCGAATATCTGCGCTTGAGCGATATTACGATCGTAAATTGATTCAGAAAAAAGGTCGACGTGTTGAGCTTACCCAACACGGGCAGAAACTCGTGGACAAGATTGCTCCCATACTTTCCGAGTTGCGTGATCTATTCCTTGAAGATGCGCCAGCCGGAAGAGGTATGTTGAGTATCGGTGTTTCTGACGCCATCCTGTCTTCTTGGGGGCCGTCTGTTTTTTATCGGGTCAAGCAGTTGATGCCCGAGGTGGAATTTGTTTTTCATACATTTAGGACGCCTGTGGTACTTGATCGGGTAAGGTCTGGCGAGTTTATGGTGGGGGTGTGCACAGGCTCTGAACGTCTCGACACAGATCTTCAGTCCGAGATCCTGATGCAGGAAGATATGGTCATCATACCTTCTGGGCTTGAGAAGATTGATGCGACCCTGCCGCATGGTATTAAAGTGATTAGCATCGAGGATTATTCCGGTGCTTGGCGCTCGTTCAAAGACGTGGTCGCGCGGCTGAATATTCAGCGCGAGGTTGCGCTGGAGTCATTTTTTAGTGTCGCTCAAATGTCCATCGCAGGTTTTGGTCATGGTCTTGTGCCGATTGGTGTAGCAAGAACGCTCAAGGTACCCGAGGACAAGCTGATAAATTTAGGCGGCGAGGGTCTAACGCGACCGGTGAGGTTCGTGGCGCGAAAATCGACCTACTCGATTCCCATTGTTGCCAATTTCTACCAGTTTCTGATGCAAGAGGTACCGAGCAGAGACTTTGCCTTCGGGGCTGAAACACGCTGACCGCTGATTGTCGGTCGAAATCAAAGCGCATTGCGGCGTTCGGAAGATGTCAGTGAATTGGCCGGTAAAAATGCCTGCTAGTACCGGTATATTTCGCCGCTCGGTGCGGTTAAGGTCAATTGCGTCGAATCAGCGGGCACTGTGTGCCCCACTTGCTGAGCTGCGATACCCAACTCTCCTGCTAGACTAATGACTTCGTCGACCCTGGCTTCGGGCAGATAGATTTCCATCCTGTGCCCCATGTTGAATACCTTGTACATCTCCTGCCATGGCGTTCCTGAAGCTTGCTGGATTGCTTGGAACAACGGTGGCGTCGGAAAAAGGTTATCTTTTATGAAGTGAACGTTGTTGCCAAACTTCATGCATTTTGTCTGTGCACCGCCGGAACAGTGAATAATTCCTTTGACCTCGTTTCTCATGGCACCAAGAATTTTGTGAATGATCGGCGCATAACTTCGGGTTGGACTGAGGATCGCCTCGCCAACATTTAAACTTGAGCCGACCAGTGCGTCCTCTAGTCGATAAGGACCGCAATAGATAAGATCGCTGGGTAGGTTCGGGTCAAAAGTCTCCGGATACTGTTCAGCATAGTATTTTGACAGCATATCGTGCCTTGCACTGGTCAAACCGTTACTACCAATACCACTGTTTTCACATGTTTCATATTTGGCTTGCCCTGTTGATGACAAGCCGACGATGGCGAGCCCTGGCGTAATGTCATTTGTGATGACGTCACTTTTGCGCATTACAGTAACAGCGCAGGAGTCCACCGCGAGGGTGCCCGTAATATCGCCTACGTCTGCGGTTTCACCGCCACCTGAATGAATGTTAATGCCTTGATCGCGCATCTCCGCAAGAAACATCTCAGTACCCTCAATCAATGCTGCGATGACTTCACCCGGGCAATTCAGCGCATTACGATTGATCGTGTTGGACAGTAAGATTCGGCCATTAACCCCCACGCAGATCAGGTCATCTAGGTTCATGACGATACTGTCTTGTGCGATACCGTGAAAAACCGAGGCGTCTCCGGTTTCCTTATATTTCAAGTAGGCGATGGTCGATTTGGTGCCGCTGCCGTCCGCATGAATAATATTGCACTTTTCTGGGTCGCCACCGAGATAGTCTTCGGTAATTTTGCAAAACGCACCCGGCACGATGCCGCTATCCAGTGTATCTACGACTGAATGCACCTCGTGCTTGTCTGCACTGACGCCCCTTGATTGATAGCGGCTAACGCCGTCGACCTTATCCTGCTTGTCGACGACGATATACCCGGACCGATCTCTTGCGGCGATCAATCCTCGAAACTCTAACTGGCGAAGGGCTTTTGCCACGGTATTGGAGGCGATATTGTATTCCGCGGCAAGGGTGCGAATACTCGGCAGTCTTTCGCCACCAATGATCTCGCCGGTGTTAATAGCGAAGTGAATCTGATCGATAATTTGCTGAAATACCGGGGTAGGAGATTCATTGTCTAGATTGAGTTTCATGGGCATTCCGCGATCGTCGATGAGGTGAATATTGCTCTGTATCACTATAATGATACAGATGTCTTGGCCGAAAGGATAGTTGCTGCAGGATGTTCGTTGTCATCTGAATACAGTAACGGGCTTTCATGAACGTTATCGCCTATAATGCGCAGCCTTAAAATCCCGGGAAGCGGGTGGTTTTGAAGGATGTTTTTTTGTGACAGCTGTAAAAGCAATAATTATTGATTACGATGCGGGCAACGTACGTAGCGTTCAGCGTGCCTGCACTGAAGTTGGGATCTCCGCGACAATTACCTCTGATCCGGAACTCGTCAGGCGTGCTGACAGAGTGATTTTTCCTGGTGTCGGCTCAGCAGAAAGTGCAGTAGACACCCTAGATAAGAGAGGGCTCTCGTCCGCATTGAAAGACTTTTATGCGACGGGTAAACCGTTGCTAGGGATATGCCTTGGCTGTCAGATATTGCTGGAATACACAGAAGAGGGCAACCGCGACTGTTTAGGATTGATTAGCGGCGAGGTTTTGCGTTTTGAGCCGGAAGACTCTGACCTGAAGGTACCTCACATTGGCTGGAACCAGGTGACACAAGTAGGCAATCATCCGATGTTAAAGAACGTCTCTGAGGGTGATGAGTTTTATTTCGTTCATTCCTTTTATTGCCGCCCAACGACAAAGTCTGATCGACTCGGTTATACGGATTACGGCGCTGAATTTTGTTCTATTCTTGGTCGAGAAAACCTGTTTGCGACGCAGTTTCACCTTGAAAAAAGCGGATCTAAAGGACTTGCCATTTTAAGTGAATTCAAACACTGGTCGGCTGATTAGTGCTTTGCTCGGTAAATAGAATAATGAGTAAAACAAATGTTGAGTAAAAGAATAATTGCCTGTCTTGATGTGAGAGAAGGCAATCTTGCCAAAAGTGTCAAATTTGTCGATACCAAAGATATTGGTGACCCTGTTGCAAAAGCAAAAGAATATTATCTCGACGGCTTAGACGAACTGGTTATGTACGACATAACAGCGTCAAGCGATAAGCGTAATATCATGCTCGACGTGGTTGAGAAGGTGGCGGAACAGATTTTTATCCCGTTTTCTGTCGGTGGCGGTATTCGCTCGGTCGAGGACGCCAACAAGTTGCTTTGGTCGGGCGCCGAAAAAATTAACCTGAATTCTGCAGCAGTTCAGCGACCAGAGTTGATTTCAGAATGTACGTTCGCCGTGGGTAGTCAAAACATTGTGCTTTCAATGGACATTAAAAAAGTCGAGATTAACAGGGACTTCCCCAGTGGTTACGAGGTTGTGATCAACGGAGGTAGAACGCCAGTGGGTATTGATGCGCTCTATTGGGCCTTGAAGGGCGAAGAGCTGGGCGCCGGTGAGCTGGTCATCAATTCAATTGACGCAGATGGCACCCGCGAGGGTTACGAGATTAATCTGACCCGGATGATCGCAGAAGCGGTGAGCATTCCAGTGATCGCATCGGGTGGTGCTGGTAAACCTGAACACCTACTGGAAGTGTTGACTGAAGGTAAGGCCGACGCGGCATTGATCGCTTCAATGGTGCATTTCGGTGACTACACTGTCAGTGGCCTGAAAGCATGGTTAGACGAACGTGGCGTAAGGGTCAGAAAGACCTGGTAGAGGTCTGAGAAGCCGGAGCAAAAAATGGATACCGTAACCGATCGAAGATTACTCGAACTCGAAACTCGGGTTGCTTTTCAAGAAGACACGATTCAAAAGCTTGACGATGCGCTGGCGTCGCAGCAGCAACAGATAATGGATTTGGAGCGGCAAATTCAGCTGCTCGGAATGCAAATAAAGGAAATAGAGGCTGTGCCTGCGCCCGCAGGCCCGGAAGCACCGCCTCCCCACTATTAAAAGGAACGAATATGAAAGCAGTAAAAATCATTGCTGATGCGAAATTACGCTGGGACGACACAGCAACGCCTGTGCCTGCTGCGGGTGAAGTGCTTATCAAGGTTCAAGCGACGGCGATTAACCGCGCTGACTTAATGCAGAGAATCGGGTTGTATCCACCCCCGCCAGGTGCCAGTGATGTGATGGGACTTGAATGTGCTGGCACGATCGCCTCAGTTGGTGAAGGCGTGACCCGTTGGAAAGAGGGTGACGAAGTGTGCGCTTTGCTTAGCGGTGGAGGTTACGCGCAGTTCGCCACTGCGCCAGAGGGCAGCGTGTTGCCTGTGCCTCAGGGATTAACGATGGCTCACGCCGCGTGTTTGCCAGAGGTTTTTGCAACCGCATATTTAAATATGTATATCGAAGCAAACTTGCAGCAAGGTGAAAAGGTCGTTATTCATGCGGGCGCAAGCGGTGTTGGCACTGCGGGTGTTCAGCTAGCGAAAGCATTCGGAAACCCAAGTTTTGTAACAGCCGGTGGCGCAGAGAAAATTCAAGCTTGCCTTGATCTTGGTGCAGAGGCGGGCGCCAATCGAAAGACCGAGAGTTTCATCGACAAAGCTTCAACTTTTGCAGGTGAAAATGGCGTTGACTTAATTCTTGACCCTGTTGGCGGCGGCTATTTGCAAGATAACGTAAAACTATTAGCGATAGGCGGTCGGTTAGTACTGATCGGGTTGATGGGTGGCCTTAGTGCCGAGCTTGATCTCGCTCAGGTGTTGCGCAAGCGTCTGCGCGTCATTGGTTCAACGTTACGCGCACGCCCAATTGCTGAAAAAGCTGAAATTATGGCGCAACTTGAGGCGCGAGTGTGGCCGAAGATTGCCTCAGGTGAGATAAAACCTATTCTCGATACGGTTTTTCCCATTGAAGAAATTGAACAGGCACACGAATTGGTGTCTTCGGACGCGACAATCGGAAAAGTTGTGTTGGCAGTTGAACATTAGATGCCTCGCAAACACTAACAATGAATAATTGACTTTGGCGCTGAATGACCCGCGATCTAAACGTCGAGCGGTGTATCGTCTTGCGATAATAAGTAGACCGCTTCGGTACGGTGCTTGACACCTAGCATTTTTAAAAAAAGGGCAGAAAGATGTGCTTTCACTGTCCCCTCAGCAATGTTTAGTGCTTTGGCGATAACCTTGTTCGCCACGATATAGAGGATGAAGACAAAGCGAAGCTTCGTAACGCAAATAATCTATCTAATCAACATTTGACCGAGTCATATATCGTGCACGCGGTCGTTGTCGCAGTATTGCAGACAAGCAAAATAGCCATCAAACAGGCGCATTGCTAGACTTGGTCTAACTCGACCAATCATGCCTTTCGCCTGTGAGGTCGTGTTAGCGGCTCGACTAACAATCGTATTTAGCATCGCACAGGTGAGGGATGCCGAAGCATTCACGACACTCAAGTGTTTTCAAAAGATAACAGGGTGTGTTGAAGCGCTAGGTGTGAGTAGGTGTTTGTGCCGACTTTCGCACAATATATTGCACCATGAAAGTTGGGCGCGTTAACTCAGGCCCAGCCACATCTCGCGGATTTTGAATCGCCACAGCTATTGCGTCAGACTTCGCCGACGTCTTCTGCTTGGAACCCTTTGTCTGTTTCAGACAGATCAAATTCAACGCTTGCGCCTTGTTTGAGCGTGCGATAACCCTCACCGCGTATTGAACGAAAGTGAACAAAGACATCTTCGCCATCTTCTCGCTCAATAAAACCAAAACCTTTGGCGTCATTGAACCATTTGACCGTACCTGACTGTCTTTCAGCCATAGCCAACCCCTCTTTTTATTTTTTATTTTTAAGGTCTGGTGAATTAAGACAGAAATTTTCAAGTCTGTCCAGTACCGGCCATTACAAAAAAAAGGGATAAAAAACGCTTTTCTAAACTTTATAAGTCGCGTTTATAATGCGTCAACCTTAGCTTTTTGGGCTTCCAGTTGCTCAATCGCAGAGTTCAGATCGATTACCTTGTCTTTCTCTTTCTGCACGACAGCCTCAGGCGCCTTGTCAACAAAGCTAGGGTTGTTGATTTTGCCTTCGGCGCGAGCACGGTCCTTAACTTTTTTCTCTATTTCTTTGTTTAGTCGGGCAAGCTCAGCGTCTTTGTCGATCAGACCGCTAAGTGGAACGAGCACCTGCATGTCGCCCACCAGATGTGTAGCGGAGGCCGGCGGCTCTGCATCTGCTTCTAGCCAGCTAAAGCTCTCTGGCTTTACCAAGAATTCGAGTAAAGATCTATTAGCTTCGAGTCGCGCCTTGTCACTATCGTTACCTTTATGAAAGATGACGGGTATTGGTTTGCCGAAGGAGATGTCCATCTCGCCTCTGATATTGCGGGTGCCGGTGACGATAGCCTTGAGCCATGCAATATCTCCCTCCGCTTCCTTATCTACGCGGTCCCCTGATGCTTCAGGGTAAGCGGAAAGTACAATTGTGTCGCCATGGCCTCGAATTGAGGTAGGTACCTGTTGCCATAACTCTTCAGTGATGAACGGTATGAAAGGATGGGCGAGACGTAAGGTTTCCTCGAGCGTTGAGATGAGCGTGAATCTTGTGCCGGCCTTTTGCGCAGCACTAGCGTTGTCATTGTTCAATACAGGTTTGCTCAACTCAAGGTACCAGTCGCAGAGCTGGTCCCATACAAATTCGTAAATTGCTTTGGCTGCTAGATCAAATCGATAGGTTTCCATCGCAAGATCGACAGCCTGCACTGTTTTCTGAAATTCAGAGACGATCCAGCGGTCAACAACGCTTGGCTCGCGGGGTTGGCCTTGATCAAAAGGCTCAATGGCCTCGTCTGTTGTATTCATGAAGACGAAATTGGCTGCATTCCACAGTTTGTTGCAGAAGTTTCGGTAGCCTTCAACGCGGTTCATGTCAAAACGGATACCTCTTGCACTCGAAGCGATCGAATAGAAAGTAAATCGAAGTGGGTCACTACCGTAGGCTTTTATGCCCTCTGGATACTCCTTTCGAGTGGCCTTTTCTATTTGTGCTGCTTTCTTTGGTTGTAGCAGGTGACCGGTGCGCTTGGTAACCAGATCTTCGAGGCTGATGCCATCGATGATGTCCATGGGGTCAAGCCCATTGCCTTTAGACTTGGACATCTTCTGACCATCAGCATCTGTGACAAGCCCATGGATATACACCTTTTTAAATGGCACTTCGTCAACATATTTCAACGTCATCATGATCATTCTGGAAACCCAGAAACTAATGATGTCGTGACCAGTGACCATCAGGTCAGTCGAATGATAGGTCTCGAGTGCTGCTGTTTTTTCAGGCCAGCCAAGAGTGGCAAACGTCCAGAGAGCTGAAGAGAACCAGGTGTCCAGTACATCTTCGTCACGCGTGAGGGTCAGCTCTGCAGCCAGCCCATACTTCAGGCGGACGGATTGCTCGTCGTGCCCGACGTAGACCTGGCCGTCATCGGCGTACCATGCTGGAATCTGGTGTCCCCACCATTGCTGGCGGCTGATACACCAGTCCTGAATTTCCCGCATCCATGCAAAGTAGGTGTTTTCAGCATTTTTGGGCGTGAATTGGATACTGCCATTTTCGACCGCTTCAATAGCCGGGTCAGCGAGCGGCTGAATTTTCACATACCATTGATCACTGAGATAAGGTTCAACGACGACGCCGGATTTCTCGCCCCGCGGTACTGCCATCATATGATCTTCTACTTTATCTAGTAGTCCAAGGTTGTCGAGTTCTGCTATGACTTGTTTGCGTGCTTCATACCTGTCGAGCCCCTGGTAGTGCTCAGGCACTTCGTCGTTCAGTGTGGCGTCGTCATTAAGAATGTTAATGATCGGCAGGTCATGACGCTTGCCCATATCGTAGTCATTAAAGTCATGTCCCGGCGTGATTTTCACGCACCCGGTACCAAAGTCTTGATCAACATATCGATCAGCGATAATAGGTATTCGACGATCGGTAAGCGGCAGACTGATCTCTTGGCCCACGAGATGTTTGTAACGTTCATCGTCAGGATGAACGGCGACCGCGGTGTCGCCTAACATGGTTTCCGGACGGGTTGTTGCAACAGTGAGAAACGTCTGAGGGTCTGCTGCCAGCGGATATCTGAAATGCCAGAGGTTGCCTTTTTCCTCTTCGGACTCGACCTCCAGGTCTGAAATAGACGTCTTTAACTCTGGGTCCCAGTTGACCAGCCTTTTACCGCGATAAATAAGCCCCTCGTCATACAGCGTCTCGAATACAGTGAGTACTGCTTCACACATACCCTCGTCCATGGTGAACCGCTCGGTACTCCAGTCGAGGGAGGCGCCAAGCCTGCGTAGCTGTTTTGAGATTGTACCGCCTGACTGTTCCTTCCATTGCCAGGCACGTTCAATAAACTTTTCCCGTCCAAGCTCTGAGGCTTTAACGCCCTCGGCGGCGAGCTGCTCGGTGACGATGATCTGAGTCGATATTCCGGCGTGATCGGTGCCCATTTGCCAAAGTGTTTTGTCGCCTTTCATGCGTCTGTGACGAATCACTGAATCCACAAGGCTGTGTTGAAAACCGTGACCCATATGCAGGGTGCCAGTGACGTTCGGCGGTGGGATCATGATACAAAAAGGCTTACTGTCTGAGTCCAATTCGGCGTCGCGGGGAGAAAAATAGTCATTCTCTTCCCATTTCTGGTACCAGCTTTGTTCAATTTCCTGTGGTTGGTATTTCTTCATTTCTGGCTCTTTTCTACTGCGTTTGAGTCAGAATCCAGGTGCCCGCAGGTCTCAGATTCCAATGTGCATTCAATGATTTAATCGAACCTGCGATTATACACACAGGTCAATTGCCCGAAGAAATAAAAATTTACATTCGATAGCGCTTATAAGGCCATAATGAGCAGATTACGGTCATGTTAAAAACGGTGGTAATATAACAGGTATGAAATCAGCCAAGCCTTTACTTCAGATCACCAGCTATTATGGATTTTTAGCACTATTGGCCGGCCTGCTGTTTTACTTTTTTCCTGTGCTCGCTCAGTACAGCCCAATTGGTGGGACAGAGAATCTGAGTACCGGTATGAGTGAATTTGTCAGTGGCAAGGCAAAGCCCATTGTGGTGGATTCTGTTAATCAGATGATTAGTTTGGCTATTTCTCTGGTGGGCTTGTTGTTATTGATGGAACCCGTTGCTTGGATCTATATGGGCGCTCGCAGACGTAGAGGGCGTGAGCAGTCGTTTGTGTTAACTGTCTTGCTGCTGCCAGTTGTCGTCGCGGGTATCGTGATCATTGTCCAAAATTCGCTGGCTTTGGCGTTTAGTCTCGCGGGCATCGTTGCTGCTGTGCGGTTTCGATTGACGCTTGACGACTCACTGGACGCTATTTTCATTTTTCTCTCTATTGGCGCCGGTTTGGCCGCAGGCGTATCTGCGTTGGAGATCGCAGCGGTGGTGACCATCTTCTTTAACTACATTATGTTGTTGTTCTGGGAGCTGGATTACGCCGACGAGGTTTCTGTGAACCGCTGGTTTACCAGAACATGGATGCATAACGATTCAGTTGATGCGGCATCTTTACGTAACAAGGAACCCGAGCAACAGGCAGATAACTCAAACGGCAAGACGCCCCCTCAATAATGTTACAAAAAATGATAATCAGTAGGACGCTCTGCGCTAGCCTGATCCTGCTGGTGCTCGGATGTGGTGCGAGCGAAAATGTCCAGCAGTGGCAATTACCAGCGGAGATTGATGAATTATCCGGTTTAGCAGTCGGTCCGGACAACACCCTCTATTTGCACGATGACGAGATAGGCGCTGTCTACAGGTTTTCGTTGAACACGGGTGAAGTGTCGACGGTTTTTCATGTTGAACAGCCAGTGATCGAAGGCGATTTTGAGGGTGTCGCTCAAACCGCAACGCACATTTTCCTGATCACTAGTCGGGGCAGATTGTTTCGAGTGCAGAGGGAGCCAAACATGACTGAGGCCATCGTATCTGCGGATGTTTTTGACACAGGGCTTTCCGAGCTTTGTGAAATCGAAGGTCTGCACGCACTGGACAATCATTTATATATTGCTTGCAAGAAACCCTACCTAAAGGCAGACAAGCGAAAACTACTGTTGATTGAGTACAGTCTGGCGTCCCACAAGGTTAGCAGGGAATTCCGTTTCGATCTGGAGAATATTGCTGCAAAAAAATTCAACGCCTCCGCTATTTGGCTAGACTCGGAGAGCATTTTTTTACTTTCTGCTCGGCAGCGTACAATTATAGAGCTTAGTCGGGCCGGTGAACTTCGGCGTGAATTTAAGCTTGATAAAATTCGTCACCCGCAGCCTGAGGGACTAGTGCTAGACAAAGGGCGCCTTATCATCGCCGACGAGGGTGGTGGCAGTGGCGGAAGAATTACGACTTACCATGGTTGGCCGAATAAATGAATCTTTCGCGCTAAACCTCTCGACACGTATCGACGATATCTTTTGTCCAGATTTTTTCACTCTCGAAGTGTTTGAACGACGCTTTGGTATATCGAAGTGCCCTGCGAACGCCCTTTTTAGAGAGTTCGGTGTCCGAGGTGACCATGGCCAGAATATTTTCCTTGGCGCCTAAAATCCGCTCTCTGGTGCTTTGCATGGCGCTTGGCTCATGGCAGCGACCACGGAAGTAACGCTTTAAAACCGTCCGAATTTTAAATTGCGCAGGCGGTGAAGCATAACTGGCGTTCACCATGCCGGTAGCATCAAAGTCATAAATAATCGGCACATAGTTGTTTTCCCCGCTCAGTAACTTGGCGTTGTGACAGCAATCGTCGCGGTCAGACGACCTGAGCAGGGAATAATCTGTATTGCCAAGAAAATACTGGAATTGTTCGAGCAACGCTGCCTGCTCGGGATCTAGATCACTGTAACCGGGCGGTTTGTCGGGCTGATCGAGTCCCAAGCCATTGCGTTTTGCTACGCGTTTTTTGTGTTCAACGAAAAATGCGGGTCTTTGCTCCAGGATTTTGTCTTTCGTTTTGTACGTGACGTTAACCCAACGAACCCGGTAGCTGATCGGCGTCATCGCATTCAACATTTTGTATGCCAGATATTCAGTGCGCAGATAGTCATAATAGGAGCTATTCTTTCTACACAGGACAACCAGTTTCAAGTCGCCTTCTTTGTGAAATAGTGTCTGTTTTCGCGCCGGTGATTTTTTAAAGTCAACTTTGAGCGGAGAAAACCTGCAGGTGTCTTTTTGTAGTCGATGGTTACCTCGCACGTTTAATTCAATCGGCAGTTGATGTTGATCGATAGTGAGAACCCCTGGGTATTTTTTCGCTTTTTTTCGCTCTATTTCGAGTTGATAAAAGTCGGCCTGAATTTCGATCTCAAGCGGTTCTTCCTGATCAAACAGTCCGGCTTGGAGGGCGGGCGATAAACTGGTAATTGTAGCCAGCAGCAATGGCGCTAAAAATTTATGCATGTTTTACCTCGGGAATAATGCGGTTGTTCCTGTGTGAACCCAATCCCGAATAGCTGTCTGTTTCTGTGAACCACGTCTGGGCGCAAAACGGTGTATCTTTCTCGCTTGGATCAAGAGAGCGTTTCCACTCTCCGTCCTCACCTAATAGCCAAGATTGTTTTTGATCAAGCAGGTTGGCTTTCATGATTTGTTCAAGCACCTGTTTTCTCACAGTTGCCTCCAGTAAAGGCACCATGATTTCAACCCTTTCATCGAGATTTCTCTCCATTAAATCAGCAGATGCGAGATAGATCTCGGCACCTTCACTCGACATTTCTGTGCCGTTTGCAAAACAGTAGATGCGTGAATGCTCGAGGAAGCGGCCAACAATGCTTTTAACTTTGATGCGACTGCTCATGTTGGCAACGCCGGGACGCAGGCTGCAGTGCCGCCTAACGACAAGCTCGATGTTCACGCCAGCCTCTGAAGCGCTATAAAGTTTTTTAATCAGGTCTGGGTCTGTCAGGGAATTCACTTTTAGCCATATTTGTGCGTGTTTGCCTTTTCTTGCATTTTCTATTTCCCTGTCTATGTTCCGATATAATTTTTCTCGAAGTTGAAATGGCGCCATTGCGAGTACTTCAGGTGCAACGAATGTTTCGCTGGTGATGTAATTGAGCACTCGGTTTGCATCCCGACACAGCGGTTCGTTGTTCGTAAAAAATGACAAGTCCGTATAGATTTTTGCATTATCAGGATGATAGTTGCCGGTGCCGAAGTGACTGTAAATGGCAAGTTTATCCTCCTCTTGTCGCGTAATGACGGTGAGCTTGCTATGTATTTTCAGCCCGACAATGCCATAAAGGATTTGTACGCCGGCATCTTCAAGGCGTTTAGCCAATGCAACATTTGATTGTTCGTTATCTCTTGCTTCAAGCTCAATGACAGCGACGACGGTTTTACCTCTTGCTGCAGCTTCGACGAGGGCGTTGACAATCGGAGAGTCGTTACTGGTTCGATAAAGCGTTTGCTTGATAGAAAGGACCTTGTCATCGACCGCGGCTTGCTCGAGAAAACGAACAACAACATCAAAACTTTCGAACGGCCAATGCACGAGTAGATCTTTTTCTTTGATCGCTTTAAAACAGTCATTGTTGTAATCCAGCATCCGCTGTGGGTATCTGGCCCGGTGCGGCGGAAACACTAATGCGGGAAATCTGTTGCTATCGATCAGGTCTGAGATTTGTGACAACCCTGGCATGGCCTCGATAATAAAAGAGCGTGTTCCAACAGATCGACGCTGCAATTCGAGCATGCCAAGCTCTTTATCGCCAATGAGCCCAAGGTGACGGCCGATAAACCGCAGATTAGATTCAGACAGCTGATGTACTTTGAGCCGAATGACGTTCGCCTTATGGCGCTTGCTTAAACCTGATTCAACGATTGACCTTAAATCGGCGGAGCGCTCTTTCTTTGCGAGATCATTGTCGCGAAGTATCTGGAACGTGCCGCTGCTCAGTATCGTGGTATTTGGTAGCAGTAGGTCGCTCATTTCCTGCAGGATGTCTTCAAGCACTACATAGCGGGTGTTCTTGTCCATGACGGAAATGAAACGTGGCAGGTTGTCCGGTACCGGAATTAAGATATGGGAATCTGCCAGCTGAAGAATTACGCACATGCCGCCGCTGGGAATATAGGGAAAAGGGTGCTCTTCATCCAACGTGAACGGCGTTAGCACCGGCAATATTTGGATTTGGAAGTAATTGGCCAACCATTCAGCTTCTTCGTTGGTAAGATTAGCGGGCTCTGTAATTGAGATGCCGATAGCCTGCAATTCTGTTTTTTGGGATTGCCAAATAGTCTCCTGCATTTTCATTAAGCTATCAGCGCGCACGCCAATAGCATGTAATTGTTGCTCGGGCGTTAATCCATCAATGCTCGATACTAGCACCCGTTGACTGACCAAACGGCTTAGTTTGGCGACGCGTACCGTGTAAAACTGATCCAACACCGCCACGGAGATCGCGAGAAATCGTACTCTTTCAAACAGCGGAACTTGAGGGTTGTCGGCCTCTTCTACCACGCGTTGGATAAACTGAAGATCAGATAACTCCCGGTTTAGATATCTCGCATCAGATTTCTCAGTGTGATTAGATTTGGCTGGCGAAGAATCGCGGCGTATTGTTTTTTTTGTGTCCGGTACGGGTCGTAGTTTGCGCCATATTTTACTAATGATTTCAGACATGGTTTTTTATTCTTCTACCGGCTTACGATGGTTGTTGTCTATTAACGTGAGCTTCTCTAGATACGCTGGCTTATCATCGTCGTTAGATGGAATAAGCACTTTTTCCCCTCGGTGGATCGCATAATACTCATTATCCTCGATGAGAAGCGATGCGCGTCCACCGCTGTAAGCGCGACTTAACCCAACATCTGCTTGTATCACCCTTCTGCCTAGTCTTGGAAGTATACGAGAGGGTGTGGGTGTATGCGCTATCACAATGGTATCTACGTCATAATAGGTGAGCATTTTTTTCAACGGCTCTAGTTCTATTTCTGCCGGGTGCAGTGCCAAACCGCGATACCAGAGGGGGCCGCTATCGTCGATTATGGCGTCTTCATTAGAGCGTCGAAGATACCGACGAACTCTGGTGTTTATCTCTTTTAATGGTAGTGGTGCCTGATGCGGGGAGAGTCCGCCATGTACAAACAGGGTACGATTTATTTTGATAGCAGTATTATGACTTTTGATCCATTCAAAGAATTCGCCTTCTGGTGCCCATAATAGTCGGTGCTCGACAAAGCCGAGAGGATAGCGTTTTTCCAGTGCTGGTCTTCGGGCTTCGCCGACATTTGCTGCCGCAGGGTTTTCTTCATCGAGGTATTCAATCATCTCTGTAATGTAATTCTTTTGCAGTCTCGCTGATTTTCTGCTCGCCAGGGCGGTGAACTCGCCGGGGTGGACATAGCGCAGATCTCCATCGACATTCATGATTTCATGGTTTCCAATTAGGGCGTGGACATAGCCCTTTTTTCTGCGTGCTTGTCTTTGCAGCTTCTTCATGTGCCGCATGATTTTCAGAGAATCTGGCCCGCGGTCTGGCAGGTCGCCCATCTGCACGAGGTGTGTCTCTCCGCCTGACCAGTTGAGTTGGGTATCTATGAGTCCGCTGTCTTTCAGGACCGTTAGGTATTGTTCGAAGTCGCCGTGAATATCTCCGATGGCGACTACGCGGGCGACATCACGCCAGACATCTTTCCCCCAGGCAGGAACGGCGGATGTCGTCACAACAACACAAAGAATAATAGCTGCAAGGAAGTGCTGTTTTGGCGGCTGACTTTTCATCGACATCACTGCTCGGGGATTTGAACCTTACGTGTTTGAATTTGATCTCCCATTTGATCAAAAGAGAGTTGGGCCTGCAATGGAAAAAATAGGCACGAATTAATGTATTATCCTTACAATTAACTTTTGGAAGATCGCAAAATCATGCAGCAACCAGTAGACGAATCTGGCAACATCAGCGCGCCGAGCGTCGTTGCCCAACCGGTATCTGTCACCCGCAAGATGGCTGCTTCACTGCCAAGACTTCGAGAGATGGCGGCGAGTAAAGGTTTGAAAATGCATCACTTGGGTGCCGGTTATCCTCATCCTGAGGTGACTGACCCTCGAGCATTCCTTGCGCATAAAGCTCGCTATTATCAGCATCTTGCAGATAACGAAGGCATCAACGACCCGAACCAATTACCTGAGTATTTACGCGAATCATTTTCTTACACCGATACACTGGGCCCAAAAAGTGTGCGTGAAAAATTCAGTCAAGTGTACGGTGCTGACTGGCGAGTAAAGATGGATCCGGATCTGCTGGTGCCGACTGTTGGTGCGACCGGAGGTATCAGCTTGCTATGTTCTCTGTTTGAACGCTCTGGTGAGCCGCTGGCCTTTATTACTGACGCACCAACCTATGCAGGATTTCTGGCTAGGGCAAGTTTGGGGCACCAGACAGAAATTTACAGTGTGGAAATGGACGCGGAAGGCCCGTTGATCGCATCATTACGAACGCAGATTGAGCAAGCACGTACGGATGGTCGATTCGTACCTTTTTACTACACGGTGCCGGACGGACACAATCCAGCCGGTTTCAGCTTTAGTCAGGCGCGACGCGAAGCGATACTGGAAGTGATGCGGGAATACGGGTTACTGGTCGTTGAAGATGCGCCCTATATTTACATTAACTATGCTGATGAAGCCGCAAGACCCCAATCGTTTCTGTCACTGGCGCCTGAGCAATCGGTTCATTTGTTCACGGGCTCAAAAATTGGATTTCCGGGGCCTCGAGTGGGTTTTCTTTACAGTGAGGCTGTAATGGATATCAGCGGCGGTCAAACAGCTACGCTCAAGGACTTAATCGTAACCGAGGCGAGTAGTGACATCTTGTTTCAGAACCCGGAGGCGCTCTATGGTATGGAAGCCTTATTACACGACGAGAATATGGCGTTGCGAGATTCTCTGTGGCCGGTTGCGGAGGACAAGTTGGCTGTGTATCGAGAAAATCGGCAAATCATGCTCGATGGATTTGAGCGAGAGCTAAGCAAACATGCTGACAAGTTCACATGGACGCATCCCGGTGCCGGGTTCTTTACCGTGTTTACCTTCTTAGGTGTCGGCATTAGATGTGATGAGCGTTTTGTAAGTAGTCTTGCCGCTGACTACGGTATTGTTGTCATACCTATGTATCCGTTTTATCCAGACGACGCAAAGCGCCGTAACCCGCAAGCCGGACTAAACCAGTTGCGTTTGTCTTTTTGTTTTAGCGAAAGTCAGGGTGAAGCCAGACGAAAAGATCTGAAAGAATCCGTTCAGGCTTTTTGCGATGCAGTAAAGCAAATCGCCGATGTTTAGTGATCTGGCTCGGAGTCTGTTGAAGACACTGAGCCTTTTCCCTCGGACGCTGGTTTTTCCTCGCTGAGGTCATTCAGAACAGAGGTGAGCTCATTACGAAGCCTGCGAACAATCTCGTGGGAATACTCTTTCACCAGCGAGTTAACAACCTCAGTTGCCTGAGTGTGTAACGCTTCTTCGTTAATCTGATTGTCGTTGTCCGGATTGACGGCATAGGAATGGATGGGGTCACCAAATAAATCTGTAGCCAGTGGTTTGTCGAGTGGGTCCAGATCGGGTGTGATGTGCTTCTGCCCGCGTTTGCTTTTCTGACCAGCCTCTGACGTTGTGCTAAGCGGGTCAACGACATCTTCGAGCAACGGTATTTGTGAGGGTGGGGTTGTGGTCTGCTCGCCTTTTTTCTGCGGGTCTTCAATGTTAGACATTTTCGCTTGCCGGGGGCTGACCCACTTTATTGTATTTGATCTCGTATCCACGATCTTTATAGAACTTGTAGTTCTCTCGGGCCGCCTCGCGGCTTTCCGTATTAAGAGGTACAACCTCCGCAACGCGCTCGAATCGGCTGAAAAAATCTGGTACTGAGCCTGACAGATTGATTAACACCTCGCGGTGGGTGTTAGGCTCATTCATGACGCTACAGCCGATTCTGACAGGCGCTTCTTCATCAATGTTGTCGAGCGTGTGCGGAATAAAACTCTCTGGCCTGAAGTGCCAGAGCAAAGCGTCGATCTCTTTAGCTTGAGCCTCATTTTCGGTATGAATATGCACCTGATGACCCATGCGATAGATTTTAGCAATGAGGCGACAGCTGAATAACAGCGGCGCCTCTTGATTTTCTATTTGATAAAAATCTATCCTCGTCATGGTCTGTTTATTTTACTTCCTGTGCTCGGTCGATGAGGTACTGGGTTAGCAACGCAACAGGTCGACCAGTTGACCCTTTGGCACTTCCAGCTGCCTTGTAGGCGACGCCGGCAATGTCGAGATGAGCCCATCGATATTTCTTAGTGAATCGGGCGAGAAAGCAAGCTGCTGTGACACTGCCCGCTTCGCGACCACCGACATTGGTCATGTCAGCAAATGCACTGTTAAGTTGCGGCTGATATTCCTCCCAAAGTGGCATTCTCCAGACCCTGTCTCGGGTATTCTCGCCAGCTTTATTGATGTTGTCTGCGAGTTCGTCGTCGTTAGCGAAAAGGGCAGCGGGATGAGAACCCAGCGCCATGACGCAGGAACCGGTAAGTGTTGCGACATCAATCACCGTGGCTGGCTTGAACTTATCGACATAGGTTAGCGCATCGCACAGAACAAGTCGGCCCTCCGCGTCGGTATTAAGAATTTCAATTGTTTGTCCTGACATGCTTTTAACGATATCACCCGGGCGCGATGCGTTACCGGAAGGCATATTTTCTGCCGCAGCCAACACGCAAATCACATTGATCGGTAGTGCCAGCGCTGCGACTGCGCGCATGGCGCCAAAAACGCTGGCAGCACCACACATGTCATAGGTCATCTCATGCATGCCCGCGGGGGGCTTTAAGCTAATGCCGCCCGTATCGAAGGTAATACCTTTTCCGACGAGCACATGGGGCGCTGCTTTTTTATTTTTTGCGCCTTTGTGCTCAATAATGATCATTTTGCCGGGCTGGTCGCTGCCCTGTGAGACCGAGAGAAATGAGCCCATGCCGAGTTTTTTCATGTCTTTTTCCTCAAGCACTTTTGTGGTGAGGGACTGATATTGCTTTGCTAGCAGCTTTGCCTGGTCTGCCAGATAAGTGGGCGTGCAGATGTTGGGAGGCATATTTCCAAGGTCTTTCGCATCATCGATCCCGGCCGAGATTGCACTTCCCTCGTTGATCGCTTTTTTGACCTTGCTGGCGCCAGACTTGGCAATAAGAAAGTCAATTGTTGCCGGTCCGCCTGCCGTTGCAGGTGCCTTGCCGCGCATCTCGGTAAACTTGTAAACACCGGCGGTGCTTTGCTCTACCAGCCGTCGTGCTTTCCAGGCGTCGGATTCTGTGCCTGCTTTGGCCTCAAGTAGGCAGCATAATGCATTTTTGGCAGAGCTTTTGCTCAATGCCGCTATCATGGCTTTTGCAACCAGCAAAAACTTGGGGCCATCTGTGGTTTCAATATTTCCTAGACCAACGATGAGTACTCTCGGCGAAGTCACGTTGGGCACGTCGTGTAACATCAGGGTTTGCCCTATCTTTCCATTCATGTCACCACGACTCAGCACCTTCTTAATAAAACCTTTACTGGCTTTGTCGAGTGAAGTGGCGGAATCGGAAAATGAATCGTTCTCATAAACACCCACTATCACGCATTGGTTGCGGGCTTTTTCCGGGATTCCTGATTTGGTACCGAATTGCATGCTGACTCCTAGAGACATTAGTATAAGTGAAGTGGATAATACAGCTTAAGCGACTGCGGGTCACATTAACGTGACACCGGTTCCACGTTTGATGGTCATTATTACGCCCAACGGATTTTACTTTGATTTTATATCGTTATTTTGCCAAAGAAATATTTGTCACCATGTTGTCGGTCGCGAGTGTTGTGCTTGTTATTTCGATGGGTTGGCGTTTTAGTGGTTACTTGAATGAGGCCGCAAGAGGCGTCATTAGTAGTGATGTGCTGTTTTTAATCATGGCCTATCGATTGCCCGGATTTCTCGAGCTGATTGCGCCGGTCAGTTTTTTTCTGGCAATCATGCTCTCCTACGGTCGCCTGCACGTGGATAGCGAAATGGTTATTCTCGAAACCAGCGGGCTGAGCCCGGCGAAGCTGGTTGTGATGACGCTCATGTTATCGCTGGTCGTCATGATAGGTACGGCTTCCGTCACTCTCTGGTTTAAACCGCAAGGCGAGAAGAAGGTTGAGACGCTGCTAAAGGCACAACGGGACCTGACTGAATTTGACACGCTGGCGCCCGGTCGTTTCCAAACGCTTCGTTCAGGAAAGAGAGTGACTTATACAGAAAGCCTCTCAGATGACGGCGAGCTTAGAAACGTATTCATTAATGAGTACAAGGTGTCAAACGCGCACGGACCCAAGGATGTCGTCACGATTGTCGCAGAAAGAGGCGAAAACGTTGTCGATGAAACCGGTAATCGGTTCATTTTGCTCAAAAACGGTATGCGTTACAGCGGCGTGCCTGGTAGTGCCGATTATCAGGTCATTCAGTATGAAGAATACGGCCAGCTGGTGGCGAAGGCAAAGGCGCCAGCAATGAATCGACGCAGGGCTGCGATCCCAACCATGGAATTATTTGGCATGGAAACCCTCACCCACGTGAGTGAATTGCATTGGCGTGTGTCTATTATTTTGATGATCCCAGTTATTGCAGTAATGGCGATTCCGTTGAGTCGAGTGAGTCCAAGGCAAGGACGGTTCACTCGTCTGGTGCCAGGGCTGATACTTTGCTTTCTCTACGTGATTTGTCTCTCAGCGGGTCGAGCGGCGATTGAAAAGGCACAACTACCGAAAGAGCCTGGTCTCTGGTGGATACACGGTATTTTTATTGCCCTTGTTATCAGCCTTTATCACATGGAAAAGGTAACAGCACCTTTCCGAGCATTCGCCTCGCTGTTCAAGCGCCGGTCTGGAGCGAATAGCTAATGAAGCAGCTCGATCTGTATGTAGCAAAAACCGTCGGCATGACGATGTTGTTAGGCGAGCTTGGTTTGTTGGGTATCCTGACGATATTCACGTTTCTAGAGCAGGTCGAGGACATGGAGAATAACTATGCGCTCGTTAATGTCATTGAATTTGTGATCTACAGTATGCCAAGAATGTTTTACGAGGTTATCCCGTACTCAGCCCTTATTGGGTGCCTCACAGGGTTGGGATTACTCGCGAACAATAGCGAAATTGTGGTGATGCGGGCAGCGGGAGTTTCCACTTGGTCCTTGTCTCTGAGTGCCATGAAGCCAACAATTTTGCTCGTGTTGATAGGACTATTAGTCGGTGAGTACGTCCTGCCAGATGTTGAAAGGATTGCGCGTAACGAACGTTTGAAAGCATTGTCATCTGAAAGCCAAATTACCCCGCAATTTGGTTTTTGGTATCGTGAAGGCAATATTTTCATGCATTTCGATGAGGTGGGTCAGGATGGTAGTCTTGAAGGGGTATCACACTATTACTTTGACGATGAGCAGCGAATGACCCGCAGTTTGTTTGCTAAGCACGGGACCTTTCACGGCGCGGGTGGTGATCAGACTTACTGGCAATTGGACGACGTCATCGTGACGGATTTTCAAGCTGGCAGAACTCAAGCGAGCCGTGTCGACTCGGTGCGATGGGATAGTCGTTTGGGGCCAGAACTACTGAGTACGGAGATTTTGGTTCAGCCGGATAAAATGTCTATCGGTGAACTCATTGATAAGATCGAATACATGAAAGAGCAGGGGCTCAATAGCGGCAAATTTGAACTTGGGTTCTGGAAAAAAGTTCTCCAACCGCTTGCCACAATAGGGCTGGTCTTTGTCGCGATTTCTTTTATATTTGGACCGCTGCGGGAATCTACTATGGGTATGCGCGTGATCATGGGGTTGGTCATTGGTATCCTGTTTAAGTTTGTTCAGGACTTGTTGTCGCCCGCAAGTATGGTGTTTGGCTTTTCTCCCATAATAGCAATCATCATTCCAATCGCGATTTGCTTCATTGTCGGCTATCCGCTGATGCGAAGAGCGAGCTAGCGCTCAAACACTAGTCCGGTAGGACTTCATCGCGACGATCAAGTTTTTCTGACGCGTAGGGCTTCTGACCGATATAAACGACTTTTGAGCCTGACCAGACATCGTGTAGCGCGAGATGTTTTTTATTAATCAGCGCCCAAAACATGCCGGCGCCCAGTGGCATCATAGAAAGAGTCGCGCAAACAAAGCGTATCAACGCTTCTTTAGCGTTCATGATCTCTCCGTTGCTGTTTACCGCTCGAATTTTCCAGACCTGCATACCCAGTGATTGACCCTTTACTAGCCAGAAATAAAAGTAGAACAGAAACATTTCCAGATAACATATCAACTGCACCCAGACGGTGGACAGCGGTTCTTGCTCTGGCAAACGACGGTCTACGGGCGCGGAGTCGCCGAATACCATCAGCAAGATAGACCCGGTGACAGCCCAAAGCGCAAACAGTAAAAAGAAATCATAAGTCTGTGCCGCTAGCCTGCGACGAAGACTGGCGTTAGGAAATTCTTGTTCAATGACCATGTTCTCAACCTGTAAAAAAACAATTGTACCGACGATTCACTCGCAGATTTGGACATTCACCAACGTGTTGACACAAATGGAAATGCACCAAAAGAATGATAAGTTCCAACGTTACTTAGCGGGTGGTTTCATAAAACTTGCCTCACATTCGGCGACGACTTGATTGTTATCTTGCCGAATCATTTTTCCTTCCATTTGAACCAATCGCCCTCGTTGCTTGATGCATCTACCCTCTAACCTGACCGGCGTGCCAGTGGGCAGGTCATCCTTGTAACGAATTTCACACTTAGCGGTAAATGCTTTATCACCTTTCAGGTAGATCCAGTTAGCCATGACATCGTCGAGCGCAGAAAAAATCAAGCCACCGTGTGTCACAGTGTCATAGCCGCAGTGGTGTGGTTGCGGGGTGAATTCGGATCGGCATACGTCGTCTTCGATCCGGAATTGCAGGCGCAGCCCTATCGGGTTTTCCGGACCGCAAACGAAACAATGGTTTGCGTCACTTCGAAGGCCAACTGCCGATGGCGTCTTCGTGTCTTGGTCAGAACTTTTTGTACTCACTCGTTGCACCTCCGGTAATATTGACGATCTCTCAGGGGCTAAAGTTAGTTGTGGTGGACAAGTTGCCTAACGTCTGGCGCGGTGGATGTTAGCGCGAGAGGCCAAACAACTTCAGGAAGAAGCTGTTGTTAAATACTTCCCAGAAAGAAGTTTTGTACATTTCGCTGGGAATGTCGCTCTTGATTTTATCGTGCAGGGCCGGAAGTTCCGACCAATGCACGCCCTGTTTGTAGTGGTGTGCAGTGTGATAACCAAGGTTGCCGGTGACAAGATTAAACACCGGATTAATATTGTTAAAAGAAGCCTTGAAATGGTCCTCTGTTTCATTCAAGCCGGCGTGGTGATCATAGGTAACCCAAGCCGTTACAAACATGCCGACGACCATTGGAATAATGAATAGCATCAGTGCTTGTAGCGGGTGGTAAATCGTCAGAGCGATAACCAAAGCGACGGTAAGCGCCGTGTATACGACGTGTGTTCGGTAATGATTGGGGTATTTCTTGCCAACCAAGTAACCGCGATAATAAGACGTAAGCGCGACGTTCAGCGTGTATTCCCATTCGCCCATTAGCGTCCCGTCGGCACGCTTCCAGCGACTTTCGTCAATCGTTTGGTCAAGGTAGTTGTGGTGGTGACCGAAGACATGGTGAAGTAGCCAAAGATTTGTTGTAACGCCAGTGTGTAACGCGTAGGCGAGCTCCAGCAAACGATTGAGGGGAGTGGAGCGGAATGTTTTGGTGTGCTGATGGTGGTGATTCCACGAGCAGATGCAACCCTTGGGAATGACGGTCAGGGCAAAATAGACGGCGAGAAGCCAAAAGTTCTCAACAGTGAAGTAAAGTATGAAATCCACTAGCGTGAGGGATAAAATTAAAAAGACCGGCAATCGGTCAGCAGTTTTTCGAAACACAGTATCTATCTAGTGGCTACCTGGTTGAAGTTTACCATGGGCGGGGGATTTTGCCCGGGTCATAGAAGATTTGTAGGGCATGTTATAAGCGAGTTGAATAAAAGTAAACCACTGGTTTGATTATCACGCGTAGGTTAAATTTGTGAAAGGTCAGCTGTAAAAATGAACAGGAATTGTGTGCCGTGACTGGAGATAAGATCATCCCTTTTGATAAGGCAAAAAACTCTGCCAAACATCAAGGCAGTGTGATGAAGCAAAAAGATCGCAAGCTTGATGCCTTAAAGTCAGCCTTCAAGGCATCGCGTGACGAGGTCGCCAGACAACGTAAAGCTGAGGCGTCGCTGGCACAAAAACGAAAGAAGAATAAGAAAAAGAGAGATGGTAAGAAAGGCAAGAGCTAGGTTTTTAAGGCTTTTGGCGGCTAACTGAATACGCGAATTCGTTATGGCTGATGCAGGGTCGCTGATATCGCGCCTCTGACCTCCGCGGTGAGGTCGTTCAAAGTTTTCATCACAGGCGCAGGCTGCGGTTGCTCCGCAGTGTCTCGCTCAACCGCATTTGTACTAAGTAGCTTCGGTCTGTCTTGGCTCGACCTGGGGTGATCAGCGGTGTGTGCCTCGACACTCACCGATATCGGCGCGCCAATTGTCATACGCGCGACACCTGGGTGTAAGTCAGCCGTGTCTGAGGGTAGTATTTCCAGCGTGTTGTGAATGGTGATCGGCAGTATCGGCAGATTCAGCTCCTGTGCCATTCGAAAGGCCCCTTTTTTGAAAGGCTTCAGCTCGCCACTGCGAGATCGCGTGCCCTCTGCGAAGAAGACCACCGACATCCCGTTCTTGATTCTCTCTCTTGCGCGTTCCATTGAAGCCAGGGCGGCCTCAGTGTTTGAACGATCAATGATGACATGCCCCATCATTTCGCAAGCTAACCCTAATATAGGTACGGCCCTTAGCTCCCGTTTCATCACCCATTTGATGTCCATACCGAGGTAGCCGTAGAGCAGAAAAATATCAAGCATACTTTGATGGTTTGCCACGATGACGTAGGACTGCCCCTGCTTGATATGTTCCTTGCCGCTAGCCCTGATGCCAATAAGTGAGACGGTTGTATTAATTTTTGCCCACAGCGTGCCAAAAACTCGCGAGGCAAAGTCGGGCGCACCCAAAAACGACAGAACGATAATGATCGAACCAAGTATTGCGGTCGACAACACCAAGAAAGGCACGACAAAAATCCACTTGTATACCGTGTAAAGCCCGCTTTTTCGTGTGGTGCGATCCAAAACTTGTTCACTGCCGATCTTCATAGCCTAATTCTGCCTTTCTCTGTGGCTTGCTCGCAAGGGAATAACCCATATTTCCCTTGTGTGGATATCAATAGTGCGCTTTTTTTGCCGGTTGAGCTTTACTCAATGCCCGTGGGTGCGCGATGTTCAGGTGAAAATACGAAAAACTTGCGACACACCAATTGGATTATCTGTCGCGCAGGATAATTGACTCTGCGTTGAATATGACTAGAATAACGTAATCAACTACGTAATCATATGGATACTTTATGAGCTCCGATGTTCTCAGTAGTATTGGGCCGCTGGCCTTCGGCAGCAGGTTGAAGCGTCTATCTGATCGTGTCATGCAAGACAGTTTAAGGATGTACCGGGCAACGGGTCTTGCGTTCGAGCCGAAGTGGTTCCCTGTTTACTACTACCTGAGTGAATTGGGGCCCAGTTCGATCATGGAAATTGCGAGGGGCTTGGGGGTATCTCACCCCTCTGTTAACCAGATTGCTCGCGAAATGACAGCGGCCAATCTTGTTTCCGCATACAAAGACACCGCTGATAAAAGAAGACGTGTGTTAGCGCTTACTAGTTTCGGAAAGCAGCAAAAGCAAAGTATCAGTGATGTATGGCAAGTGGTTGAGGCAACGCTAGCGTCGTTGCTTGATGAGACCGGTGTCGATATGTTGGGATATATAGGCACGGTTGAACGTCTGCTAGACCAGCGTAGTCTGGAACAGCGGTTTCTTGACCGCTACAACCCTGCAGCCCGCGAATTCGAAGTTCGGGACTTTCGTTCTGCCTTCGCCGATTCATTTCGGCTGATTAACGAAGAATGGATCAACGAAGATTTTGTCATGGAGGAATCAGATCGCGTCGCGCTATCCAATCCCCTCGGTCATATCATCGATTCAGGTGGTGCAATACTTTTCGCATGCGAAAAAACAAAAGACGAGCCGCTGGGCACCTGCGCACTGATCAATAGGGGCAATGGTATTGGTGAGCTCGCTAAAATGGGCGTATACAAAACAGGACGCGGGCAGGGTCTTGGAAAATTATTGCTAACGGCCGCGCTAAACAAAGCTGTTGAGATGGGCTTCAGAAAATTATATCTAGAAACCAACTCAAAACTTGCCCCGGCTTTGGGGCTCTATCGTCGTTTGGGATTCGTTCAAATGCCATTTCCTAGCGTGTCAGATTACAATCGCGCTGACGTCTACATGGAGATTTCCCTGAGTGCCATGACAGTGCCCGGATAGGTTGCTGCCGCAGCATCAGAACAAATGGAATATTTTTTAACATTAATTTACAACGGTAATCGGAATAGAATACATGACGTTTAAGTCGGCCCTCTCGCCAATGCAACAGCCCCTGAATTTTCGCAAGATCTCGAGTAGATGGATTACCCCGAAAAAGCAACAGCCCCTGAATTTTCGCAAGATCTCGAGTAGATGGATTCCCCCGAAGTTGATAAAACGAGCGCTTTTTCTCAGCATTTTTCTGTCCTTTACCAGCGCAACCGTGCGGGCAGAGTTGCCTGCCGATGCAAACGCGCTCAAATGGTATAAAGCTGGACAGTCATTCGTAAAGCAACAAAAAAGATCAACGCGAGGCAAGAAAAAGGCAAAAAATGTCATTCTATTTGTCGGAGATGGAATGAGTATTACGACTGTGACGGCCAGTCGAATTTATGAAGGGCAAATGAAAGGCGCGGATGGTGAGGAAAATTTGCTGTCGTTTGAAAAATTTCCGCACGCTGCGCTGTCAAAAACTTATGCCGTTGACCGCCAAGTGTCCGATTCGGCGTCAACTGCAACTGCAATGTTAACGGGCGTTAAAACGCGATTTAGAACGCTCGGAGTTGATGGCTCAGCGATTGATGCAGATTGTCAAAACGGTCGATTGAGAACGTTGCTTGAAAGTGCCGAAACGAAGGGGCTCGCGACTGGTTTTGTCACAACTACGCGGGTGACGCATGCGACGCCTGCCGCAACTTTTGCACACACCATCGAACGTGATTATGAAGCTGCAGGCGGTAATTGCGCTGACATTGCGCAGCAGTTGATCGAGTTTCCGTTCGGTGACGGGCTAGAGGTGGCGATGGGTGGTGGTCGACAGATGTTTATTCCGAGTGCCGAAGGGGGAGAGCGAACAGATGGTCGCGACCTCACTGCAGAATGGCAAGCAAGATACAAGGGGGCCGCCTATGTGACGGATACAGCATCGCTCGAGGCCGTTGACAAAAATACGAATCACCTTCTGGGATTGTTCGCTGATTCACATATGAGTTTTTCTGAGCTTCGCGATAAGTCGCCAACAGGCGAGCCATCTTTAACAGAAATGACGGTTAAAGCGATAGAATTACTTGAAAATAACCGCAAGGGTTTCTTTTTACTAGTTGAAGGCGGACGGATTGATCATGGCCATCACGCGGGTATCGCGAAGCTTGCGCTGACAGAGACAGTTGAGTTCAGCAATGCAATTCGCCGAGCGACTAATCTGGTTGGACCGGATACGCTCATTATTGTGACAGCAGATCATAGTCACACGATGACTATGGCGGGCTACCCTCGGCGCGGGAATCCAATACTCGGCTTTGCAGGAAAAGATGTTAATGACTTGCCATACACAACGCTTGCCTATGCCAATGGCCCTGGTCACCGTGAGGCAAAAAAAGAAGGCGTCGATCCGGACCTTACAAAGGTAGACACTGAAGCTTTTAATTTCAGGCAGGCTGCCGCGGTGCCGCTACGCGTTGAAACCCACGGCGGTGAAGATGTTGCCATCTACGCGACAGGGCCGGGTAGTCAGTGGATAAATGGTGTCATGGAACAAAATGCGATATTTCACGTGATGCGCGAAGCGCTGCTCGGTTCGAGTGATTAGTGTTGGTCACTCGCGCTTAACCGGGATGTTGACTATGTGCGGCGGCTGAAGCTGCCGGTTTCGACAAAGGTGATGCATTGCTTGATTACCTCTTGGTTACGCATAATAAAGGTGTGGTTAAGCGGCAGTTGAATAAAATCAGCCATGCCATCTACCTTCGTGCTTGTCACGCTGACTTTTCCATCGTTCGGCTTTGGCAGGTGTCTTGATAAAAGCGGATTGATTGACCTGTCACCGGCAATGATGCCAACTGGAAAAGTTACTGGGCCAAGCCGAAGCGGGACGCTTTGGCTACCGGTGCCCAATTGCCGTCCCGCGGGTCCGTACAGCATCATAAACCCCGGTTTGTTACCGAAAAACTCAACGATTTCACTCCCTTGATTAGGCGGTGCAATCATGACGGATTGTCCAAGATTGTTGATGCTGTGAGATGAAAGGTAGTGTCTCAGTAAAATGCCGCCCATAGAGTGAGTGACAAAATGAACCTTGCCTACGCTTGATGGCAGTTGGGGGGCGTTGCCCGTCGCTTTGCGGCACGCATCAAGTGCTGCTTTGACCGCTTTTTCGGATAGTACTTCAATCTTGTCAGACCGAGACCGGTAACCTAGGTTGCAAGTGTGGTACCCCCTTTGCTTGAAAGCCTCTGCCATCTTGTTCATAGAGTTGGCTGTTCTCGCCAGTCCATGCAGCAAGATGACGCAATCTTTTTGTGGCGCCATCGTCTTCTCGTAAAAGTTATCGTTATCCGTTGCCCGTATTGCGGGCGCACGCGAACCAGGAAAATCTGTTGAAGTAGATGTTGCGTTTTTTTGCCTACATTTCAACCGTTTCAGCGGTTTGTGCCTTCAACGCCTGTTGCTTTGCATAGCAGCATGCTCTCCTATTCAGACGCAAGGCACAACGAAAAACCATGGCGCTTTGCATCAATCAGGCAGTCTGAAAACACTCTTCGATTCTGTTTGGCGCAGGTTCATTTCGGGCTAACTTACGTTCGAAGTTGTATGTTATCAATTAGCCTTACTCGCCCAAGCATTGCCGCAGCATATCGTCTGCCGGCAATAGTTTTGATGTAGTCGACTTCAAAACCGTAACGCTTTAGCTGACAGGCGACGATGTCATCCGGGGCTTCTTCGCTAATCAGCTGGTGAAGCACAGGTGCAAGTGCTCTCTCATCTTTCTTAAGGTGAGTGTTTCTCGAGCTCATTGCCAGCCCATCGATTTCGCGAATCGTTTCGCAGCCAACGATATCAACGTCAAGGAAAAACGCCTGGACCATGTCTTTTACCAACTGCAATTGCTGGTAATCCTTCTCGCCAAAGAAAGCCTTGTCTGCCTTGACGATGTTCAGCAACTTCATCACAACGGTTAAGACGCCAGTAAAATGCCCCTCGCGGTGCGCGCCACAGAGTTGTTTGCTGAATCTGTCCTCGCTCAACTGAAATCGAAAGTCGTCTGAATAGATCTCTTCGTACTCAGGTAGCAATACAATATCAACACCGGCCTGTTCAGCTCTATCAAGGTCCTGCTTTAGCGTGATGGGATAAACATTAAGATCTTCGGGGTTGTTAAACTGTGTTGGGTTCAGAAAAATACTGAGAATCGTCAGGTCGCATTCAGTCACGGAACGTTCGAGCAAGGAAGTGTGCCCTTGGTGAAGCGCGCCCATTGTTGGCACAAAGCCGATGGTCGAGGCGTTAAGTGTCTTCCTTATTTGCTGAAATGTTTTGATGGAAGTGATCGTCCTCATTTGTAAGATTCCTTGGCGGATGGGTAACAATGACTGACAACGTCGCGGTGGAAGTGATTTACCCCGCTTAGAATAGTTTCGTAAGTATTCGCGTATCGCCGCAGAAATTTTGGTGTGAATGTCGGGTTAGCCCCAAGTAGATCCTGAAGCACCAGAACCTGCCCGTTAGTGAATGGGCCTGCGCCAATACCAATGGTTGGGATCGTAAGAGATTCTGAAATCTGACGACCAAGATTCGTGGGTATGCACTCCAGCACAAGTGAAAAACAGCCGGCTGTTTCAAGCGCTGTTGCTTCGTTGGCAAGTTTTTCGGCATCGCTTTGTTTTTTTCCCTGAACTTTGTGTCCACCCATGTTGTGAATTGATTGGGGAGTGAGCCCTAGGTGACCCATGACGGGCACGCCAGCCTCGACGATCTGCTTGATCAGAGGCAGTTGGTGAGACGCGCCCTCGATTTTTACTGCATGAGCGCCCGCTTGCATGAGTTTTTGCACAGCCTCCATCGCCGGTGCTAGTCCCTTGCTGCAGCTGAGGAAAGGCATGTCCGCGATAATGAATTTCCTCGGTGCTCCTCTTGCTACTGCAGCGACATGCATTTCCATCATTTCGATGGTTGCGTGCACTGTCGAATCAAAACCATGCATAACGACCGCGAGTGAATCACCGACGAGAAGACAATCGATATCCGATTCGCCGAGAATCTGCGCAGACCAATGGTCGTAGCAAGTGACCATGGAAATGTGATGACTTTCTTGTTTGTATTGCTGGAAAGAATGGACGTTCATGTATGTCTCCAGTAGCACTGGACACAGCAGAAGGCACATGCGGCTTGAATGCCGATATGTGTAAGGTCGTCGGTACCTGTCCTTCGCTGGATCAAGTCCCACAGTAGTTTGATGCTCTGACAGAGCGTTGTTTCTAAAACGTTGTGAGTCATCTCCGTCTTCGAAAGATCGGAGTGAGCGCAAAGCTTAATGGACCAAAAATGTGCTGTCCAGTATCTTGCGATAGTCGTTATTGCTCTGTCACGTAAGTCGCTGCGAGTTGTTGCCAGCGTGTTTCAAGCATCTCGAATGAAACCCGTGAAGTTGCGCAGCGCTCGATTAGTTCGACTAGCATTTCGTTTACAGGCGTCGGAATGTTGTGGGTTTTGCCCATTTCAACAATCGCACCATTGATAGACTGTACCTCTGTTTGCCGCCCCTGCTGGATATCTGACAACATGGAAGAGATGTTTTCCCCGGTTCTTACAGCGACCTTGAGAATGTCTTTGAGATAATCGCCGTCGCGACGAATTTGTGCATGTTCAGCGACGCGCGTAATTTCAGTGGCTACAGCAATCGCTATGTTGCGCAATAAAGGATGTTCGGCGACCTGTTTGTTTCTCTCGCCAGTGAGGGCTGTAAGTGGGTTGATGGCGGCATTAGCGGCAAGTTTGGACCATTGAATCGAACTGATATCAGATTGCACCCGCAACTCGAAGCCTCCCAAGCGTAAAAGAGACAATATGACGGCGTGGCGCGCTTGCACCTTTGGTGAAAGACCCAGCCAGGTGCTGCCGGCACCTTTGTGAAGGATGTCACCTGTGCTATCTAGCGTGACCCCCTCAAACAAAACGCCGGGCGCGATCGTTTTGTTAGGGTTGGCTTCTTTCAACAACTTATCGCTGCCTAAGCCATTTTGAAAGCAGATAACCAGTGCGCCCGGTTTTACTGATCTGTGTATCTCGCTGGCAACCCGGTCAAGCTGGTAAGTTTTGTTAAATATCAGCGCAACGTCGAGTTCAGGGTGCCTCGGAATATTGCTGGTGGCTAGAACATTAACGCAACGCTGGTGCCCATCCAGCGCAATTAAGTTAATGCCGTACTGATTAAGATGTGCCAGGCGTGGTTGATAATGGCCAAAAACCGTCAGCGTATTTTTGTCTGTATTTTTCGTGACATCCAGTGCCAAAGATAGCCGCCAAGCAGCAAAAGAACCCATTGCGCCGGTGCCCCAGATACCAATTTTCATAGGTGAAGTGTCATTGCTTGAGCCTTGTTGCCTGTCAGATGTGCTTCGCTGGCTGTGCGTTTGAGACGGCATAACCTCCGATGTTAACCTTTTTTCGATGCAATCAGATGTCAAAAAACCGTTTTTGCTCAGGTCATGGCACGCCTGTTGTTGTTAGCCATATTGGCATTCAGCGAACCGAAATCGATCAATATCTGGTCTGTAGGCAAGGCGAGCATCTTGACAGTGCAAGAGGCGACGCCCGCAAATACCCTGATATTCACCCTAATATCCCCATTTTCGGCCCGATAAAGAAAAAATCTCGAATAATTTTGCAAACATTGCCTCTATTTGCTAGCGAATGTTACTTTCACGAGGTATAGTTTGAATACCCATCTATTTTGGGTGGGAAAATAAAAAAGTGCTCAAGTGGCACAAAAAACAGGGGTCTGTTGTATTCGTAGAGAATATCTATATACTCCGCCGGGCTTGAAAGTATGACTTGTATTTATTCCTCGTATTTCGAAGTTTTCTTAGAATTATTCTTAGTAGTGCCTCGTCCTCTAGTTTATAAGTAACAGCCCGATTTCTAGCTCAACGCCTTTTTTATGGAAAAAATTTATCAAAGGTAACAATTACTTCTAAATTTTAGGAACTATTATGTCTAATACAGTAACAGGTACAGTTAAGTGGTTTAACGAAGCCAAAGGTTTTGGTTTTATCGAACAGGAATCAGGTCCAGACGTCTTTGCACACTTTAGTGCGATCTCAGGTTCAGGCTTCAAAACATTGGCTGAAGGCCAAAAAGTAGAGTTCACGATTACTGCTGGTCAGAAAGGGCCACAAGCAGAAAATATCGTCGCTGTATAATCTAATCGCTGAAAATCACGGGCCATCATGCCCCTGGTGAAAGTCGGCATTTAGATAAGAAAGAGCACCTTCGGGGGCTCTTTTTTTTGTCTGAATTTTGTTGCAGATTAATGTAAGGCATTATAAATGTGACGGCGCTTAGTTTTTATGTCAGTATCGAAAGGCCTTTCTGCGGGACTTATGGCCTAGGACATTAAGCAATGAATTTTGTAACAAGACTTCGATCTTTGGGTATGCGGGTGATGAGCTCGGAATCCTTTCTCGCGTTAAGACGGCGCAGGAGTCGGTTGTTCGACAAAAAGCGCATAGAAGCGCCCGCGGTGCACTATTTCCACCAAGTTGATGATCCCTACAGCTTTCTCGCGGTGCAAAAACTTGCCGCGCTACAAGCCCGCTACAACATTCATTTCATTTCTCACCTGGTCAGCGCGCCGTCTGCTGAATTCAAGGGCGACGCAACCCGATACGACGCTTGCTCGATAGCCGATGCTAGTAGCATTGGAGCGTTTTTTGGCGTTTTGCCTCCCTTTGCTGGCACCGTTCCGGATCAACGGCAGGTTGATCATGCCAACCAGGCATTAGTTGCGGCACTTGGTTCAACAGATCCCTCGGCTTTTGCCAGTAGCGCTATCGCCGTTGGCGAAAGCATTTGGCGTCGTCATGCATCAGATGATAGCGGGATTCAATCATCGGACCCGGTAAATCTCGCTGCAGGAGATGCCTTGCAGGCAGAGCTTGGCCACTACTTCGGCGCAACGTTTTATTTTGAAGGTGAGTGGTTTTGGGGGCTTGACCGATTACATTTGTTGGAACAACGACTTATCGATGCAGGGTACAGTTCTAGCCCCCTCAGTGCCATGTGCGCGCCACTGCCGACTGCCAACTATACCTTCGGCAAGGAAACCGCAGCAGTGACGTTGGAGTACTTTCCTTCGTTGCGAAGTCCCTATACCGCAATTGGGCATAGCAGGGTGGCTGACCTGGTAAACCGTAGCGGTGTTTCTCTGAAGCTACGCCCGGTGATGCCAATGATGATGCGCGGTATACCAGCGCCGCGAGCAAAGCAGGTTTACATCATGATGGATGCGGGACGCGAAGCACGGTTTCATGGTATTCCCTTCGGGCGGTTTGTCGATCCATTTGGCGACCCCGTACTGAAAGCGTTCAGCCTGTTTCCAGGAGCAGTGGCGCAGGACAGGGGAATGGATTTCGTTGGGAGTTATTTATCCGCATGTTTTGCTGAGGGGATTGATGTGACGAGTGCAGCCGGGCTTGCGAAGGTGCTGGATCGTATCGGCCTGAACTTGGCAGAAGTAGATCAGCAAAGTGGGTCGTTTGATTGGCAAGTGTTGCTGCAGGAAAACATTGATGCAATGAACGGTGCTGGACTTTGGGGTGTGCCGGGGTTCAGGGTATCCTCCGCCGATGAAGCACCGTTTAGTTGTTGGGGCCAAGACAGGATTTGGCGAGTTGAAGCAGAAATAGCTAAGCGATCAAGTGCCCATGCTGCTTGAGCGTCTTGATGTTAAGAACAGCCCAACCTCCTTCAGATCTCGCAGCTTTCGTGCGAACCCCCGTCTTTTATCGTTTAAATCGACAGATCCTTAAGATTATAGTCCATCAGATATTTCGCTCGATTTGCTTCGGTATCTTGAAACTTTTCAATTATTTTCAAGAATGGCTGGTACTCGAACCTGCTTTCGTCTTTGTAATGATTTGCCCTTGCGTCAATCGCGATGGGGATCACTGCAGAGCGCTCGAAAATACGTTGTTCGTCATAAGTCTCACTATCGGTTTGACTAAGTGCGCCTTTTTGCCCAAGCACCGAAGATCGACGGTGAAACCCAAAAGTCAGTGAAACTCTCAGATCTGGCGAGGTGTTGGCAAAAGAACCATGTAAGGCTTGACGGTTAACAATCGTGACATCTCCGGCTTTGCACATCAAAGGAATGGCATCGGGTAGTTGGTCTGATCCACCATTTTCTGAAACCATCTGCTTGATATCAATTTTGCCTTGTTTGTGAGTGCCGGGAACAACCCAGAGGCAGTTTCGGGGCGTGCAATCGTAAAGTTGCACCTGAAAATTGAACCCGTGTATACCTTCGTCCCAATTTGCAGCTTGCCAGTGAGTAACGCCGTCCTGGTGCCAGGAGACAGCGCCGCCAAGACCTGGTTGCTTGACGAAGATAGCATCGTTGTAGGGCACAAAGTCTGCTCCATTGATTGATGCGGCAATAGATAATAGATCTTTGTGGCCATACAGGCGTAAGCCTGCCTCCATAATTTGGCACATCCCGTGCATCAGGAAGATGGTTTTCTCAGGTGAATCCTCTACAGGTTTTGGCTCCGCCATTTTTGTCGGATGCCGCCCGCCAAGTAGGTCTGTGCCTCCCCAAGGGTCGGACAAAGGTTTAGCGAAAGAATAAGGATTCCGTTTGAATGCTTTGCCAAATGCCGGTCGACCTTGTGCATCCAGATACTCGGTTTTATCCATCGGGGCTCTATCGAACAGGTCTTGCATTTGCGCCCGTAAAGTTTGAATTTCTTTATCGTCTACTAGGCCTTCAAATACATAGAAGCCATGCTGATTGAACGCATCAAGAATTTCTTTGGTCAACATGCCATTCTTTCCGAACTTTGCTGGCCCGCGATTGCCGAGCGCCAGCGCGCGGACTTCTCCCTTCGCGACGTAATCGTCAAGACTTTTAGCGTGTTCTTTGATGCTCAGGGTTTTGTTCTCAGACACCACTTGCTCCGTTCAAGTTAAATGATGGATGTACGATATCACATAACTTGCGAAAATTAGGTGATGCTATTCTGACAGTGACAAGCTAAGCGAATCTCTTAAGCTCGCGGCGCGCAATAACCATTTTATGCACTTCATCCGGACCATCAGCTATTCTTAAGGCTCTGCCGTTTCGCCACATAGCGGCGACTGGTGTGTCATCAGAAACGCCGAGCGCGCCAAGGCATTGTATTACTCGGTCTAGCACCTGCATCATCATATTGGGTACGACTACTTTAACCATAGAGAGTTCTTGTCGCGCATTTTGTTTGCCTACGCTATCCATCTTCCATGCTGCGTACTGCGTCAGGAGGCGTGCCTGATCGATTTCCATTCTTGAAGTTGCTATCCATTCCTGCACAAACTGTTTGCTTGCAAGCTTTTCGCCATGTGTTTCTCGTTGGTTAGCGTGTACGCACATGATCTCAAACGCGCGCTCCGCCATACCAATGGCACGCATGCAATGGTGTATTCTTCCCGGCCCAAGTCGTGCCTGGGCGAGCATGAACCCGCCATGCTCCGGGCCCAACAAGTTGCTCACGGGTACCCTACAATCGTTGTACTGAATTTCGCAGTGGCCCCCGCCACCGGTATGGCCCATGACGGGCACAGAGCGAATCAAATTAAATCCCGGTGTGCTCGTAGGTACGATAAGCATTGATGCGCGTTCATGTGGGTTACCCTCGGGATTTGTCACGACCATAGCGATTGCAAATTCAGCCCCGACAGCGCCGGAAGTGAACCACTTGTGCCCGTTGATGACATACTCGTCGCCATCTTTGACGGCATGGGTCCTAATGCCTGTCGGATCTGCACCTGAGGTGTCTGGCTCGGTCATTGAGAAGCAAGACCGGATCTCTCCTTCCAGTAATGGTGTGAGCCATTTGGCGTTTTGTGCATCGGTACCAAATTCCGCCAGTATTTCGGCATTACCGGTATCCGGCGCTTGACAGTTAAACACTCTGGGCGCTGCAGCGCTGCGACCCATGTGCTCACACAATAATGAGTAATCATGATTTGATACGCCGGCACCCCATTCTTTGTCGGGCAGATACAGATTCCACAATCCAAGGGATTTAGCTTCCGATCGAAGTAATGTGATCGTTTCGCCATCGCGCCCGTTCTCAGAGGCTTCGCTCTCCGCATGTATCGTTTTTTCAGCGGGGATGATTTTTTCGTTAATAAACCGCACCACCTGTTCCTCAATTATTCTGCCTTCTTCTGATATACCGAATTCCATCTTCTTTCCTGCCCTGTGAGTTGTTGTGAGGATGCTAGCAAGCGCAAAGCAGGTGAATTTTGATCCAGATCATCATGCGAGTTGTAAGACGGTTTTATCACTGTGAATGATAAATATATAAATAAAAAAGCAATAATGTGAATGCTTTCTGCTGCTGCTGTTTGACGTAAATCAACGCGATTATCACCAGCCTTCAATACAATGACGGCTACTCAATGATCACCCGCAGCGCGTGCGACCACCCTGACTACCACCCTTGAAAAGTAAATAAAAAATATGAAACAACCAGAAAGCACTGCACAAGAAGTCAATGCTGACCTTATCCGCCGTTACAATGTCAGTGGACCAAGATACACGTCTTATCCAACTGCGCTGCAATTTGCGCCATACACCGAGGCGGCTTTTAAGGAAGTTGTAAAGTCCTCCATGCTTTCTGCTAAGCGTTCTAACAACAAAGGCGAAGACTTATCGATTTATGTGCATATCCCATTCTGCGCAACGCTTTGTTACTACTGTGCCTGTAACAAGATAGTCACAAAAAAAAGAGAGCCCGCAGCAGAGTATCTCGCGCTACTTAAACAGGAGTTGGCGTTGGTTGCGCCGCTATTTAAGGGCCGGATGGTGTCCCAGTTGCACTGGGGAGGTGGTACGCCGACGTTCTTTGATGATGATCAGTTGATTGAACTGATGAACGCACTCAGAGCTGCTTTTGATTTTCGATCAGATCGCGAGGGTGAATTTGGTATCGAAATTGACCCGAGAACGGTAGATGCTGAAAGAGTAGGTTATCTGCGCAGGTGTGGTTTCAACCGTTTGTCATTTGGTATTCAGGATTTCAATCCGGTAGTGCAAAAAGCAGTGAATCGTATCCAGACTTATGCCCAAACCGAAGAAATTCTGAACGCAGCGAGGGATAATGGCTTTGAGTCTATTTCGGTTGATTTGATTTATGGCTTGCCTCACCAGAGCGTATTCACCTTTGATGAGACCTTGAAGCAAATCATTGATTTGAGACCAGACCGCGTGTCGATATTCAATTACGCACACCTGCCAGAAAGGTTCTCTCCGCAGAAACGCATTCTGGTTTCTGATCTGCCAGCGCCGAATGAAAAACTTGAAATCCTGAGCTTGTGCATCGAGCGTCTCACCGGTGCCGGTTATGTTTATATTGGTATGGATCATTTTGCATTGCCTGATGATGAATTAGCGATCGCGCAGAAAGAAGGCACGCTGCATAGGAACTTTCAGGGTTACTCGACTTATGCAGACTGTGATTTGCTGGCCTTGGGCGTGACGGGCATCAGTCATATCGGCGATAGCTATAGCCAAAATGTGAAGGATCTCGAAACCTATCGAGAGAAATTGCAAGCAGGTTCGATACCCGTTGAGAAGGGTGTGCTAATTGACCAGGATGACCTTATCCGAAAAGCCGTAATCAACGTGTTGATATGCCAGTTTGAGTTGACCTTCGCGACAATCGAAAACACTTTCGATATCGATTTTCAGGCCTATTTTGCCCAAGAGCTTGATACCCTGAAGTTGATGGCGGCTGATGGACTGCTGGTGATTTCTTCGGGGCAAATTAAGGTGCAGGAAAGTGGACGGCTGTTGATTCGCAACATTTGTATGGTGTTCGATCGTTACATTTCGTCCGGTGGTACGCAGGCATTTTCAAGAGCAATTTAGTCAAAGTAGTCGCTTATTGATAAATAGTTGGCAATTCATACAGTAAATTCTTGTATTTTCTATGCTGTTTTTAAGTATGCTCAAGGTCAAATTGCACCAATATGGGACTACAGAAATGAGTGAACAGCGTAAAGACCTTGGTTTTGATCCAGACGCCCTGCGGGATAAGTATCGCGAAGAGCGTGACAAGCGGATTCGCGACGATGCTAATGAACAATATATAGAGGTTAAAGGTGACTTTTCCCACTACATTGACGACCCCTACCTAGATGCTACGCTGGAAAGAGAGCCATTAACTGACGAAGTTGATGTCGTGGTTATTGGTGGTGGTTTTGGCGGATTGCTCTCGGCGGCAAGGTTACGAGAGGCTGGCGTCGAGAGTTTGCGAGTCATCGAGAAGGGGGGCGACTTCGGTGGCACCTGGTACTGGAATCGCTACCCGGGCGCAGCTTGTGATGTTGAATCATACATTTACCTGCCCTTATGCGAAGAGCTAGGGTTTGTGCCCAAAGAAAAATATACCCATGCGCCGGAAATACTGGCCCATAGTCGCGCCATTGCTGAAAAGTACGATCTGTACAGCAATGCCTGCCTGCAAACCGAAGTGTCGGGTATGGAATGGCTGGAAGATGAATCACGTTGGTTAATCAGAACGAACAGAAACGATGCAATGAAATCGCGTTTTGTCGTGATGTCGAACGGCCCATTGAACCGACCTAAGCTGCCCGGAATAGAGGGCATAGACAGCTTCAAGGGACACACCTTTCATACCAGTCGCTGGGATTATGATTATACCGGTGGTAGCTCTGAAGGTGGCCTCGATGGATTGAAGGACAAGGTGGTCGGTATCATTGGCACCGGCGCGACCGCGGTACAGTGCGTGCCGCATTTGGGTGAGTCAGCGAAACAGCTTTATGTGTTTCAGCGCACACCTTCTTCAATTGACGTCAGAGATAACACCCAGACGGATCCTGATTGGGCGAAGGCACTCAAACCCGGATGGCAGAAAGCGCGAATGGAAAATTTTAACACGCTCGTTTCTGGCGGTCTGGCAGATGAAGATTTGGTTAACGATGGCTGGACAGAAATTATCCGTAACCTTTTGACCATGGTGAATTTCAGCGAGGCGAAGCTGAATCCACTAGAAATAGCGCAAAAATTAGAGCTGGCTGATTTTCAAAAAATGGAAGATATTCGTGCCCGGGCTCAAGAAATTGTTGACGACCCGGCAACGGCAGAGTCACTAAAACCCTATTATCGTCAGTTTTGTAAGCGCCCCTGTTTCCATGATGGCTACCTGCCAACGTTTAACCGGTCCAACGTCGAGCTCATCGACACTCAGGGTCAAGGCGTGGATAAGATTACCGAGAAAGGCATTGTTGCCAATGGAAAAGAGTACGAGCTCGATTGTCTAATTTTCGCAACGGGTTTTGAGGTTGGCACTGAGTACACGCGTCGTGCAGGCTATGACTTGAAAGGAAAGGGCGGTGTGACGTTGTCTGAAAAGTGGCAAGAAGGTATCAAAACACTTCACGGCATGCACAGTCGCGGATTCCCCAATGTTTTTATTATCCAAAATGCGCAATCGGCCTTTACCGTTAATTTCCCTCATGCGATGGACGAGCAAGCAAAGCACCTTAGTTACATTGTTAACCAATGTTTGGGTAGTAACGTGCAGACAGTGGAGGCGACGGCTGAAGCAGAAGATGCCTGGGTGCAGGAAATAGTAAGTCTTGCCCGCCTAGGTGAGCAATTTCAGGAGAGTTGCACCCCGGGATATTATAACAACGAGGGCAAACCGAATTTGCGCACAGTGCAAAATGGGCCCTACGGTGCGGGTGCCAATGCATTTTTCGCGTTGATTAAAAGCTGGCGTGAAGAAGGCTCGATGGAAGGACTGGAGCTGAATTAGTATTTCACCCAGGGTATCGCCCCGTAAATCGGGGCGCCGCCTATGTTTTGCCATCACATGCTTGGTGACGAGTGGCTAGTGCCGTTCTACGCTGATAGCGCAGGTTGATTTGCCAGATTGTTTTCTCGCTGTATGTCTTGTTCTAACTCGAAAAAGTCACGGGCCAGCTCGGCAACTTGATCTGCGTATTCCGCTTCGAGGTGAATATGATGTGGCCCAGGTATGCGAACGACCGTCAAATCAGGATGGTGTTGTTCAGCGACTTTGATCTCGCCTTGGTACCAGCTATCCCCTTGTTCTGCGACCACCAGAAAAGCAGGCGAGGTACACTGTTTGAGCATAATGTTGAGCTGATTTCGCGTGTATCGATTTGATGAAGGGTATCTTATGCGCGGATCAGTTCGCCACGATACGCCACCTTCAACTACTTGGTGTCCTCTAGCGATTAAAATTTTGGCGGCATCAAGCGTTTGGTCAGTCGCTTCGGTGACTCTGAGTGCCATCGCTTGAGTATTTTCAAATATCTTGGCCGGGCGCGTGTGACCGGTCAACATTTTTTCCATCGCCTGCCGGTTTCCGGCGACGCGATCCTCATCCGAATACGTTCCCTCTGCGGCGAACCCGTCAATCATAAACGCCCGATTAACGCGTTCTGGGAAAGTTGCTGCGATGACACTGGAGATTTGTCCGCCCATTGAGTGGCCAATCAAGTTGAATTTTTCCAGCTTGAGTAACGCTGCGATCGACATAATGTCCAGCATATAATCGCTGTGGTGATATTGCACACCAGGAGCCCGGTGATCAGATTTACCGTGACCCGCGAGATCTAGCGCAATAATGTTCAGCTCGGGTAGTTGTGGTGCAAGGCGCTCGAAAGTGTTTGCGTTGTCGAGCCAGCCGTGGATTGCCAGCGTGGGGAATCCATCAGGGCTTCCCCATAACTTTGCGGACATTTTACGGCCAAAAATTTCAAATTCGGCTTCTTCTCCATGTCTTATCGACGAAGGTTCGCTTGGGCCGTTCAAATGAGTCATAGGGGGCTACTTCCCGAAAAACGCAGGAGTATAGCGTCTATCATGTCGAAATTGTTTTAATCAGGTCCTTAAAGTAGATGAAATAGCCCCAGAAATCCCCTCCAATTCACCAGTTTGATATCCAGTGTGCACGCCGGGTGTGCATACGAAAACGATGGTGATCGGGCAAAAGTTAAGCAAACAAATATAAAAACACGTGTAGAATCACCGCGCAGTCGCTAAAAAGTAGGGATAACGCAGTGCAACAGAAAGCTGAATTGCTTCCAAGCTATATTGACCGACCTTCTGCTTGGGTGGGTAGAGATCTGGTAACCCAGCCGGATCGATGGCTGTACACGTTGTCAGATGATGATATCGCTGATCTAGAGCAGGCGGCGAGCCACTATCTGGATTTAGACCGTGATATTGGCGAAATGAAACAAGCTGATTTTCCGCTCGCCCGTTTCGATCAACATCTGGTCGAATTAAGAGAAAAGTTGCTAGAGGGTATTGGCGTTGAGGTTATGCGCGGTCTGCCCACCGGTCGTTATTCGCAGGAGACAGCAGCTGCGATTTTTTGTGGTATTGGCACTCATCTTGGCAGCGCGAGGTCGCAAAATGCTCGAGGTCATATTTTGGGCCACGTGCGTGATATTGGTGCGGATGTCTCTGATCCGAATGCGCGGATTTATCAAACCGCTGTGCGCCAGACCTTCCACACGGATTCTACCGATGTAGTAGGTTTGTTGTGTCTCAAAACCGCCAGATCGGGTGGCAAGTCACTGTTGGTAAGTGCAGAGACTGTTTATAACGAAATGCAACGAAAGCGCCCCGACCTCGTGCCACGGCTGTTTGATAATGTGGCAACTGACAGACGCGGCGAAATACCCCAAGGTGAAAAGGCTTATTTTGAAATACCCGTGCTCAGTTGGCACCGTGAGTTGCTAACGGTGCAGTATCAGCGCCAGTATATTGATAGTGCCCAGCGATTTTCTGATGCGCCAAAATTGACTGACGAACAGATTGAGGCGCTGGACTATTTCGATGCGTTGGCAAATGATCCAGAACTGCACATAGTCATGCAGCTTGAATCTGGTGATATGCAATTTGTCTATAATCATTCTCAGCTACATGATCGTGAAGCTTTTGTCGATTGGCCCGAACCTGAAAATCGACGGCACCTGCTGAGACTTTGGTTGTCGCTTGAGGGTGACAGACCGCTGCCAACGTGTTTTAAAGCAAGATATGGCTCCATCGAACCCGGTAATCGCGGGGGTATTATCACCGAGCAAACTCACCTTCACGCGCCACTCGACTAGCCAAAACCCAAAAATTTTGACGTCCAATCAATTCAGGATTTTTTCCTTCGATGCAAGCGAGTGAGATCTCTGACTCGCTTATTCATTGCGATGACGTGGCTATTTTTGTTCTGTTTTTGATACAGTAACCGAAACAAAGACAAAAATTCGAATCCGGGGTAAGAAAATGGAAGGGTTGTTCAAAGGTGTGAAAGTAGTTGATGCGGCATCGTTCCTCGCGGGGCCCTGCGCTGCAACTATTATGGCCGATTACGGTGCAGACGTCATCAAAGTGGAGCCACTGTCTGGCGATGGACATCGGGGTATTTCGGGCGGTCACCCTTCGGAATGGTCTTGGCAGTTGACCAATAGAAACAAGCGCAGTGTTGCTCTGGATATCAATAAACCAGAAGGCTATGAGTTGTTGATAAAGCTGGTTGCGTCGGCGGATGTACTTGTTGTTAATTTCAGTTCCGGCCAATTGGCTAAATTCAATCTTGAGTGGGAGACGCTGAAAGCGATTAACCCACGCCTTATTTTTGCTCAAATTACTGCGTTTGGAAACAAGGGGGCGGATGCGAATCGCCGGGCATTTGACCTAACCGGCTGGTTTGCTCGAACGGGCATCCTAAATACGATGCGCAATAAAGGTCAGCCGCCAACAACACCGGCAGGGGGAGTGGGAGATCATGCGACAGCAATGACTTTGTATGCGGGGATCGTCAGTGCGCTGTATCAGCGAGATAGAACAGGGGAAGGCTGTATGGTGACAACTTCGCTAGCGGCGACAGGCACTTGGGCCAATGGATTGCAGTTGCAGGGCACTGTTGCCGGTGAAGATGCTGCGGAACGTCGTGATAAGGAAGATTGGTCGAACCCGCTTTCGAATGTCTACGAAACAAAAGATGGGCGCTTTATCCTGCTGGCGTTGCAGAACATGAAACGGGATTATCCTAAACTCGTTAAATTACTGGAGCACGATGAGTGGTTGGAAGAACCTGAAATGCGATCTATTCGGCCTTTATTTAAAAATCGAATCATGGCTAGGCAACGAATTGCGACAGCGTTTTTGAAATTTGATACCGACGAGATGCTGGCCAGACTTGAAGAAACGGGCATTGTGCATGAATTGATTGCAAAAAATATCGAAGTAATCGAAGACAAGCAGCTTATTGAGAATGAAGTGATTATTCCGTACGACTCCGGTAAGCCGCATTGCGATAAGACGTTTGCTACGCCGTTTAGGCTCTCGACGGTCTCGCAAAGAACCCCGGTTGGGGCCCCGGAAATTGGCGAACACACCGAACAAGTGCTTGATGAACTAGGACTTGAGCAAGAAGAGATACGCACGCTGAGAGAAAGTGACGTGGTACGCAGCTAGGACAGCGAAGAATGCTTCACTTTCAAAAGCAGCGAGGCCTGTGCAGTTCCCGCTAAATGCGATATGGTTTCCTTAGGCTGGTGTGTCGGTATCAGGAAAATGAGCGTGTTGTCCATTACGCTTTCTTGCTCAGACATGGCGCAATACAAAAGAAGATGAAAAAACCCAAAAATTAAGGAACATATTATGGCGAGCCCGGCAGACGTACCCTGGATAGCAGAGCACATCGCGCTCTATCAGACTGATCCCGCAAAAGCACACATGTGGGACTCGACACCGCTAGGGGGCCCAGGAATATTACCAACTTTGTTGCTCACGACCACCGGGCGTAAGTCAGGTGAACCAAGGCCTTTGCCGCTAATCTATGGCGAGTTGGGTAGTAGTCACGTGATTATTGCGTCGAAGGGTGGTGCTCCAACCCATCCAAGCTGGTTTGAAAACTTGATGTCGAATCCTGATTGTCATATCCAGGTCGGTGAAAAGAGTCTGAACGTGCGCGCCCGAATTGTGCCGGACGGCGAGGAACGGGAGAAAATCTGGGACCAGATGGTCGAAATATATTCTCCATATACTGACTATAAAAAAGCAACTGATCGTCAAATCCCAGTGGTCGTGCTAGACCCTGTTTAGCGAGGCTAGCTTCATTAATTAATGCGTTCGGCGAGTATCGAGTGCGGCGCGCATCAATACTGTCTGTTGGTTGATAACGGAGGCTTTAAGGTGTTAAGTGCAGAGCAACTTGAACAATATGAGCGTGACGGATTCCTAATTCTTCGCAATCAGTTTAGCGATGCGGAGATGTCAACCCTCGACGCTGTTGTTGATCGTAACCCACCCTTGGATGATGGCAAGCTTGTTGGGGACTGGCCAGCGCCAGGGCGTTACACGCTGGCAAAGAGTTCATGGTGCGATCCGGATTTTGTGCATTTTGCCGAACATCCGCGGGTCGTAGCAGGTGCAAAAGAACTTCTTAAAGACGATGTGCATCTGACAGCTTATGTGATGTACGACCGGACCCCAGGAGGCAAAGGCATTCCTGCCCACCACGATTACAAACGGTGGCGACCTGTTGGATCCTCGCTAGAATGGCTGTTCACGATCATTCCGATGTGCGACTACGATGAGTCTTGCGGTCAGCTGTTTGTTGCGCCCGGCTCGCATCACCTTGACCGCCAGGTAGACAGAGGTGAAGGGGTGCTCCATATCAATGAAGCAATTCGACCTCGCGAGGAGGATTTTATAGATCCCGGTCTGAAACGCGGCGATTTGCTATTTATGAACATGCATTTGTGGCACCGTGCCGCTGATAATCATTCGAAGATTCATCGTCGTGGATTGTTTAACAAGTATGCGGCAAAGCACTATCCGCCTGCCACGGGCCACTATGTTTATTCTGACGCAGTCTACGATTTGATGTCGGATGCAGGCAAAGAGTTGATCGCCGTGCACAGTGACAAGCCAATAGCGACGACCCGGCTTTTATTGCAGCGAAAACTCGATGATAAATTGCAATTCTTTTTCGTCAGGGACGAAAACAAATTATCGCTACCCGGAGGACCGGTCTACTTTGAAGATGCAATACCTGATTGGGATATCGGTAATTACATTGGCGCATTGCAGACCAATATTCTAAAGCAAATTCGTTTGGAAACCCCATGGGTGAGTTACGTCGGTGATTACGATGAGGGTGCCGGACTTTGCAGAGTTTACGCGTACCCGATGAACGCGAACGGTTTTCCCGTTGCTTATCACGAAGGAGAGTGGATTGATGAAGCTGATCTGAGTGAAAAAATGTTTCAGCACAACTATGAACAGAAAGCTGTGCAGGACTGGTTAGACCCAACAATGGTGCGCGGAAAAGGTCTATCTCAGGCGAAGAGTCGCATTGATCAATTTGCCTTCTAACGGCGTTAGCACTAGGTGGGTGTTGACACGACAGCCAAGATCAACGGCTGCCGTGTGTGTCCGTTCTCTTTCTTGTTACGACTGACGACCGGTCTCGCGTGGCTTCGCAGTACCGAGATCCATCAGCGTCTCAGCCTCAGCCTGTAAATCTTCGAACTCAGTACCTACACCAAGATTAATCGGCTTGTTGACGTACATTTGCGCGCGCGAGTATTTTCCACCCGAGGCGTTGATGACCGCGGCATTAGGGGCATTCTCCGAAGTCATAAATAGCACCGCCGGGCTAACAAGGCTGGGTGATGATTCGGGAGGAGGATCGTTAGGGTCGATGTCGCGGCCGGGAATGGTAGAAATCATTCTGGTAGCGGCGCCGGGCGCTAGCACGTTGGTGCGAATGTTGTTTCGCGCACCCTCAAGCGCAAGCACATTCATCAAACCGAGCATACCCATTTTTGCGGCGCCGTAGTTTGCCTGTCCAAAATTGCCGTAGATACCTGACCCAGAGCTGGTTAACACAATTCGACCGTACTTCTGTTCATTCATGATTGGCCAAGCAGCGTGTGTAACGTAGGCCGTGCCGTTCAAATGAACGTTTAAAACGATGTCCCATTCGTCAAGGGACATTTTTTTAAAGGAGCGATCTCGCAGAATGCCCGCGTTGTTCACCAAAATATCGATACGACCAAATGCATTCATGCAATCATCGATGATACTTTTCGCCCCTGCGCGATCTGAAACCGAGGCTTTGTTCGCAATAGCTTCGCCGCCCATGGCTTTGATTTCGTCGACGACGGCATCAGCGGCATCACCTGCACCTGTGCCATCTACACTGCCGCCAAGGTCATTAACAACGACCTTTGCGCCGCGCTTGGCATACTCTAGTGCATGTGAACGGCCTAAACCGCCGCCGGCACCGGTAATGACGGCTACTTTGCCTTGAAACTCGCTATCGTCGTACTTTCCCATTGTCATCTCTCCATCAATAAAATTATCGTTGTCGCCAGAATAGGGAATATAGGTAGGCCGAGTAAAGCACTAACTGCGCTCTCGATGTGTCCCTCGACGCTCGTGTCGACAATCCGGACGCTGACCTGCGGGTGCCAACATGTAGATCACTGATTGGTGCTTGCGTCTTAAAGCCCGGGACCGGGCATCATTTTTGAGCCGTCAGTAAATCGTGAGAATCTAAATCTATCAAGATTATGTGCGGGTCGATTTCCCATCACCATATTTGCCATCACCTTACCTGCGCCGGGGCCGATACCAAACCCATGACCGGAAAAGCCTGTGGCGACAAACAAACCAGGGCAATCTGAGATTTCATCCATGACAGGCACGACGTCGGGTGTCACATCAATCATGCCAGCCCAGGCTTCTTCTATCGGCAGTTCTGACAATTGCGGCAAACGTTTCTTAAGCCCTTTTTTCATCGCTGTAATCGCTTTTTGCGAGGGCGCCGGGTTGAGTATGCGGGTTTGTTCGAATGGTGTGATCTCGTCATCGCGCCAACGTCTAACCGGTAATAATCGCTTGATAAGATCATCATGAAATCGCAAGTTAATATATTTAACACTGGCCGAAAGTGCGGGCAGAAACTTAAAAAAGTGGCGAAAGCTGTCAGCACCTATGAAGTGTTCGTTAGTACTGCTCGAGGCAACGGTATAACCGTTGTCTTGTCTTCGCCGAATCGCGACCTCACCGACGCTCGCGCAGCCTTGATAAATATCGGGTGCTGGTGCTGTGCGCATGACCGTCGCGCGCACCGTCAGTTGTGGTAGGTTTATGCCTAGATTAGCCATAAACACTGATGACCAAGCGCCGCTCGCGCAGACAACGGACTGCGCTTTGACATAGCCATGTTCGGTCACAACGCCAGCCACGTTGCCGTGCTGCATATCGATTGAGCGCACGGCGCATGCCTCTCTGATCAGGCCGCCTTTTTCGCGTAACCCTTTTGCGAGTGCTGGCACCGCCTTGAATGGCTCGGCCTGGCCGTCGCTCGCGGTGAATAAGGCGCCTTTCCACTGTCCCGGCTTGTCTTTAAGAAGATCATCGACTTCCGCACCGGACAGTATGCGTGTGTCCAGCTGATGCTGGTGGGCTGTATCAAGCCATTTTTCGCGATCGGCAAGGTCTTCCTCGGTTGCAGCAACGTTTAACACGCCTTGGCGCTTGAAGCCAATATCGGCGCCCAGTTCTTTCGAAATCAATTCCCATGTGTTGATACTGTCGATCATGATGGGAAGTTCAGCTGGATCACGACTCTGTTGTCTTATCCAACCCCAGTTACGACTTGATTGTTCACCGGCGACCCGCCCTTTATCGCACACAAGTACTGACACGCCGCTTTTGGCGAGAAACCAAGCGGTTGAAATACCAATAACGCCGCCGCCAATAACGACAACATCGACGGCATCGGGTAACGGATCTTGCCACTGGATGGGAGTGCTATCGCTAAATATCATATCGTTTCCAGAGCAGGTTTCTGTTAGCTGTCAGTATATCTGCGTGCTTTGAGATTGCGAGAACGATGTAACGTTACTGCATTTGTGTCGTGTCTGATGCGGACATTCAAATATTCAGCTGGTCTCGCCATTTGTAGTAAAGCACTGATGGCGCAAGGAACCAGGGGTCGCCGGTATAAAAGGGGCGAGTCTGAAAACGCTGATCGGCAAAGCTTACCTCGCCACCACTTTGGCCAGACATATTACGACCCATCTTTGCGCCGCAGTAGCTTGCTAGTGAAATACCGGAACCGCAGTAGCCCATCGCATAGTGAATACCGTCATGTTCACCGATGTGCGGCAGTGTATCAAAAGTATAAGCGACAAAACCGTGCCAAGAATGAGAGATACGCGTCGTGGCAAGCTGGGGAAATATTTTACACATCGCTTTGTGAAGCGCCGGCGCACTGACGGTATCATCTGTTTCTTTCAGCGCGACCCTCCCACCGAACAGCATGCGACGCTTGTCGGGTGAAAGACGATAGTAAAAAACCAGCTTGCGCGAGTCGCTCATGACACGATTTTGCGGGGAAAGCTCGTGCGCCACAGCATGACTAAGGGGTTCAGTGGCAATGATATAACTGCCAATAGGAATTACACGCCTTCGCTGCCATGGCATTGCCTGGTTTGTATAGCCATTGGTTGCCACTGCAACTTTTGCTGCGCGCACAGAGCCGCGGGTCGTGTGCACGATAAAAGCAGAACCACTGCGTTCGATGCGTGTAACGGCGGTGTGACCGCACAAGCGTGCGCCGGCTGCGGCAGCTTTTTGTTGCAGCGAGTCGTGGTATTTGCCCGGGTGCAGCGCGCCATGATCAGGGTATACAACGCCGCCGTGGTAAAAATCTGATCCTATTTCGGTGCGTTGCTCTGCGCGCGAGACCATGTGCCAATCGACTGCAACCTCGTTCGGCAGCTCCCGCAGGGCGCGGGCGCTTGCCTCGTATGCTGCAGGGTTATGTGCACCGGAAAAACGTCCTAATCGCTCCCAATCACATGCGAGTGCTTCGTCGGCGATAAATGTGTCGAGGAACTCGAGAGAATCAATGCCATCTTTAAGTATTCGGATAGCTTGTGTTCGGCCCCATTGAGCACTGAGCTCGGCATAGCTGCCTTTTATGCTGGTAGACACTTGCCCACCATTACGACTGCTGCAACCATAGCCCAACGCGTCAGCATCAAGTACTAGCGTGCCAAGTCCCGCTCGAGCAGTCTGAATCGCAGCATGCAAACCCGTGTACCCTGCACCGACCACGACAACATCAATTTCTTTAGGTAAATCTAGCTGTTGTTTCTCAGGCCTGGGCGCATCTTCCCACCAAAAGGGCTCGCATTTAAAATCGGCCGTGAAAAGATTGGTTTCCATGATGCCTAACCTGTCTGAGGTATAAGTTCGGGCGTCTCAACCTCGTGCTCTGATGCCAGCGCGAGGTACATACTCGGCAAGATCACAAGGGTAAAAAAGGTGCCTAGCAACATCCCTGCGACCAAAATAATGCCAATACTATTGCGCGCCTCAGCACCGGCACCGCTAACTAAAACGAGCGGAAAATGACCGATAACGGTCGCACCGGTAGTCATCAGCACGGGTCTTAGCCGAACGCTCGCACCTTGCCTTATCGCTTCTAATTTACTTAACCCGTCGCGTTGTAGCTGGTTAGCGAATTCAACGATAAGTATACCGTTCTTAGTTACCAGACCAATCAGCGTAATCAGTCCAATTTGCGAGTAGATGTTCAATGTGGTCCAGCCCAGAAAAGTGAACATAAGCGCGCCGGCCAGCGCGAGTGGCACTGAACCAAGTAACACAACGAGTGGATCTCTGAACCGGTTGAATAACACGACCAGTACCAGAAATACGAAAGCCAGTGACATACCGAGCGCGCCGAACAAGGTATTCCCTTCCTGACGAATTTGTCGTGATTCACCAGCATAGTCAATAACATAACCCGGTGGCAAAATTTCTGCGGCAGCCTCTTCAATGGCACTCAAACCCTGCTCTTTGGTATAAGCTGGAATCATGCCCGCAAACAAGGTGAATGAGTTGCGCTGCTGGAATTTGGTGAGCACTCTCGGACCGACCTTTTCCTCCAGTGTAGCCAAAGATGAAAACGGCACCAATGCTCCGCTGGGAGTCTGTATCTTCAAGTCCTGCAGTGCATAGATGTCCAGGCGGTCAGCGTCCTCTAACATGGGTATGACTCGATAGGCTTTACCGTTGAGGTCAAACCGATTAACAAAATTACCTGAGAGATAAGTTGAAAGCTGCCTGCTAACGCCAGCAACAGTGAGCCCCAAGTCGGCAATCCTGTCTCTGTCGAGTTCAAAGTGCGCTTGAGGAAAGTCAATTTTGAGATTGGTGTCTGCAAACAGGAAGAGATTGGTGGCGTACGCAGCTGAGAGCAATTCTTCTGCATAAGGCAGCATTTCTTCTGCGCTAGCGGCGGAAGTGACGACCAATTCAACAGAATACCGTCCGGCGCTGGGTAAGGAAGGGCTCGAGTTAGGGAATGCTTGCAAACCCGGTACCATCGATAAACGACCGAAGGTTTGCGACATCATATCTAGGGTCGTGAAGTCTCGCTCCCCCGGATCGACAAACTGTTGACCGCCAATGGCTGATCCTGGGTTAACGATCTGCCACATGTAAGTTGCTTTGGGGAGACTATTCATGACTTCGACCACGTCGAACATGTGTTCGTGGGTATAGTCGAGTGAGGCCTCCGGCGGTGGTGATGAAATGACAAATATCTCGTTTTGGTCTTCGATCGGTGCCAGTTCCTGCTGGGACATCATTAGAAATGGAATTGACAGAAACGAGAAGATGAAAGCAAAAGTCAGAATTTGCGGCGTCCACACCAGACTACGAGAAAGCAGTTGTTCATATCGTATTTGCAAACTGCCGAACCGTGCATTGACCCAGCGAGTCATAGCACCTTCTTGCCCCTTCGCCGGGCTGGCATAAGCGCTCATCACAGGTGACATGGTTAATGCGATCAAGCCCGATATAAGCACAGCAACAGCCAGCGTAAATGCAAACTCTTTGATCAACACGCCGGTTAAACCGGAAAGAAAACCGATAGGCACGTAGACCGCCGCTAAGGTAATTGACATGCCGATGATAGGTGTCAGCAATTGTCTTGAACTTGCAAGCGCCGCCTGTGTGCGGCTCATGCCCTCGCGCATGAAACGAGACACGTTCTCGACAACAACGATCGCATCATCCACAACCAGACCGACGGATAAAACAATAGCGAGGATTGTCAGCAGATTAAATGAAAAACCCATGGCCATCATCAACGCCATAGCGCCCAACAGGGAGATGGGTATCGTCACCAGCGGAACCAGTGCGGTGCGAAAAGAACCCATAAAAAGCAAAACTACGATGCCGACAAGCAAAACGGTCTCTGCCAGCGTGATGAAAATCTCCTTGATGGCATCGCGCATATATAGCGTGCCGTCAAAACCAATTTCAATTGACATGCCATCGGGTAGGGTGAGGTTGACATCGTCTAGCACTGTATAAAGTGTATCGCCTATTTCCAGCTCGTTAGCTCCCGGCAAACCATATACCGCGAGGAACAAGTTGTCTCTTTGACTCAAGCGAGCAATTTGATCGCCTTCAACCTCTCCTAGCTCAACTCTTGCGACTTCGCCCAAGCGAACAATCGCACCGTCGATGTTGCTTATAACTAATTGTTTGAAGTCTTCAGCGGTTTTTAACGTGGCGCTGGTTTGCAGATCGATACGCTGTTGCAGGTTCTCAATGCGGCCGATCGGCGCAATAACATTGTTGGCATTCAAGGCCTCTCGTACTTGTGCAGCGCTGACGTTGAGATAGTTCAATTTTGAAGGGTCGAGCCATATTCTCATTGCAGGATCTCGGCCGCCGGCGACACGGACACGCTGAACACCCGGGATAGAAGAAATAATGGGGACAACGTTACGCGTCATGTAGTCGGCAGTTTCAGAGCGAGAGCGCCCCTTCATAATCACATCAAGATAGAAAATTGCGGTGTTAGCATCAGCGCGATTGACATTGATGATAGGGTCCTCTGCGCCTGCTGGTAGCTCAAAACGAATTTGTCCCAAGCGTGTGTTGAGCTCGGCAAGCGCCAGATTTGCCGGTTCGTTGAGTTTCAACCATGCGGTCACAGTGCTGATGCCCGCAGTGGTGCTGGACTCTACATAATCTACCCCGGGCACTGTTGCCGCTGCGCGCTCAATTGGATCAGTAACAAACCCCTTAACTGTTTCAGCAGAGGCACCCACGTAAGGTGTGGTAATGACTAATGAGGAGCTTTCAATTTCCGGAAACTCAAGCACGGGCATGACAACCGCAGCGCGCAAACCCAAAAGAACCAAAGCAAGGGATATGACGATGGCGACTGCAGGGCGCTCAATGAATATATCAAAAAAGCTGGGTTTTCCGTTGATACCACTCACTGCGTTTTTGCTGCCAATTGTTCGTCTTTTGATAAACGCTCAACGACGTTAACGAGCAGCCCCTCCTGCAGTTTAAATGCGCCTAGTGCTGCGACGAGATCACCGGGTGCCAATCCCTGCGTAATGACGACTTGCTCGCCTTCTGCCCGGGCAACGCTTACCTGACGACGAGTTGCTCGATACTGCGCTGTTGCATCTGTCTCTGCCTTCTCCAGTAAATAGACGAAAGCGCCGAAATTATTACGTCTAACGGCAGTTGCGGGTAGACGGATAATGTTATCAATAATGCCGGTTTCGACGGCAACATCAACAACGGCGCCAGGCGACAACGAGGCGTCCGGCGTGGCGAGCAGCGCCCGATACCCGCGAGTGCGCGAGTCGACATCAATCTGCGGTTCGGCTGAGATAACGCGTGCGCTAATCTGGTTGCCTGTAACGCCTGAGCCAGAAAGCGTCACGATTGTACCGAGCAGAATGTTTGCTTTGTCCTGAGGAAGCTCAAAATCAAGCCAAAGCTCTGCATCAGTGCCGGTGAGACCAGTAATCAGTGAATTGGCAGCGAGATACTGTCCTACCTCGAGCGCGTGCAAGTTGGTTTTCGCATCGAAAGGCGCGACCAGATGCAGTTTTTCGATTCGTGCTGTTAGCGCAGCAAGATTTGCTGATAGCACTGCTCGGTTAGATGATGCGCTATCGAAATCCTCCGGGCTGGCCATTTTGTCCTCGCGCAGTTCAATAATGCGCTGCAACTTTAACTCTGCGAGCTTCAACTGCGCCCTTGTTGCATCCAGTTGCGCGGCTTCCTCCCGACTGTCGAGCTGAAGCAACGTTTTTCCCGCCGCGACGCTGTCGCCGCCAATAAAGCCGATCGAGGTGATCCTACCCTCCACCTCGTTGCGTAGTTCGACAAATCTCGTTGCCCTGATTTCACCGATCGTGCGATAGACTTGTGTCCAGCTACCAACTTCTGCAGTGACTGCGGTAACCGTCGCAGAGCGCTCAGGAAATGACGCAGCGAAGGCGATAGATTCTTGTATTTGACGATATTTGAGTCCGGCGAGGCTTGCAATAAGCAAAACGCAAATGAATGCTAGGATGAGCCAGCGCTTCCAGGGGTTAGCTGAAGTGGATGTGTTTTCTTTCATAAAGGTTGAGCCAAATTAAAAGCTGATGCTAGTGCTATTAAATACGAAAAACATAGTAAACCATATCGTTTTCCCCGGTCGATTCCTCATCGAATGTTGAATATAGCGGTTGCTAACTATTTACATAGAGATGGTGTCGCTGACGGTCAATGGATGCCGCGCCTGATCCTTGTTTTGGAATGACAGTTAGCCGTATAACTTTGGGTCGATATTTTAGGGGGTTACGCGATACTTCTTCATCCGGGCCGTCACTTTCTTTGCATAATCCCTCGTCTCGCGCCGATGATGGCGGTTGGTAAGAAACCAGTAAAACTCCTCGACCTTCATCGCATTAATGCGGGCAATCGCAGCGCGCTTGCTCCCCGACTTTACCAAGCTGGTAAACAAATTACCGGCGCCCCCGTTATAGCTAGCGATGATCGCGTACTGCAACTTTTGCGGGTGGTAGATACCCGCCAGATAGTGATCTGCCAAAATACTGAGATAACCTGTGCCTACCTCAATATTGTTTTTAGGGTTATAGAGGTAGGCGGACGAGGGCGTGTGGCTATCTCCATTAATAATTGAAAAATAATCGCGACCAGCCGTGTCGGCTTTAATCTGCATCAGTCCTAATGCGTTCGAACGAGAGCGAGCCAAAGGATTAAACGCACTTTCGGTCTCGATGATGGCCATGATCAGTGGCACCGGTATTCGATGTTTCTCGCCGGCTGCTTTTGCAAAAGCCAAATATTTGTTGCCGGCAATTTCTGTGTGCGCAACCGTCATAGGAATGACAAGCTGTCTTGAGTCGGTGTGCTGCCGCTTGGCTAAAAGATAGTCGACAAATCGTGTCGCTCGCCAGACCGAAGCGATCGGAAGGCCATCCTGATCCACGACTTGCCCATGAAAGAACGGCTCCTGCGTTTTTGAATTGATTAGCCCAAAATCATTTGCAGTACTCGCGTCTATAACGCCGGGGTCAAATTGTGTGAGCAGAATCTCCACTGCTGCCTGTTTCACGCTCGCGGTGTCGTCCGCGCTGATAGTGATAATGCCCCGTTCAAAGTCAACCAGCGTCTCGGCGGAGCTATTACCGTGATAAGACATGACTGATGGTGTTGTGCTATCGGGAGTACTCGATGCTGCTTGGTAATCGTCGCTGGTAGATTTCACATCTTTGCTGTTGGCATCATAAACAGGGATGTCTGCCGTCGAAAGCATCGGAAGCGCCAGTAGTGCGCAAATTAGCGTGAGGTAAATCATCAACAGGTGTAATCGCAATCTAATGGCGGTAACTAGCTGGGTCTAGCAAATAGGTATACGCATTCTTTTACCCAAATACAATGACAACCGATGCGTGCACGCGATTTACTGCCGCCTGAATCATGAACTGATCCAAAATCAGGAATGGCACGTAACCCGACTTATTTTCTTCGGATACCACAATGCAAAAAAAAATGTCCCACGTGTTACTTGTGCTGTGTTTCGTGTTCATTGCGAAACCGATCAAAGCTGATGAGACAACGGAGCGTAAGAGCCCTTGGACTTTTGGTTTTCGGGCCGGAATCGTCAATCAACTTGATACGAGTATTAATGATACCGGCGTCGATTTTTCCGTGACTCGGTCGGTGGTTGGCGGCAGTGTCAGTTACGGCTGGAGTCGAGATGTCAGCGCTGGCATTTCTATCGCAAGCACCGATAACCGCTACAGATACAGCGGCGATGCAACGCTCGGCGGTTTGCCACTTTGGCACAGAATACGTGAGCGACGTCTATCCCTGCCAATACGTCTGGCACCTGCGCCGAGAACCAATTTAATTGTGATACCCAGTATCCGCAGTGCATCAGAAGAAGGGGCAAGTTATCGCGCAGGGCAAACGGAAGGCATGATACTCGGCGCTAGCTGGACTGTCTCAAAAAGGCTATCCATCGGACCGGGGTTTGGTTGGTTCAGCGAGTTAGACGGTGGCAGTAGCGCATTTCCGATCATTGTCGTCGACTGGAAAATGACAGACCGGGTGACGCTGGCGACTGGCCGCGGGCTTGGCGCCGGCAGAGGGCCCGGACTAAGCCTAGCGTACGACTTTAACGAAAAATGGAAGTTGACCAGTGAGATTGGAATAGAGCGCTATCAGTATGTGCTAGACGCAACAGACCGTATAGGAGAAGAACGGAGTATCCCTTTGACTGCGAGCTTGGATTACGCCGTAGGCTCAGGGACAAGTTTTTCGATTTATGGCGGCGTGAAGTGGGGCGGCAGGTTTGAACTGATTGACGAGACTGGCGCGACACTTGAGCAGGTAAAGTACGACGCAGCACCGTTTATCGGGGTGCGGCTTCGCGCAAGAATTTAACGCTTAACAACGGGGCGATGTGGCGTGTCGGTAGGGTAGCCAGAGGCAATCCAAGCATCAATACCGCCTTGCAGGGGAAAGACGCGTTCAACTCCGATGCGTTTTAACTTGAGGGCTACACGAGCGCTCGATGCTTCGTCTGGTCAGTTACAACACAGGACGATGTCACTGTCTCTGGGTATGCGATTTTTATGTTGCTCTATCGCTTCCATAGGTACACGCAGCGCATTGGGTAGAAGGTGAGGTAGCGCGTCAATATCGTAATCATGGCGGAGATCGATGATGTGTGTGTCTTCGTCATTCTGAATGCGATGATAAACTTCTTCCGGGGTGAGTTTGCGCATGCGTAGCGAATTAATAAATTTCCGCCGATGGTAGATTTTGGCGCCAAAGTAAGCGAGAACGACAGCTGCAGCTATAGCGCCGGCAACAAACCCAAGCTCGGCGGCAGCGGCGACGATCAATTCAATCTCGGTGTGAAAAATCAAGCCAAGAGAGACAAAGAGACCAGCCCACAATAAAGCGCCAAGAGAATCGAGCAAAAGAAAGAGGGAGACGCTCACGCCGGTCAAGCCAGACATCGGGGGCGCAAGTGTTTGCAGTCCAGGCACGAACTTACCGACAACGAGTGCAAAGGGCCCCAGACGTCGGAAGATATTTTCAGTATTTCTGACGCAGTAGTCGGGTTCAAGTGACAAAATACACAGCAGATGTAGCACGCGTGAGCCTCTTACTTTCCCTAGCCAGAACCAGAAAAGGTCTATGGGAACGGACGCCAGCAGCACGGTCAGTAGTACCAGTAGCAAAGACATCTGACCCATGCCAATCAATACGCCAGCAGCGAGCAGCAATGGCACGGCGGGCAGCGGTAATCCCGCTTGATCAAGCGCGACCCAAGCGAAAATAACGGCATAGCCGTGCGCGATGAGGAAATTGAGTAATTCAGTCATGATCTAGTCTGCGTTTCGCTGTTTTTTACGTTCTATAAACAAATTGGATTTCAGTACTGCATTGTTACGTATGTTCATATAGAACAACGCGTAGTCGAGACCGTGGTAGGTACCCATGTCGTCTGAACCCATGGCGAAAAACGCCGTACCCTTTTGATCTTTGGCAAACAATGAGCCGTCTTTGCACTGCGCCCACGTTTGACCTTTTACAGGCGCTGTGAGCTTATCAAAGACCTGGTTATTTGATGAGTCTTCTTTTTGGCCAAAGGTCACGTTGTAAATGCCGGCAGGTGCTACGGCACCGGCATTGAGTGATGCCTGTGCCATTTCCTCGTCAACCTTCCACGACAGAGGGTTAGTGCAGAGGCTTGGCTCAGGGCGCTCCATTGGGTTGGCGCCGTCGGGCATGGTGTCCCAATGGACGACGCAGTGAAGATCCTCTGCGCTCTTGCAGGGCTTGATATGCGTCATTGCATCGAACCAGCGGGGTGAAACCGGAATGATGGCGCCACCAATGATATAAGCAGCAACCATCCTCTGGTGTAGGTCTGAAGAGTCGACTACTTCTTTTAACAAGCGAATAGCGTGATGGGTACCTTGACTGTGGCTAGCGATGATGAAAGGACGGCCCTCATTGTAATGTTCGAGGTAATACTCGAAAGACCTTTTAACATCCTCGTAGGCAAACCCGAGCACCGCATCCCGGCGCTCGAGGTCAGTAGAAAAATAAACGAAAATGTTTGCTTCACGATAACGCGGCGCGTAGATGTTACAACAACCGTTATAGGCACTGGCCTGATTGGCCATCATCCATTGAGTGTTCTCCTCAGTGCCAGAATCAGGGTCCATTGGCGAGGTCCAACTGCCCGACGTCAGAAAACCCGTAGGATGGATGAAGAAAGTGTCTACCGGGCGCTCGCCTTGTGGTTCGGACGGGATGCCTGCCGGCACAAGATCCGCCGGGTCAACCATAGAGGGAAGTGATGCCCAGTATGCATTGTCACTATAAGCGGGAGGTGCGACAGTTTGCTCAGGGTCAAAAACCCCTCTTGGCTGCTGATAATTGACGAAAGCAGAGCCCGCGAGCATAGCACCGTAGCCTGTCACATAGAGGCCGCCGCCGATTAGTAAAATAAGGCCGAATAAAATTCCTACGATTTTGAACGCTTTCATGAAATAAAAAACACCAAATGCTGGAGCGGTGAACTAGACAAGTAACGAGATATTTATCGTCAAACACATTGTACCATTGATGACTAAGTCGTTGCGGATATCTGCTTTCAAAAAACAAAACGTGATCCAAACGATCTGACATGTCGTAGAGATTGTTATGATTAGACTACTATGCCTTTTATTCCTGTCGAGCTCCGCTATGGCGATCGAGCAACCTGATTTTAACATCGTGGCCGAGGGCGACGATGGTCAATACGAAATTCGAGAGTACGCCAACCACGTAGTGGCTGAGACACTCGTACAGGGCGGCTTCAACGACGTAGGTAATACTGCATTTAAACGCCTTGGCGGATACATCTTCGGCAAGAACGTAGCGGAACAAAAAATATCGATGACTGCACCCGTGACGCAGCAAGAAACCGATGAAGGGTACATTGTGCGTTTTTACATGCCCTCGGAACATCAACTTAAAGACCTGCCTGAGCCGCTATTCAAGACGGTTGTTGTGCATGAAGTGCCAGGTGGCACCTTCGCTGTGATGAAGTACAAAGGCGGTTGGAAAGAAAGCCGGTACAACAAATTTAAGCAACAGTTGGTCGAAGCAGTGGAAAGTAATCCTGCGTGGGCGATAGCCGGTGAGGCAACTTGGGCCCGCTACGATCCGCCCTTCATGCCCTCATTCCTTCGAAAAAATGAAATTTTGCTGCCAGTAGTTAGGCGGTAAATAAGGCTACCACACCGACCTAACCAGCACAGAAGCCTTATCTCTCTTATAACTGCACCCGAGGGTATGTCGGTTTATATGAGAATACCCCTGGGTACATTTAGACGGTACGCTTACCTCATATAGAAGAATCCGCTGCGCGTTTAATAGACATCCTTTCTTGTGTTAAAGACATTAAACTTGCCCGTTGGTGTTTTGAGCCTTTTGTCTTTAATGACTTTCTTTAATTTGCGTGTCTTGTCATCGACAACAACTAGCGCAGATGTTTGATCTACGCCATTCCAAACTGAAAACCAAACCTCGTCACCTTTGTTGTTGTATTCAGGTTGTACTACACGCGCTGGTCCTTCAGTGTCCACTCCTGCCCATTTCGCAATCGGCAATACCTCAAATCCAGCATCCAGGTTGTTGATGTCGAAAACAGCCACCGATTGTGAGATTGAAGTGTCTGGGTTCAATGGCGCATCGACCCACAAATTTGATGATTTTGGATGTGTTTTCACAAACAACGACCCACCGCCCATGCCTTGAAGTGTTCGAACAACCTTCCAGGCACTCTTGGGATTATTCTCAGGATCAGTGCCAATTGCCGTAATATTTGCGTTACCCAGCGCACTTGTTACCCAGACAGGTCCGTAGACAGGATCAAGAAAGTTTGCGCCCCGACCCGGATGAGGAATTTCCGTTGCGTCAACCAAGGCCTCCATTTCTCGGTCTTTAGAATCGACCACAGCGATTTTGTTAGATTTGTTTGCTGCTGTCAGAAAATACCGATGGCTAGAATCCCAGCCACCATCATGGAGGAATCTAGCTGCTTCAAGCGTGGTGACTGCTAGGGCATCCAGATCGCTGTAGTCAATCAAGAGTATTTTGCCCGTCTCTTTAACATTAACGATAAATTCAGGATGCTCGTGAGAGGCAACGATAGCGGCAACTCTTGGCTCAGGATGATAATCCTGAGTATCTACAGTCATGCCTCGCGTCGAGACAATCTTTTTTGGCTCCAAGGTATCGCCTTCCATTAACACATATTGCGGCGGCCAATAGGCGCCAGCAATTGCGTGTTTGTCCTCGTATCCAGGATACTTGGACGTCTCTACGGATCTGGCTTCCATGCCAATTTTAATCTCTGCAACTTTCGCTGGTGGACTCATAAAAAGATCTATTAAAACAATCTTGGCGTCTCGACCGATAGTGTACACGTAGCGTCCCGAGTTTGAGGGTCGTGAAATGTGAACAGCGTAACCTGTGTCAATGATGCTCAATATTTTTTTACTATCGCCATCGATAATTGCAACCTGCCCAGAGTCTCGCAGAGTGACAGAGAACATGTTGTCTGGGTCGTATTTGTGTTGCTTTTTAGTGGGTCTGTTTTCTGGCGGTATCAGTTGCTTCCACGAAGCTAACATTTCTTTCATGCCGTATTCCGGCGGCATCGGTGGTTCATGTTGAAGAAATCTTGCCATCGCGTCGATTTGAGTGTCCGTCAGGTCACCAGAAGATCCCCAGTTTGGCATGCCTCCCGGCGTGCCGAAGGCAATCAATACCTTCAGGTATTCGGTGCCGCGCTCTGAAGTGACGTCTGGCGTCAGCGCTTTGCCTGTTGCACCTTTGCGGAGTACACCGTGACAACCCGCGCAACGTTCGAAGAATATTCGCGACGAGGCCTGATATTCCGCCTCGGTAATTTCTGGCCCGCCGGGCGTTAATCGCATTTTTACTGTAGAGATAGGTACAGGCGCGCCTTTGTAACGTACTTCTGCGCCATCAACCCCCGGGTGATCAATCGCCTCTTCAGCAACTGTGCCGGTAGAACACAGCATGCTAATGGCGACAAGACTTGAACAAAGCAGTTTTTTCATTTTGATATCCCCCATAACGGATAGTCGTAGTAAAAATTTTACATAGTGTAAGCCTGTCCTTCAGGGGTACGTTGACTTGCATCAAGCAGGGTGAACTCTAGCCAGCTATTCGCTTAACAGGTATTTCAGTGTGTCTGTTTTCACGCCTCTCCCGGCGTTCTCTTTTGCTCACCATGACAGGGCATCGGTGCTCATCCCAAAAAGTTGTTTGGCAATGGAGGCAGTAGTGACACTCAGCCTCATTTATTTCGCCCTTGTTGTTGACTGCGCGGACACTGCAATCATTGGCGCAGGTGTGGCAAACGGCGCCACATTCTGGCCGTCTGCGTAACCAGTCAAATATTTTAAAACGAGTTGTGAAGCTTAGTAGTGCGCCGAGTGGGCAAATATAGCGACAGTAGAATTTCGTAGTAAAGATCGAGATTGCGATCAGCGCGACTGGGTAAATGACAAAATACCACTCTCGTTGAAATCGAAGGCTGATGGCTGTTTTAAACGGTTCGATCTCAATAAATGGTGCCGCAGTTGTTACCGAATTCAAGGCGAGTCCGGCGAGTACGACCAGAATAATGTACTTGATTGCCAAGAGGCGCTCGTGAACCATGCCAGGCACTTCAATTGGCCTGATCTTGATAAATTGCGCAAGCTTATGCATGAGTTCCTGGATTGCGCCAAATGGGCACAACCATCCGCAAAAAACGCCGCGACCCCAGAGCAAAATGCTCATGGCAACGAAGCCCCAGAGAACGAAAATAACAGGGTCCAATAGTAATGTTTCCCAAGTGAAGCCGGATGTTAACAGATGGACGAAGGTGACAACGTTGATTAAAGAAAGCTGTCCGAGGCAGTAGTAGCCAATAAAGAAAACGGTGTAAAGCAGAAAGCCGATCCGTAGCCTTGAAAACAGCCAAGGTTTTGTGACGACCCAATCTTGGAAAAGTAATATGAAAACCAGTATCGTTAACCCAATGCCCAGAAACACAAGCTCAACTTTTTTTTCACTCCAGGCCGCTAGCCAATAAGGTTGTGAGTCGACTGTTCGCTGCTTAAACGCTGCGTCTGTTGTCGAGGCGTGTGCTTGGAGCACCTGCTGTGTTGCCAGCTGAATGGATCTGTTTAGCACCATCGTTGTGATCGAAGCACCGGATATGCCATCGATTGAATTAGGCTGGCCAGCGCCGGAAATCCGAATGCGCTCAACCGCGGATAAACCCTTGTATTGAAGCAGGAATGTAGCGAGCGCCTGATCGTCTATGCCGATGACCAGAATAGGCTCCTCGTGTTTTACGATTTTGACACTTCGAAAAGTTTTATCAGCATTAATGCTAATGAGAGAGCGTATTGGCTTGCCAGAATATGCGGGAATAGGCGCGATAAGGTCGGAATAGAAGGCGTAACCGATGATGTGTCTACCTTCAAACGCGATACTGTGCGGTACCGGAGATTGCACTGGCACAACACGAGACGCTGTCGGAAACAGATCGGAGATCAGCTTGATACTGATATCTGCGTCAGGTGTTTTTTCGGCCTGAGCAAAAGAGCCGGCAGTTCCCGCCAAAAGAAACGCCAGTAGAAATATTAATGCCGTGGTTTTCATTTCAGGTCAGCACGTAGCAACCAAAGGTCGGCAGTATACGTACCTTGTTTTATACCAACATTGATGTCGGTCAAAAGAAGTTAAGCCGGTGGGCAGTGACCGTCGAGTGACAATTTGTTGCTCCAATGGTTCAAGGGTGACTGCCTGCAGTTTTAATCGAAACATGCGTGTGAGCAAATTTACAAACTTTGTTGACGGCTTTTTTGCGCGTGCATGTCGTTTAAACGACGAGAATGAGTGGTAGCAATATTAAGGTGCACCCTTGACCCGGATCAAAGGGACCAAGTGAAGACTCTCGTATGATGCGCGTATCGAATGGAGTAAGGACGCTTGATGCGCAATCTCAAACATCGGTTAAATAAAGGTCGGTGTTGCACGCTCGTTTTGTTGTTTGCCCGCAAAACGGCGAGGCTAATCCTTATCGTGTCTTCATTGCCCACTTTAGTTTTTGCTGAAAGTGTCGTACCAACGCAAGGCGCAAATAATCTCTCAGTGAAAATCGCAGTGATGGAAGAGGTGGTCGTAACTGCGACACGCAACAGCAAAATACGACTCGTAAATCCTTACTCTGTAGATGTAGTGACGGCCGATGACATTGCGCTATCAACTAACGACCAACTTGCTGATCTTATTGGCAGACTGCCCGGTATTCTGATAACTGACGCGGGGCAGGCGGGCCAAAAGCGAATTAGAATAAGAGGTGAGGAAGCAAGAAGGGTTGCGCTACTAATTGACAACCAAGAGTTTTTGGACCACCGAGAAGTTGGTGTACCTCTGTTGGTAGATACTAGCCGAATACAACGAATAGAAGTGGTGCGTAGCCCAGCTTCTGTGCTTTATGGTCCCAGAGCCATGGGAGGAGTGATTAATATTATCACCCAGCGTGAGGCGACTCGCCCAGTAGAATTCGACCTAAGGACGACGTATAACGGTGCGACTAACGGGCTGGTCATCGGCGCGCAGTTGGCCGGTAATAAGGCTATTGGCGACCATGCCAGCCTCAGTTGGGATGTGGGTGGCAGCGATAATAAGCAACGTCTTCGCGAAACCCCGGTAGGTCAAATTGAACGAACGGCCTATGAAAATAGCGGGTTCAATTCATCTGTCGCTTACGCAACAGGCAATCATACGATTGGACTAGGCTACGAAACATTCAAGTCAGCGTCAGAAGTTTATGTTGAGCCCGTGGTCAGATTTACGCCGCCTTTTCTCGACTTTGTGATTGATGCGCCACAGAGAGACAGAGAAAAAGTGCGTGTAGACTATCATTACGACCCTGCCTCAGAGGTCTTTCAATCTCTAAAATTTGACGGTTACAGGCAATTAAGTGATCGAGAGTTTAATACCTTTCCTTCAATGTCTTTGGCGCCGGGGCTCAACCTCGATACCAGTATTATTTCTGTTAGCCAACTCGAGAGTGATGGCATGAACCTGCAGACTGATTGGCTGCTGACTGAAAGTGTGTCGGTAATCTCCGGATTGCAGTGGGTTGATGACGAGGTCAATCAAAATAGGTTGCGTGATGTAGAAACCAACGGCGTGCTCACAGAGTCTGGCAGTCAACTCGATGAAGCCCGTCTTGGTAGTCTCGCATGGTACCTGCAACTCGAATACGACATTGGCAACTTTTCATTTCTTCCGGGTATGAGAACTTACAAGGTAGATGGAGAGATGCAGGTGTCTAATCACTTTGCCAATCTTTCATCCTTTAGTGACGATCACACGGTGGGAAGCTTGGCGGTTGTCTATGCGCCGACAGAAGCGTCTGCGCTAAGGGCGAGTTATTCTGAAGGGTACATCTACCCCAGTCTTTTTAATCTTGTTATCGGCGCTTTTGCCGGCGCTACTTTTGTCAATCCAGATCCAAATCTCTTGCCTGAGACTTCAGAGACGCTTGAGTTGGGCTACCGGTATCAGGCATCAGCGTGGTCAATTGATGCAGTGTTATTTCAAACGAACGCCAACAACTACATCGACGCCATGAGGTGTCTGCCAACTGATGGCTGCATTGGCGCGAGAGATGAGGTTTACAAGAACATAGGTGAGTCGAGAAGTCATGGCGTTGAGATGTCACTAGATTATCAGAGCGACAATTTTGCTTTTCGCAGCAATATCACATGGCTAAAAAGGCGCAAGGACTACGATGGAGTTGAAACCTGGGACTCTGGTGTGCCACAACTCTCAGGTTCTATTTCCGCTGAATACGCATCCATGATCAAAGATATGCCCGTTGCGGCATTATTGGTTACGCGTTTTGAGTCGGAATCAAATGAACTTGTTGCGACCCGACGAGGTGCCAAACTTGAAACCAATCCCGGCTATGGCGTCGTTGACATTGAGTTGCGTCTTCAACCGTTCGAATCTGTATCCATGACGTTTGTTGGCGCGAATTTGGCGGACCGTACCTATCATAGTGCAAATGAGAACCTTTGGGCGCCGGGTAGGCACCTCAGAGTGGGTTTCAGCTTAGCGCTTTGACCATCGGTAAGCGCTCAATGCTCAAATAATGGCGATGAAGATATTACTCACTCGGTTATCTGGAATTTTGTTGATGCAAAAGCGATGACCCAATCGTTCGGCACAATGAATCAGTGTCGTGAGTGGTCCGATGTGGCTGCTGTGTTATCTCAACATGCTGATTTTAAGTCACAACAACTGATGGTTACGCTGGCGGCTGGAGGAGATTACACAAAAGATACGGTTTACGTTGTTTGGCAGATGAATATCACAGATGAAGCGGCGTATCTGGCCGCGTATGAGAAGCTTATGAAAGGCCGAAGTAATGTAGGTGGCATGACAGGTGCGTATGGGTTGTGGCGGGTCCAAGGCGGCGCCAATAGCGATGTGACCATGTGGCCTTTTCGGGTGCCGCAGATATGAAAGCGTTGTTAGGTAATACGCCCGGCAAATCGTTTGCTTTATTTCAAAAAAGAGTAGCCAGCCTGCGCACAGTCGTAACATAAACGTTGTGATGGCGGATCTATAGAGTCCATCAACTTGCCGGCTTGATTTTCGGGCCGCCAAATCTGTCTAACGATTAGATCAGCGCGAAAAAGCAGGATGTCGTCTAACGCCAGTGCTTGTCTGCAAAGGCTTTGTTGTTTTATAGACTAAAATAAAACCCACTGAGCGACGAGCGGTAGGTTTTGACTTTGCTATAGCTGTTTCCAAACAAAAAAAGTAGAAAAGCGCTAAATAGGTCCTCTGCTTGACCTTTGAAAATAATCCTTCGTGCTTACTGAAATCAGAGCCGCAAAGCAAAAATGACTTTTTCTCATCATTGCTCTAACAACAATCTGAGGCGATGATTAAGCGAGGGTTTGCGCTTAGAAATCGTTGTAAACGTAGAGTTTACGCGGTTCCCAACATTTGTGACCTGCTGTCAATAGAGCGTGCTACCCGCTTTTTTTGACTCAAAACGCGCTAAATACTCGAAAACGCTAACCTACTGTAATTGGGTGCGCGGATTTAATAGCTTGTTTGATTGAAAAAGAGCCTATTTTTACAGGAGAAATGGTTTTTGATTTCGATAAATCTATGCTAGGTTGTTAGTTGAGGTTGCGGTTTCTTAATAACAAAAATAAGGAAAGTGCTATGAGCTCGAATCAAATCTTAACTATTTTGTCTGTTTTAATCGCTTTGGGGGCAACCATCGTCCCAGACATCATGCCTTACTGGGCGCTGATACTTGTCACTGTTGGTTTAGTTAGTGGCTTTTTGAATCCCTTGCCTGATATGTTGTCAAGATTGGCCTACACTGTTGCGGCGGTTGCTATTCCGACCATCGCTAATTCTCTTGATGCGATTCCTGTAGTTGGGGCTCATGTAAACATGTTGATCGATAATATTATGATCTCAGTCGCTGGTATGGTTATCGCTAATTTCATCTTGTTGATGATCAGCCAGGTTAGGTCGTCAGACTAAGCTTGGTGACCGAAAATAGATCAGTTTTTAATGTCTAAATCTGGTCTGTTTTTGGTGATTTACCGATAAGCCGACGTGGTGTGTAATGCGATTTACGCAGCCTTGTGTGTATTTAGAAAGACGACTTACACACACCTTCCAGTATTAGCAACTAGTCGGCTCATCAAAATTCCTATTGGGTAGATCCAGCGCTTTTACCCGTCCAAGCTTCGTGTGTCATCGCCTTGTTGATTGTCCATGCTAGCTTTTATCATTATTTCTGTTACCCATTATTGACCACGGTTGAAAATCAGCCGTCTGCCCACGTAACTAAAGTGTCGTTACGCAAGTTACCTACGACTATCTGACTGTCAAAATGCCTCTATGTTTTTTCGCCTGTTTTCGACGTAAAGCAAATGCCATGCTGCCACAAAGCATAGAGAGCTAGACTGACAGCAGGTAAAGCCTTGAGGCTATGAGCGAGTTTGATTTACTCTGGTACTCTACGCTGGTTTCACAAATTGGAATAGAATTTCTCAAGTATGATAAACGCAAGCTGGAACTACCCCACGCAAATGACTGTCGGTGCAGGGCGCATCTCAGAATTACCTAGATTGTGCGCTGAACTTCGCATGCACAGGCCTCTTTTGGTCACTGACCCGGGGATCGTGTCTTTACCTATGATGCAAGTGATTAAGAACATATGCTTACAGGCAAGCTTATCAATTGCCGTATTCAGTCACATCAAACCTAACCCCACGGGCCAGAATATTGAAGATGGCGTCGCCAAGTACCTGGCGGGTGACCATGATGGCATCGTCGCGCTAGGCGGTGGTTCCGCCCTCGACGCTGGCAAGGCTATCGGTCTGATCGCGCGACAAAAATGCAGTTTATGGGACCTAGAAGATGTAGGTGACAATGAAAAGAACGCCGATTCTGATCTGATTGCCCCGATGCTCGCGATACCAACAACGGCAGGTACGGGCTCTGAAGTTGGACGCGCTGGATTAATCGTTAACGAAGCTGAGCAACGTAAAGTTATTATCTTTCATCCTAAGATGCTGCCATCCAGCGTTATTTTAGATCCGGAACTCACGGTTGGGCTGCCGCCTCACATTACGGCAGCAACCGGCATGGACGCGTTATCGCACTGCTTAGAGGCGTGGTGCGCACCGAACTTTCATCCAATGGCAGAAGGTATCGCGCTGGAGGGTATTCGCTTGGTACGCCACAATATTGAAACGGCTGTTGCAGATGGCAGCGATATAGATGCGCGCCTTAATATGCTAGTAGCATCAACAATGGGCGCAACTGCTTTTCAACGCGGCCTTGGTGCTATGCACGCCCTGGCGCACCCGTTGGGCGCGGTGTATGACGCACATCATGGACTACTTAATGCGATATTGATGCCCTTCGTACTAAAGGCTAACCAAAGCGCTATTGATGAAAAGATTGCAAGGTTAGCCGGTTATATTGGTGTTGAGCCGAGTTTTTCCGACTTTTTGAATTGGGTTGTTACGCTCAGAGAACGTATCGGTATTCCGCACGCGCTTTCATCTGTTTTTGAACAAGATGAAGTCTTCACGCAAATTGGTGAAATGGCAATTGCAGACCCTTCAGCGGGCAGCAATCCCATTGCTTTCACGGCAGGTGAGTATCAGGCCATATTAGAAGACGCTTACCATGGTCGTCTTTAGAGAAAATGTAACTCAAACCGATATCTTCGGTTGAGCAGGTGTCGTGGACAAGTTAAGGGTCGTAGGGCGTTGGGTTTTGTCGCGTTGCTGTTTCATGCATGATGTCAAAACAACTAATGACGGGGTCAAAAAATGAGTGCGATTGCGGTAAAGATGCCAGAGGAAGTTGAGGTTGCCCGCGAGGGTATTCTCCGTTTTGCAGAAAAAGAGGTCCTGACTCGTCATCAAAAGTACGCAGATTTTTTCGAGGATCCAAGAAAGTTGTATGACGAGAGCGGTCGCTTCTCAACTGATTTAGTGTCTTTGATCGCGGAAGTGCGAACGCTGTCTGCGGAAGCGGGCTTTTACGGCATGTGCGTGCCAGAGGCATTAGGGGGCGGGGGATTGGGACATCTTGCTTACTATGCCGCTTGGGAGGCCCTGTTCCATCGATGCGGTCCAAAAAATTGGTTAATGCTATACGCACTCGCGCATTGGGCCTTTGGTCCGAGCAAGCTCTTAGAACAAATGAGCGAGGAAGCAAAAGCGGTTTTCTTGCCCGAGTTGATGAGCGGAGCAAAGTCAATGTGCTTCGGTCTGACTGAACCCAATGCTGGTTCTGATGCGAGTATGTTGGCGACCAAAGCTGTCGAAGAGGGCGATGGCTGGCGGTTATCCGGTCGAAAGATTTGGACCACCAATGCGCCGATTGCTGACTTTTGTGTGGTTTTTGCGAAAACATCATCGGGTATCACAGCCTTCATGGTGCCTACGGATAGTGAGGGCTTTAAGATTCAGCGGGTCATTCGCCTATTCGGCCATATCGGTGGCGACGAGGCTGAAATTGCCCTAGACGAGGTGTTTGTTGAGCCCTGGCAAATTGTCGGTGAGCTCGGCAAAGGTTTTGCAGCCGCACTCTACGGAGTTTCTCTCGGCCGAATTTATAATTCGGCGCGCTCAGTTGGTTACGGACGTTGGGCCATTGAAATGGCCCTAGACTACGCCAAGGTTCGCACGGCTTTCGGTCAGCCCATTAGTGAATACCAGGGGGTGAGCTTTCCGATTGCGGATGCGGCAACTGATCTTCACGCGGCGCATTTGATGGGGATCAATGCTGCCATGTTGCTCGATGCAGGAGAGCTGGCCGTGAAGGAGCTTTCAATGACGAAAGCCTTCTCCGTGCAAAAAGGTTTAAGTGCGGTCGATTGCGCGATGCAAACGCATGGCGCGATGGGTTTCACCAATGAACTCGGTTTGACCGAAGCTTGGCAAGCATTGCGTGTTGTTAATGTGGCTGATGGTACTAACGAAATACTAAAAAGAACTATTGCCCAACGGCTACAAAAAGGGGATTTGGAGCTCTAGCAAGATTGGGTAATAATAAGGTCCACAAGCTTACCAAAACAAAGTGATCAGCCTTTCAAGATAAATCACAGGATGAACGTCTTTTTTGAAATCCAAGATAAATGTGGTTTAAACTTCCTCAAGCCCCGGAAAGACTATGATCTGAACCACTCACAAAGCACAACTACAAGAAGGATAGTCTCATGAAACGTTTTCTTATACTGCTAGCGCTTACGGCCTCTATTAATGCATTTGGTCATAGCGGCCCCGCGCGACCCGAGCCAATCGACCTCGATAGTTTAATGTCAGAATTCGGCTGGGATCTTAATTCCACCGATATTACAACTCAGAAGCTGGATGACGGTTTAGCCGTGTTGTTTGGCGCTGGCGGTAACATCGGCGTGAGCACTGGTGAAGACGGTGTGTTCATCGTCGATGACCAATTCCCGGTACTCATGCCTAAAATCAAACAAGCGATTGGCAAACTGGGTGGTAAAAGCGTGGATTTTGCCGTAACGACTCACTGGCACTTCGACCATGCAGAGGGCAATCTAGCGCTTGGCCCAGAAGGCACTTGGCTGGTGGCACACAAGAACTCGCGTGAAATGATGAAGGAAGATCACGTTATCAACCTTGTCGTGGCTGCTTACAACCAGAAAGCCTATCCTGAGAGCGCTTGGCCAGACATCACCTTTAGTGATGACATGCAGTTTCACCTGAATGGACAGACAGTAGACCTTTGGCACTTTGGTCCTGCTCACACGACCGGTGACGCAGCGGTATACTTTCGAGGCAGCAACGCTGTGCATCTAGGAGATGTCTATAACAACTCAGGCTACCCGTTTATTGATGCAGGTAATGGTGGCTCGCTGGATGGTGTCATTCATTTCTGTTCGGAGACGCTCGCCCGTATCAATAAAGACACAACGGTAATCCCGGGACACGGCCCGATTTCTGACTATAAGGGGCTTGCCGGCTATATCGATATGCTAAGCACTATTCGAGAACGTATGGTGAAGCAGATCGAGAATGGTGCGACGCTAGAGGACGTGATTGCCGCCAAATTGACAGCCGATTACGATAAGGCGATGGGCGATAATACCGGCTTTATCAACCGCGCTTACATGAGCCTGACTCACAAGATCACGCAGTAGACTCCTTAACCCTGAGGGCTCAACTGCAAGCGTAGTTGAGCCAGGTGGAAGTGC
>CBFHOH010000008.1:0-11875 GCA_965657335.1 Candidatus Azotimanducaceae bacterium
CGTCACCAACGTCGCAAACATAAGCTTCGGCTTTGACACCGATTGCATCTAGCCTAGCTAAAGCTTCCTGGTTTTTTGACTCATTGCGCCCCCAGATGGCAACACTGCCTCCGGCCATGGCGATGCCTTCAGCCATACCGAGCCCGATACCGCCATTGCCCCCTGTGATAATGTAAACCTTACCCGTTAAGTCAGCCATCTCTGCGCTCCATCTTTGACCTTTAATATGCTGTTGTTTCAACAAGCATATCAAACTTAGACAAACGACGGCGCTCTAGCTGTCACACAGGCACCGCCTGCTCGAAGCTATTGCCGGTAAGTGTTATCAACAAGGTCGGCACGGTTTTCCACAGATGAGTTAGAATAATAGTACACAGTGCTTGTCAGACAGCAAGCACACATTAGTACCCATACAACAAGTTAGACCGAATGACGCAAGAAAACGTAGACGGTCGAATGGCACGCCGCAAAGCCAGTCACTGAAAGATCATTGATTGCACTCACGAGTTAATCATTAAAGGCTAGGCCGCGCCGACCGCGAACAAGTTGCTAACAGAACCGGTCTGACCACGCGCAACCCTATTCCGCCACTTTCGTAACATCAAATCACTCTATCTCGAAGTACTTTCAAAAGGGCGTGCTTGCCGTTGTATTCTAGGTCAGTCTACAGCGATATCAGAAACTGTTTGCCAAACGGGCGGAAGAAGTCCTTAAAGCGCCTGACGGTTTGATCTCAGGCAGCAGACATTTACGGGAAACAGTTCAAGTTGTGGTATTGGTATCGATAACTTCACCAGATATCTGGAATCGGTTGTCGACGCGAAGCAGTGTTTGGTTAACAGGCGCGGAAATAAAATCCAACAGCAAACCTGCTCCAAACAATTCATTAACAGCAGCTTGATGTGCCTGACCCAGTGAATGATAGTACCGCTGCGATCTCTGACCCAACCACACAGCATAAACATTTGCCGCATGCTGGTGTTCAACTCCCTTGTAAAAAACTGATTCCACAGGCAACGTAGGTTGATCATGTTCAGGCGCGAGCCAATGGCCAGTTTCGGGCATCAATCGCTCCATGGCCTGATTGAAGGCAAGAGCGCCTAGTACAAATTGCTGTCCATATTTTTCGGCAACAAACCGAAGAATCGCGAGCGCAGTTTCAGGCACTTGATCATCGTGCAGATACTCGACCGGCACAAAGTAAAACTCAGGTGATTGAACCTCGGGCACAACCATATGCTCGACCCAACGAAACGTTCGAGGCGCTTGATCCTGCATCATTCTAAGCCCCGCAGGGTCTCGACCCAAATGGGCATGCATCGCCCCCATAATGGCATAGTCCGCTGCAGATGGGTGACCACCAAGAAAATACGGGTATTCAGTCAAGTGAAGCTCGAACAGTGAGAGCAATTCACCATAGGTCTTATCCAACACATTTCTTGATTCTTCTGTGGATTCGGGTAAGCCATAACTCATCATTCTGTCAGAGATTAAATTACCGTACCTCAAAAGTTCCTCATCACTTCCTTGGGGCTTGAACGATCGCCCGAAGTCTTTTTTGACGAAACTGAAATTTTCTTCAAACATCCAGCGATGCAGCCACGCTAATCGCACCAGGCCTTCGCTCGCCATCAATTCCATCAGGTGCACGAACACCCTTTGCCTAGGAGTGTCTGGAAAAGCCGGCAAATCAGGAAATCGCTGCTCAAGGCGATCGACAATTTCAACGCTGTCCTGAATGACTTCACTTCCGGGCGTCATCAATTGAGGTATTCGGTGGCTGCCAGAGTCTGGTCGCACCTTATTACGGAACATCGGATCGCTAGGTAACCGTTCCACAAAAGGAATTCCTTTTTTCCGCAGGTAGGTTCGTACCTTCGCCGTATAGTAAGAAGCGTAGGAACCGTATAGGGTATATGTTTCAGACATATTTCATACTCGCGTGAGATAACGCAACACGGCCATCGATATCACCGGTCCCAATGAAAACATGGTTCATCTCTCCGCCAACAACGCCAACATCGCCTGCGCTGTCTCACGGCCGGAATTCTGGTTCTGCCCCGTGACGAATCGCTTCTCTTCATCGACGACCGTGTGCGTGGCTAAAAAGTCGCGGAATGCACTGTTCGCCTCAAATCGAGCGCCGGCTTTACGCAGTTCTGTTTCCGGATGCAGTGGTGTCACCTCAATACCCAATTCTTTGATCTGCTTATCCGTGACGCCTGTCATCTTACGTCCAGCAATCAGCAGATTACCTTCGCTGTCAAGCGCTTTAATCAGACCAAGCACCCCGTGACAGACGCCACCAATCAGCGGCTTCTTCTCACTATAGTAGGCTTCACTTATCTTCTTTCCTAGCACCGCTGACTGACCCAGATCATAAGCAGCACCCCAACCTCCGGACAAGAAAACAATGTCGTAGACAGTGAAATCGACGTCTGCAACAGCAATGGAGTTAGTCACCTTCGCCTGCAAGACAGCATCGTCCATGTAACGTTCGTCCTCGGGTGTTCTGACAACAAAATTGAGCGTCTGTGGATCAACGGGAACCTGCCCACCTTTGATGCTCGCGACATCAATCTCAAGACCAGACTGCAGAAAACTGTAGTAAGGATGGGTTAGCTCTGACGCCATCACGCCCGTTTCATCGCCTGTCGTCTCACCGGGCGCTGACAACACATCATGGCTTGTCGTGATGATCAGCGCCCGCCTTCCCGGCAACGGCCCCGCTATCTCTCCCTGAAATTCAGGGTGTAGCCCCGCCGTGTGCAATATTGTTGGTAGTGCGAGCGCAGTAATAGCCATCAATGACGCAACGACACCAAACGAGATCAGTAATTTTCTTTTCATCTTAATTCCATCCTAATTGAATCCTCGAACCCCGGGGTTTGGGGTACTTATGTTCTTCCGGTAGCTGACAGAGGCGATCCATTCTCGTGATTGAACCATCCGCGTATTCCCAGATGAGTTGTTCACGATCCATATATCGGCGCACGACAACAGGCCCCCAACCAAACACGTGAAAATCCAACACACCATCATTCCAAATCATGCTCGCGGACGTTCTTGGACAATATTCCCGTTCACCAATAACAAACAACACCTGACCTTCGGTATCGTTCGAAGTCAATCCACCGGTGCTGTTAGGCCCACCATCATGAATAATGCCAGAAGCGGTGACGACGACCCTTGAGCCGCATTGCTCAACACGCTCGACGTGCCCTGTGTGACCACCCTCAACGCCCACCCAAAGGCCGCGGATATCATCCGCACCCTCAGGCAACGGCTCGGTACATTCAGCCAGAACAGGCAGCGGGAAATGATCGTAGCTACAACCCGGCGTATTGCCTTTCGGTATCTCGGCCGCCAATTTGCCGCTGCCATCGAGCACAGGCATCTCGCAGTAATTGAGCGTGCTGCCATCCCCACCCAGGGTCGCAGGATCTATTCTAAGCGGTGGTCGCTCAGAAAAGAACATCACCCAGAAGCCCACACCAAAAAGCAGCACAAGCAGAGCAGCAGCGCCAACAAAAAAACGAACTACGCGTTTCACTATCCCTCTACCTCTCTAATTAGGCCAATAGATGTATTCATCGCCTTCGACAAACTTGGTCGCCAGCGTTTTATCTACCGCAACAGGCATTTCAGCGACGAACGGATAAAGAGGATCACGCGCTGAGGCTTTGTGCTCTGCAAGCAGTGCTTGAAGCTCGGCCAGCTTTTCAGGTTCACTGGTCGCAAGGTTGTTCTGCTCAGTTGGATCGTTAGCGAGATCGAATAGCCAGGTCTTTTTGGGGTTATCGGAAATTTGTAGTTTCCAATCCTCGTGCCGTACCACCCGGTAATAACCGCTCTGCCAAAACAACGTCTTTCGATCCCAGGCCGCTCCCTCGTCACCTGTCGCAAGAGGCAAAATATCTACGCCATCAAGCTCCACATCTTGCGGAATTTTAGCATCAGCCGCCGCGACCAATGTTGGCATCAAATCAATATGGGCAACTGGATTACTTACTCGAGTCCCAGGTGCCACTTTCTTTGGCCACTTAACGAACATGGGCACTCGAAGCCCACCTTCAAAGTTTGTTAGTTTCCAGCCTCTGAACGGTTGGTTGACACTAGGTAGTCCAATATACCCGGCGCCACCATTATCCGAAGAAAACACAACGATTGTGTTATCGGCTAAACCTTCCTCGATCAGCGTATCATTAATCTGCCCGACACTCCGATCCAGCGCGCGCATCATCGCCGCATAAACCCGGAGGCGGTGCGGTTTAATATCACCTACAGCTTCATAATCTTCTCGCGTTGCCTGAAGCGGTGTGTGAATACCCCAGTGGGCAAGATATAAGAAGAAAGGTCGCGATTTATTGTTCCGTATCACCTTAACCGCTTCGTCAGTCCAATAATCTGTCAGATATCCACCTGGCTCAAACCGTTTTTCTCCGGCATTGTTGAATGAATTGGCATAACTCAGCCGTGACCACAAAAACTGATCAATGGGATCGAAATCCAATTTCGCGTTAACCACATTCGGATCATCTTCGGGTAAATAAAGCGCACTAGACATCAGCAGACTGTCATCAAAGCCCTGATCGTTAGGTGCCTGTCCCTCACCCTGGCCAAGATGCCATTTACCAATATGCGCTGTGTAGTAGCCTTTTTCTCTCAGAACCTCGGCAACCGTTACCTCGGAAGGCAGCAGGCCCTGCCCCTCATAAGGTAACCCAGTCTCTGCCAGCTCATCATTGAATTTATAGGGCGGCAGGCCGTTATCCAAACTACTGCCGATCATAGCCACCATCGGCCCGAAACCAGAGGGCGTGGGCGTAAATTCAAATCCTGTTCTTGTAGGATACCGCCCCGTCATCAACATCGCTCGAGAAGGCGCACAGGTCGCATTACCGGCGTAAGATTGCTCAAACACTGCGCCGTCGGCGGCGAGTTGATCGATATTGGGTGTCTTTACTTTGCCATCCGCTATGCCTCCACCAAACGTGGAGATATCGTTGTAGCCCATGTCGTCCGCAAGTATGAATACGATATTCGGTGGTCGTTGGTCAGAAGCTGGCGTCTCAGGTCCCTGCTGCCAGGCCAATTCCCTCGCCGGTTCAATCTCAAACTCTCGATCGCTCTGGAACTTCACCACCATTAAGAGCATATCAATCCGATTAAGCCAACCAATACCAACGATGAGGGTTGCTACACAAACAATGCCGATTATCTTGTTCATCGTGGGTTGGCCCTAACAAAGTCGATGACAACTTGTGCCAGTTCTTTCCCTGCATCGTCTTGGATAAAGTGCCCTGCCCCTTCAATGATGACGTGGGCTTGCCCCTTAGCGCCTGGCACTGAATCAATAAATCGCTGTTCACCTCCTTTCGTTACCGGGTCAGAATCTCCGTACGCTGTAATCCATGGCTTTTCGAACTGCTCGAGTACTTTCCAAGCGGCACGATTTGCAGGCACAGCGGGATTATCAGGGCCAATCGGAACCAGTGAGGGAAACTGGCGGGCACCCGCCATGTACTCCTCTGAGGGAAAAGGCGCTGCCCAGGCGCGATATTCATCATCATCGCAGTGATTGAGCGATAGCTTCATCACTTCAGCTGGATGGAAATCCGGATGCTCATCCGTATGACGCACCCAGTACATAAATTGTGGTCTATCTTCCATCGGCCCTGATAGTTTTGCGAACATCTCCTCAACAGGTAAGGCAGGTGTAGCCGCTAACATATCATTTAAGCGAGGCGACATCTCATCAGGTATTCCCGTCGCATCAGGTAGCGCGCCGTTAGATGCAACAACACGGGCGAACCGATCGACGTTTTCAGCCACCAGTCGAAAACCAATTAGGCTACCCCAGTCCTGTCCGATAATGGTCATGTTACGTAGATCAAGCGCTTCGATGAACCCTTTCATCCAGAAGACGTGATTGGCATAGGTGTAGTCGCTGCGGGTTACCAGTTTATCTGACTTGCCAAAGCCGATGAGATCAGGCGCGACTACTCGATAACCAGCCTCAACGAGGAGTGGGATCATTTTACGATACAAGTAAGACCAACTTGGCTGGCCATGCATGCAAAGAATCAGCTCACCCTGCCCCTCATCAAGATAATGCATACGGAGGTTCGAACCATCACCGGCGGGCACGTCAATATAGTGGGCATCAAAAGGGTAGTCCTTCAGATTTCCAAATCGTTCTTCGGGCGTTCTAATCGCATCCATAAATATTCTCCAATTGAAGAGGCTAAGGTCTAATCAAAAAACTCAAGTTCTGCACAAGTGAAGCCAACAGAATCAACACCACCAGCACGGCAATGGGCGGTTGCAGTGCGATACTCATCATGAAGCGAGTTGGGTAAGAGATCGTTCTCTCTATCGCGGCAAGCTTGTAGATGTGCGCATCAGCAAACGCAGGATCGAGGATAAGCTCGACAATATCCCTGCGACTCTTGTAGCGCATCATCGCTGTCACGCCAAATCCGACATTATGATCAGCGTTCCAGCTATCAATGTTGCTGCCTATAGTTCTCGCCTGGAAAACCGGATGGCCACCCCGCTTGATTAGCGAAACCGCAAACGGTCCGAAATATTCTCCTATTAGGTCACTCGCGCTCATGGGCTCTCCCGTTACTGGATGTGCAACTTCACCAGTTTTCATTTGTACAAGATTCAGCATCACAAATTCACCACCGTCATCTTCCTCAAGAAATTTCCGAAAAGTTACCGCGTCGGTGTGCTTGCTACCTTCGAGCCTGTCAAAATCGAGCATAAGCCTATCAATCTCTTCAACACCTAGAGGCCCTTGCCAGTTGAAATACCAAGCCGCAAACAGGACGTACAATACGGGTACCCAGATCCAAATCTTCCATGCCATTTAAACGATTCTCCTAAGGCTGAATGAGAGAAGCCAAATCGAGCAACGCAATAGTGACGGAAAACATTAATAATGTCATGCATTATTTGATAGCCAATCGAATCCAATAGTTGGACCAAGCCTCGCTCACTATCGGTTCTTTACCGCTGTATTCTGCCTGCAAGCACGTTTACAATTAACGTATGCAGACAAAACAACCAAGCTCACGAACACCAAATAGCCGCCAACCGAGAAGTGAAACAACCCAAATTGCGCTGATGGAAGCTGCAGAGAAACTGATCGCGCAGCACGGTGCACACCACGTGACGCTTAAAGACATTGTGATTGAAGCCGGCCAGAAAAACCCTTCAGCTCTCCAGTACCATTTTCAGAACCTTAAAGGTTTGTTAGACGCAATTCATACGCGCCGTCGCAAACAAGTTCAAACAAAGCGAGCCGAGATGATCGCTGAATTGGAGCGTAGCAAGCGGATGGTAAAACTGCGCGATCTTTGCGAACTCATGATTCTACCCAGCTTTTTGCTCGCCAGATCCGACACAAAGTACCGAAACTACGTCATGGCGTTCAGCTTTGAAATCGTAACATCCCGCTATTCCGCACTGGATGCAGCTAACAAAATTGGCGGTGGTGGAGAGAGTGGCGCTCAACTGGGCACCTTATTGAGAGAAGCACTACCCCACCTCGGAGACAAGACTTACGCCGCAAGGATGGATCTCGCCATCAGAACCTGCAGCGCCGCCATGGGCAGTCACTTCCAACAAAAATCGCCCATGAGCGGGCCCAAAGCAGAATTTTTTCTGACGAGCGTACTCGATGCCTTGGAGGGGATGCTAAGCGCGCCTGTCTCGAAACAAACTAAAACCGCCTCGAAACAGCTTTAACTTCAGTCGTTCATAGCTTGCTATTGAGTATTCTCTGAAATCGAACAAACTTTTTTCTGAACGCAATCAGGTGCCTCGCTCACAACAGCTCCACAACGCCTTGAAAGCTAGCACCGTTAGCAAAAAACCAGCATGCGGTAGGGTTAGGTAAGTGAATCGTCGTCTTGGTCTGGAAAGTCATAGTGCGCAGATGCCAGCCTTCGGGCAATTCAGCCTCGCTCGAAGACGCTGACTCTTGCTGCACCGATCCTTTTTGCATTATGCCGCCACCTTCGGGGCTAGCAGAGATTACCTGAATGTACTCTTTGCCATCAGGCAAGCAAAGGACGTCAACCTTGCGATCCGGCATGAAAATCAGGGAATGATGCTTGTCTACTTTGAGAAGTTGGGGGCCGCCAGGTATTGGCGTTTCTGCCCCAAGCGCCGGTGGATTGGCACAATGAATAAACTGATGCCCACTAATGTCGCGTTCGGAAACAGAGCTATCTTCAGCATTACCGGGCGAGCGTCTAAAATAGTGCACATCCATTACGGCAGTGCCAACACCCACAGCGATGAAACCAGCTGGTAAACTAAGGTTTTCCAAAGCTTCACTTGTCATGGGAAATCGAGATTGCCAGACAGTCTTTGAGCTTAACTCCATCACCTCTGCGTGGGGTTTGTGGCAGTCAATCATGAAGTTGATTTCTGGTATTTTAGTCATATTGCTCTCATAGGATCATAGGTAAATATTGCCATATATTTTGCCAGGTTTTTTCAAGCTGGGGATGCTCGTACTGCTTTTACCCTCAGTGGATCAATTCCCTATTTGTATAGCTAAGACCAAAGTCAAAGGCAAAGAGAGGTGAGGCACTATCATAAGGGACATCTTCCTTTTGAGCTTGCACTGCGATCATCGATGAAGGCAGCTCAAAGGGTAATTTACCTGTAGGACTAAATTCACCCCAAATCATCTCCAACAAGACTTCATCAGTAGCACCAAAGTTTGCAACCAGAGCTGCACTGTTTTTTGTTATGTCTGGTATAACTGCTGCCCTATCGAGATAAATATCAACGATGGTCGGCAGCGTTTTTAGCAACTTTAAAATTCGTGCTTTTTCTTCTCCCTTAAAGTCGAGGTCGCCAGAATGAAAAAAATTATTCAGCACCCCTTCGTGCGGATAGTAGGGAGCGTGCAGGCGAATTATAGCTATATCAGCCTGGGTTGGATCAGAGACTACATCACCAAATTTTACAGCGATCTCAGGGTCAACATTTTCAAGGTAGATTTTTAGCCTACCCGACAGAGGCAAAACATTTTTTCCCTCATTTCCGTTTTTTAAGAGAACAAGAGATTTTCGTTGCGCTATTTTACCGGCTGCCATGAAGCTTTCATTTCCTGCTATCTCCGCCGCTTTACTTACATCGACATAGGGGTCATCAAACAACCCAAGGCGAAACTTGTCACGCAATAAACGTCTTACCGAGACATCAAGCCTTGATTGACTAATCTGGCCAGTATCAACAAGCGCCACAAGCATTTCAGGGATGCGTTCCCCACCAAACTGATCAATACCGGCTTCAATCAACTTTGTCATACGTTCTTCAGGCGTAAGATGTTCAACTCCCCAGGCAGAGGCGGGTTTGATAACCTTGGAGAATATTTTGATATCAGAAATCAATCCCCAGTCAGAACACACCACACCGTCAAAGCCGAATCTGCCACGCAACATATCTGTGATAATGGCTTTGTTGAAAGCAAAGCCAACATCTTCAGTGGTTTGGCCAACAGGAATCCCATAGTAGGGCATAACTTGTGCCGTTCCTGCCGGAAAAGCGCCCTGCTCAAATGGAATCAAATGGTAGTCAAATTGGTTACCGGGATAAACTTGCTCCTTGCCATAACCAAAGTGAGCATCTTCCCCATCTTTTTGCGGACCAGCACCCGAGAAATGTTTGACCATCGTCGCAACACTGCTCTGGCCTAACACTCTGCCCTGAAACCCTCTAATATAGGCAGCCGTCATGGTAGCGCTCAAGTGTGCATCTTCACCAAATGTACCGGACGCCCTTGCCCATCTTGGCTCTGTCGCAAGATCAGCCATGGGATGGAGAGCAAGCCTAAAGCCAACACTTAGATACTCTTGAGCTGCCATTTGGCCAAACTCTTCAACCAGAGCCGGATCGCGGGTCGCTGCCAGTCCAAGCGTTTCTGGCCAAAGTGAGAAATCCTCAGCGGGCATGTTGGTGATAGGATTGCCACCAAAACCATGTCTCGGATCAGTCGCAAGCGTCACCGGGATGCCTAACCGTGTTCTCTCCGCTGTTTTCTGTATGGTATTTTGCCATTTTGCCATCGCTTTCGGGTCATGCATTCTAACGACATTAAAGTGGTTCATCTTCTTTACAGCAAGAAACTCACTATTTTGAAGGGCGATGAAACTAAACATATCGCCAAAATATGGGCTCTCTGCCAATTCACCCTCAGGGTCTACAGCGATGACATCAATAAACATCGTGCCGGTTTTTTCAAGCAACGTCATTTGCCCAAGCAGGTTCTCTGTTCGTTCATTGACAGTAAGGCGAGTATCTTCGTAGGGATCTAACTCGCCATTTTTGTTTAGATCTCGATAGCGATAATCGCCGTGCTTTAATATCGGCGCCGCATCACCGAGTAGTGCCAAGTTTCGATTCGATTGTTGGCCAAGATACCAAACATAACCAATGGCACCCAAAGCAATAAGTGACGCAAGTGAAAACAGTCCCCAGCCAAATATTTTTGCTACTTTATTCACTCATCATTTCCTGGTCATTCGAGACTATTTATTATTGGAGCATGAATCTGCCACTACTCCCAACGTTGACTTACTTTGATGTTGAACTCATTACTCTGCTGTGATTATCGGTGCCGCATGCGGGAACCCAGTTCTTAACATGGCGACTTCAGGGGCAGGCATATCTGCACAATGAAGATTTAGCCATAACCGCAACATCAAACGCCGCTTATCCGGGTCGGGCTCATCTTGAAAAGCCGAACGTTTGTGCATCATCGAAAAATTGTTAAAAATAATCATATCGCCAGGTGCTAATCTAAATGAGAATTTGAATTCATCTCTCTCGGCGATTTCCTCTACAGCTTTCAGGGCTTTTGATTCTGCATCCGAATAAGGGCTATTCGACACTTCGCTTGCTAGCTCGGCCAATTTCAAATTCAGCCAAGCTGTCATACGACCTTCTTTCTCTGTAAATGTGGGAATTCTCATTCTCGAAACTGAGCCTTTCTCACGGCCATCCCCTTCTTCTTTTCGTTGGTAAAGAGGGAAGCCCCGGTGAAGCACTTCGAGATGTTGCGGATGATTCTCCAGAATTTCGTTATAAATGCTAAGCAAACTCACAACGGCATTTTCACCGCCTGAAGGCGCTTGTCTAACACAAAACAAAGAAGATACACCGCCACCATCGCAATGAAAGCGCAATTCATCACTACTGGTATATCCTCGGTCATCAGTACCCCTTTCAGCGCCACCGATCAGATCAGTTACCGCACCTATCATTTCACCTTTTGCATTTTGTGCGACAACATCGCCAAGGCAGATAGCTATGACCCAGTAGATACGATTAATCATACCTTGATCATATTCCGAAATATCCAACCCGCTAATTTTGGCAAAACCATATCCCGAGTTTATCTCCGCTGCGACGGCATCTATTCGATCGACTAATTCAGGCGCATTCAATTCGTGTTTTGAAATCGTTAGCCAATCACGCCTATCAGCAGGCAAGCCAGTGGCCGCATTTTCCAATTGCTCAAATTCTATCGTTGAAAAGACCACTTTCCATGCTGCGTATTGATTAAGGTCTGCCGTTTTCCAAGCTCTCTTACTACTAATTTTATGTCCCAATTGCTCTTGCATGTAGAACCTCTCGTTAAGTTTTTTCAGCTTTCGAACTATTCAACAAGACAAGCCATGACACCAGTGCTGCCTGGCACTTTATTCTCCAGCATGTCTTTCCAAATCTCACCTACATTGGCGGCACCGTTGAAGTATTCAATTTTTATCTGGTCCTTGATTTTACGGGCAATTCGGGCGCTCGAAGCGTTGGCTTTTTCAAATATGACACCGTGTCCCCAATCCTG
>CBFHOH010000008.1:11975-17247 GCA_965657335.1 Candidatus Azotimanducaceae bacterium
TGGTCCTTGATTTTACGGGCAATTCGGGCGCTCGAAGCGTTGGCTTTTTCAAATATGACACCGTGTCCCCAATCCTGGTTACGCTTGGCAATATGACCCGGAGCGAAGAAAAACTCAGGCTTCGCACCTGGCAAAGAAGCCTGGGATCGATCTTCATCCCAATGGGTTGCACCAACACCCATACTTTGTACAACATTATCATTAAGTCTGTGATGGACGTTGCGCACCATCTCGCCACTGCCAGACATATCAACCAGCACACTTTTCCGATCGTTGTTAATCTCGCTTTCGTTTCCATAGCTGATTATCTCATCACAATCGCCCAGACGCTCAACAAACTCAGCGTTCGCCGGTGACGTGAGTCCGATGACCTTGCCTGAATAGCCAACAACTTCTTTAAGTACAGCTGCCAGACCGAGACCTGTTTTCGACGATACAGACCCTATGATGATTTGATCTGCGCCAAAGAAATTGTTGTTGTCCAGATAATCGCCCAATACAAACGATGTCATAAATAGTGGAAACAACAGGCATCGCTCATCTTCCAGAGCTTTGAGATATTCAGGTTCAGCACGAGTGCGGTGATATTCGTTATACAGTTCTGGCAACGGTTGACGATGCGTTGCCACATCTTCAAAGGTGCCAGCCTTAATATTGCCAGGGGTCAGGTCCAGGTGACTTGCCATGGGGAAAAAACCATAGAGTCGTTCGCCTGGCTCTATGTCCGCGCTTTTGGATTCAATCACCTCGGCAATACCCCATGCAGGCACCTTACCCCGGCGCCCATCAGCAGGGAAATACCGCCAGTAGCCGATCATGTCGCCAGAGAGCGCATAACCTACATTGTTCGCGGTTAATCCAAACTTATCGATGCGTACTCGAATGTCGCCATCGACCAGGCGACCCAATTCGGTGGTGACAATCGTTGTGTCTTTAAAATCTTTTCGGTCAACCCAGATTTCAGAATTGTCCATGTGTTTCTCCTTGTGTTTTGCACCTGGCAGGTTGAAAAAAGCAGCTGCTTTACAATTTCAGCAACAGCTTGCCGTGGTTTTCTCCTGCAAACAACATATTGAAAGCTTCAGGGAATTTTTCGATACCTTCCAGCACATGTTCCCGAAAAATCAAGTTGCCTTCAGCGCGGGCTTTATAAAGATGCTCAATCGCTTCCGGGACTCGATGCATGTAATCGCGCATGGTAAACCCCTGCATGCGGACACTTTGCATCACCATCTGCAAGTATTCTTTGGGACCTGTGGCTTCATACATATTGTCGTACTGAGAAATACCACCACAGAGCACGATGGTACCTTGATAGTTAATCTGTCGTAGCGCGGCATCGAGAATCACGCCTCCGACATTGTCAAAGTAGATATCAATGCCATCAGGAGCGAGTTCACGCATCTGTTTATCAACATCTCCTGTTTTGTAATCAATCGTTCCAGCCAGCTTTAGCGTGTCTCGCAGGTAGGCAGATTTCTCTGCGCCGCCGGCAATGCCGATAACCCGCGCTCCCACATTACGAGCGAGTTGCGCTGCAATTGAACCGACCGCGCCACTGGCGGCAGAAACAACAACCGTCTGCCCTTCTTTAGGCTGTCCAATATCCATCATGCCGAAATACGCTGTATACCCTGTCATGCCGAGGCCACTCAGGTATTCGTGTGCAGGCGCAATGGATATGTCTATTTTTCGTAATGCCTTGTCTGGAAAAACCCCTTCCGTCTGCACACCCGTAAAACCCGTGACAACGTCACCAACCTTAAGTGTTAACGACTTAGATTCAGTCACCTCACCCACGCCAAACGCACGCATCACGGTGCCCGGCTGAACCGGTGGCATATAACTTCTTTTGTTGGTAACCCAACCCATCATGCCAGGATCAATGGAAACCCAGTCTAATCGCACTTTGATCTGGCCATCACCCAGTTCAGGCAATGGTTCTTCGGTTCTCTTCCAGATACTGCCGGTTTCATTCGGATCAACGAAACGGGTCATCTTGTATTGCGTCGGCATATTATTCTCAATCAGTTAGTCTATGTTTGTTAGGAACTTGACGGCTTCGCTGGCGTATTCCTCGGGAATGTCTTCTAACAGGAAGTGGCTGCCGCCTTTTAGAATGATTGGCTCAATCGCTTCTGCTCCGGGAATGGCTGGCCTTACAGATCGATGACCTTTAGGTGCAATCTGGTCCTTATCTGAGAAGAGACAAAGAAATGGCCTCTCAAACCGCTTTAACTTCTGTAGCGCATGCCAGTTCTCCCTGAGAATGGGGTTATCGTTTCGAGTCGGTAACATCTGCGTAAACTGGCGATTGCCTGTCAGGTATTCCTTGCCGGGATACGGTGCCGCAAATCCGGCAACGTCCTCTTTTGGCATGCTGCGTTTAACCATTGCTGACAGCATCCTCCAATGCCGCCAATTTCTGTCAAACCTCACGTACAACTGAAATGCCCGAAGCATTCCTGCGCCCGGTCTTGCCATTTTTGTGATGGGTGCATCTGGATCTAACACCGGAAACCCTGTGTTCGACATAATGATGCTCTTGACGCTATCCAGGTGATTCGCAATAGCACGCAAACCGACGATGCCACCCCAATCATGCAATATGATATGGGCAGACTCTAAAGCGAGCTTGTCCCATAGGGCACTTTCAACCCACTTTTCATGTCGAAGGATTGTGTAGTCTTGCATCTCGGTCGGCTTATCTGAACGCCCCATGCCAATAAGATCTATGGCTATCGCTCTAAACCCCGCATCGGCTAGATAAGGAATCAATTTCCGCCACATAAAAGACCAGGTCGGGTTGCCATGAATCATCACGACAGGTGTGCCATCTTGGGGGCCTTCATCCACGTAATGCATGTTGAGGGTGCCACCCTCAAAATCGTCAAGCTCAACGTAGTGGGGTTTAAATGGATAATCCGGTAGATTGTCGAAACATTCATCCGGTGTTTTTCTAATTTTCATTACGTTCTCCCCATACTTCTAGATGATTTTCGCGGTCAACCCTGCGATGCGTTCTCATGTCCAGAAGTGGCTCTAAACCCGTCTGATGAAATAGCTTTCGAATTGCCGTTTGATCATCAGCCCCAGCTTCATCAAAACAATCCTGCAATCGCTGCAGTAAGAAGAAGCGATAAGGCATCACCATCGTTTCGATTTCCACACCGCGATAATTAAACCCCGCACGCCCAATGAACCGTCTGGACTTTTCATTTGCACCAAGTGGAATAGCACAAGGCGTACCCGGCTCTATCTCTGGCCGCGCCGCAAGCCAACTGTTAGTAAACTCTATGTGAGCGGTTATTTCCGGTAGATACTCATCACGTACATATCGCATCATATCCAGCAGACTCTCCGGAACTTCGTCATGACCAAATAGCTCCGAGCCTTGTCGGTTAACAGTATGGTCCTGGAATTCTTCAGGTCCATTCATTCGCTCGACCCATGCATAGACGCGCGGCGCCACGTTCTTCATTAGCAATGCCGGATGTGGGTCGCGTGCGAGGTGAGCATAAAGAGCGTTAAACAAACCGAAATCACCTATCGTTGCATGTCCGCCGAGCAGGAAAGATGACTCACCCAGGTGACGATTGAACCGAAGCAAGAAATCCCGGTAATTTGACTCAATGATCTCGAACGTCTCAGGTACCACGCCAAAGTTGACCGCAGCCTGTCGCATCCTGCCGCTGGCGTGCAAAAATGCCAGCTCTGTTTCCTCGTCATTTAAGCTAGGGGGGAACACATCCTTGAAGGAGCTTATTAAAAACGCCAGATTATCCGAATCAAAGTTCCATCGGTAGTGCATCGCGGGTCTAAGCAGACCCTCGCCACCAAACAATTCAAACAGGTATGAAAGCGCCCGCAAAGTCTGATTTTCCGGCTGGATTGATCTTTTCCCAAGATTGCCCGCCTCAAAGTGATCGAGGATAACCGTACCATCCTGAATGATTTTGCCCTCTGGAGTCTGGACAACGGGCATGATAAATCGGCCGATGACAGGCATCACATCATTGCTGAAATGAGGGTTACCCGCACCTCGCTCGATGAATGCTATTCCCTGCTGCCTCAAATAGGCACGCACCTTACCGGTGTAAAGCGATGCCGACATGCCATAAAGGATGTGTTTGTCTGTCATGACAGATAGTCCATTTGTGAATATGTATAGCTAAAAATTGGCGAGATTTCAGTAGACCTAAGGTGGAAAAATGAAAGCCAGATTCTGCTCGTCCTAACTAATACGAATAAAGGCGCAGATTGGGTAATCTGCGCCAAATAGGGGGGCTTGAAACTCATAACCAATCTAGGCTTCACCATTCCAGTTGGATGCCTCTGGTAAATTTATCTAGGGCTACTGAAATCGGTAGGTGAAATCAAGCGCCACAGTGCGTGGTGGCAGCCGACTTTTAACCCATGAACCAGTAAAAAATCCGGCACCAAAGCCACCAGCGTAGGTTGCTTCGTCGTTGAGGTTTTTCCCAACCAGGGCGATTTCCCATGTATCAGCTGCGTTGGCCAAGGCCAGGCGCGCGTTAATCTTATGATAAGAACCCTGGTAATTCGGGCTTGCCTTTTCGTTTAACTCATCTTCGTACAACAAATCGAGGCTCCCCTTGAATACCAACGATTTACCTATGGGGTAATGAAAATTGGCGGCGAAGGTGCTGGTCCACTCCGGTGAGCGGCCAGCCGTCTCGCCCTTCTGATTCGTTAAACCAAGACCGGGGTTTTCCGGTGTATAACCTATGCAACCGGAGGCAACCGGGTCAGCCGAGGATAGCTGAGTAATGGTGCAGGGCGCCCCAGGAAAATCGTCGTAGATTGAATCCAAATAACCAAGCGATAAGCTAAAGTCCAAATATTCAGTCGCTATCCAGCGACCTTCTGCTTCGAAACCCTTGCTAGTTGATTCGGCGGCGTTGCCAACAATGAAACCGCTATCAACAAATGAACTGACCTGCAAATTACTCATCTCGGTATGGAACAGCGCCAGGTTCAAACTGGCTACGCCATCCAACAGAGTTAGTTTGGCGCCAAGTTCAATACTATTTACTTCTTCATCGTCGTATTCAAAGATATCCGCATCAAGTGATTTGTTACTGGGATTAAAGCCACCGCTCTTGTAACCACGTGCATAACGCAGATAAGCCATACCATCATCCGAATAATTCCAGGAAACGTTGGCGGTGTACGACAAATTATTGGTGCTTCGATCATCCTCAAGTTGACCTGGGAAAAATTGCAGTAAACCGCCAGCAACACCTAGAAT
>CBFHOH010000008.1:17346-46874 GCA_965657335.1 Candidatus Azotimanducaceae bacterium
GAATGGGTTTGTCGTCTGCTCGGTGCCGCCAAAATCTGAAATTATATTCGCCAAAGATCCCTCTTTTTCAGACTTTTCGTAACGCAGACCTCCTGTGAAGGACCAGTCATCAGTAAAATTCCAGGTCATCTCACCAAAGATTGCTTGAGTATCCGATTCTTGTTCGAAGGGAGGGTTCACAGTGATTTGCGCGGGCGGAACGCCGAAGCTAGCTAGCGGCAGCAAACTAATATCAACTGAATTTATGCTTTTCAGGTCCTGCGATTCCAGATATACACCAACGATGTAATCCAGTGTTTCACCGCCGGGTGATGCCAGGCGGAATTCCTGATTCACTTGCTCGAATTCTTCATCCGAGAGCGCTTCAAACAAGCGTAAATCGGAGGTATCGCCATCCATCAACGATTTCACATCATATTCACTGTAACCAGTGATTGAGGTTAACGTAACGCCACTCTCAAAATCCCAATCCACTTGCACGATCACATTCAACGATTCGGTATCAGAAAACTCGTCATTGAATCCATCAAGGGTAGTTTTATCGTCGAAGACACCATCTTCTAACGGCGTGATGACTGCAGCATGGGGCACTAGACCCCGAAATAATCCGCCGGTGTCGGTAAACTGAGTATTAGACCCGGTCGTTCCCTGTTCAGCATAATCAACTTTGGCATAGGCACTCACATTGTCCGTAATATCCCATTCCAGACTCGCCCGAATTGACTGGTTTTCTATTTCCGGATCTTCAGCATTACTGACCAGATTGTCCATATAACCGCCGAAATCCTGGTAGGTAGCCGCGAGGCGGCCACGAACCGTATCCGTGAGAGGACCAGAAACCATGCCGACATATTCCCGAGAGCTGTATTCAGCTTCATGGCGGCCGCGTAATTCAGCTTCAAAGGTATCAGTCGGCCGCGCCGAATTAATGATCATTGCACCAGCGACGGTATTCTTGCCGAACAGTGCACCTTGTGGCCCTTTCAAAACTTCCACCGTACCGATGTCCAAAAAAGGCACCAGGAACTGGCGTGAACGCCCGGCATAAACACCGTCGATAAACATGCCCACCGATTGTTCAAACCCTGCGTTATTGCCGGAGCCGATTCCACGCACAGTGATCGCACTAGGGCTTCCGCCACCAGGATTTTGGACCATGTTCACATTCGGTACGTAAGTTGTCAGGTCTTCAAGACCCAAAATACCCGCTTCGATAATTTTCTCGCCACTGATTAACGTGACGGCAATAGGTACATCCTGCAATCCTTGGCTACGCTTTTGCGCAGTTACTATCATTTCCTCCAACACTCGATCCTCCGCGGCGACATGCGGAATGGTTAATGCCATAAGGAGACTCAAACTCCTGACAGCTATTGCCGGACTCTTTAATCTGTTCTTCTTGGTCACGTTTCATGCCTCTTGGTTGATGTCATTTAACCCTGTTCAGCCATCGGTCACTTTTCTGTTCTGAGAGAAGATGGATAGATTGGGATTCAAGTGAAAACGCAGGTTATCGGATAAAAGCGCTAGTATTTGTGCTAATGCGCAATAAGTTTGTTATATTGCGCAGACGAATGTCTTCGAAAATAAGTCTATGGCCAAGCTGGTTCCCAGCCGCGTAATCGATGGTACAGCACGTTTAGTCGAAACCTATGGCCAGGACCCAGAGCTCATTTGCCAGCGCATTGGCCTAAAGATTGAAGCGCTTTACAACCCGGATATCTTGATTAGCCAGCTTGCCGTCAGCGATCTATTTGAGGAGTGCGCCCAAAGGTGCAACGATCGTTTCTTCACCCTCAAGCTGGCGCAACTGCAAGGATTGGACATGCTTGGCCCCATCTGGCTACTGATGCGCAATGCCAAAACCGTTGGTGAAGCCCTAGAGGTATTCGCCGCCAATATAGAACTTCACGCCTCAGGTCAATCGGTCTACATCGACCGGCAGAAGCGTGGCATCTCACTCAGTCTCGAGATAAGGAAACTGAAGCTAGCGCCACGAGAGAAAAGACCGGTACACACACACTTCGAGCAGGTCATTGATCATTGGCTTGCACTTTGTATCTACGAATTACGTAGAATGCTAGGGAATAGATGGCGCCCGGACTATGTACAGCTTCGCTGCACACAGCCAGATCAAATTGCGCCGCTGCAACTTTTATGCGGCGACAACCTCTATTTCAATCAAGATGTAAATGCAATCCACATAAACCAGAGAGATTTCGAACACACACTGGCTAATGACGCCATTCACGGTCGACAGGTTATCGAGCACGAACTCGGCGCCGGTATAGGTTATGGCTTGCCTTTCGTTTTGCGGGTAGACCGTATGATCCGACTGCTTATCAACACGGACAGCTGCACTGCATTTGAGGTAGCCAATGCCATGAACATGAAGCTACGCACCCTGCAATATCGGCTCAAACTCAATCAATCAAGCTATCGATTACTATACGACGAAGCCCGACTAGATTTGGCTCAGCAATATATCCGCACTTCAGAGTTGTCTATCGGGGCGATAGCAGAACGTCTGCACTTCAAAGACAACGCCGCCTTCACAAGCTTCTATAAAAGGGTGACAGGCAGGACACCCACAGAATACAGGCGGTGGGTATTACCAAGTTAAATTCTCATGCCACAATTTTCCCGGTAATCCCAAGTAAAACCATTGCCGCACTCTCGTCATACAAACTTGTGATAGCAATTTTATATAATGCCATACATTAATAATTCGTGTAGGCTCTGTCCTTAAATTTCTTCAAACAACGTGAAACAAATGCAGAGATTCCAAGTCAACTGGGCTGCTGTCGACTACACGTTTCCGGGAAGTAACTGGTGCAGGTAAAAAAGTTAAGTTGGCGGATTCGCCTTGCTTTTGGTGTAGGCCAGCAAGCGGAGGGTATCAAGAATAGTGCCTTTGGCATCTTTCTGTTGTTCTATTACGTATCAGTCGTGGGATTATCAGGCACCATGGCAGGGCTCGCGCTCTTAATTGCTCTCTGCTTTGATGGCGTGACTGACCCAATCATGGGATCGATATCAGATTCTTTCAAGTCACGCTGGGGCCGCCGACATCCTTTTATGTACGGGGCTGCCGTGCCTTTTGCGGTCAGCTTCTATTTTCTTTTTTGTCCTCCCGACGGTCTGTCTCCCTTTGGATTGTTTGCCTGGTTAACCTCATTTGCTGTGCTGACCCGTGGATTCATGACGATCTATTCTGTGCCTCATCTGGCCTTGAATGCAGAGTTATCTGATGACTATCTGGAACGGACTTCGCTGGCATCATTACGCAACCTTTTTTCACTTTTCGGATATCTTTGCGTCGTTGGCGGTGGGTTCTTTTATTTCTTCAAGGCAACCCCGGAATATTCCAATGGGCAACTTAATCCCGCTGCCTATCAGACCTTTGCACTAACTTTCGCGATTCTTATGGTTGTCGTGATATTACTGTCTGCAGCAGGCACACACTCGGAAATCCCCAGACTGCCTAAAGTCAAAGAAGGCACTGCGCGTTTAAGCCTAATGCGAATTTTTAATGAGGTTAGAGAAGCCTTGTCACTTGACGCCTCACGACGGCTTGTGGGCGCAGGCATAATATTTTCGGCGTTATCCGGAACCATGTTGGCATTAACAATTTTTGTACTCACTTACTTCTGGGGATTCAACACAGACAAGGTTGGCACAATCATGCCGTTAACAATCCTGGGTGCAATGACTGGCGCACTTCTATCTCGAAAGCTCGTTTTATTTTTTGGTGAAAAGAAGACTGCTTATGCAGTGGCGGTGATCTGGTTTGGCATTTTCATCTCGGTCCCGGTCATTCTTCGGCTGTTCGAACTCTTACCTGAAAACAACAGTAGCAGTCTTTTTCCCATCGTTGCCATTACCATGGTATTAGCCAATATTGCTATTGGAGTTTGTGTCACCATCATGGCAGCAATGGTTGCAGATGTGACTGACGAGCATGAACTCATTTATGGTGTTCGCCAGGAAGGTATTTATTATGGCGCAATTTCTTTTATGGGTAAGGTGGCCAGTGGGCTCGGTAGTTTTGTCGCGGGTATTATCATTGACCTTTCCGGCCTTTCGGACTTTGTCGATACCGTTCCCGACGCGGAAACACTTTTCCGCTTTGGCCTAATATGGGGACCGTTTCCATTACTGGTTTCTGTTGCCGTTGTTGCGGTGATAAGGCGTTATGGGATTGACCGCGCCAGGCACGAAAATACGCTAGCTCAATTGGCACAACTAGAGACCAACCCAGTACCACCAAATTAGCTTCTCAGGGAATCCCGTGCCAGTTAAGCTGCAAATAAGGTCGCTGGCTATATTAGAACAACACTTATAAAAGAAAGAAAAAGAGGTCATGGGTAAAATCGTATTCAAAGTGCTTAAGATAGCTGTTGTAATCCTGTTGGTGGGTGGCCTCCTCTTTATCGGCAACTTCCTTAATCGATTAGGACCTTTACCCACAGGTTATGTCGCCCATTCTTTCTGTAGCAACCTTTTTGTCTCCAAGCGAAACTACCATGACATCAATTCTCAGGATATAACAGCATTGCAGCGCCGCTTAACAAGTACGCAGGTTAATGGTAATAGTGTTGTCTCGTCCTTCGGCTTCTGGCCCATCGGTTATACGAGCATTTCAGTTTATCGACCTGGACTTGGTTGTGGGCAATTAGCTGGTGAAACAATGGCGGCGCTCGAAGGGCCGACATCACTTCAGCGCGACATACCGCGTGAGCAACCTGCAGAACTCGAATGGCCAAAGTTGGTCCGGGCTCCAGAAGGAGTTAATACCAAAGCGCTTAAACTGGCAATGGATCAGGCTTTCGCTGATATCGCAGAGGACTATGAAGATCGTCAGAACACCCGCGCCCTTATTATCTTTCACAAGGGTCAGCTTATTGCCGAGCAATATGGGGAGGGATTTACCCCTCACACCCCGCTTAACTCCTGGTCCATGACCAAGAGTGCGACCAGTGCACTTATTGGCATCCTGGTAAAACAGGGCAAAATCAATTTGCAGGACAAAGCCCAGATAACCGGATGGGATGGCGCTGATGATCTGCGTAGCAAAGTCACCATAGAGCACTTGCTACAAATGACGAGTGGGCTTAAGTTCAATGAGGGCTATGAAAGCGATCCAATCTCTGATGTCCAACTTATGCTGATGAACTCGCGGGACTTGCCTGCCTATGCCGCAAAATTTCCGGTAACAGCTGAACCAGGTACCAGATGGTCTTATCAAACTGCTAGCCCGGTGTTACTCGGCCGCATTATTCGGGATAGTTTTGATTCTGATGAGCAGTATTATCACTTCCCGCAGCGGGCTCTTTTTAACAAGCTAGGAATGCGTAACGCTTATTATCAGGCAGACGGTGCTGGCACATATGTTGGCGGCGCATTCCTCTATGCCACGGCAAGAGACTGGGCGCGATTCGGATTACTCTATCTAAATGACGGTATCGTTAACGGTGAGCGCATACTACCAGAAGGATGGGTTGAGTATTCCCACACGCCAACCGACGCTTCCATGAAGGCTCGCGCTTATGGCGCACAGTTCTGGCTTAACGACAAAAGTGCCAATCCCTGGATGCCCAGTATTCCAGAAGACGCATATGCAGCACAGGGACATTATGGTCAGGCAGTCATTATCATCCCATCCAGAGAGCTGGTCGTTGTCCGCATGGGGCAGACTTACAATGGTAGTGCATGGAACATGGAGTTGTTTCTAAGTGAGACCTTGGCGGCGCTACCAGAATGACGACCTAAGTTGAACAAATTGTATACAGCTGCGTGGGTATTCAAGAAACGCGTCGATTGTTTGACAGATTTGAACCTTCGCATTCCTCGCCCCCTCACCCTGGTTGTTTGATATGATAGCGCTACTCTATTGTTAGAGTATTTCGAGTTATCATGAATTGACTCTGGGACGAACCAATTGCCGGGACACCCAGCATACTAAAAAAACACTGGTAATCCACCGAACGCAAAGCAGAATCTTCCTCTGGACTTGTAGATAGAGTCCGAAGAGAAATTAAGAAGATGAGTAAGAGAAACCTAACACACTATGCATCCAGCTTTTTGATAATGCTGTCGAGCTCAAGTTCACCTTTGCGAGTTTGAGCGCCGGACGTCATAAATTTCGCCATTCGACGTTGCGACTCAGGCATAACACGGGTTTGATTAAAGAGATGCTGTTCTTCTAATAATCCTTCGTGAATCTGTTGGTCAGAGAAATCCATGGCTTGCTTTGTCGCGGCGATTGCCTCACGTGGGAAAGAAGCAATTCGATATGCCAGGTTGGAAACGAAATCATCCAACTCCGCCGCAGGCAGTGCCCGGTTGATGTATCCATAACGTTCAGCTTTCAGGGCATCATAGTCCTCACAACCCAGCGCAACTTCGAGTGCACGTGCTCGACCAAGCAATCGCGGCAGTCGTTGTGACCCGCTACCGGTAGGAAAGATCCCAAGCGCGACTTCTGGCTGACTTAAGGTAGTTGGCCCAATAGCAGCAAAACGCATATCGAGAGACAGCAGAAATTCACTACCACCGCCTCGGGCAATCCCGGCGATCTTACCGATCGAAGCCATTGGCAGCTTTCTAATCCGTTCCAGGGCAGCCACATAGAGATTCAGCTCTTTCGGTTTTTCAACCACCTCACCTAGAGACCGAATCAAATCAACATCTGCATGGGCGATGAAAAACTCAGGGTTACTACTTTGGAACACCACCACATTGCAGGTTTCTTCAGCTTCTAGCTCGTGACTCAATTGATCAATCTCTCTGATCATCTCGATGTCGAGTAAATTGATGTCGCCATGGTCAAACGTGACCCATAAAACGCTTTGATCCTGAGAAACATGCAAAGTTCTGTAGGTTTGATTCATCTTGAATAGCCATTAATAATGTTATGCATTATTATAGATTCAATTCGAACCATATAACCAGTACTCAGTTACCCAAAGATAAAGAGATGTATATGTCCGAGATCATTGTTTATGGCACACCTGTTTCACCGTTTGTACGAAAGGTAGAAGCTGTGCTCAACCTGCACTCTGTTCCTTACGACTTCGAGAACATTAACATTATGGATATGCCAGACTGGTTCCTGGAGATAAGTCCAGCGAAACGTATTCCTGTCTTACGTGACAAATCCATCTCGGAAAACGGCGTCGAAGGCACCATCGCTGACTCTTCTGCAATTTGCCTGTATCTCGATAAAAAACTCAACGCCGGGTTGTATGGAGAATCAGCCTTTGAAGCTGGTCGAGTCGCCTGGCTTGAAGAATACGCAGATTCAGAACTTGCATTACCCCTCGGCATGAAACTATTTCGACCGATCTTATTCCCCAGATTAGCCGGTAAAGAATCAGACCTGGACACCGCCAGACAAACCTACAACGAAGTATTGCCAAAGTTTTTTGACTACCTGGAAGACACTTTAAACGGCAACGAATTCTTTGTGGGAGAAAAACTGTCACTTGCAGACATTGCTGTGGGCTGCCAGCTCGCACAGTTGAATCTCATCGTAGGCTTACCCGATAGCAACCGCTGGCCTGTTCTCGCTAAACACGCTGAGGTGATGTCCAACCACCCCTGCATCGCTGCCAACCTCAGTGCTTGTCAGAAACTCCTAAATCGATTCGTTCCGGAAAAGGTAGATTTATCATGAGCGCAAAACTGCAATACACAACCGACGGACGAGAATTTGTTCGCACCCCAGATGAGCAATTCCAAAATCTACCTGACTTTCCCTATAAACCCAATTATATGGAAGTTGATGGCCTCCGAATGCACTACATCGATGAAGGCCCTAAAGATGGAGAAGTCGTATTACTACTCCACGGCCAGCCAGATTGGTCCTATCTCTACAGGAAGATGATTCCAATTATCACAGCAGCTGGATATAGAGTAATAGCCCCCGACATGATCGGCATGGGGCGTTCGGACAAGCCGACGGATATTCACACGCACACCATCTACGCGCATGCTGGCTGGTGGCTCAAGTTGATTCAGGCACTAGACCTCAAAGATATCACACTGTTTGGTCAGGACTGGGGCGGCTTCACCAGCCTGCTGACGGTTGCTAACCATCCGGAGTACTTTCAAAGAGTAATGATATCAAATGCAGCACTCAACTTGATGCCGGAGCCCGTGCTCAACATCCCCCTCAACATCAACCGGGAAGATTATCCCGTTGATCCGGATGCTTTGACGCGTACTTTTGATGATTTTCTAAAGGTCTGCCAAGAAAAGGGTTACATCAAAGAAGATATGTCTGACTTCTTTCAAGGTTGGATGACCTATGCGCTAACAGGTCCTGAGTTGCGCGCGAGCGATAACATCATGCGAGACTTTGGAGGCATTGAACTCACAACAGATGAAGTCAAAGCCTATGATGCGCCCTTCCCCGAAGAGATTTATATGACAGGTATTAGAACTTTGCCCAGCATGGCGTCGATGCTGGATGTCGAAGCCAGCCTTGCCGCTTGGGAAGCGCTGAAACAATTCAACAAACCTTTCCTCACCGTTTTTGGTCAATACGACATGCTCGTGGGTTCCGAGAAAATTCAAAACACTCTCATCGAAAATATCCCCGGCGCAATAGGCATGACCCACGACAGGATACCTGCCGGGCACTTTATTCAGGAGTCTCAAGGAGAAGAGATGGCAAACAGGCTGGTCGAGTTTATCGCTAACCACTAGCGGGCAAATTCGGGGGCCTCGCTCACAACAACTCCACAACGCCGTGGGAACTTACACCGTTAGCTCGGGACTGCTTTCATATATGACTCGCAGAAAGAGCTGGTTCTATTTAAACTGCAGAATATCGGCAACCTACTAACCGTTGCGGTATGATGTTTTTACTCTTACATGAGCACGAGGAGAAGATAGCCATGTTGACACTGCATTTTGCGCCCAATTCCCGAGCTGGTCGGATTGTCTGGTTGCTTGAAGAGTTGCAACTCCCCTACGCGCTAAACCGTATGGACTTTCATCCCAAAGACCTTAAGTCTGATGAGCATCGTGCCCGCCATCCACTAGGTAGGGTACCGGTGCTCGATGACGGTGACATTAGCATCTATGAATCAGGTGCAATTATCGAATACATTATTGAACGCCATAAAAATGGCGGGCTAAAGCCAGCGGTTGAATCCCCTAATTTCCCAGCTTATCTGCAGTGGTTTCACTACTGCGAAGGTATGCTGATGCCACCGGTAAATACTATCGTGGTGCAGACGGTATTACTGCCACCAGAACGTCGCGATGAAACAGCATTGGGTCAGGCCCAGCGCCTGCTTGCGAAGGCGTTGGAACCAGTTGATGAAGCACTTATAGGCAAAGAATATATGATCGGAGACTTCTCCGCTGCTGACGTGATGCTCGGCCATGCCTGTTTCATGAGTAACCGTCTGGGCTGCGTCTCTGACGAGAGGACTAACCTTAAAGGTTACGTCGCGCGCATCGAAGAGCGACCGGCCTTCCAGAAGGCAATGGCAAGCTGATATGAACGCAGTCTATACGCGGCATGGCTTCAAGAGGCACCTATACTACCGACCAGTCGCCTTAATTGAGCACAAGCAATGAAAAATATATTCATAGAACAATGGAACAAACGCCCTTGGTGGATGAATCTACTTTGGTATTTTTGTTTGTATATGACCTTTATTTACATGCCTTTTGACATGTTCACCAAGTCTTTTGAGCAATGGGAAGAAATCTGGTTTGGTTTTGTTCTCACTGGCTGGCCTGCAAAGCTCACCGAACCGCTACATTGGTTAATCTACGGCGCTGGCGCTTTTGGGTTTTGGAAAATGCGTAGTTGGATGTGGCCTTGGGCCGCGGCGTATAGTTTTCAGGTTGTGATCGCGATGGTCGTGTTCAATTTGTTCCAAGGTCCCGGCATGAATGATGACCCTAAAGGTGGAGGCATCATTGGTGCTTTGATCAGCGGTGCAATTTTCATGGTACCTACTATTGCCCTATATCGCGCCAAGGCGCTCTTTATTAATGATGCGTCGCTATCGGCTGACGAGGACGATAGCAACGAGTCCTAGCTACTGGACTTCGCGAGTGACACTGGCGCCTCGACAAAAAGACAGCCACATCACTTGGTTTGTCTTTTCAATCATTATCTGCAATCGGAACGTCCGACCTTGATTTAGCAAACGTGCTTAAATTTCTCTGTTTTTTATCTCTTGCGTGCCATCGCTAATGCACACTCGCACTAAACGACTCAGGCTCCGGCGATGATAAACAAAAACAAGTCACCTATTGCACTGGTTTAACTAATAATGCTCTGCGGCGTTTGGCCCGATCATAGTCGCGTGTTTAATCCGTGTATTTTTCACTAAATCGATCGTATAGCTCTTGTTGCATGCCGTTGATTTCAACAGTGCGGCCTTGAATAAAACAGCTAGTAAGTCTGCTAGTGCGCATCTCCAACGCATCACCGGCTGAGGTAAAGAATGTCGCGTGCTTCCCGACTTCAATCGTGCCCAAGACATCGGCGATGCCGAGAATCTGCGCATTGGATTCCGTGATGAGTTGCAGAGCCTGCTCAGGATCCATTCCATAGGCGGCAACGGTACCCGCAATAAACGGTAGATTTCGATCGCTCGATGGGGCCTGGCGTATATTAGCGCCAAGGCCTATATTGAAACCGGCTTTCTTGAACAGCACTGCCCGCTCGTAGTTGTCATCCACTGTTCCGTGAGTCGTTGCAGGTAAGCCGTGTACAAAATCCACCAGTATTGGCACTTCGGCATCAAGCAACAATTGCTTGACCTTAAGCGCCTCTTTGGCCCCTACAAATACAGGTCGTGGCACATCGAATTGACGGATAAACTGGATCGCATCCACTAATTGCCGAGCTCCGTTGGCGTGGATAAACAGCTGTCGCTCTCCCGTAAGCAATTGTTGAACAGCCTGAATGTTGAGATTGTCTGTTTCACCTACCGTACTCGCCTCAGCAAACAGATCTTTCAGCTGCTGCACACTACTCGTGTATCTATCGCTGGGTTCATAACTCACTTGTCTACGAAGATAATCTGGCTTTGCCTTGAGGAGTCTCGGCCATGAGATGTGCATCGCATCATCTAACTTAATTGCCGCGTCCTGCCAGTTCCATGCGTCTAATTGCACGATTGAAGAATTCCCAGCAATCAAGTTGCCTCGGGGTGCAATTTGAGCGGTTAACACCCCGTTAAAGCGGAATGTTGGCAGTAATTCGGAGTCAGTATTGTAAGCGACAATTGATCGTACAGACGCATTTAAAAGGCCAGCTTCCCTATCATCTCTTGAACCACGTACGCTATTTATTTCAGCTAACCCAACGCTTGAGTTAGGCAAAACGAATCCTGGGTAAAGATGTTCGCCGTCACGCCGAACAATGTCATAACCTTCTAACCCCGGAGCGTCGGCATGGCGATATACGCCAGTAATAATACCGTCCTTAAATGTGACTATGCCGTCATCAATAACATCACCGTTACCCACATGAATGGTGACGCCAGTTATCGCTAACGGCGAAACTTGCGGTTCAGCCGGCTTGGGTGGAAGCGCATGGGCTAATGTCGCAAAAAAGAAACTTGTGAGTAATAAGCCGAACCTATTCATACGCTGCCCCCTCTAGTGTCGTTCGATTGTCTTCACCGGCACCTTCCAATAACACCTCAACCATATGCTCGATCTCGTCGTGATGGTAATCAAGCTTGCCGGGGTCCGGTGGCGCAAAACTTTTGCCGTCCTCGCCTTCACCCTCTGCGAGTATCTTCTGGATGAGCCGACTACGCTCGACCTTCACTTCTTCTCTCAGCGCCAAGTCTTTCTTACGATCAAAATATACGATGCCATCTACCAGCGTTGTTTCTGCCTTGCTGTAAATAGAAAGAGGGTGTCCGCTCCACAGCACCAAGTCAGCGTCTTTGCCTTGCGCGATAGAACCCATACGATCATCAAGGTGCAATAGCTTCGCTGGATTCAATGTCACGAGCTTCAGTGCATCCTCTTCAGTTAGCCCACCGTGACGAATTGATTTTGCCGCTTCCTGATTCAGCCTGCGTGACATTTCCGCATCATCAGAATTTATGGCGGTAACAACACCAGCTTGGTGCATTAATGCAGCATTGTAGGGAATGGCATATCGCACTTCCCACTTGTAGGCCCACCAATCTGAAAAGGTTGAGCCACCAACCCCATGGGCTGCCATCTTGTCGGCAACTTTGTAACCTTCGAGAATGTGCGTAAATGTATTAATGCGAAAATCGAACTGTTCAGCTACGTGCATCAACATATTTATTTCCGACTGAACGTAAGAATGGCTGGTAACGAATCGGTCTGCGTTCAGGATTTCGACCAGCGTTTCTTTTCGGAGGTCTCGCCGAGGTTGCGCTACGTTTTTACGCTTGCGCTTCGACAGCTTGTTATAGGCCTTCCAGTCCGCTTCATACTGCCGTGCTTCGCTGAACTCGTTAATATAGAACTGCTCAACACCCATACGTGTTTGCGGATACCTAATCGACTGCTTGTTGGAAGAACGCTTGACGTTCTCTCCCAGCGCGAACTTGATAAATTGATCTGCATCCTCGATCAAGAGCTTTTCAGGGGGTGCTCCCCAGCGCATTTTTATTAAGGCTGACTGGCCACCAATTGGATTAGCAGACCCATGCAGTAACTGCGCAGCGGTGACGCCGCCAGCCAGGTCGCGATAAATACCGATATCCTCAGAATCGACCACATCAGCCATTCGCACCATACTAGAGTTGGTGACGAATTCATTCACGCCATCCAAAGCGATGTGAGAGTGCTCGTCAATCAAACCGGGCGTTAAATGCAAACCTGTTCCGTCTATTACTCTCACGTCGCCAGCTGTTAAATTACTGCCGATCTGTGCGATCTTGCCATCTTCTACCAACACATCGGTAGCTTCTAGTACGCCTTCCGCTTCGTTCGTCCAGACCGTCGCACTGGTAATTAAAATCGTTTCTTGTTCAGGTAGTTGAGCACTACCATGCGCAATAAAGGGGTAAATTACAGCACCGGGTTGATCGCTGATATCGCCCGCTGCTTCTTCTGTGGGAAAATTGTCTTGCTTATCAAGCATGGTCTGCGTGAGTTCGACAGAAACAGATGTGCCTATCCCGTCAGTGCCGCTCCCCTGCCATGTGTTGCCAACAAACCAAGCAGATGATTGGATGACATCTGTATCCCGATCAATCACGAGGTTAAGGTAATCATCTTCGACGTTCAGCTTAAAACTCACTCCATCGTCATTGTCTGCTTTCAGATAATACCTATCACCTTGCTGACTTACCGTTACTGGATAAGACACGTCTCCCTGTGTATCCGTCACTTTTAATACGTAACTACCAGAAATTAACTCGGAGGCAGGTGTAACGATATATTGCTCGCCTTTTATCCATGTGGAGAGTATTCGGCTACCCTCCTCAAACAAGGGACCATCCGAAACGACGAAGTTCGCGAGGCGATCATTATCTAGGCTGCCAATTTCCGCCTCCAGCGACATCAGTTTTGCAGGTGCCAGCGTGATGGCATTCAACGCGGCCCGTTCGGACAACCCGTTTTTCACTGCACGTCTCAAATGCCGCCAGAAATCATCGCCGCTACCTGCGGAAGTTATCACAAACGGTATCTTGCTCTGCTCCAACCGAGCGAGGTTGTAAGGCGCCAATTCCCAGTGCTTAAGTTGTGCTAGGCTGATTCTATCGGTAACAAGCGGATCAGAGACATTTGGTGCTCTAGGGAAGTCGACGCCAACAATCATCGTTGCCGAAGTGCGCTTAATTAACGCCAGTCTCTTGTACTCGTCCCCGCCGCCTTTAATAATAAATTGGTTATCGAATTCATCACCGATTTGGTCGGCTAGCAGCGTGGTTTTCCAATCAAAAGCTGACATAACTTTAGGTAACGCGTCGGCTTGTAACCAGCCGTCCAAGGACAGATCAGCAAAAGGCTTTGGTGATTGAGCAGCATACCACTCGGCGTCGAGATGGGTTTGCCGAAGCAATGAGACAACGCCCATGCGCGAGACAGGATAAAACTGTTTGGATGACCCCTTGTCAAAAGAATAGTGAGTCGCGACTTGGCTGCTTAGTATGATCTCGTTGGCCAGTCCTTCCTGCGTTAACACCGCCACGGAACTGCCCTGCGCGATACCATCCGGCTGAAAACTGAGGACACTCGTAAATCCCAATTTACGAAGTTTTTTTGCTTCTTTGGCATCAACTCGAAACAAATCGCTCCCACGCAAATGTGATTTGATTGCCTCGTTGGCGTTCGTTGCACTGCTTGCTGTCGAGGCCAGGACCTCAGGCCCAGAAAAACGGCTTGCGGAACGTTTGCCGACTTTTGGCATACCATAGTTGCTGTAAAAATCGACTAACCCTGGGTAAACATAGGCGCCCTTTAAATCAATCTTGTGATAGCCCTCGGGGATTTCACCCTTGATGACGCGCTCAATGCGACCATTGCGAAAAAGTAACGTTTGATTGGAACGCTGGTCGCCGGGCTGCAAAACAAGCACACCGTTTACAAGCGCCGTAGGCGATTCCCGGATGTCTTGAAGGCCGTTACTGAAGCGATTTTCCATAGACTGCGCGGACGCACCAAACGCTGGCAGCAACGCGCACGCCAATAAAAACCTGCATAAGTGTCTTTTCATGGGATTTCCCTTGGATTCAAATACCTTGGTTGAGGCGACGTCTTTTGGGCTCAAGCCCCCTCACACATGTAGGTCAATCAACAATAATGCTGTTTCTATTGACCCAAACAATAATCAATGCGGTCGCCCACGGCAACATAGGCCCTGTAAAAAGCCCCAGATACCTGTTTTCAAACTTAGTTAAGATCGTAACCGTCATGAATTCGCGGGGCTTACTTTTTACCTCGCGATGTTAGCGAGGTGCTATCCGATAACGCGCCCTGCAGGGTGCTCATTACGTCTACTCGAGCGGAAACTTGCACGCATGACGGCTTTACTACACGGGGTTGATATACGTCATAATTCAGCCTGTAGATCTCAGGCGCGTGACAATTAACGTGTGACCCCGCTTTCTTAACTGTCGCGAATTTGTATCATCCAATAGAACCGATCGTTAAATTCGTATAATTCTCAGCTAGCGCCATACATCGTCGCTGTTCGTAAAATGTGGGGTATACTCCTCCGCTCCGGCACTGGGGAAACTACCGACCGACAAAAACAATTTGCCCTACGCAATTGAGATACTCCACTTGCGGAGAAAACAGCGGTAAAATTTCGGACCCAGCGTGCCAAGAGGAAAACTCTAATTTACAGACCAGAGAACAATCTTTAACTAACAGATCGTCCATCAATAAAGGAGAGCAATCGATGCCCATGCAAGACATCACGCCACTTAATGATCAACTCGCAGACATTATCGTTCGATCAGACGAACCATGGATCGAAACGGAACCCGGCAAAGCCTGGCTTAAGGTTCTCTGGACAGGTCCTGAAACCGGCCGTTGGGCGGCCCTCTTCCGCTGGAAAAAAGGCTACGTGGCACAAAAACACAAACACCTGTCTGATGCCCACACCTATATCATCAAAGGTAAACTACAAGTACGCGATGGCGTGTTAAATACAGGCGACTATGACTACGAACCAAATGGTGTTTTACACGACGCAACCATCGCTTTGGAAGACACAGAATATCTCTTTATCTGCGACGGTCCTGTGCTGTTTTACAACGACGACGGACTTACCAGTTATCTCGGCTGGGAGGAACTTACCCGCATGAAACAGGCTGCCAGCGCCAAGCAATAAAACCAACCGGAGAATTATTTCATGTCAGCAACACAAGACTTCGTCATGAACCAGACGATGCTACGTATCAAGGACCCAGAAAAATCTGTACCATTTTATGAGCAAGTGTTGGGCATGACACTACTCGATCAATTTGACTTTCCCGAGATGAAGTTCAGCCTATACTTTTTGGGTTATCCCCAGTCAGAAGTACCAACATCTCCAAAGGAGCGCGCCGAATGGATCTTTCAGCAACCAGCCCTGCTTGAACTTACCCATAACCACGGAACAGAAGCTGACGCTGATTTTTCTCACCACAATGGCAACGAACAACCACAGGGTTTTGGCCACATCGGTATTTCAGTACCCGATGTCTATCAAGCATGCGAGCGATTTGACACCCTTGGCATCGAGTACGTGAAACGACCAGATGACGGAAATATGAAGGGGCTAGCCTTTATCAAAGACCCTGATGGTTACTGGATTGAAATATTGTCGGCGAGCGGACTGCGCGATCTAATTCTGGGATGACGCCAGCGCGGCGCTATTCGTGTCACGTCCATATTTCTGAGAAAAGCCTACGAAAATCGTCAGATGTAGTCATTAAAGGTATTTCATCGTTGGCCTTTCGTTAGTTTATCTACGGAAACACGCCTAGCCGATTTTTCTTACATAAGACCTTGGCAACAGACAGCTGAGCAGGACCGTGCTTGTATGCTTCAGCGTAGACAGTTGAAAGCTGTCGGCTGGCGTTAAACTGCGCGAGCAGTTAAACCAACCACTTGTCTGCCTGAAATAGCAGCTGTTTGATTCTCCCTCAGGGCATCACCCCCACTCCCTGTATTTTTTGCGACGCGCAGGGGCTGGCGATTGAAGACCAGTACGGGTATCGTCTTGTCCGAAACAATCATGGAACCTATCGAATGAAGACCTTAAAGGTTATTGGTGCATCCCTGCTAGTTCTTGTCGCCGTTATTGTGGTGCGTACAGTCATGCATACACCGCCTCCCACGACGGATGTGACGCTGGTGAACATCAATATTGACGCTGCAAAGGCGGCACAACACCTATCAGAGTCAATTACCTTTAAGACGGTATCAAATCAATCGCAAGCCGACAAAAACGATGCAGAATTCACGGGTTTTATTCAATGGGTGAAGGACACCTACCCGTTAGTAAACGGCAAACTTGAGCTGGTTATGCTCAATCAAACCATGCTGTACAAATGGCAAGGAAGCGATGAAAGTTTGAAACCAATACTAGTGACAGGTCACTATGATGTTGTACCGGTTATACCGGGTTCTGAGAATAAATGGGAGCACCCACCCTACGAAGGCAAGATTGTCGATGGTGTCATTTGGGGCAGAGGGGCGCTGGACGATAAAAGTGGTGTTATTGGCATATTAGAGGCAACGACATTTTTGATCGCAGAGGGGTTTGCGCCAACACGCACCATTTATCTCAGCTTTGGTCACGACGAAGAAATTGGCGGCCCCGAAGGCGCCGGCGCAGTGACCGCATACCTGCAAGAAAACGAGGTGCAATTAGCTTGGTCGTTAGATGAAGGGTCTTTTCTCTTCGACGGTATGTTTCCCGGTGTAGATAATTTAATTGCCGCTATTAATGTTGCGGAAAAAGGGAGTGTGACTTTGGATATTGTCGCCACCGCAGCCGGCGGCCATTCCTCAATGCCACCGAAGAATAATGCCATTGGCGTCTTGGCAAAAGCCATCAACAAGCTGGAAGAAAACCCTGTTCCGGGCGGACTACAAGGTCTCAGTGCAACGATGTTTGATAGCATCAGTCGTTATTTCGATTTCCCAATGCGTATGCTGTTCGCTAACCGGTGGTTATTTGACGGCATTATCGATCGCCGACTCAGCAAAGTCACATTTGCTAACGCCATGCTTCGAACCACGACTGCACCGACAATGTTGTCCGGCAGTGTGAAAACGAACGTGCTGCCCATCGAAGCTATCGCGACGGTGAATTTTCGGGTTCATCCGAGAGACACGCCCGAGAGCGTAAAAGCCTATGTGGAGAGTGTGGTTGCAGATGAGCAGATTACCGTAAGGACTCGCGGTGGCAGAGGCGCATCCGGGGTATCATCTTGGAAAACGGATGGTTTTGATCAGATCGCTAGCAGCCTACGTGAGGTTTATGGCGATGTCGCTGTGACACCTGGGTTAATGATCGCTGGTTCGGATAGTCGTCATTACAGCAAGGTCGCCGATAACGCTTATCGCTTCAACCCTTTTGAGCTAACGCAGGAAAACTTGGCCGGATTCCACGGCACAAATGAAAAAATGAAGGTCGACGATTTTGTCAATGGCATCAAAGCCTATATCCAGATAATGCGTCGTGGTTCGGGCGCTTAGTATTTCCGGCTACGCACTCGCCGTGCAGCTCTTGCCCTACGTATAAAAAGCATTTGCTCAGGCAAAAGAGATTTTCTCGCCTAAAAACGTCGAGATAATTTACACAACCCAGGTACATTGTTGGCAATTGTATTACCACCCCGCGTGATTGCTGGTTGTCAAACCGTTGGCTCGATTCTTGCGTCGTTTCTCTCTTGATCCTATATTTTTGCACCGACCAGTTCTGTGATTTGCAAACCACCAACTAGTCAACGATAAGACTATCAACACCTACGCAAAAAAACCGAATTACGTCGCGGGCGAAGCTGTTCGATCAACTAACTCATGTTGCATGGGCCCAAAACAAAGCAAACCCGGCTTGAATCCGAAACGAACATACTGACGTTACGCAAATGCAAGTCCATCAATAATAAACCCTGAGGAACTACGGATGAGCAAACTCATACTCTCATTAGACGGCGGTGGCATCCGCGGTGCAGCTACCACGCAATTTCTGTCGAATATAGAAGAGGAATTGAAACATCAAAATTCGTCCATTCGCGACTATGTCGATTTCTATGCTGGCACAAGTACGGGTAGCATCATCGCCTTGGGCCTCGCGACAACAGATCTCACCATGAGCGAAATAAATGAGCTCTACAACTACGAAAATGCCCAAGAAATTTTTGATCCAAACAAAGGCTGGCTGCAGATTGACGGTATCAACGCGCCAAAATACGCAGCCACGGGCAAGACCAAAATTCTCCAAAAATATTTCGACGGCGCCACATTAGACAACGTTGGACAAGATAAACATATCCTTACTGTTAGTTACGCTATAGAAAAACGGCAACCAATGGTCATTAAATCAACTAACGAGGCCCATCTTGGTTTACTCGCCAGCGAAGTCGCGGATGCATCTAGCGCTGCACCAACCTACTTTCCAACCCATGAGATGGATATACCTGCCCAGTCCGAGGATGACTACTACCTAATTGACGGCGGTGTGATCGCGAACAATCCCACCATGTGCGCGGTCAGCGAGGTGCGTAATATCTGGCCTCATATCGAAATGGAGCAAATTCGTGTCCTGTCGGTCGGCACCGGTTTTATGACTCGAAAAATAAACGGTCCTGCATCAAAAAAGTGGGGGGCTGCCCAATGGATGACCCACGGCCATATACTTGACGTTCTTTCCGACGAACGCGTTGTTGCCTATCAAGCGATGGCGATTTTGAATCGTGGCGCCTACATTCGCGTCAACGCTGAACTACAATCGCAGCCTGGTTTTCTAACACCGCCGGATGATGCAATGGATGATGTGAGCCGGGTCAACATCAAGAGATTGAGAGGACTTGGCGACTTTTGGTTTGAACAATACGGGGAGCAAGCTATCGAACTGATCACGGGTAGCTATACAGGTCCATCGTTAGACCGGATTGATCCAAGCACAGGCAAACCAAAAATTTAAAGCTGACAGGTCCAGAGAGTAACCCGCGTGGTGTTACCTTCAACGGAGGTCAGCAATATAACCACGTCACCGATGTCCTCGTTTTAAGAGATTGTCGTTAATCGGCAGATATCAACATGCTTCGGGATGTATCCTTAGCACCTCTCAATCTTCTATCGTTTCTAATCTGATTTTTAACGTATCTAGCTATGGGAGATACTTGTATATTCACACCTCGTATACGCCAGACATCGTGAAAAAAACCATTTACAGTAATCAGCAACAATATTAAAAAACGCCTTGTACAGAAACCAATTATGACTACAACAGCCACTCCTGAAGAAAGTGATACACCCGAGCAAAACACAGGGTTCGGCACCAAACGTTACCGCACTTATGTGCTTTCAGCCCTCACCTTGATTTACATTATGAATTTTGTCGATCGCGGCCTTCTCGCCGTGGTCGGTCCAGATCTTGTGCCGGAATTAGGTATTTCCGACACCCAGTTTGGCCTTCTTACTGGTTTCGGTTTTGCTCTGCTCTACACCATCGTCGGTATTCCACTGGCGCGCTATGCAGATGCAGCTCACCGCGTGTGGATTATGACGGTCTGCATTGCGCTATGGTCTCTCATGACGGTGCTTTGTGGGCTCGCAACCGAAATCACCATTGGCTCTATTACAATCGGGGCCTTCTGGGTTTTGTTGATGTGTCGTGTCGGTGTCGGTATTGGCGAGGCAGGATGTACCCCGCCGGCGAACTCGTTGATTGCAGACTACTACGCGCCCCGTGACAGATCCCAAGCGCTTGGCGTCTACGCCATGGGTGTAACCCTCGGGGGCATGTTTGCCAATCTAATCGGTGGTTGGATTACAGACGTATTCGATTGGCGGACTGCATTTTTTGTCGTCGGTCTACCCGGTCTGCTGATCGCTGTGATTTTTAAATGGACGGTAAAGGAGCCACCACGCGGCTTTACTGACCCGGAGGGAACCCAATCAAAAGAGCCGGTTGCGTTTCGGGAGGCGATTCGCGAGTTAATGACAAAGCCCGCGTTCTGGCTAATGACGGGTGGCGCCACTGTCGCTGCGTTCTGCGGTTATGGAATCTCCTCGTTTCAGTCCATTTTCCTTGTTCGCACCCACGGTATCACAACCGGTGAAGCGGCTATTTGGATCAATACACCCGTTGCGTTGTCAGCAGCCATCGGCACGTTCGCTACCGGGTGGCTTGCAACCAGACTTTACAAAACACACCCGGGCGCCATCGCATGGGTGCCAGCCCTGGGTTTGGCGTTGTCTATCCCTTTCTATGTGTTTGCCTTCACTACCCAGAATCTGCTCTTTGCCGCCCTCGGCTTGATCATGGGTGGATTCGTAAAGTACGGTTATATAGCCGCCCAGTACACCATCGGCCAGGGTGTCGTCAGCATGCGCGTGCGTGCGATGGCAACGGCCGTGCTACTGTTCATAGCCAACTTAATTGGCTATGGCTGCGGTCCGCTGTTTATTGGTTTTACTTCTGACATTTTCTTTGTCAGCGGTGCAGCTGAACTCGGCGTTGCGGCAGAGGAACTGACTCGAAACCAGTGCCATCCTCGCGCTATCGGGGAATTAGGCGAAAAACTGCAGGATGTCTGCGGTGCGGTTTATGCCCAAAGCTTACAGTCGGCGATGGTCATCATGGCGGTTCTATATGCGGCAAGTTCACTGTTCTTCCTGTTAACCTGGCGTCGACTGGACAAGGACATGGTAGATAGGAACTAATGGAATCTAATACCCTCCTAGATTCAGGATATTCACATGACTTTGCTACTTTCAAACGTTCACGAGCATATAGGCCGGGAAGTGGCTGTCACTGATTGGGTAGCGCTCGATCAGATGCAAGTTAACATCTTTGGTGAGGTCACCCGCTGGGCCAAACGCGCTATTGATAACTTTGGACGCAGCTTTATCGCGCTGTACATGTTCACGCTGATCAACTTTACTAAGCGCGTAATGAAACCCCAAGAGCCGAAAATTTTTGGCGATCCGTTCCTTGTATAGGAACGCATACTACAAGCATCGAGTCGATCTTTTCTAGATGACGAGGCACCAGGCATTCGAGACATGATGCTGTTTGGTGTCATTCAGTGTCACTCTAGCATCCCGGTACCCCCACTCACTGCATTGCAGCGCGACGAACGCTTAAATCGCGTACGGAAATGGATTGCTCACATGCATGCGCTGTTTAACGACTACCCTTATCTCTACTCAGGCAAATACTTTGAACCCTACTCAACAGAGCCAGGAGCCGCAGACGCAACACAACGAATCTTGTTTTACGCTGGCCTGCTGGCGATGATTCTAGCGGCCCCACTAACCATACCGCTAGTGTTTTACTGATGAGCAAAGTGCCTCGCTGATGAGTTTTCCGTGGCTCAATTTTAGACAAACCCAAAACCTGAAACCTCAAATAAGGAACCGGTAGCGAGCAGTCCAGTTTGGGTACTGCCCGCACGCCGATCTAACCCCGACCGACGTCCTGAGGTGGCAACCAACGAACTGATATACTTTCACTAGCACAACAAATATACCGAAACTTCGACAAACTTTACCTGACGCTCAACCGCCCCAGCATGACTAAAAAGTAAAAATAACCATTTCGCTCAACCAAGTGTCGGAATTATAGAAGCACTGAATTATCAACAGGCGGCGGCTGACGCCTCTCTTAGCCCCTTGGATGTTTTGGATGCACACTTTTTACAGGCGAATAGAGCGACAACCAGCAAAAGCACTAACGAGGAAAACTTTCTGAAGACCCTGGTGTTAGGGCATAGACCTGAATCCCATCAGGAATGTATCGGTAGTGCCGATCGTTTAGAATCTGACGCCTTCTCTCTTCAGCCTCAACTCTCCGAGCTTCGAATTGATAGACTTTATCGTCGATCAGCACCTCTATTGCAGGATGCTCTTTCACAACTTGCGTCCATGACTGGTCGAATAGCGACGACAGAGGCGCAAAGCGATTCGAGTGCGTGTGAAGGACACCCTTAATCGCAAAGCAGTTAACGCGAATGATCGGGCGCTCGTCTCGATTAAGCTTAAGCCAGCAAGGTTCTGTGGCATCAATCGGGTAAGGCCATGTTACGGTCGGGTCACCTTGCTCTCCGGCAAACTCAATAGGTGTCGCATATCGAACCAAAAGTCGACCAAAAAAAAGCACTAGCAACACGACTGTGATAACTGCCAGCACCTTGCGACGCGTTAGTAATCTATTCACCATTTTTCGATAGTCTCTGTACGTTAACAGCTCACCATTACCTGATGGTCCCGCGCGATTGTTGCCCGTGGCTACTTTTTTAGCGACTTACAGGCATTACTGACTGTGACAGTGCTGTTTCCTGCATACTTTTTTCTGAATTCTGCTCTAGCGAAACCACGATACATGGCAAAAGAATAAGTATCACCGGAATTGAGAATACCATACCAAAGCCAACAGATATGGCGACAGGTTGTAAGGGCGCCGCGTGAATCGAATTACTGAAAATCAAGGGCGTCAAACCCAGTAAGGTTGTGATGCTTGAAAGAACGATCGGGCGAAAACGGTCATGTACAGCATTGAGCATTGATGTTTCAGAGCTTTGATTTGCATGGATACCTTCCATATAGCGCAAGTGCAATAACAAGCAAGCATTGATAACGAGCCCACTGAGCGCGAGGACACCCATAAAACTTGCGGCACTCAGGTCCACGCCGAGGACAAAATGTCCAAGAAAGGCGCCAGCCGCACAAATCGGGAGTGCTGATAACAATACCGCGCCCCGCAGAGAGCTTCGAGTGTAGGCGCTGACCAATATAAATATACTGACCAACATACCGATCGTCGCTAGCAACAGGTTTTGAGCGGTTTCAGCATCTTCGCCGGTATCTATCGCCTCATCCCAGGTAATCAGTCCCGGATACCGGGCTTCAATACCAGGTAGCAGCGTATCACTCACCAGATCTTCTACCAAAGCTTTTGAGACTGAAGAGGAATTGATACTCGCTTCAACCCGCTCGACTCTCTGACCATTGATTCGGCGCAGCTGAACCGCCCCTCGGTGCCAATGAATCGTCGCAAGATCGCCAAGTACGGCGTGTTGACCGCTATTTGAAATAAGAATAAGTCCACTAAGATCAGGTAACGTGCGTTGGTTGCTTTGACGGCCCCTAATCATAACGCGCACTTCATTTACACCACGTGTCAGGCGTGTTGCCTCTAGACCATCAAGTTGCGCGCGAATTTGGCTGGATACTTCAGACTCATCAAAGCCCAGTGCACGTCCTGTCGGCGTCAACTCGAACCTGACTTCAGATCGAAACGAATTTCCGCTGTACGAGATCTGTTCAACACCCGCGATCTTTTTAAGTTCGCGCACGAGTTCTTCAGCCGCAGCCCGACTTACAGCTGGGCTCGCGTGCGCTATTTCAAGTGTGAGATCCCGGCCCCCACCAGGTCCATTAACGTAATCCATCGCGAGTTCCGTCAATTCAGCGGGTTGACCAATCTCTTCCTGCCATCGGGTCGCAAATTCAGTGGCACTAAAAGATCTCAATTCCGGTTCGACCAGCGTGAAACTCACTCGACCTTTATGACTTGCTGGCGCACCGACCTGAGCGCGCACACCATCTATATCATCGCGTCCGCCGAATGTTGAGAGCACTTTTAATCCAAGCGTTTCGATGTTGCGCGCCATTTCATCAACCTGTTGCTGCGATGCACCTGGTGTCAGTGCATAGGTAGCATGAACTTCCTGGCTCTCAAATTGTGGCTGTAGTGCAATAGGTATGCGCCCACTTAGTATCCAACTGAAAATAGCCGCAGAAATGGTTAGACCAACAAAAATTATTACCGCCCGATTGCTTAACGCAAATTGAATACAAGGCATGAAGTATTTATCGCGAGCGCGTTCGAACAGCATTTGTATTCGGCGAGGCTTTTCAGCTGACATGGTCCCAAGCTTGCTGTAAGCGAGATGCGAGGGCAGAATCCACAAAGCTTCGATCAACGATACGAGAAATACGCAGGTTGTGACCACGGGAATGGCAAGTAGAAATAACCCAAGCTCACCCGGCATAAATAGTATCGGCACGAAGGCAACGATGTTCGTAACAATGGCAAGCGTAATAGCTCCACCAAACCTATCCAAGGTGTCCCGGGCAGCCTCTAGTGAAGATTTACCTTCCTGTATTCCAGAAAAAACGGACTCACCCACCACCACCGCATCATCAACTACGACCCCAATGACGATGACAAAAGCGAAGATTGAAACAAAATTGATGGTGTAAGGCGTCAAAGCAAAAACTGCGACACCACCAAACATTGCAACGGGCAGACCGATCGCAACCCAGAGGGCGACGCGCGGCTCCAAGACAAGAAACAAAAGAATCAGCACAAGCACCAGACCGATCATGGCGCTCTCGACGAGTATGCCAGCACGATCGGCGTAACTTTTCGCATCGTCGTCAAATATCACGACGCCCCCGGCAAACATTTCTGACTCTATCAGTTCGATTTCAGCGCGAACCGTGCTCGAAATATCCTGTGGTGTTGATTGTCCAGCTCCATATACAGTCATCAAAAAGCCAGGGGAACCATTAATATTGAATCGAACCCCGTCAGGGCGAAAACTATCTTCAATGTTTGCAATCTGCGTTAACGTGAGCGGCGCACCGCTTGTTGATTCAACAATGGCGATGTCGCCAAATTCTGCTGCAAAACGCCGGTCCGAACCCGTCGCCAATCCATACTCTCCGATAGAGCTACGAAAAGCCCCACCAGACAATTCAAATGTGGCGCGCCGTATTCGTGCAGCTACTTGGCTTAGGGAAACACCAAACAGACGCATATGATGTGGCGAAACCCGTATAGCAACCTCCGGTTCACCGGCACCTTCCACTTCAACCTGGCCAACCGTTGGCAAAGCGAGGAGCCGGGCTCTTACTTGCTCCGAAAAATCAAACAACTCCTCCCGTGAACTGAACCCGTAGAAGCCTATGTCCATTTCACCGCCACCATCTCGGACCTGAGTAATAATTGGAGGGTCCAGATCCGAAGGCAATGAACTGATGCCGCTAATGGAGGAACGTATTTCGTCGAGCGTCCGTTGTGTATCTGCACCGCTATCAAGCATCACAAAAATATTGGCGCCACCTGCCCGCACCTCACTAACGACTGTCTTAATGTCGAGCAACGTATTAATACTCTGCTCCATAGGTTGGACAACTTCTGATTCAACTTCTGATGCAGTAGCGCCGCGATACTCCGCACGGATTTCTATGGTGTCAATTACCATCGTAGGAAAGACTTCTTGGCGCATGGTGAAAATTGCCACAATGCCACTTGCAATCAAAACCCACATCAGCAAATTGGCAGCCGTTGGGTTGTCCAGGAACCAGTGGGAAATGCCTTGTCTGGTTACCATACCTAAATTCCCACCGCAGCGACTTCAGCACCATCAAAGAGTCCAATTGGCCGCTCAATAATCAGGCTATCGCCTTGGCTGAAATTGTCTTCCACCACGACCAGGTCGCCTTTGTGTTCTATCGGCTTCACTTGATGGCGAATTGCACGCCCGTCGCGATAAACCCAAATCAGATTGCCACTCACGATAACGCTAGCCGGGACTTTTGTAGCCATCTGATGCGCGCTAGTAATGATGTTAGCTGCTAGATGCATGCCGTATGCCCAGGCATTGTTATCCAGCGGCCGCTTAACTCGGACCCGAACCGTTGCCAGTCTCGTATCATTTGCCAGGTTTCTTACTATTCCTTCAAACTCGGCTTCAACTGGCACCGAGTCGGGCATATCGATTGGCCTAAGTTCTACCTTTTGTATGCCACTATCGAGCAGCCGCAGCGTTTTTAGTGACACCTGCAGTTCAACAATCGCATAGTCGACAGGGTAAAGTGTTGCCGTCGAATCTCCGACAGAAACCAGCTGACCGGAGATCGCCGTCGAATGAATCACACTCGCGGGCCAGGGTGAGCTGACAACAGTACGCTGTAAAGCAAGCTTCGCTTTATCAAGTTCTGCGAGATTGAAGGCACGTACTGCAAGTGCTTCCGCCTGCTGGGGTTCGCGTAGCGCAAGCGATGTTGCTTGTTTCTCATCGCCCTGAATTCTCTGCCACTTGGACCATTCAAGTTCGGCATTTTCAGATCGACCACGCTCAAGATCGATATTCGCTTCCGATTGAGCGTACTTTGCTTCAGCACTCGCGAGCGCTATCGCATAGTCTCTTTGATCAATACGGAACAGCGCCTGCCCTGCTTTGATTCGCCCTCCAGCAAACAGGTCAGGACTCACCCAAGTGATTTCGCCCGGCACCTGCGAGGTGAGTTTCAGCGCCTGTCTTGGCGTGAGCGTGCCATATGCGCTGACAGCGCTCGTGATCATTGAACGCTCAATTATTGCTGTAGTCACTTGCGGTTGCCCCGATGGAAGACTGGCTTCTAGCGACTCCGGGCCTGTGACAACTATCACTATACAAAGTGAGATGGCGGATATCCCGGCGAGCAAAGGTTTAAGGCGTAGGAGTTTCATATCTAACCTGAAGCTGATTGTTTAGAAGGAGATAGCGAAATTTTAATGCTATACCAAGACTGGTAAACATCAGGTGAACAAGGTGGCATTCAACGCTGCCAAACGGCAAGAAAGGGTGGTTGCTGGCTGAGCTAGAAGCTTACGGTGGTTTTTCTACCCGAAGGAAGCTCAGCGATGAGGCAGTCCCAACTAAATTTCTGGCAAACCAGCGAAACCAGCTCAAGCCCCAGACCAAAACCGTACTCCGCTTGAACGCTGTTCTGACCCGCGTCAGTATCATTCAGGTTTTGGACCGATATCCGCCCGGGTTCTAGGGTAATCACCACTTCACCCTCGGTGGTGTACTGAAAAGCGTTTCTAACAAGATTAGACAACACAATACGCACTGAGGCTCTCGGTTGGTTGATCGTCTGATCAATACCTTCAATTCTCATCGACACATGCTTACCTTCGAGCAGATGTTTGTAGTTTTCAATCGTCTCTTTCAGCTCAGCGCGCAGGTCCAGTGGTTCCTTTTTTGGTATATCGCCAGATTGTCTGTTGATCCACAACAGCGTTTCCATCAACAACTGTATTTCATCAATGGCGCGGTATTGTCGTATAAATGCCGCCTGCTCGGCATCGGATCTATCAGTCCGCTGAGAGAGTCGGTCTATTAGCTCAACATTTGCACCAAGGATTGCGATGGGTGTTCTCAGCTCATGGCTTGCATGGCGAAGGAATAGTTTTTCATTCTCTACGCTGTCGTGCATACGCTGGAATGCTGAGTGAAATCGCGAGGCCAAAGAATCCAGTTCTCGATACTTGAGACCCGTCAGCTTTTCTTTGGGGTTTTTTACGCTCAGATTCGCGGTCCATTGCTCTAAGCGCCTCAACGGTGCATCAATGCTGCGGACCAAAAGTACCGACACAAGTATTAATAATCCTGCAAACAAGCAGCCAATGGTGAACGTTGCGCGTTCCGTAAGCTCCAGCGCATCGTAGACATCATCGGTACCAATGATCCCATGAACCAGATACAACCATTCTTGCTCCGAAATTTTGTGAACGTACATAAAAATCAGCGCACAATTACCACCAGCACAAAGCCCTTGAGTGTCCACGGGAACAAGTGAATTATCGTTATCTAGATCCACATTGATGCGGCGTTGCATAACACCGTCCCTAAGGCTCTCTTTGGGAAAGAGAAGCTTAATTTCTTCGGGAATATCCTGATAACTGAGATAGCCTACTAAGTTGCGATATTCAGGTAAACCAGGCGAACCGGAAGTGCTAACTTGATTCACATAGTCCTGAGCAGTTCGCTCCAGAAGTGTTTGGGTGCGCAAGTTCACACCTAAATCGAGATAGTATTCAAGCAACAGAGAATAAGTGACGATCATTAAGAGAGCACAAACACCAAACCAGTAAACCAGATGGCGACGAAAAGTTGGTAGCGTTTGTGACGATTCGCTAGACATCGGCGCGTAAAGCAACACCGTGGGCTGCTACCGTGTGTATCAGGTTTGATGAGAAAGGCTTGTCGACTTTTTGCCGAAGTCGATACAACTGGACTTTGAGGACATCCGAACTTGGTGCTTCTCCATTTAGCCAAATTGCCTTGGTCATCTTCTCACGGCCGACGACATTAGGTGACTCTCGCATTAATAGCTCCAGAAGTTTCCAGCCTGTTGGTGACAGAATAATTGTCTTTCCTTCACGCGTCGCATTACGAGTAGATAAGTTGAGTTCGAGTGAACCAACAGTCAGTTTTTGCGCAAAAGCACTACGCCGCTTTGCAAGGGCTCTGACGCGTGCGACAAGCTCACTAAGCTCGAACGGCTTTACCAGATAATCGTCGGTGCCAGCATCGAAACCAGCTAATTTATCCTCGAGCGTATCTCGCGCCGTTAACATAAGAACCGGCGTATCAACACCCTGCTGTCTGATCGCTTCGCATACTTCGAGCCCATTCATATGGGGCAAATTGACATCGAGTAGTATTGCTGCGTAGTCGTTTTCCAGCGCAAGTTTTAACCCTTGCGATCCAGTTGAAGCGAAGTCACAAACTATTCCTTCAAGTTCGCAATATGAGACAACCGTCTCTGCTAACGGTAAGCTGTCTTCAACGAGTAACATCTGTATCGACATGGTTTGACTATGGCTCTACGATGCCAAAACGACCGCTAAACATATCGAGATTCGAAAATATTGTTCGCAGGATTGTCGGGTCGCCTTTCACATCAACCGAGTCGATCACTTCATCGATGGTACGCTCACCGCGCAGCATCGAAGCGAGATCTGCCCGCGTGCTCGCAATGTTGACGTCGGCGTTGTCATCTATCGTATCTGCACGATGATGGATCGTACAGTGAGAGAGACCAAG
>CBFHOH010000008.1:46973-54403 GCA_965657335.1 Candidatus Azotimanducaceae bacterium
CACGTGTGTCTGGTCAATATCTGTGAAGGTCCAGTTAGCTGTGCCGCTCGCCTCTCCGACATCCTGATCTCGCAGACGAACACCAACTAAATCGAAAAGCATATCAACATCAAGCTGATCGGTGATATTGCGAGGATTGGCACCTACCCCATTACTGGCAGTGCGTAGTTCCATCGCCGCCGTCAAATACGAATCACGCCATGGGCCTGATTCGGCCTGATAGCCAAGCTGCTCGAAGGCATCTGCCTGTAACAGGCGCGCACCTTCATGTTCGGGTTCTGCAAACACCACGTGGTTCAAAAGCTCGGTCACCCAGCGGTAATCACCTTTGGTGAATGCATCGTGCGCTTGCTTAACCACAGCATCAGCACCGCCCATGGCGGCAACATAACGCTTACCGCTTGCCTCTGGAGTATGTGGATTGAGGTTAGCCGGGTTGCCGTCGTACCAGCCGATATACCGCTGATAAACCGCTTTAGCGTTATGGTGAATTGTGCCGTAATAACCGCGAGTATGGCCGTGGCGTGCGAAACAATCTGGCAATACAAGGTCTTCAGCGATTTCACGCTGAGTTTCACCATGGTTCATACGACGTAAGGTCTGGTCATGCACCCATCGATAGAGGTCGCGCTGAAGTTCCAAATACTTAACCGCATCGTCTCGACCAAAACGTGGCCAGTTGTGCGTTGAAAACACGAGATCCATGCGATCACCAAATATATCCAGTGCTTCCTGAATATATTTACTCCATACCAGTGTGTCGCGGACCTGCGCGCCCCGGAATGGCAGCGCATTGTGCAAAGTATGCGTGCAGTTTTCAGCAATACATAAAGCCCCGTGATCCGGGAATAGAAAATTCATTTCGGCCGGTGCCTCGGTGCCAGGCGTGCTTTGAAACACAACACGAACGCCATCAATATCAAGCTCCGTTCCCGTGTGCGAGATTTCTTCGGTGGGGCCAATCAGGTCGCCCTGAGCCAGCGGAATCGTTTTGCCAAGACCACAATCAACGTGTCCGAGCGGACCTTTTGGCAACAGAATGCCAAATTGATAGAGCGCGCGACGATTCATAACAGGACCCGCTAACAGATTCTCACTGACCGCTTCACGAAGGAAACCCTCTGGCGCAAGAATACGCACATTACCAGCTTCAACATCCTCACGTGTTGTCACTCCGAGGATGCCACCGTAGTGATCAGCGTGGCTGTGTGTATAGAGGACTGCCGTGACCGGTCTAGCCCCAAGATGCTGATTAGCAAGCTCAAGACAAGCAGCCGCGGTGACCGCTGTCGTCAAAGGGTCAATCACGATCCAACCATTTTTTCCCTTAATAAAGGTGATGTTTGAAAGATCGTAACCACGACACTGCCATACACCTGGCGCCACTTCGAAAAGGCCATGCACGGCATTCAGGCGACCGTGTCGCCACAAACTTGGGTGAACAGAATCCGGTGACTGTTCCTGCTCGCGCATGAAATCAAAATCTGCAGTGTTCCAAGCAATACCGCCTAGTGGGCCAGCGATCGCACCCGTCGGGTGCTCAGCTATTTTGCCTCGCGTGGCACGCTCCCAATCACCGGGATCATCCAGTGTGAGTATGCTACCCGCCTGGCTATTCACCCGCTTGGTGAATTGAGACGGTCCTTTCGATTCTCGTGAGTCGGTCATCAGGCTATGCTCCGTAGTTCAGTTTTCCGCATCATCTCAGAAGTTGTCGCTTTCGCACAGGACGCATTGTCCGTCAGCGATAAGTCACCGTCATTGCAACCAGTGCAGCCACCAAAAACATATTCTCATGGCCAGTGATTGTGACGAAGGCCAACAGCAGGCTAAGCCGCATAGCCTCAATGTGAATCATAACGAGCAGCCTGTCCGGGTTGACCGATATATGTGTATCACTCTTCACTGATTTGGCTTTGAGAAGTATATCTCGCCATTTATGGCGATTTTACAAAGATAAAGCTGATCAGAAAGGTGTTTTCAAAGTCAACTGTGGCAAGGACTTCTCAGTTCGGCGTAATGCCTACCCACCAAGCCCGGTAATGAAAGCTTTAGTAAAGTTTTTAATCCGTTTCTTAAATATTGCCAGATCGGGGGCTCCACGTTTGAGCCCGGCAGCCCCTAAGTTCAATATCTCGGCAGCAGCCTTACCCGTAATTCCCGCTTTCTTTAGGTCAATATCTCCACTTCCAGAAGCCGCATTCAACGCTGATGCCAGCAACGCCTGAAAACGCGCATGCGAATCGTGCACGATATCACCACAAAGACGACTGTATTCGTCGAACAATTCATCACCATGATGAGATTCAGCCACTGCTTTTTGAAATGGGCTATGTCTCGCCAGTAGCGCGTTCCCAACACGGACCTGCAATGAAGGGATGCTCTCAGCTCCACTGCTTCCACCCACCAGATGCTCTTGCGCCCGGCTAAGAGCTCGCTCATGGATAGATAGAGAAACATTGCGAAAGATTTCATCCTTATTATCAAAATACGAATACAGGGATGCACGAGAAATACCCATGCGTTTCGAAATATCATCCATCGCTGTTTTTCGATAGCCATACTGACTGAATTGCTTGCTGGCTGCCTGAATAATCGCTTCGCGCTTATCATCTTTTGTCATACCGCCATTCTGACAAATGTTATTTAGTTAGTCGAGCTAATCAATCCTGGCTTGCCGTTATGGAGGGATTAACTTGTCGAACGTGCACATCCACCGAAAACAATAATTGACATATCAGACGTATTTTGTCAATTTATCAAATCTATTCTCTCTACAGGAACCCTGACAATGTCAGACTCAAAACCTCTGGTAGGACAAACTGCCATCGTTACAGGTGCCTCAAGCGGTATTGGCCGAGCCATCGCCGAACATCTTGGTGACGCTGGTGCGCATGTTTATCTAACCGGGAGAACAGAGTCGCTGATGGACGAGTGCAAGACGCACATCGAAGAGCAAGGCGGCAAAGCGGAAGTTTTAACAGCCGACATTAGGGACATCACTCAAGTTCAGGATTTGATCAATCAGGCCGTTGAATCAACCGGTCGCCTCGACATCATGGTCAACAATGCCGGTCTCGAGTTCCCAGCAAAAATAATGCAGGGCGATCCAGAGAACTGGCGAACAATGCTTGAGACGAACGTACTTGGGCTACTCGTCGGCTGTCAGGCCGCAGTACAGGCAATGCGCACCTGCAACGCTGCAGGTCATATCGTCAACATCTCGTCTGTTTCAGCGCAACGCAATAATACGGGCGTTTATGGTGCAACCAAACACGCCGTCAACGTGATTTCGTCAAGCCTACGCGAGGAATTGGAAGAGGATACGATCCGCGTCACCAACGTCATGCCTGGGGCTATCGCAACAAACTTTGCCCGAAACTTTGACCGCGATTTTGTTAACCAGATCTTAAAAATGGCCGGGATGGATATCGAGGTTCAGGCGGGTGAACATTTACCACATGCGGTGCTTGAAACGTTACAACAGAAAACCAAACAGCTGCTCGGCAACCCCAATGATGTGGCCAAAGCTGTGATTTATGCAGTGACGCAACCCATCGAGGTCAACATTGCTGATATCGTCGTACGGCCACCAAGAGCGATGACTCTGCCACACTAACACCACAGCTAAGAAAAACTCGGCCATTAATAAACAACCCATTAATCAAAGTGTCTAAATATACGGAATTATCATTTATGAACTTGGAAAGTCTTGCTGACATTGAACTTAATTTAAAGCGCTCGTTTGGCGAAGCTGCATCGACTGCACCACTTGGTTCCAATGAACGTATGGGCAGACGAATTTTTGGTGTTGACCTAACCAGCCTTCTGACCGAAGAGCAGGCGCAACTGATTATTAGCCTACTGGATCGCTTCAAGGTCATTTCTTTTCCCGATCAAGGCAAGACCCGTTTTAGAGTCCGCCATTTGGAACGATTAGCCAACCATTTTGGCGCACCTATTCCTCATCCAAAAAACTATGCAAATTATATCGATTACAAAAAGAAGAAAGTGCCCCTAGCGCTGCTTCCCATTGACCGGCAAACGCCTACCTTATGCAATCAAGCCTTCCCCGAAACACTTCAATGCCTTGATGACGCGAACAGTCCCGCTGTTTATATTGTCACAAACTTGGTTGGTAGCGGTCCCGACAAAGAAGAGGAAATCATGGGAGGGCTACACTGGCATACAGATATTGAGTTTGAACCGACACCGCTGTCGACCAGCATGTTCTACGTACAAGCAGCCCCAACAACTCGCAATAGTCCAGAAGGTCACTGGGTCGAAAATATACCGCGAGAAACCGGATTCTATCATCCTGACTCGGCTGCTGATTTGACTGAAAGACGTAATGACTTACCGCTCAATGGTGAAACTGCTTTTGCTGATACCGCTGCAGCTTATGCCGACCTGCCAAACGACCAAAGAGACGCGCTCGACAATATCATGATAAGAAGGCGTCTGCGCAAAGGAGACCCTGGATGGCTGATACCATTAGTCTACGTCAATCCCAGAACGGGAGAGAAGTCTCTGCATAGCCCAATCTGGGCATCACGGGGGAAAAACATTGCGCCAGCGGAAGTAGATGGGATGTCTGATGATGAATCACGTCTATTTTTCGATCGGCTGGAAGCCCATATCCTAAAAACTAAATATCGCTATGATCACGCACACAAAACAGGCGATGTCACTATCTGGAGTAATTTTTCAACGGTGCATAACGCGCCACCCGCCAAAAGCATTATCAACAGACCGGAGGATGCTCGTTTAATGTATCGCATCAGTTGCAAAGGAGAACCGCGTTATAGCCTGCCGCGCGACGACGATGACGCATGGATCAACGACAACATCTTGCCACCGTATCGAAGTCCTGATGAATATTTTGAAGCGTAATCATGAATAAACATGGCTATCGATTATTCTCAGTAGAGCACAGCATTTTTGTACTTCTGACAGTCACTATCGGTCCTTTTATAAATTTCGCCCCGACCTTTGGCACCAGTCATCAAGGCGATTGTCTGGCAATAATCAATGCCTCTCCAAACTTTAAAGACGGTCGGTTTCGCAATCTTGTAGAGACTGTCGTCGACACCCCCACCCCGGAACAACCTCGCTCGCTCCAATCATTATGCGAACCCGCCGCCGGCAACCCCCCGTGTACTCTTAACATCGCACCAGTCTGATGTGACCCAATTCACCCCGGTGAACTCTAGAACTGCAAGTGCCACACAACTTTATACTTATATCGATAGCTGACTTGACGCGGCCTTTCAATCAAAGAAGGAAACTCAAAAATGAAAAATTTTAAAGATAAAACAGCCGTGATCACTGGAGGCGCTACAGGGATTGGTTTCGCTTTAGCAAAAGCTTTTGGCGCGGACGGTGCAAACGTCGTACTGGCAGAACCCAGATTGAACCGACTGGAACAGTCAGTTACCGCATTATCAGCGTTAGGCGTTAATGCCAGCTTTTGCCAATGCGATGTCGCTGACCCAGACAGCGTTCGTACGCTCGCAGATTATGCATGGAAAGAATACGGTCAGGTTGATGTGCTGATCAACAATGCTGGCATTAAAGTGCCGAATCACCCCGTGACAGATCTACCGCTTGAGGAACTGCACAAAATATTTTCCGTCAATTTTTTTGGTCAGTGGCACGCGGCGTCAATTTTCGGCAAGCGTATGATCGAACAAGGAACACCTGCAAGCATTTATAATGTAGGGTCTGAGCTTTCGTTTTTTAGTTCAGTGCCTAACGCCACAGCGTATATGGCGACCAAACACGCAATTCTTGGTCTTACTGAGGGACTAAGGGAAGAAATGCCCGAATTTATCGACGTAGGGCTTATCGTGCCGGGTTTTGTTGGTACTGAGATGCATACCGCTGAGGCGGCAGCAATGGGCATGAACGCTGACCAGTTCGCTGCGCTGGTTATGCCACAGATTAGCGCTGGTGAACGTTTCGTTGTGTCGCATGCCTTCAACATAGAACATATCAATGCCCGATTCGAGGCAATTTCAAACGCCTACTCACGCTATGCGCCCCGCTATGACGGGGACGATGCTTATGATGTTAAGACGCTTATTGGCAGGCAGCGTTCATAAAAAAAAAGGATAACCACTGAACTTTGCATCTAAAGCTGTCTGACAATCAAAACCAACAGCTTACATCGCACGCACACGTTGTCTTGGAATGCTGGCATTCGGATGCAGGCTTTGTTTCGTGCGGTATTTTGGCGCAGGCAAGACGCCGCGGTGTGGTGTCCGTGACATATTTTTTAGGATTAGAGTATTTGGATGCAAGCTTTCATTCGCGCGGTATTTTGGAGCGGGTAACGAGGTTCGAACTCGTGACCTCAACCTTGGCAAGGTTGCGCTCTACCAGCTGAGCTACACCCGCATCAAAACACGCGTTTTGCGATCAAGTTGTATTATTGACCAGTATTGACTGTTTATCAATTTCCGGTTCAATTGATGGCGTCCCCTAGGGGAGTCGAACCCCTGTTGCCTGGATGAAAACCAGGTGTCCTAGGCCTCTAGACGAAGGGGACACACTTCAACTTGAAGCCGCGCATTCTATGTATCTTAGCCGTTCAGGTCAAGCCAGAAGAGACTAAATTTCATCGATTATGTCTTTCACGGGCGAACCTTAGTCCTTGCAAAAACGCGTGCTGCTATAATACCCGCTGCAAGTCCGAATAAGTGCCCTTCCCAAGAGACAAAACTATTTGTAGGCAAAACGCCAAATATGAGGCCACCATAGTAAAACAGCGTGAGAGAAGCGATGGCGAGCCCTGAGAACCGCCTCTCATAAAGACCAATCGCAACTAAAAACCCGAAATAACCAAACACAAGACCACTGGCACCAATGTGAAACGCCGCCCGACCAAAAACCCAGACGCCGAGACCACCGACAATCAAAATCAACAGGCTGGAAGAGATGAACATCCAGCGCCCGCGTAACGCCACCAAATAACCCATAAACAACAATGGCGTTGTGTTCATCACGATGTGGTTAAAATCCGCATGTAAAAAAGGCCAAATTAAGACGCCCGGGAGCGTGCGAAGATCTCTGGGATAAATACCAAAGGTATCGAGCTGATGCCCCGTCAGCGCATTTAAAATGTGCACCAGCCAAATCGCAAGCGTGAATAAGCCAATGGTTTCAGCCGCTTTTATCCAGTTTGTTCGCTTGGCTTTATCCAATGTGATCAGATTTGCTGCACGCAGTGCTGGACATCTTCAATCGAAGGTACCGTGTCTTGGTTCACCATCAAAAAAATACCTGTACCGTTTGCTTGGTGCCTTGCATCGGGGTTTGTCACCACAGCCTGCTCGGTATCCATATAACCAATCGGTGTTCCCAACCCCGCAAGCAGCAATCGTGCTGCCAGTTCACCCCAGGGCTGTGCGGGAATATCAAGATCGAAG
>CBFHOH010000008.1:54426-91316 GCA_965657335.1 Candidatus Azotimanducaceae bacterium
GTTAAAGAGGTCTTCAAGTATCACTTCTGTGCCAGGCGCGGCCATCGCGCGGACCATCAATTCCGGATATGCGCGCATAGGTCTTATCACGGCGTTTGCGCCATGTTTTAGAAAGCGTTCCCGATTCTCGTCCTGAACACATTCTGCGATCACATGCCCTTTAATTTTCAAGCTAGACAGCTTTTCCAAGATATCCAGCGTCAAACTGTCAGATCTGATACTCAATGTATTAACAGCCATGACGATGATGAAGCTAGCGTCTTCCACATCAACCTCAGTGAGACTTTCGCGGCCTTCCGGCTCACCGAGGTGTTGAACCACCCCCCACTGGGTCAACTCGTTCGGCAAACCCTCTGGAAATGAATCAGAAAATACCTGAATCGGCAGGTCTTCAAGTGCCGGTGTGTGACGAATTTGCTCAACGAGCAACCTCAAGTACCGAACACCATCCCGTTCTGGCGAGTTAACAATTAAGATATGGTCTTTCATATTCCACCTCCACAAACCTTTGCGCATTCGTTCTCGCCGATTAAATCTAAAATCAATCCATTCGCCCGCAATCTGAGCGAGAAGAAAAATACCGATACCATACATCAACACGATAGTGGCAAACCTTCCCATGGGACTTTCGGCAGACATATCGCCGTAACCGACCGTTGTCATGGTAGTTAAGGTCAGCCAGATGGCATCTGAAAAATTCAGCCCCTCGAATATCATCATAGCAACGGTGTTGGCGACGGCGACGCCAACAAGAATTAGAAACAGCTCCATCATCTTCCTTTTTCTATCAAAGGTAGTGACGAGATTGCTCCAGCGTGCTCGCCTGCGACGCCAGAATTCTGTTTTTATTCTCAGCATGGTTGAAATGCTTTTCTAGTGTTTGTTGGTATGGACGTTTTCTTTCACGGACAATGCAAGGAAGGTACTACGAACCGTCTTCAATTTCGAGGTAGCTGATCAGCTTTTCAGCTGCGAGTTGACGAATCTTCAGTCTATCCTCGACACTCACACCAAACTCCTGTGCCAAAGCCACAAAATCATCATCGGAAAGTGAAATAGACAACCTTGGACGTATCGGTTTTGAGTTAACAGACAGCCCAAGGATTTGTCGAACGCGATCAGGCGGGTTAATACCTCTCTCTACCGCTTCCAGCCGGATCTTTCGGTTCACGTCGTGGCCGACATCAAAAGCGATTTGCACCGCTTTAACGGCGCGCTTCTCACCTTCCCATTTGTCTTTTGTGCTCATAGGCGGCTCTTATTCCGCGGCGGGCCAAAGTTCACGGATATCACTGAGAGAACGGTGCAAAACCAGCGACACTTCGGTTTCACCTCCCGCATAAACAGCAACCTCTAACGCCTGTGATTCATCCGCGCTTGCCATCGCGTAAAAGTCGAAAGGTTCACCATCACCCTCAAATTCGGATGGACCCACATCCCGGCAGTCCTTTTGATAGAAAAACCCGCGCTCGCCACATGCTGTCTGGTGATATTGATCGCTTAACCACCCTCCTAGGTCCATCTTGGCAACGGTGTTTAATATCGCTGGTGATTCTTCATCAAAAATAGAAGAAAACTCATCAAGATCAAATAGCTGCTCCACCGTTGCTCGCGGAATCTCTATCGAAAAGGCCGCGCTTTCACGCCCGGCATCGGCGTCGATCGTCAGGTCGATACTGTTATTGCTTTTGCTCTGCAGGCTAAAGGTTGTTTCAAACTCGTGCTCAAATTGCCAAGTAGTGATTGCTGTTACCTCGAGCACCTCATCTCTTAGATACTCCGGCAGGCCATAGCTGTCGCTCATTTGAAGAAAATCGCCAATCTGGAGTGCGCGAGGGTGGTCGAGTACTCTCGCTGCCGGTTCGGTTTTGGTCCTACTCCACAATCCCTTGATAAAAGATTTCATTGCTGCGTGTTCCTTTAAAACCAATCGCTATGTAGGAAGTGCTGCCCCTGGTTCACAATGCCTTTCTTACAAGTGGCTAGCCAGGGGCGTTCGTTTACGGCCTAAGCGCCTTTGTTGGCTTTGATGCGGTCGAGAACCGAGTTGGCTGAAGTCTTTTGTTCACCAATGCCGGCGGCCTTCATTCTGTCTTCAAGGCTCTTATCAGAGTCTTCCTCCATTAACGCTTCGGCAGCGGACATCTTGTCGAAATTGTCTTGCTGTCGTTTTTTAATGCGTTCCAACGAATCTTTTGCCGACAGTATTTTTGAGTTCGACGAACTAAAATTATCAGTGATGGCTGCGCTGGCTTTTTGAACACTCTCGGTCGTTTTGACCATACTCAATTGACGCTCATACTCTTTGATCTGGCGCTCCGTTTTCTTAACAAGCTCTTTAAGACGGGCGACGTGGGTCGTGAAGCTGTTTACGACTTCCGTCTCGTCGGTCAACTCAAGATCAAGCTGGGCAATTTTCTCAGCGATTTCGAGCGCCAACGCTTCGTCCCCTTTATCCAGTGCCTGTGAGGCATAACCTTCATGCTCTGCAATCGAAGCCTTGGTTGCTTCAGCCTTTCGACTTGACTGCATTTGCTTTGCCATGACTTCGGTCAGGTCTTGCTTTGCCTTGCGCAAATGTGACTGGGCATCGTTAATTTCCTGTTCGAAAATACGGGTACCATTCGCATCAACGACCAGCTCGCCTACTTCACGTGCACCACCTCGAATGGCAGTCATAATTTTCTTTAAAACACTCATCAAACTACTCCTCGCGAATTCAATTCGCCTAGCTTAAGAATTCTTCCAAGGCCCCCAGGGCTTCGATTGCATTCTCGGTTAACGTGATCAATTCATGGCAAATATCTTCGATACTTGAGTTTGTTGAAAGTGCGCCAAAAACAACGTAACGATCACCCACTTTCGAGAAAGCTGACAGAGGCATTGGTATGTTTAACTCCAACATTTCCTCCATTAACTCGGCTCGCCTGCTGGCTATCACCTCTTCTTCCGTGAACAGGTATGTGATGCACAAAACCTGAGTGTCAGTTACTGAGAGAAATACGGGTATTTCCTGATAATCTCCAACAGTAACCTGCAATACGTCAACGTCGCCCGGTATTGGTTGGCAATCAAATTGATAACCTTCAAAACTCGAGAGATCGGATATTCTTATTGCCAGATCTTGCGTATTCATTTGTCGCTCCTTTTATTGATCACGACATATTATGTCGATGAGGGTAGTTTAGTAGCCCGACATAATATGTCAACACTTTATTTATACACTTCGAAAAATCTCCATCGCGAAATGAAAACTAATCCCGATAGATGCCCATATCCCTATGCCATGCGTCGTTATGATAACGGTATATTCTGTTCTGCCCCAGATGATTTACCTCAATTTGCTCAAGCTCGCTAAAAAAGTCTCCGGGAAACTCGAAGGCGGCCACGAGTAGATCTATTGTGAGCCATTGATTATCACGCAAATTGACCGTATCCATGCCGATCAGTCTCTGCCTCGCCAACGTTCTACCATGTGTTGCAATACTCCATCCCCATTCACCGAAACTTGGTATGTTCTGCCTATACTGCTCGACGGTGGTGAAACCAGCGGCGCTCATCGTTTTACCTATACTTAGAAACGCCCGCTTCGCGTGATAAGGCGAGGTTGACTGAACAGACATTGCACCGTCCTTATTGAGCAGATCGCCCAAACGCTCGTAAAAATAGGTGGTGTACATTCGGTCAAGGTCAGGATGACTCGGATCGGGCAGGTCAACAATAATCACATCAAAGCGGACCGCCTGTTTCACTAGCTTCTCGACCTCGATGAAAGCATCACCATAAATGCGGTTTACTCGCTTGTCTGAAAACGCATAGTCATTAAGTTCGACTAGACCGGATCTGAATTCACTCATGTCATCTGCTTCGGTGAAAAATTTTACCAGCTCGCTATCGAGATCAATCAGCGTGACTGCCTCAGGTTCAAACCGCAATACATCGCGCAGAGCAAGCCCATCTCCACCGCCAATAATCAGCACTCGGTTCTGTTTGTTTGCCACAAGCATGGGCGGATACACAAGCATGGAATGATAAATGTGTTCATCATTACTCGAGAACTGGAGGCGACCATTGATAAAAAAACCATAAATAGGTTCGGTCTGGTTAGACAAATACCGTTCGGTAACAACAAAATGTTGATAACGCGAAGAATGGCTAAAAACAACCTCATCCTCGTACAGCAAGTCAGTCATTTTGACTGACCAGTTCTCCCCGTACATGTAAATTATTACCACCAAACCTACAATCAATCCATGCACCGTCAACAACATCTTTCTGAACCTTATCCTGGCCCAGAAAAAATAGAGAAAAATCAGCCCAGCTAGCAGATTTACTGCGGCTGTAATCACCGCAGCTTTGGTAATGTCTATCGCAAGCATGATGGTGACCCATATGGCCGCACCAGCGCCCGCGCCTATGTAATCAGCGCCGTATATCGTGCCGGTATTATGCTCGAGATGCTCGCCGTGCACCTTTTCTCTAACACGGGCGATCAGGGGTATTTCCATGCCAATGAAAAAACCGATTGCTGCACCAAAAATGTAGGGGGTCAACTGGGCGAACTTTTGCAGACCATTTAACAAACCACCGGCAGGCACTAAATCTGGCGGCAGATTGAATGTGTTAGCAATCACCCGCGGCAGCACAGCTGAAAACGAAACTGCCAGCGCAATCAATAATATGCAGCTGACACCAAAGAAGGCGATCAATGATTCGAGCCATGCAAAGGTGGTAAATGGTTCTTTAAAAACCCGCGCAGCAAAGGAACCCAAGCCCATTGATACGATCATCAGACCTATCATGGTGTAGATAGTAGACTCAACGGTGCCGAGGATTCTGCCCGCGTAAGCGGACAGCAAATACTCATAAATCAGACCGCAACCCGCTAACACCGCCATGATCATGATCAGGAGGAAGTCCTGAAATACGAGGGACCTAGGTAACATGCTCACGCTATTTCTTCAGGATCCGAATCAAGTTCGTGTCATGCAAATAGTGCAGTAAAGAAAAGCCCGATTGAGATGTATATTGCCGCTTCGATTGCGGCAACACCTAAGTTGTGCTGTTTATCGACCTCTTCAGCCACGTCGACACCAGCGAGAATCACGTTTCTCGCAATCACCGCTAACAACGAAACCAACATCGTGAAGAGTAAAGTGACACCCGCCCAGGTCATCAATGCGATCAGCAGCGTTTGTTCAGAATACGCAACCACACCGGATGCCGCTGTGAGCGCAAGGGCGACACCAATCAAATGCCCCATAAACCGAATCGAAAGCGCGACATGTCCCTCTGCGAAGGCCTGCTGGAGACTCGCGCCGTTATTTCGTCGCGCGAACACCTGAATACGATATCTTGTTACCAACGCTAGCAACAATTGAGTGATCACAAATGCAGCAAGAACAACCAATAAACCGCTGAGTGTTTCACTTTCAACCCAAAGCATCACGGCTCTCAGAATTAACCCAATCGCCAGGGTGTTCGCTGCATCAACCAGGGCGGCGGCAATATTACCTGATTTGATCTGAGACTGTATTGCGATTCCGCGGAGCAATACCTTATCTTGAATTAGACGCCCTACCTTGATCAACAATAGACCTAGCAGGCCGTAACTGCCGACACTAACGATCTCCTCCAAATAGGTCGCACCCAGCTCACCTGAGACAGCGCCCGTCAACATCAGTGCAAGCGACACGGTGCCTGCAGCCATTGCAATACCAAATGCCGCGTTATCTCTCGAGGCCAATTCCTCGGCACTATCAACATTCGCAACCAATCCTGTCAGAAAGCGCAGTCCTGAAATCATCACGACTGCGATCGAAAGATCTATCAACAATATGCTGTATGCATAAACATCAACACTATCCAGCCCTGTAAAATCACTCATGATTCATTCCTGCAAATTTTGATAACTTCTTAACAAATTCTATCTTTATTTTTTAAGCTAAGGCACCTACTTGCCTCTTGACGCACCCCGCGTCGTTCTAAAACCACTGCTTCTGGTACTACTTTGAAACTTGCTTGAACTTTTCGTGCCAGCTCCGGACTTCGCATACGGGCTCTTAAACAAAGACTTGCCTTGCGCAGTGCTCGCACGACTCATACCTGAGGCACCCGAGCGAGTTTTTGCATAGGGGCTTTTAAACTTGCCGCTGCTGCCGTACTGTTTACGGCTTCTTTGTTCAACATCTCGCATGCCAGACTTTTGCGACCGGGAACTGAAGTTGTTTCTGCCCATATCGTGGTAGTAGGAATATCCGCGTGAGCCGGCCCAGTTGTTATAGTAATAGTTACGCCCACCCATCAGATTGGAGAAAAACGCGTATTGGCCGTACCAGGCCCAGAATGAGCCACCGGAGCCATGCGACCAGTGCCCATAGTGAGGATTACCCACATACTGGCTACCCGCGCCCTGTTCCTTCGCGTTGTTCAACGCCATGTCGGCTTCTTTACTGACCGCATTGACTCTGGCGAGAGTCCCATTGGAAAGATCAGCAATGACATTCACCGTATCTGACATAGCATCGTTAAAAACGGCAGTGTTCGACGCTGTCTGAATCGATTGCAGCTCTTCAACTTTCTCCGTCCACGATTCAAAATTTTCTGTGCCATTTTTAACGCCATCAAAGCGCTGGCGTAAGCTGACATACAGAGGGTTTTCAAGCGTTGCTTCTCGCTCAAGCACGTAAAGCAGTGAAGACAGTTCGGGGCGCTCTTCTCTCAGAATTTGACTGTATTGGCGGATAATCGCAGCGTTACGAAGTGACCCTTCGCTGAGTGACTTTTTAAGTTCATCAAGTCGCCGTTCCGCGCTAAGCAACTCCGCTTCAACTTGAGCATCGCCAGAGCTACAACCGACTAAGCAACCGAGAAGCAAAGTTACCAACAGATACCTTATGTTCCGCAAACCAGACTGCGATAGTTGTGACGGGAAAATCTCTAACTTCGACACGCGCCTTACCTTTGTCTTTTTCCGCAGTAGATTCGGACATATTATGTCATTAAAACCCAAACAGCTAGCCTTTTTATCGCCAAAACAAAGGTATAGCTTAACAAAAGCCAACGGTGAATGCCTCGCTTGTCAGCAATGACTGAGGATATCCACAAATCGATCCTATCCCGCTATAATCGCCTCGACCGGACTGAAATTGAAGCACTTTTATCCACTTGAGTTCGTACGGGAAGGCGACAGTTTATGGCAGATATCAATATTGAAAACTTCTATCGACATATCGCTCGCGCCCTCAACATTCTCTATACCAGCTTTCCTTCGAAAGCAGCTATTTATGTCGACAATGTCGCGGGCATCGACGAACCTGATGAATATGGGCTACACAGTCCTGAATATACCGCTGGTTTCTATTCATTGTTGTGGTTGTCCGAGGAAGGGTTTATTCGCTATTCCGATACGATCAGACAGGACGGCGTTGACCAAGCAACGCTTACTCACAAGGCTTTCTTGAAGCTAACCGAGATCGCGGAACCGATTTATGCAGAGTCTGCGGTCCATCACAGTGAGGATTCCAACATCGTGTCTATCGCGCATGCTGAGGAGTTAAGTCCTTCATTACTAGAGGATCAAAAACTCGTTATCAATCAACTAAGAAAAGCCCTTAAATCAGGTTCGTCAATCGCAATTACGAAAGTCATTACGCACATATTAAAAAGCTAGGATGACCGCGAGGGTTTGAATTAATCCAACGCCAATCGGCAGACCACGGCATCTTCATATCCAGTTACTACGGGCAACAAACCGCAAAGCGAAGTGTCAAGGACACGATCACCCGTATCTACCAACAAGCGAATGCCTTTCTTTTCTTGCTCGCCGGACTGCGCTAAATTTTCGAGCTTTGACTTTGTCGCCACCACGAGGAGATTTTCGCGACCAATCAAATGAATAACTCTTGAACTAATTTGCTGGTTGCCCCGGCCAAACAAATGCCCCTGACCACCAATCGGCGTGAGCAGCAGTTTCGCCGTTATCGTTTCAGGATCGGCTGCGGACATTCTGGCAGCCAAAAACTGGAACAACGCTTCCTCGTCCGTGTCAGACAACACGACTTGCCCGTCATCGATGACATCAACCCCGAGCAGTGTATTCGGCAAGCCCAGTTTATCCATTATCGCCGCAGCGGTAGTCCCTGCCCCTACAACATACACGCCGCCCTGTTCAATCAGCTCAACGAGTCCCGCAGCTATTTCTTCTAGCACTAACTCCTCAACTTCAAGCCCACCCTGTTTTACCGCTTGAATGTAGCGATGTTGTTCAGGCACCCACATCTCTCCGTGGTATTGCGCGTTTACAGTGCCCGCTCTTAATGCAGCTTCATCGATGTCACGGACCTCACGGCTGGTCACACCGACTAGCTTTCCTTCTGTAAGTTGTTGCAAGACAATTCCAGCGGCCTCTGGACTCACTGCAAAGACACCGGAGTGCATTTTTACTCCGCAAGGAATGCCAAGCACCAGCTGTCTTGAATCTACTCCGAGGGCATCGTGAACATTTATCGCGGTCCCATCACCACCCGCAAAAAGAATGATATCTACTCCAGTTTTAACCAACTGCTGAACCGCTTGAATCGTATGAGCTGGTTCAGTAAGGCCCGAACTCAGATTCAGTTGAAGACAAACATCGAATTCAAAATCCGCTTGGCTATCAGATATTTTTTTGCAAAGCTCTTCGCCCATCGCGCCGGACACGGTGACCACGCGAAACTCGTGGACGCAAGAAGCAAGCATTTCAAATGTGCGAAGGGCCCGGTCAGCAACCTTGCTCTGATAGCCTAGTTCGGTCGCTAACCTGTATAGTTCGGCGCCATCGCTTCCTTTAAAAGCTGCCGGACCGCCAACGCCTGCTAACGGATTAAGCACAAGACCAATAGAGAGCTTCTTTTGCATTATTGTCGACCCATGGTGCATCAATCTCTTTTCCGCAATCGCTTCACTACAGCACTGAACGTCATCACGACGCGTTCGTCCTGTTTAATTTCGCCACGAACGAATACCATAGAACCGGTTTTAAGAGTGACCGTTGCAGCCCCATTGATGATGTGATCAATCTCGCCTGCCGAAATAAATTCCGAGTTAAAACTCACCGTCACACAGTCCTCTGCGTAAGCATCGGTCGCTACCATACACAAACAATAGTCAGCGAATGTCATCAACACTCCGCCATGAACAATACCCGTCATGTTGCAGTGATTCTGAGTGGCCTGAAAAGCAAAATCGTAACCCGACGGTGTTTCTCTGAAATAAAAAGGCCCAATATAGTCTTCCGCGGGATCGGCACCTGCCAATATTTTGTAGTCTTCTAATGAACTCATAGTTGATTCTCTTCGTTGTCTATTTAACCGGAAGTTCTTGATAATGTCCGGGATCGGCAAACCGTTCATTACCTTCAGGCATATCCAGCGCCAAGGCCACCGCTAACTGATTCACCCTAGATGGCAAGCCGTCTTTTAGCTCCGACAGTACCGTGGCCCGGACTGCGCGTCGAAATGGATCGACATCAAGTTTTTCAACCTGAAAGTTATCGCTGCTTATTCTGAACCTAAGACCGGCAGCGACACTCAATATCCATTCTATCGACTGCGGTCTGACCTCCACCGCCTCGAACTTTTGTTGTTGGCTTGCATCGCGCATGGCGTCATACCAATATCCATAGTCTTCTTGTTCTCGTCGCTGCTTTCCCGCCAGACACCAATGGGCAAGTTCGTGTAATGCGCTTGCTGCAAAATCCTCTCGAAAATGAATCTCTGCAATCGGGCGTTGCTCGTCTCTTGGCAAATAAAGCGGTTCCAAAGCACCACCCACAAGACGCACACTATGAGCCGCCCCAAATTCCGCATTAAAGATTCGAATGAGTTTCGAGGCGTTATCCAATGTTTTTACTGTTACCCGCAGACCCTGAGTGACGCTTTGGCTCAACGTCCGAGTCGGGCAGCGTCACTACCGCTTCAAGGTCTTGAAAGTAGGACTTGGACAAAAACGCCTCCCCTGCCAGCAGGTGATCAAGATACCAACGGGCTGGACTCAGCCCTTCCTGAATATGATCTTCATTTGCCGTATAAACCCAACTATCTAGCGTTCCTTCCTGTGTTGCTATCGGCACAATGTGCCGCGAGTATCGTGTGGGATAGCCTTCAAAAGGATCCATCTTTTCAATGGCCCGATGGGACTCAAGTTCGTAAATAACACCTTCAACAACACTGCCGTTGGACATCATTATGTTGGCCGATGCAGCGCCAGGATAAATAGTTGAGCGTTTATTAAAGGCCAAGCGATAATCACTTAATTGACCGCTCATATAGCCTTTGACTGACATGCCGCGGAGTTTGACTCGCTCCGGGTTCATATTACTACCATAAGCAAAGTAATACGCAGCCGTACTCATTTCTTCCTGATCCAGTACAAAAAAGGTGTTTCATCGGTTTTTGATAACACCATTTCGTGTTTCAAAAATTTGCAGAAATTAGGGAAATCCCAAGAGGTTGAAGGATCTGTCGCAGTAACTTTAATCACTTCTCCTGACTGCATGTCCATCATCTTGTTACGGACCAGCATCAGCGGTTCGGGACAGCGTAAACCCGAGGCATCAACCTCCACAGCAATTTCAATTTTTTCAGGATCAATAGCCATAACTTGTCACAAGTAGCAGACTTTCTTTATTACTCATCATCAGTATAATCTCGACGAATTTAAGCGAGTTGCCCGGTTTTTATGATTAGAGTACTCATTGAGCGCATTGTCGCAACAGGACTGGAACATTACTACGACTGTACGATCAAACGGACAGTTAGTAGCGTCATTCAAGCCCCCGGGTGTATTTCCGGCGAGTCATTAGTTGATTCTAACAACCCAAACCGTCGGTACGTAATGTCCAAATGGGATACCAAACAAGACTGGGAAAACTGGCTCCACTCAGACCTAAGACGGCAGGTGATTTCAGAAATTACGCCTATGCTCGAAGGTCGTGAGAAAATCACGATGCTTGAGCTCACACGCTGATCGCGCTGTTTAATCGCTCATCGAATCTGATCAGCGATTAAACATTGTACACGATACTAATTGAGCTTGAGTTCAGCCTGTAACTTTTGAGCCTCTGAAATAATATACCCTTGAATGCCAGCAGCATCTTCCTCTGTAATCACATCGGCAAAACCGACCATTCCAAGGTCTTTTAGCACACCATCGACAACAATTTCTTTGAACGCAAGGTGTTTCGCAGGTTGCATATGACGAAGATCTGGGAGCACGCCGCCACCTTTAACACCGGGTCCGTGACACACGCCGCAGTATTGATGGTAAACCACTTTTCCGTGTGCGATTTGTTCCGCGGTTGCCATTTGCTCGGGTGGCGCTGGAATCGGTGCGCTCGCGGGTACCGGCGGTAACTTGTCTGTGCCACCCAGCTTAAATGCTAGTATTCGTCCTCGGCTTTTAAGCTTGAGTTTTTCTGCAGCACCACCCGCAGCCAGAGCAAAAGCTCCGCCCCATCCCGCCACAACAGCAACATACTGCTCGCCGTCGACCGTGTAAGTAATCGGCGGTGCAACGACACCGGTTTGTGCCGGCGTGCTCCAGAGCTGTTCACCTGTATCCGCTCGGTAGGCTCTAATTTCACCCGCTGAATTACCCTGAAAAATAAGGTTTCCCGCGGTAGAAAGCATGCCTCCATTCCAAGAACCCGCGTGCTGAATTCGCCAGACCTCTTCCTGTTTCACGGGGTCCCATGCAGACACGTATCCGCGTACCAATCCATTTATTTTATCTTCGACCTCTTTGTCGCCTACAGGTGCGTTCAACACAAAATCAACTGCTAGATTCCAGCGACCTTCTTCATAGTGGAACTGAGGTTCGTTTCCGTAGGCGAATGGGACATCAAGCGCTGGTATATAAACTAGCCCGGTGTCCGGGTTGTAAGCCATAGGGTGCCAGTTGTGTCCGCCATAAGGGCTTGGTTTGTGAAATGCTTTCTCAATGTCTTCGCTACTCATTGATTTGAGCGCGGCTATCTGCTGATCAGGGGTAAGCGAAGACAATGGATTTGCAGCCTGATAACGCGCATTTTCAGTCTCGACTGGACGCCCTGATTCCGGGTCTACATGGGATGCCCAGGTGATCGGTATATAAGGCTTAGCCGAAATAAACTCACCGGTGACGCGATCAAGTGTATAGAAAAAGCCATTTTTTGGAGCTTGCATGATGACCTTGCGATTTTCACCATTAATTTCGAGCTCGGTCAAAATCATATGCTGGGTCGCGGTGTAATCCCAAGTGTCGCCGGGCGTTGTCTGATAATGCCAGACATATTCACCGGTATCAGGGTTAAGCGCCACGATAGATGAGAGAAATAGATTGTCGCCACCTCCTGGACTCCGAACGACCTGATTCCACGGAGAACCGTTACCGACGCCGATGTAGAGCAAATTCAAGTCTGGATCAAAGGCCATCGAATCCCAGACAGTGCCACCACCACCGGTCTTCCACCACTCCCCTGTCCAAGTCTTGGCAGCAAGCTCCAAGGCTGGGTTTTCCTCAGGCTGCGCCGGATCGCCCGGTACGGTGTAAAAACGCCACGCCTGCTCACCTGTTTTGGTGTCATATGCGGTGACATATCCGCGGACACCATATTCCGCACCGCCATTACCGATAATAACTTTATCTTTAATGACGCGAGGGGCACCCGTGATTGTGTATGGACGGGTTCGGTCAATTGTGTTGATATCCCAGTTCACGGCACCGGTAGCAGCATCCAAAGAGACTAACCGACCGTCAATAGTGCCGACAAAAACACTGCCCTTCCAGACAGCGACACCGCGGTTTACCACATCACAGCACGCGTTGGACCCCCAGCTTTTTGGCACCTGAGGATCATACTTCCAGAGTAGCTCGCCGGTTTTCGCATTGTTAGCAAACACGACACTCCAAGATCCACTTGAGAACATGACACCATCAACGACAATCGGAGAGGCTTCGAGACCGCGGTTAGTTCCTGTATCAAAGTGCCATGCCAGCCCGAGATCCTCGACGTTATCGGCGTTTATTTCGGTCAACGGGCTGTGTCTACCTTCGTCATAAGTTCTGCCATGAGCCAACCAGTTGCCCGGTTCCGCATCCGCGTTTTCTATCCGTTTACCATCGAGCGAGGCAGTGGCTGTTCGAATCGCCTCCGCTGTCATCGCCGCATTTGTGGCTTCAATTTTTGAGTCACCAGCCGCCATCTTCTTGGATGCGTTTTTATCCTCAGCACAGGAGACAATCATCAATGTGATGAGTGCGATGCAGGCAACATGTAAAGATATATTTTTCATGAAGTTAAACCCTTAATTCTATTAATCTTGCTAATCATTATTTTCTTGTTCTACAGACACCGTTATTTATCACTCGCGCTAAAACTTTTCGGCCCACATGTAACGTTGCAAATATTGCAGGGGATGCTACTTGAGCGACTTAAGCGCTGCAAGACGTGAAATCAAAGCTTTGCTGTGCTCAGCAAAAAGAAACAGGATTTAGCGCTGCGCGTAAACCTGAAGATTGAGACTCGGCGGGTGTGCCTGAGCTTGCTTACACTTTTACTCGAATGGGCGCTGCAAAAAAAAACCGAACGACCTTCGTAGGCTACTGATTTTACTGATGATCTTAAAACAGAAAACCAACCGGACTTGCGTTGGTTTAAAAAACGTATGCTATCTATCCTCTCGGTAGCCTGTAAGCAGCACCCGCCAATCCGAACGATAATCACAAACAAATTTAACAATAAAAATAGCCGTTTAAGGCAGCCTCCGCAGAAATCAAATGAAGTCAGCTGCCTAGCAGCGCGCAACCACTTTAAGTGCGGGCAGGAAAATGAGAAAGTAAGAGGCTAATTGATGCAAGAGGCTTTTAAAAGAGGATGAACGGTTAAAAAGTAAGCATCGATGGGGTGGATTGAAAACAAAATTAAGACCATTTTCGCTACGCGTCGTCGGAGACCACAAGAGAAACAGAGTTAGTTTGCGCGTCGTAGACCACTCTCACTAACTCTTCCCTAATTTGGTGACGAATTTGTTCGACCTTTTCGCTCAAACCATATTCGACGAGACCATATTCAGTTCCCTCTCGGGTGATAAATTCCTCGATAATGCCGAGCAACGCGTCTTCTGATAGTGATGTCCAGGGAATTATCATTTTATCCATCGTAGTATGGTATAACATCTTCACGACGAAATGGTGCACGCAAACCGCAGCAGCATTTGGCACAAGCTTGATCGAGCGCCTTGAGCTAAAATATAATCGACACGTAGCGTCCGTTTGACTGATTCAAAAAGCTGATACGGGACACGAGATACCCGAGGTTCGCCATGAGGAATCAAAGCAAGTCTTGGAAAAAATAACAGGGGTACATAAATGACAGAAGATGATGCCACACTGCTGGTAGTTGAGGATGAACCAATTACACGGGCTCAACTGGCTGCACACTTTGAGCGAGAGGGATACACCGTTCTCACTCGCGAGAATGCAAATCAAGTTGAAGAAACAATAAAAGATCAACAGGTTGATATCTGCTTGATTGACATCAACTTACCTGGCAAAGATGGTCTCACTCTCACGAGGGAGCTGAGGTTGCGATCTGACGTTGGCATCATTTTAGTTACGGGTAAAGACGAGCAAATAGACCGCATTGTGGGCTTGGAAAGTGGCGCCGACGACTACGTTACTAAACCATTCGACCCACGGGAACTTCTCTCTCGGGTAAAGAATCTGTTGTGGCGACTTCGTGCCCAACAGAAACAAAAAGAACAGGGTACGCAGCGTCACTTTGCTAATTGGACCCTGAATTTGAACAAACGGGAACTGACCACGCCGGCTGGTACTATGCAGCCGTTATCAGCCGGAGAGTTTCATTTACTGCTCGCGTTGATCGACAATGCGGGAGAAGTGTTGAACCGAGACCAACTCATGAACAAAATTCGCAACAGAGAATGGTATCCTGATGACAGGTATATCGACGTATTGGTAGGTCAGGTCAGAAGAAAGTTCCGCGCGCACGATCCAGATACAACATTTATCAGCACGATTCATGGCACGGGCTACCTGTTCGCTCCGACTGTTAACTAGTCGGCCAAATACTTTTAATGATTAAAATCGGTGGATATGTAAATCTCAGGCTGATCCAAAAGAATACTGAGGCTGAGATCTACGCCGGAACAAGAGCACTAGATCAAGAACACATTTTACTCCGCGCTCATCTCAGGGAAAAACTCACCCTCGATCACGTCGAAAATTATCAAAGTGAATTCGCACTTCTAAGTGAATTGGATTCCGCTCATATTTGCAAAGTCATCGAGCTCTTCGAGCATGATGGCGCGCCTGTCCTGGTTTTTGAAAACACGCCTGGCCCGAACCTTGCTGACTTCCTTCGAGACTACCGGCCGACACTAGTTGAGTGCATCAAAATAGCGCTCAGCATCACTGATGGCGTCGATTACCTTCATAGTCGAAACATCATCCACAGGAATCTTACTCCCACAAATATTATCGTCGACCCCGCCTCCTATAATGCGACGCTTTATGGCTTTGATATTGCAACGAAACAAAAGCAAATCAAAGAGGTTGGATTGTTACCGTTCGAAGGAGCACTTGAGTACATTTCTCCGGAGCAGACCGGCCGTCTAAACAGGGCGGTAGACTATCGCACTGACTACTATTCCCTTGGCGCGCTCATATACGAGCTCATTACTGGAAAACCGGTATTCGAGAAAGATGATCCATTACACTCAATCTACAATAAAATCGTAGCTACACCAGCATTGCCGCGCAGTTTGAACGCGAAGGTACCCGCAGAACTCAACAATGTCATAATGAAATTACTGGAGAAAATGCCTGAAGATCGGTATCAGAGCATTTTCGCTATTCAACAGGACCTTAGTGTCTGTCTCAGCTATCTTGAAAACCCGAGCGCAGCGGCATCATCATTTACCGTCGCGGTCGACGACATCCCTGAAAAACTGACTATTTCTGAAGCACTCGTCGGTCGAGAAAAACAATCGTCAGAATTGCAGGCTATATTTAATAGGGCAAAAAATGGCAGCTCTGAATTTGTCGTTTGCTCTGGCCCTTCCGGCGCTGGCAAGTCGACCTTCGTAAATGAACAGTTGAAAAGTATTGTCGATAGAGACGGCTTTTACATCAGTGCTACGCAGGACTTTTCAAACGAGCAGGTGCCCTATTCTTTGATCTCGTTTTTACTAAAAGACCTAACTAAGAGCATCCTTACAGGGCCGGACTTAACAAGTGTAAAACAGATGCTACAGCGTGAACTTCAACAGGATAACGACGTTCTGTTGGAACTTGCACCGGAGCTGGATCTGCTTCTCGAAACAAATCAGAAAACCAGCACACGGAGATCGCCACACGAAACGCAAACAAGGCTCTCAAGAGGCCTGAGAACGCTCGTCAAAATACTTAACACTGAGAAAAGGCCACTAGTGCTTAGCATCAACAACCTGCATTGGGTTGAGCAAGCATCTATTAAAGTACTTTCCAACTTGCTACAGGACGGGCCGCTACCGTATTTCCTTGCAATAGGCACCTATGAGCCTGACGCCTCACTTCACGCAGAGGAATGGATGAGGCTGCCAAAAAACGCAGCAAACTTCCACACAGTGACAGAAATCATCATTTCAAACATTACTACCGATGATATCGCCTCTCTTATATCGCGCTCAACATACCGCTCCGAGGCCGAGGCGCAATCACTTGCTGAAATTGTTCACTCAAAAACGGCAGGTAACCCAGCTTCAGTCAGAGCATTTTTAGAAAATCTCAATGAAGATGAGATTATTTACTTTGACCGTAAAAACCGAAAGTGGGATTGGGATCTGGTAAAAGCCAAAGCACAATCACCGTCAGACATGGTGAGCCAGTTGCTCGCAAGAAATTTCAGCCAATTCGATGAGCTCACGTCGGAATTACTGCAAATTGCGTCCTGCTATGGCACCGAGTTTGATCTATCGGTCCTGAGTGATATCGCTCAAAAATCAGAGAAACAAATCGCGGGGAGTTTGTATCCAGCTTTACAACTGGGCTATCTGATCAAGTTACCTCCCACGAACCGACAAGCACACGGCAATTATAAATTTGCACATCCAGACATACAGCACGCAGCTTATAACCAGTTGGGTGTTAAAAACAAAGCGAGTAATCACGAGCAACTTGGGCTAGCCCTGCTAGCTCGCGCAGGTAAGAACCCACAAGAAAATATATTTGAAATAGCTCACCAGCTAAACACTGCAATGGATTTACAACAACCTGTTGCTCTTGACGCAGGTAACCTTATCACGCTCAACAAACTTGCTGGCGAAAAAGCCAAGTCTGCCGGGGCATTCCAAGCTGCACTTAAATACTTCAACACCGCCATCGTTTGCTTGGGAGAGGAACCGTGGCAAGCGCACGAGCGTTGTATGCAACTGCACAAAGAAGCCGCAGAAATGGCCCATTTGTGCGGCGAAAAAACGCATCTAAATACGCTACTCAAGTCAGTACATGAAAACGCGCGTTCCAGCCTCGAAGAATCTTTTACCTACGAGCTTGAATTAAGAATCCTGCTCGCTGAAAACCAGCTGAATGAGGCGTTAGCACTCGGCATTCGTCTGCTTAGCAAACTTAACGTGAACATTCCTCTAAGACCGAATTCTCCCTCTACGTATTGGTTAGTTATGAAACTGTTGCTCACTTCGTCACTTTCGCCGAGCAAAAATTTCCATAAATCGCGAAAAATGACTGACCCGAGGTATCTAGCAGCGATGAGAATTCTCATAATACTCATTCATTCTAGCTACGTTAGAGGCAGCAAACATATCGGCGTTCTGGTCATGAAAGCGACAGAGTTATCCCTGAAACACGGCAATGCACCTGAGTCTTTCTCCACTTACCCGATGTATGCGGCCGCACTTATCGGTCAATTTGGCACGATCGACACCGGATACAAATTTGGTCAGATGGCGCTTGAGGGTATAAGTGCTCAGAGCGCCTCGCATCAATGCCGTAACTTAACCATTGTTCATAATTTAATTTCGGCTTGGAAGCTTCACCTGAACAAGACGATTGAACCACTTAACCAAGCCTACCAATTAGGAAGAGACGCAGGCGATATGGAGTTTGCTCTGGTCGCTGCCATGACCGGTTGCGCCAACGCCTTTCTCGTCGGTCAAGACCTGCACACGATTGAAGCTAATTTTGATAAATTTAACAAAACAGCGGTTGAATTTAATCAGTTTTCGATTTTAAGAATGGGTGCTATTTATCAGCAGCTACTGCAAAACCTTATGTCTGAGACGCCTTGCCCATGGATTTTCGCCGATGGTGTTTATGACGAGGAAAAGGAAATACCGATCCATGAGCAACAAGGAGATAACACAAGCCTAGCCAACCTATTTATTACAAAGACTTACGCAGCTGTCATTTTCGGGCAGTACGAACTAGCAAGAGAATTTGCCGCGAAAGCAAGAAAATATATTGGCGCGGTTATGGCTTCACCGGCAGTGCCTTTCTTTACCATTTACGAATCCCTCGCTCTAGTAGGAGACTTGCAGGATGCAACACCGACGCAAAAAGCCATTCGGAGATGGAGACTACAACAAAACCTGCGCCGGCTTCGCAAGTGGAAGCATCACGCACCAGAAAACATTAGTCAGGGTTATTACCTGATTCTAGCTGAAATGCAGCGGTTCGGAAGAAATCCGGAAAAAGCAACAGACTACTTTGAAATTGCTATTTCTGAAGCAAAGGCCAACGGATATCTGAAAGAACAAAGCTTAGCCAATGAACTTGCGGGAAGATTCCATTTGTCCTCGGGAAAAAATGATCTTGCCGCCCACTATCTGAATGCAGCGCTTACGGCCTATACTCGTTGGGGCGCCATGAACAAGTCCCGCGCTTTATCAAAAGAGTTTGAGGAATTATTCCAAGAGCAAACACACAAAGATGTTCAAATTAGGGTAATTACCGAGAAAGATAAAGAAAACCAATTCTATCCGGGGCAGCAAAACAGTCATGGTGACTTTCTAGACATTGCCTCGATCATCAAAGCCACTCAGGCCCTCTCCGGCGAAGTCGTCCTTGAAAGCCTACTTAGAAGACTCATGCAACTTGTGCTTGAGAACGCGGGTGCTCACAGTGCACACTTTCTGTTAAACCAGTCTGGCGTCATTACACTACAAATTATTACTTCTTTTAATGGCGAAAATATTGAGCATGATCTCACCAGCCAGCCACTTGAAAAACTCACGAGTTTGCCACTATCGGTTGTTAGGTACGTTGCGAGAACACAGGAGGATCTCGTACTCAACGATGCTCGAGAGCACGAAGGTTTTAAGCAGGATGAATATATTCTCCGGAAACAACCGAAATCTATGCTATGCATACCAATTCAATCCAAGGCTCACCTCACAGGTATTCTTTATCTCGAAAACTCGCAGACAACCTACGCATTCACCGAAAAAAGAATTACGCTCCTGAAATTGCTGGCATCACAGTCAGCAATAGCAATAGATAATGCCAAGCTTTACCAACAATTAAATTCTTCTCGAAATAAATACCTGTCACTGTATCAAAACGCTGTTGAGGGAATTTTTGAATTGAATCCTGAGGGATGGATTACCGATATTAATCCCGCGGCAGCCGAGTTACTCGGGTATGAAACGCCAGACGATATCCTTAGCCGGACAAATCTGAACCTAAAAAGTGTGTTTCTTGACGCAGAGGAGGTTCGATTACTTCAGCGTATGCTGGTACAAAACCAACGTATTCTCGGCTATGAAACAAAACTCCGCAAGCTTAACGAAGATCAATTCTGGGTCGACTTGTCCGCACAGATTTTCTACGACAAGCAGGGCAATATCAGCCATATAGAAGGCTCATTCATCGATGTAACCGAAAGGAAGCTACGTCAGGAGGCTGAGCAGGCTAAACAGCTCGCTGAGGCCGCGACAAAAGCCAAGAGTGATTTCCTTGCAAATATGAGCCACGAAATCAGAACGCCGATGAATGCAATCATGGGGTATACAGATTTAGCTCTCGTCACTCAGCTTACGGAACAACAAGCTAATTACATAGAGACGATCAAAAGCTCCTCTACTCACTTGCTTCGCGTAGTTAACGATATACTCGATATATCCAAAATCGAATCAGGGAAAATTGAGCTCCAAAACGTACCCTTCTCCCTTTCAGAACTCTTAGATGATCTGAAACAGCTCTTCCAACTCTCAGCACAAGAAAATCAACTCGACCTTGTATTTAACGATTACAAAGATGACACCATGTTTGACGGAGACCCTGTCAGAATTGGCCAAGTGTTGATCAATTTAATTAGCAATGCCATCAAGTTTACAGACGCGGGAACTATCGGTGTTGATGTTTCCTGTGCAACGATCGCAGAAGACAGAGCACGTATAAACTTTGCTGTTAAAGATACCGGCATCGGTATAGATGCACCCAGTTTTGATTCTATTTTTGAGTCCTTCACTCAGGAAGGGTCTGCGGAAAGGCAAGAAGCGGGAACAGGCCTCGGACTGGCTATTTCAAAACAGCTTGTCGAAATGATGGATGGAGAAATAAACGTCGAAAGTAGCTTAGGGCAAGGGTCAACCTTTTCTTTTTCCATTCGGGTTGGTATCCATGAGACGGCAGTATCAGAGGAAAGCACACAGCCCTTTCTTGTGACTTCGACAACGAATTCAAGTTCGCGCGAGGGGCTCATTGAAGGTATGTCGATTTTGATGGTAGAGGACAACGTCATCAATCAGCTGCTTGCAAGTGAGGTGTTAAGGAGAGCAGGCGCAGAATTAGTGCTCGCAGACAATGGGGCAGAAGCACTATCTCAACTTGAACCGGGCAAATTTGATCTTGTTCTAATGGATATGATGATGCCAGTCATGGGAGGAATGGAAACAATCAAAAGAATTCGAGCCCAAGAGGAATATCAGCATCTACCTGTGATCGCGCTATCAGCGGGCGTCTTGCAATCTCAGTTGGACGAAGCACTGGCGAATGGGTTTAACCACTATCTGACAAAACCAATTAATTTCGATGCGTTAATTAATCTGCTCGCTGACATTAATAGCAAGATTCTTTTTGGAGAAGATGTTCACGCTATGGTACCGAAGATTGAGACTAATACACCGCCGGGACCCGCAGACACCGAGACAGCAGGACACGTTGGCTTTGCGGACGCGCTGAGGAATCACAACGACGACCCGGATTTCCTGAATAGTCTGCTGGGAGAGTTCTTAAAGTTTTATAGCAATGCTGGACAGGAACTCGAAGACTTCATTAATGAGGCAGAGCAGCACGAACAGGCTGTCAGGCTTGCCCACAATCTCGCGAGCGTCGCAGGGAGTTTCGGTGCAACAGATCTGCTTAATCACTCACGAGCGCTGGAAAGATGTTTATTGGCCAATGACGACGAAGCGACTGATCATCTGGTTGCACTCAAAAAATCATTGAAAACTTTCATCGAAGAAATTTACCTATTTCGCGCTCAACATCAAATCAGTTCGACAGATTAATGACATCCAAATACTCTGTCGACTCGGCCGCTTTTAGATTCTCAAAATCGTGATGGCGTGAGTCGAGCATGTGCGAGGGCACAATGTCCGTCATTGATCGAAAGATACTTTCGGCTCTGCCCGGATGGGATTCCTGCCACTGAGCCAACATTTCTTTGATCTTCTTTCGTTGTAAATTGTCCTGCGACCCACACAAGTTACAAGGAATAATTGGTAACCCAGCCAACTCAGCATAAGCAGCAATGTCTGCTTCTTTACAGTAAGCGAGCGGTCTTATAACGACATTTGCGCCATCATCACTCAATAATTTAGGCGGCATCGTTTTCATCTTACCGCCATGAAACATATTGAGAAAAAGGGTCTCAATCATATCGTCTCTGTGGTGGCCAAGCGCTATTTTGGTAAAGCCCTTACGCTTCGCGTAGCTATAGAAGATCCCCCGACGAAATCTAGAGCACCAACCACAATAGGTTTTCCCTTCGGGTACCATATCAGTGACCAATGAATAAGTGTCTTCCTCTAATACTTCCCATTGAACTTTGAGCGTTGTGAAATAGTCAGGCAAAACATGCGCCGGAAACCCAGGCTGCTTCTGATCGAGATTAACAGCCACGAGCTCAAAATGGATAGGCGCTCGCTGCTGCAGTTCGAGCAGGATGTCCAACATTGTTAGCGAATCTTTTCCCCCAGAAATACAGACCATGACCTTATCGCCTTCTTCGATCATGTTAAAATCGGCTATCGCACGACCGGTGTCGCTTCGGAGACGCTTTTGAAGTCTTTTTATATCCTGCTGATTTCTGAGGTGTGAATCTTTAATCATCTTAGTACTGCTATTAAACTGAATTATGAAATTTTACCGCAAAAATGCCACGCTGACAGCTATGACCTTTGCCTTACCATTTCGCGGTCGCTCGACTTTCGCGAAAATTCTGATGCCGCTGTTAAGCTGCCTGCTTCCGCTTGTCTCCTTGGCTCTCAAAGGAGATACAGGGGCCGTCATCCTGCAATACCATCATGTTTCAGCACAAACGCCGGCTATCACGAGCATTTCGCCAGAAAGGTTTAAGGCACATATCGAAACCATCGTCACACAGGGCTACCAAGTGATGCCGCTGACGACCATCGTTGACGCTCTCAGCGCGGGAAAAAATTTACCGGACAAAGCCGTGGCAATCACCTTCGATGATGCCTACAAAAACATATTCACCAACGCCTTTCCTGTGCTAAAAAAGCACAGACTGCCATTTACGATATTTGTCGCTACGGACTACATCGTGGAAGATTCTACTCAGTATTTGAGCTGGGATGAACTGCGCGAAATGCGCCTTAGCGGCGCGATTGTCGCCAATCATACGTCCTCGCACACTCATCTTCTTAGGAAGCGGCAGCACGAAACCCACGTGCAGTGGCTAAAAAGAGTCGAGCAGGAAATACTTGTTGCTGAGCAAATTCTTCGCAAAAACATACCGGCAACCGACAATCACGAACCAGCAAAAAAACTTCTGGCATACCCCTACGGCGAATATGATGAGCACATTCAACGCGTGGTAAAGAAACTTGGCTTTGTGGCTTTTGGACAACAAAGTGGCGCTGTGGGACCGACGGCTGATTTTTCAGCACTACCGCGATTCCCTTTATCAGGGATATATAGCGACCAAGAGTCGTTTGCTACAAAACTCGCCACCCTACCCTTGCCCATCAAAAATCAACCGCGTAATCCGCTATTGCCAGCTGATGATCCTATGCCGCTTTTAGTGATGTCGTTCGAGCAAAATGGTGTCGACCTGAGCAGTTTAAGATGCTTTGGTCCTGACGGCGCGATGCAAATAAAGCGGCTTGAAAAGAACCGAGTATCGACCAAGGTCACAAGCCCCTTGCCGATCGGACGTTCAAGATATAACTGCACGATGCCAGTGCCGGAGGCTAACCCTGAGCGGTTTTACTGGTTTTCTCAGCTGTGGATACGGCCAAACAGTGATGGCAGCTGGTATCCTGAACGCTAACCATTAGACCGACTCGCGCAACACGATATTGGGCGGCGTATTGACAACCTTCCTTGTCGCAATCGTTCCTAAACACCCGATTAGTACAAGACCCACCAATGGACCCAGGATCCATATTTCAGGGTTAAGCTTGTACTCCAGTTGAAATATCTGAGTCTCAAGGCCGTAAACGGTTAACTCTGAACCAAAAGTCGCCAAAAGGCCCGCCATGGCGCCAAGGGCGCAAAACTCTATCAAGAGACTGCCCAAAACTAGCCTTCGGCTGGCGCCTAAAGTTCGAAGAATTGCATGTTGTTTAAAGCGCTCGTCCATACTCGCCTGAATGCTCGCTAGCAGGACCATTGCACCAGAGACCATGATGAGTACCAATACAAGCTCCACAGCCAGCGTCACTTGGCTGATGATAATCTGTATTTGCTCTATCACTGCATCAACTTCGATAACGGTCATTGTAGGGAATTCACGTAGCAATTCGTTCAGCAGTAGTTTTTGTTCTTTATCAAGATGAAAACTAGTCATGAATGTGGAAGGAAAATCAGCCAAGGCGCCGGGCGAAAAAATGATATAAAAATTGGGCTTCATATTGTCCCAGCTCACCGTCCGAATACTGGCAATGCGGGCGGGTAATTCTCGACCCTGAATGTTAAAGATAAGCGCATCACCGACCTTCAGACCATTCGCTTGAGCCAACTCTTTTTCGATAGATACCAACGGCTCACCGCGGTAATCTTCCGCCCACCAGTCACCGCTGACGATGGCGTTATCAACCGGCAACGAACTTGACCAGGTCAGATTTCTGCCCGAGTTGGACCGTGGGCCACGACGCTCGTCATCACCCTGCTCACGCCTGCTTTGATCATCTCGGGCAGACGCCGGGTCACCGTTAATAAGGCTTATTCTGCCCCGAATCATTGGATAAACGGGCTGAGGTGTCAGCTCCCTGGCTCGCATTAATGTTTCAATCGGTTCCACATCTTCAGGCGCAATATTGATAGCAAAGTGATTAGGCGCATCCTCGGGGATTTGCGCTTGCCAATCGTCAAGCAACGCCGTCCGAACAAGGAATAAAATAAGCAATAACATGATGGCGAGACCAAACACCATAATTTGCAAAGTGTTCTCCTTCGCTCGACGCTGCATACCACCTAGCGCCAAGCGCCATGCACTGCCAGCCTGAATACCCAGCACGCGCCCACTCTGGAGCAAGGTCATTGAGAGCAGCGCTAACACCGCCAAAGCAAGAGATGCACCCGCAAATATCATCAATGTCAGTTCAATATTCTTGCTGTACCACCACATCAATCCAAGGGTACCAACAATCGCAGCGCTGTAACTTAATAGGTTGGAGGTCGCGCCACTCTCAAGATCGCGACGAATCACTCGGATTGGCTCAATACCGCGCAATTTTACAAGTGGCGGCAGCGCAAAACTCAGAAGACAAACAAAACCCGTCACCATACCGAGGAGGATGGGGGCAAATGTCGGTGCCGGCAGCGTTACCGGGATATAGGGTGCAAGAATGATTACCGCTGCCTCCTGAAATACATAACCGAACAATGTACCAATAAGGGTCGCGACTGCACCTAACACCAAAAAGATAATCGAAAATAGACTGTCGACGGCAATTGGGGATGCGCCTAACGTCTTCAAAATTGCCACGTGATCATAATGGCGCAAAGAATAGCGTTGGGCAGAAAGTGCAATTGCAACGCCTGCGAGAATAACACCCAGCAACCCGCCCAACAGGAGAAAACGCTCTGCGCGATCCAGCGCATTACCGATCCCCTGAGTGCCTTCTTTAACGCCAATTAAGCGAGCGTTTTCACCTAGCCTTGGTTTCACCCACTCAATGAACGTCTCTACGCGCTCGGGCGTGCCCGCAAACAAATAACGATAGGTAAGTCGACTGCCGGGTTGAACCACTCCAGTGCCTTCGACGTCTGCTAGGTTCATCAAAACGCGAGGCCCGGTCGCATCGAAACCACCTCCCCTGTCAGGCTCTTTGATGAGTGCCTGACTAGCGATCAAACTACTCACACCAACGTCCAACAACGCTTGGCGTTCTATATCAAGTGATGGAAACAGTCGGCTCTCGAGCCAGACCTGACCGGGTTCAGGGCCTTTATTCGCGACAACGCCACCAACGAAAGGCTGATCGGAAACAATCAGCTTGCCACGCAGTGGATAGTTGTCATCCACCGCTTTCACCGAAGAAAACTGCGCGCGTTCTGCGGAAAAAACCATGGATAAAAAACTTAGTGTTTCTGATTTCTCTAGTCCGATTTTCGCGGCCTCATCCAATAGCTCAGCGCGAACCGGATCAGAACTCGATATCACCACATCAGCTGCCAGAAAGCTCGCTGATTCAAGCAATAAAGCCTGCTGCAAACGATCAACAAATAATGTAATCGTTGTCACAGTACTGATAGCGATAATGAGAGACACCAGCAGGAGCGTCAGCTCACCAGAGCGCCAATCTCTCCAAAGCAGTTTCAATGCCAGCCCAAGACGCATCACTCGGCTTCTTCTCCCGTCACAATGACACCAGAAGCGATATGAATCGCCCTATTACAACGATCGGCTAGACGCGAATCATGGGTAACTAAAACAAGCGTGGTGCCAAACTCAGCGTTAAGTTCAAAGATCAGATCTATGATTTTAGCACCCGTTTTTGAGTCGAGATTACCCGTTGGCTCGTCCGCAAACAAAATACTTGCTGAGGAGGCGAATGCGCGAGCAATCGCCACCCTCTGCTGTTCTCCACCAGACAGCTGCCTCGGATAGTGATGGCAGCGGTGATCAAGACCAACACGTTGTAATAAGTTCAGCGCTTTTTGCTCGGCTTCCGGATCTTTTTTTAGTTCGGCGGGGAGCATGACATTTTCGAGCGCTGTGAGGCTACTCAAGAGCTGAAAAGTTTGGAATACAAAACCGACTTTCTCGCCCCTAGTATGAGCGCGCTGCTCCTCGTCCATGGCGGTGATTTCAGACCCGCCAAGAAAAATTTCCCCCCGTGTTGGATTGTCAAGGCCCGCCAGTAAACTCAGCACCGTGGTTTTCCCTGAACCTGAGGCGCCTACAATGGCAACTGACTCGGACTTCTTGATTTCAAGGTTAATCCCTTCCAATATAGTTAACTGACCTTCAGACGTACTGACCACTTTAGAGAGACCAACAGCCTTGACCATGACTTCATTTTCGGGATTTTCTATCACTTGTGCTTCACTCACTCGTTTCTTTTCCATATTGTTTCAGAGATCGGCGATTCTCTGCATCTTCGGTATTACGGGATCATTACCCGCAATGACATTCGCCTCAGAGGCACCCGCTTCAACGGCAGACCGCCAGGATGGTGTCATTCTCGTTTTTGGAGACAGTATCAGTGCAGCTTATGGCATGGCTCAAGACCAGGGATGGGTGCATCTACTATCCGAACAGTTTGAACAAAATAACATACCCTACCAACTCGTCAACGCAAGTGTGAGCGGCGAAACCACCGGTGGTGGATTAGTAAGACTACCTAAAACGCTCGAAATTCACCAACCCGATATCGTCGTTGTCGAACTCGGCGGCAATGATGGCCTCCGAGGTTATCCTATAAACAAAATTCACGAAAACCTGCTTGAGCTAACCCGCATTACAAAAGAAACGGGTGCACGCGTGCTACTTGTTGGTATGGTTCTACCCCCTAACTATGGACGCCGTTACACCAACGCCTTCGAAAAAATCTTCACAGATATTGCCGACAGTCAGCAAGTATCCATATTACCGTTCCTTCTTGATGGCGTCTCGACCTCTCGCAATCTCCTGCAGAAAGACGGCATTCATCCAACGATCGAGGCTCAACCACTATTGCGAGATGAGATCTGGCCGTTGCTTAAACCCCTGCTTTAGTTGCGCTGAAAACACCAATCACCGCGCCTGGCGGACTAGTCGACAGCGCCACCTTCGAGTTTTTTTTCTCTATCTTTCCAGTCGGGGAGCACGCTACCTAACAGCTTGTAGAAAGCGTTGTTATGGTTGAAATGGCGGCGATGGCACAACTCATGCACGATTACCAAATCAATCTGCGCCTGATCTTGTTGCATTAGCAAGCTGTTGAAGCACAGCTCTCCGCGGCTTGAGCAACTACCCCAGCGGGCCTTCATCTTTCTGATGTGAAAATTCTCAGACACGCCCTCATAGTTTTCCGGTAATTTAGCCCTTGTTTCAATATTGCCCGCCGGGCTGATGGCGATACCATCATCTATACCAATGAATAATTTCCGACATTGTCGTATTCGATCCGTGAAATAACCGTAAGCTTTCATCTTTAAAAAGTTGAGGAAAAGACGTTCTACTTCTCCCTTTTTCTCAGGATTTCTGGTCCGAACAACCAACTTCTCTCCGAGCAAAAAAACCAGTGCGGGTGACCCCCGGCAAACCTCTAGCTGATAGCTTTTACCAAGGAAATTGTGTTTTGCTCCATGTGCAAAGACCGGAGATGCCTTTATAGGCGTGTTTTGAAGTTTTACGATTGACTCTTGTATCCAGACCTCTTTCAAATAGACAAATTCGTCAATCATCGACCACGCGCACTTGAGCGGTGCGCGTATCTCAAGTTCGTTTGGTGAGAGGATATGTAGCGCCAAAGATTTACGTCGCTGTCTTTTAACAACAATTTCTAGGGTACCACTCTTCAGTGGATAAGTACGGGTAATCTGCTCGGACACCTGTTAACTCTAGCGCGTATGCCATCAGCAGCGCAATCAGACATCAGCGTTCATTGGCGTGTCGCTGAAATAACTTTTAGATGAATAATTAAAGGAATAATGGCCAATCACAGACTTTTGATCGGTCATTGGAAAATTGACCTGAACCCTAGCGACCACCGCCCAGACACGGCGGAGACATCGGCACGTCTGCGTGTCGCGCCTGCCAATCCGCTGCAGTGTAGGTGTGAAGGGCAAGCGCATGAATTAGCTTGAGCTCTTCAGCCAGAATCTGATTCACAAGGCGGTGGCGAGCAAGCAAACGTAATCCTTCGAATTCATCCGCCACAGCCGTGACCTTGAAATGGGATTCAGACCCTGGGGGCACGTTATGATTGCTACTCTCGTTCACAACCTCGAGGTGACTCAGGGTTAGTTTTTCGACCAAACGGGACTCGATCGTCTCTATCATTGTCATCTAGCGTTACCTTTAATCCAAGCCAGCCGTCAGAGCTGCGTCGCCAATTTATGGAAATAAAACATTTAACCCTTTTCGGTCAGCGTGAAGACCCCGTCCCAGTCCTGCGGCGGTGGAGAAACCAAATAGGATTCGCAGCGATTTAGAAAAATCCGGCTAGGTCCGTCGTCTGGCACGAGCTCCAAACATTTTTTGTATCCAACGATTGCTTGTTCGAAATCAAACGCTCGATATTTAGCAAGCGCTTTCTCGAACTCCACAACCATATCAGCCTGGGCACCGCTTGTTTGGCCTTTTCGCTCCATCAATTGGTAAACCTGAACAGCTTCTTGTTTACCGACAACACGCAATAGATCAAGCTCTCTAACGTCTACGTGGTCCTCACAGGCACGATAAGTTGCATCTGTAATCATAATATCTGATCCGTAGGCCTTGTTCGCACCTTCGAGCCGAGAGGCAAGGTTCACCGTGTCTCCCATGATGGTATAGTCCATACGTTGCACCGATCCCATGTTGCCTACAACCATAGGTCCGGTATTGACGCCCATTCGAACAGAGATGTGAGGTCTACCTTCCTTCACGAACCGTTCGCTGATTTCAATGATCGCACGTTGCATGTCGATGCTAGCAAAACACGACAGCTTTGCATGCTCAGCCTGAACCGCCGGCGCTCCCCAGAAGGCGATGATTGCATCACCTTCGAATTTATCTACTGTTCCTTCCAAATCAACGATGATGCTGCACATCGATGTCAGGTAATCATTCAGAGCGTTTACCAATTCCGTCGGCGTCATTTTCTCTGAAAATGAAGAGAAACCGGCGATATCCGAGAAGAAAGCGGTCATTTCACGCTCCTCCCCGCCCAACACCAATTTATCAGGGTCTTTTACTAAATCTGCGACAACTTTAGGTGATAGGTACTGACCAAATGCATCACGGATCAACGCTTTTTGGCCCATCTCGTTGAGATAGTACTTGGCATTGACAACGATGATCGCCAACAAGGAAGCCAGCAATGTATAACTAACCGACATGACCAACCCGAAGTGCACGTAGGCTAGACATTCGCCGATAATAAACAATAATACGGCAGCAAAACTTATCAGATTCCGCGGCAAAGGGTCGCTAATACCGCGGGACACAATCATTACTGCCAACATCAAAATGGCGACAACGCCTTCGAGCCAAAACGGTGCCGCGCGAAGTGGAGAATTACGCAATATGGTCGAGATTGTGTCTGCGATGACTTCAACCCCGTAAACATTTCCCACCGGCGTTTCAAACTCATCATGCGCAACTTCGGCGACCTCTCCTATTAATACAATCTTATCAGCCACTAGAAAACTGAGCTCTTCAAGCTCTTCTTCATCTTCAGCAAATAAAAGGTCTGCGGCAGAAAGACCAACCACATCGTGCAGTTTTGCGGTGCCCCCATCTCCATCAGATGGCAAAAGTGGGTAGTCGATATACAAATCATTAAATTGGTCGAGAGAAAGTTCAATGTCCCCGATTAGCACATTTTGCCCTGAAAACTCGGGCTCGATTCCGAGATACTGAGACACGGCCTCTACCGCAAATGGCCACTCTCCCGTTACAGAGATCTCTGGATACACTCGCAGACGGACAATACTTTGAGAAACGGCACTGTTGGAAGAAATGTTAGAGTAACCATTGCTCGTATTTTTACTGAATCGTTCAATGGCGTAATTGACGCCAACAAACTTTTCGTTCTCGAATTGCGCTTGGGATACCAGCAACACGTTGCCAGCTTCGATTAGCGCATCTTCAAGAGATGGATCTTCGCCGTAAGCACTTTTGAAGTCCAACAGCATGTCGACTGCTATTACTTTGGCGCCCATCTCTTTTAATCGAACCAAAATCGTCGACAAATCTACCCGCCGAAGCGGATACTTGTCATATTCTTCGTAGAATTCTTCATCTGTATAGACGATGACAATATCATCGATTGGACTCGTTAACTCAGGCGCGGCGTTGTAAGTGCGCAGTAGCTGTCGATAAGACAGCGTTTCATCTTCGATTAGTGAAAATGTTTCAAGGTTTTCAAACAACAAGGCCACCAAGAAGATGACCACAATGACAAAAAGATCATTACGTTTTTCACGTTTACCCATGACTACTCACTTTTTAATTATCATTCTTTCGAATTATAGGTTGTGCCAGTCAGCCAAAAAAAAGCCCGCAGATATATTATAAGGTACCTGCGGGCTTTGATAGGTAGCCCGTTTGATAAAGAGCCCTCAGTGCACTGAACGACTGTGACTAGTAATCTTCTTCCATAGAGGCTGCGTACAATCTGGCTTCGCTGTCTTTTAGGTTGCTCAACTTCAGATCGTTGTAGGATCCTATGAGCAGCGGTCGCATATCGTTATCGTCTGGATTCTCCCGAAAATACTCCCGGTAAGCATCCATCGCAGCAACTGCCATATTGTTCGCTTCAAGCAAATCAGTCGCGATAAAAACATCGTCACCGGCCTTTTCCACCTGCGCAAGGATCGCCTTTTCTTCTTCCTCGCCAATCCATGTAAACACAGAATCCTTTCGAGGGATGAATACAGTACCGTCTTTGTCCAATACCTCAACTCGATAAGTGTACTCACCAGGCTCAACACCACTCACCGTGTAACGAATCATTTCTGCAGTGGACTCGGCAGGAATTTCTATACTTTCGCCATTTATTACGAGTCTATAGGAATGCTCTGGGCAGGCATTTCTCCAAACCAGATCAGGATGCGAAGCAGACAACGACAAAGCACGCTTCGTTCTTACTTTACTGTCACATGAACTTGCGGTGTTCGAACCCGCGCTACGTCGAACTGTCGTATAACGTTGGACCTTCGCAAATTTGTTAGATAAGCCTTCAAATATACTGCCGGATTCTTGTTTTGGCTCAGAAAGATTGCCTGAAACAAGATCGATACCTGCCTCGCCCACTTTAACTAGGCTATTTGGTCCGAGATCTTGAGATTCACCAGAATTTTGATTGATCAGCTTACCTGTGCTGTTGTCACCCGTTCGAATTTGATAACCAGTAAACAAATATTTTGTTCTGCGGATACCTCGCCATGTAGTGCCATTGCGACTGTACTCAACATTTCCGTTGACTTGCACCAATTTGGCAACCGGTGGCTCTTTAGCTAGGGCAGCACTACTAAATCCAAGCAGGACAGACATGGCTAGTGTGACAACACCTATAATATTCAGTCTCATTGCAATTTCTCCTTTAGAAAATCCCTACCTAATAATATCTTCCTGAGTCCGGGTTGTATTCCTATTATCAAACTCTTTTTCAATATCAGGCGTAGTTTAGCGCCAGATTACCAGAATCATGCGACCTTTCGTCAGTCCAAGCCACCAGCCTATCTCTCTTGGAGGAGAGGCCGCAAGAAACACATCACTTAAGGTCAACCAGTAAATAAATACTTACAACTACGGTCATCACTAAAACCCGAATGCAAAGTCAGCATCGATTTACTCATTCGCTGTCCTTGTATGCCATAACAAGGCCCGCGATTTCAATTCTGTCACCATTCTCGAGCTTGTGTGATTTAAAGCCTATCGGTTTTTCATTCACCAGCGGTACTTTGTCTTTGTCTTTGTCTTTGTCTTTGTCTTTGTCTTTGTCTTTGTCTTTGTCTTTGTCTTTGTCTTTGTCCTTGCCACCGTCGACATGAATAGTGAAGAAACCTTGCGGGCGTTTGGACACCGCAGCCACCTGAACACCTAGCGTTCCTAACGTCGTTAAACCTTCCGTAAGCTCGATTTTGTCTCCTGCATTTTTTTCCACTAACGATTGTCAGTACGCCGCGTCTCGTAGCGTCAAGTTTATCCATGTTCGGTTCAATTTCGTTTACAACAGCCTTTTACGGTAGTTATTTTGTCTACTTTTATCATGAGTTTGTGCCTATCAATGGTAATCAAGTCATCGTTTCTAAGTGTCTGATGCTCGATGCGTTTGCCGCGCAAATGGGTTCCGTTGGTGCTTTCGCTGTCCCCGATGACGTAAGTTACACCGATCTTTTTAATCCGCGCGTGCACGCCACTTACAGCTGGATCTTTGATTGAAATGTCGCAGTCAGACCGACGCCCGATCGAGCTCACTTCGCCTACTCACGTAATCTGTGAATCCAAGCGGACTCATGAGTTCCATGTCCCGCCGGGTTTGCTTAATACGGGCATTTATGACTAATGATCAAATAGAGACGCTGGCTTATCGTATCCGAGCGCAAAACATCCATTTTTGCCATGGCGCCGGGATATTATTACCGAGATCGATCTCTACTTTCTTTCAAACCTAGAGCAATATAATATCAACACATTCCCTTAACTAAAAAACCTGAACCAATGCTCACTGTTATCTCTCCTGCGAAAACCCTTGATTTTGAAACGCCTGCTAAAACACGCACCTCCACTGATCCCGCCTTTTTGGCGAGATCTTCAGAGCTTGTGGACACGATGCGTGAGTTCAGTGCAAAGGATTTGTCTAAACTGATGCGCATCAGTCCAAAACTCGGGGAGCTTAACCAGCAACGATTTGAACAATGGCAACTACCTTTCACTCAAGATAACGCTAAGCAGGCACTGCTAGCATTCAAGGGAGATGTCTATATTGGACTGGCCGCAGAGGAATATTCATCCCGCGATTTCACCTTCGCCCAAAAAAACATACGCATTCTCTCTGGCCTCTACGGACTGTTACGTCCCCTCGACCTTATCCAGCCATATCGCCTTGAAATGGGCACTAAGGTAAAAAACGCCAAAGGCAAGGATCTGTACGAGTATTGGGGTTCGTGTATCTCAGAATCTCTTAAACAAGAGCTGTCGGGTCACAAAAGCAAAACGCTGATTAACTTAGCATCCAACGAATACTTCAAATCAGTACAGCAAAAGAGCTTCCAATTACCTGTAATTACACCGGTATTCAAAGATTTTAGTGGTGGTACCTTTAAGATTTTGAGCTTCTATGCGAAAAAAGCTAGAGGTTCTATGACCTCCTACATCGTCAAAAACAGGATCAACAACCCTGAAGACATTAAGGCGTTCGACGTTGATGGCTATGTTTTTAACCCGGCCTTCTCAACCGAGAACGAGTGGGTATTCACCAGAAAAAGCTAGGCACTGCCCGCACCATCCACAATATTCGAGTAAGACCCATGCATCCGTTAGGTATTATCGTAAATCCCATGTCTGGGCGTGATGTCCGACGAGTCGCCGCCAGGGCAAGTATCAGCGCTCATCATGATAAGCAGCAACAGGTCACGCGTCTCGTTCTGGGAGCGCTCCAAAACGGCGCAAACGAAATATATCTGGCAAAGGAGCCATTCCGAATCAGCGAGCGGGCGGTTGAAAACATTGCTGAGAAGAACCAAATTACAATGCTCGAATTCAAACTCAAGCATAATGCCCAAGACACCGTTACCGCCGCTGAACTCATGTGGGCAGCGGGTTGCAGGACGTTTATTGTATTGGGTGGTGATGGGACAAACCGAATCGTCGCGAGAACCTGCCCAGATGCCGTATTGCTACCACTATCGACTGGCACGAATAACGTTTTTCCACAAATGGTAGAAGCTTCGGTCGCTGGCGCCGCTGCTGGTCTCATTTGCTCGGGTCGAGTGCCTATTGAAGAAAACTGTTATCGCTGCAAACAGGTGCGCGTTGAGTGCGATGATGGAACGGCAGATATTGCACTTGTTGATGCCATACTACTTAAAAACGATCAATTAGGGAGCTTTCTGCCTTTCGCTGCCTCAAATATCTCGGAGATATTCTTGGCGAGGTCGGAAGCTGCCTCTGTGGGTATTTCACCGATTGGCGGTTTTATTTTACCCTGCGGTGCAGAGGATACATTCGGTGTCAAACTGGAGTGTGACGAGGGTGCAGACCTACAACTCGAGGTGCCAATATCACCGGGGCTATACAACAGAATTGGTATTAAAAGCTGTCACCGCGTAGATCTGGGTAAGCAAATGAAAGTACAAGGCCCCGGCATACTTGCATTCGATGGGGATCGGGAGATTCAGCTGGGTGAAGAACAATCTGTGACGGTATCGATAGGTGCAGATGGCCCTTGGATCATCGAACCAAAAAGAGTGATGGCAGCAGCAGTTGCTCTCAAGGTGTTTCAGCACTAGGTTAAATGAATTGTTCCGACCTTAGCTACGTTGCCCATACTGAGGTGTATTTAGTTTTTGCGCCCGCGAGGTGATACTATTCGGTTCCCCCGACTAACTCTACAATGTCCGTGAAATGAGAAACGCTGGTTACCTAATTTTTGTGATTTTTTCTCTATGCGCTCCTGTCTTTGGCGATGATCAGCCTTTGGTGGCGTCGGAGCCTGCCACAAAAACACTTATGTGGCCAGATGGCACCAGATACGTTGGCGGCGTTGTAGACGGTAAACGCACAGGGAAAGGCACTATCTTTTGGCAGGACGGCACACGTTTTGTTGGCGACTTCAAAAACGATAAGCGCAATGGTCCTGGCACGATGATCCTACCCGACGGCACCGTCTATAATGGTAACTTCGAAAACGATGAACTCGTGAGCACGACCGGTGCCGCTGAAATACAAACGATCGCGAGGTCTGAAAGCAGATCCGCAGAAATGTCAGAGCCCGTTGCAGAGATCAGTGCGGAATCTCTTGAAGCTGATGCTGCTAAGGCTTCGCGCACAGAAACGTTGCCAGCAATGGCGACAGCCCCACCCCCGCAAAGCGTAACACCGTATCAACCGATTACCCGCATGAGCGAGGCAACAGAAAAAGCGCTTGAAACGAAAGTTGATCGGTGGGCTGCGGACTGGTCAGACCAGAATATCGATCGTTATCTAGCGCACTATTCGGCTCAGTTCAGGGTTCCTGGGAAACAAACCCGCAATCAATGGCAAACACTTCGACGTTCTCGTCTGGCGCGACCTGATTTTATAGAGGTATCTATCTCATTCGAGAAATTGGAGATTGTTGGAGCAGATCTCGCTGAGGTGACCTTCACCCAAACTTACAAGTCAGACCGTTACGAAGATGTCACAAGGAAACGACTGGATCTGATACGTGAAAGCGAAAAATGGCTAATTAAAAGAGAGCGGAGCATCTGACATGTCTACTGAAAAAGGAAGTAACCCACCCGCACCAGTTCCCGCATCAACAATTTTACTGGTACGAAAATCAGCCTCTGATGGCCAGCTTGAAGTTTTCATGGTTGTTCGTCACCATCAGATCGACTTCGCTTCCGGTGCGCTTGTCTTCCCGGGCGGAAAAATTGACCCTGGAGACCGGCTCGTACGCGACCGGTGCCCCGATACCGAAGACTTGGACGATGAACTGCTCGCACTTCAAGTAGGTGCAATCCGCGAAGTTTTCGAAGAATGCGGTGTTTTACTTGCGCGTGCACCCGGTGAGGAGCAACTCATCAGCGGAGCAAGACTCCAAAGTCTCGAGCCGTACCGCGACCAACTAAATGCAAACGAAATTTCGATCGCCGATTTCCTTGAGCAGGAAAACCTTTATCTTGCATGTGATTTGCTTATCCCGTTCGCGCACTGGACAACGCCGACGATGATGCCCAAACGATTTGACACATGGTTTTATATTGTAGAAGCGCCTGAGGACCACACGGCAATTCACGACGGCCATGAGTCTGTAGATTCTGTCTGGATATCACCAAACGCCGCACTAGAAGGCGGGGCTAGTGGCAAATACACCATTATTTTTCCAACGCGACTAAACATAGAAATGCTGGCGAAAAGCAACACAGTTGAAGGAGCAATCGCTTCAAGCAAAGATCGGAATATTATCGAGGTACTTCCTTGGACTGAAAAAAGAGAGGACGGCACCTACCTTTGCATTCAACCAGAAGCTGGATATGACATCAGTGAGGAGAAGATGCCGGATCGAAAGCCTGCCTAAGGGCTAGCGAGTAGAAAATTGGCGGGTAACAAGCATGTTGTGCTGATGTTACCCCCGATGCAGGTTGTTTCCGTCTTAGCCGCCGAAGTCATCCAAGAAGATATTCGATCTTTCAACCCCAAGATCTTCTAACATCTGAATCACTGCAGAGTTCATCATGGGTGGTCCGCACATATAGAACTCGCAATCTTCAGGTGCCGGGTGGTCCTTAAGGTAATTTTCAAACAGCACGTTGTGAATAAA
>CBFHOH010000008.1:91416-134704 GCA_965657335.1 Candidatus Azotimanducaceae bacterium
CCAGTGTAGCCGGTCCAACCTTCTATTCCCTGATCAGATAAAGCGACATGCCACTCAAAATTATCGTGGTCAGCGGCAAGCTTGTCGTATTCATCGACATAGAACAGTTCTCTTTCGTTTCTTCCGCCGTACCAGAAAGTCATCTTGCGATCGGTATTCAGCCTTAGCAGTTGATCGAAGATATGCGCTCGCATCGGCGCCATACCCGCACCACCACCAACGAAGACCATCTCGGCTTCAGTTTCCTTAGCGAAGAACTCGCCGAATGGACCGAAGATCGTGACCTTGTCACCCGGCTTCAGGGTAAACAGATACGATGACATTTTACCAGGCTCAAAGTCAGTGCCAGGAGGTGGAGAGGCAATTCGAATATTGAATTTCATTATCCCTTTTTCTTCGGGATAGTTAGCCATCGAGTAAGCTCGGATCGTTGTCTCGTCTACCTTCGACTTATTATCAAAGACGCCAAACTTGTCCCAATCGCCTCGGTATTCTTCATCAACATCGATGTCTTTATAATCGATATTGTAGGGATCGATTTCGAATTGAACGAAACCACCCGCCCGGAAGTCGACTTCTTCACCCTCTGGTAATTTCAGCACGAGCTCTTTAATGAACGTCGCAACATTGTCGTTGGAAACAACTTCACATTCCCAGCGTTTTACCCCGAAGATTTCAGCAGGCACCTCGATTTTCATGTCCTGCTTCACTGCCGTCTGGCAACTCAGGCGCCATCCCTCTCGTGCTTCTCCACGTGTAAAGTGACTTGCCTCGGTGGATAACATTGAGCCACCACCATCAAGCACGCGGCAACGACACTGACCGCATGTACCGCCACCACCACAAGCGGACGAGAGGAAAATACCCGCATCAGCCAAAGTTGTAAGCAGTTTACCGCCAGCTGCAGTCTCTAGTGACTGATCAGGATTACCGTTAATCTCTATCGAGACATCGCCGGTACTTACCAGTTGCTTTCGTGCTGCAAGAATTACGAACACCACCATCATAATAATGATGGTGAACATGGATACACCTAAAATTATTTCTGTACTCATATTAACTTCGAACTATAGTGAAATTCCACCAAATGACATGAAGCCTAACGACATCAAGCCGACCGTAATAAATGTGATACCAAGACCACGCAGCCCTTCCGGGACATCGCTGTACTTCATTTTCTCTCTGATAGAGGCCAGCACGACGATTGCGATCGCCCAGCCAACCCCTGCGCCAATACCGTAGACCACACTCTCAGAGAAGTTGTAGTCACGATTTACCATAAATATCGATGCACCGAGAATGGCGCAGTTCACTGTTATTAAAGGAAGAAAAACGCCCAGCGCGTTGTAGAGCGCAGGGACGTATTTATCCAGAAACATCTCAAGAATTTGAACAATCGCTGCAATAACACCGATGTAGCTTAGGTAGCCGAGAAAGCTTAAATCAACATCCGGCAAACCCGCCCAAGCCAAAGCGCCATCAGCGAGCAGGTAAGCATAAATTAGATTATTTACAGGCACCGTGATCGCCTGAACGACAACCACAGCGATTCCCAAGCCTATTGCTGTTTCTATCTTTTTCGAGATTGCAATAAAAGTACACATCCCCAAGAAGAAAACCAACGCCATGTTTTCTATGAAAATTGCCTTTACAAAAAGACTTAAGTAGTACTCAAACATTTCCAATTCCTGCTTAAATTCAATGACGTAGCCCGAGTAGTATCACTCTGGCACGCTAACCGTGACGTGGTCTTAATCACATTGCCCGTGTTAGTGCAGTGTGACCACCGATTTCGTAATCTGCTTCCTCTACTTGCTCTGGACGAGAAGCTCTTAATGCCCAGATGAACAGACCGATAATAAAAAACGCACTGGGCGGCAACAGCATCATGCCCATTGGGTTGTACCAACCACCATTAGTCACCAGCGGGAGGATTTCAAAGCCGAACAAACTACCGGACCCGAAGAATTCCCTGATAACGGCAACAGCCATTAAAACCGCGCTGTAACCCAGGCCATTGCCTACGCCGTCTATAAAGCTAATCCCGGGTGGATTTTGCATAGCGAAAGCTTCAGCACGACCCATCACAATGCAGTTAGTGATAATAAGGCCGACAAACACCGTCAGCTGCTTACTCGTGTCATAAGCTACCGCTCCAAGCACTTGATCAACAACAATCACCAAAGAGGCGATGATGGTCATCTGAACGATAATTCGAATACTGCTAGGTATACTGTTTCGGATTAACGAGATGAAAAGATTAGAGAAGGCTGTAACTATTGTGAGCGCGATACACATCACCAGCGCAACGCTCATTTTGCTTGTCACCGCGAGCGCAGAACATATGCCTAGTATCTGAAGCCCAATCGGATTGTTCTGCAATATAGGTGCAAACAACACCTCTTTAACATTTTGAGACACTTACTGACTCCCAATCATTTTATTGTAAACGTTGCTTTGTAAGACAATTGATCACGGACCAACTAACCCTTGATGTCTGAAAGCAAAGGACCAAAACCTTCATCACCCATCCAGTAGGCGATCAGGTTTTCTACACCCTTACTGGTTAACGTGGCCCCAGCAAGCCCATCAACTTGGTATTTCGCATCGGGCGCTGTTTTGTCAACAGCGCCTTTAATCACCTTTAAGGCCACGGCGCCATTTTGGTAGATTTCTTTTCCGACCCACAGATTTTTCCAACTCGGATTGTCCACCTCACCGCCTAGACCAGCAGTTTCTTTTTGCTCGTAAAACGTAATACCTGCTACCGTGTTACCGTCACCTTGCAAAGCAAGAAATCCGTAAAGAGTGGACCAAAGCCCATAACCATGAACAGGCAACACTATTCGTTCGATCTCACCGTCTTTTTCTAGAAGATAGGCAACACTGTAATTCGCACGCCGGCTAATCGAAGCTATATCTTGCTCGTTAGTAAGCTCCATCGACATGCCGGGTACTTTAGCAGCCTTGCGCTGGTCGTATTTGCTAATATCAAGGTTTGCCGCGGCAATTTGGTCCTCTGTCAAAAACGTTTTGTTTTGCAGATCGACAACCCGGACCGTAAATTGCTCAAACAATTCATCAATTTCCGACTCTTGCGTTTCGCCTTGCTTGAAAAGCCCTGCAGCTATCAAGATATTTTTGTTGCGATCGAGTTCTTTATTCGCCTTGATCGTCGGTTTCAAGGAGACTGCTGAACCGGCAACAACCACCGCACAAACAAAGCACACGCCAAGTGCTACGGTGAGTATATTGGCCAAGGAATCTTTATTTTTTGTTTCGGGTTCCTTAGATTCCGAATTATTTTGTGAGTCAGACACTTCTCGCGAGCCTCCTCTTAACATTCGATTGGACAACAGACCAGTCAATGAGTGATGCGAACAGATTCGCAAAGAGTATTGCCAGCATCATCCCCTCAGGAAAAGCTGGATTGATCACCCGTATAAGCACGACCATGACACCGATTAATCCACCGTAAAACCACCTGCCTGTGTTTGTCATCGCAGCCGATACGGGATCGGTCGCCATGTAAACCATGCCGAAGGCAAAGCCTCCGAGTACAAGATGCCAGTGCCAAGGTAAACTAAACATGGGATTGGTTGAATCAATCTGATTAAGCAGCGTGGAGAGTGTGACCATTCCTATCATGACACCGGCCATGATTCGCCACGACGCAATGCGGGTGTACAACAATATTGCGCCGCCTATAAAAATTGCCAGTGTCGAGGTTTCGCCGACTGACCCTTGCATCTTACCAAGGAAAGCATCCGTCCAGCTGAGCTCAGTCATCAAACCCTCAACCCCATTAGCAGCGGCAATGCTAAGCGCAGTCGCGCCACTAAAGCCGTCTACAGCAGTCCATACCGAGTCGCCAGACAATTCTGCTGGGTAAGCAAAAAAGATAAATGCACGGCCAGTAAGTGCTGGGTTCAGGAAGTTTTTACCCACACCACCAAAAATCTCTTTACCGATCACAACACCAAAGCTGATGCCAATAGCTACCTGCCAAAGCGGAATGGTCGCGGGTAAGATGAGGGAAAATAGAATACTGGTAACAAAGAATCCTTCGTTAATCTCGTGCCCTCTTTTGACGGCGAACAAGACCTCCCAAAAAGCACCTACAATAAACGTGACCACATAAATGGGCACGTAAAACGAAGCGCCGTAAATCAGGCAATGCCACCAATTATCAGCGTCGTAGCCAGCGAGCAACTCGATGACCCAACCACGCCACCCGGCTACACCTTCAATGCCCATGTTGTCCATTGCGAGATTAGCTTGCAGTCCAACGTGATACATACCAGCGAGCATTGGGAAAAACGCACACCACCAAACAGTGGTCATCACACGTTTCATGTCTACGGCGTCACGCACGTGCGAAGCGCCGGCTGTAACTTTGCCTGGGGTATATAAAATTGTATCTATGGCTTCATATAGCGCGTAAAAACTTTCGTATTTTCCACCCTTACTAAAATGAGGCTCAATATCGTCTAAAGTATCTCTTAGTGACATATGTTTCTTATCCCTCCGCCTCAATCAGCGTTAACATTTGGCGCAAATATGGGCCATATTCGTACTTGCCCGAACATACAAAAGTGCACAGCGCCAAGTCTTCTTCGTCAAGTTCTAAGCAACCCAACTGAATTGCCACTTCCACATCATTCACGAGCAGAGCACGTAACAATTGTGTTGGCAGGATATCCAGGGGCATCATTTTCTCGTAAGTGCCCAACGGCACCATCGCCCTGTTGCTACCGCCTGTACTGGTTGTGAAGTCATGATTTTTCAGACCTAACAATGAGGACATAAACAGGCCGGTGACTGAAAACTTTTTCGTGCCAGGTGCTACAAACCCTAATAATTCACGGTCAGTGCCCTCGGCCAGAACAGAAACTTGATTGTGGTAGCGCCCAAGATAAGCAAGTGCACCCTGAGCAATGCGGCCGTCAAAAACAGAACCAGACAACACTCTGTGGTTCCCTGACCGGTATTCACCAGCGCCCAGCTCGTCTAAAGAACCACCGCGGACGGTGCGAACCAGTCGAGGCGATTCAACGCCTGGCCCCGCAAGCGCAACCACGCGTTCCGCGTAAATTTTACCTGTTGCAAACAAATGACCAATGGCAATGACGTCTTGATAACCCAAGTGCCAGACTGTCTTGTCTGCCGAGACAGGAGAAAGGAAATGAATGTGTGTGCCCACCAAACCAGCGGGATGGGGACCCGAAAAGGTTTCGACTTTTACCTGAGGAGAGCTGGAAGAAAAATCTGTTTCGGCATCTTTACATACAAAGACCGAACCATCGGTGAGCTTCGACAGCGCCGACAGCCCATTATCGAATGCTTCTTTTTGTTCGGCTAAATACACACTTGGATCAGCCGCGAGTGGGCGTGTGTCTATTGCTGTGACAAAAATGTCTGCAGGCGTCGTGCCTAAAGCAGGCACTTTATTATAGGGCCTTGTTCTTAAAGCGGTCCATTCACCGGACTCTAGTAGCAGGTCAGTAACCTCTGCTCTTGTGCGCGTGCTTGCATCACCTGCTCGATAGCTTTCGAAGCTAATAGCCTCTTCGCTATTTCCTCCTTCCATGTCGATAACTATCGACTGAAAAGCTCTCTTGGCGCCGCGATGTATCGCTGAAACTGTGCCACTAGCGGGCGCTGTATAGTTTATACCTGCGGATTTTTTATCGGTAAAGAGTAGTTGCCCTGCGACAACTTTATCACCCTCAGCGACAGCCATTGTTGGCTTTAAACCTGGAAAATCATATCCAACCACAGCGCAACTTCGTGCGGGCCGTCCTTCGTCGATTTTTTGCTCGGGGCAGCCCGATATAGGTAAATCCAAACCTCGCTTAGTCTTTATCATCTGTTACCTAGCTATGTGTCATTAGATGGGGAAGCTGCATACACGCAAACCAAAGTACAGGCAACGTGGGTCAAACCCTCTCAGAATTGACAAAAGATCTAAAATTTAAGTGTTAAAGTGTCACTCGTGATGCGGTGATGCGTCTTTGACGGTGGTGCCTTCCCAATAAATCACGAACAAATTGCTCTATAGCGATCAGCAGTAACAACCCCTGCTAAAATCGCCGCTCATTATAGTTGGCGGAGTGGCATTAATCTAGGAAAAAGAGACCCACTTTGGATCATGGGTCTCTCTATTTCGTCTGCCATGTCAAAAAGCAGCGCGAAAGTGATTTTAGGACGCAGATTTGAGCTGCACAGGGGCGTCCAGACTCTGGGCGGGATCTGTGGAAGGTTGACGAGGCACAACTGGATATTTCACGCCCGCCATTTTTTGAGCCACACGCAAGACTTGGCAAGTGTAACCAAACTCATTGTCATACCAAACGTATACGACAGCTTGCTTACCATCAACAATGGTCGCATCTGAGTCGATAACACCCGCATGCCTGTCACTATTGAAGTCCGAAGATACAACTTCGTTCGACATCGTATAGCCAATCTGACGTTGCATTGATGAGTTGAGCGATATGTCACGCAAATACTCATTTACGGATTCTTTCGTCGTTTCTTTGCTCAAGCTGAGATTCAAAATAGCCATTGATACATTGGGCACAGGGACACGTATTGAATTACCTGTCAATTTCCCGTCCAGTTCCGGCAGAAGTTTACCTACCGAGCTGGTGGCATTTGATTCCGTCAGCACCATGTTCAATGCTGCGCTACGCCCTCTACGCTCTTTCGAGTGGATATTGTCATGCAAATTTTGGTCATCAGTATATGCGTGGACCGTTTCCATGTGCCCGTGAACAATACCAAAGCCGTCGTTCATGGATTTCAACACAGGCACGATCGCATTGGTTGTGCAGGACCCTGCCCCGATAATCTTATCTTCAGGTTCAATTAATGCTGAGTTAACCCCGGAAACGATGTTTTTGATTTGCCCTTTGCCGGACGTTGTGAGTAGCACCTTAGAGACACCACTTGACTCAAGGTGCTGCGACAAACCAGCCTCGTCGCGCCAGACACCTGAGCTATCGATCACTAGCGCATTGCTGATGCCATAGGCAGTGTAATCAATCGTCGCCGGATCATTCGCATAAATAAAACGGATTACGTTACCGTTACACACCAACACGTGGTTTTCTTCATCCACACGGATGGTTCCTTTGAAACCGCCGTGGATCGAGTCACGTCTTAACAGACTCGCCCTGCGGTTAAGATCTTTTATCGGATCTTTTGGTGGCCGGAGAACCACCGCGCGTTGTACTAGGTTGTGTCCACCGCCGGTTTTTTCGACCAATAACCTCGTTACAAGACGGCCAATTCGACCAAAACCATAGACGACGACATCAACTGGCTCGTGCGTAATTGTGTCCTGCCTTCCCAGAATGTCTTGGCACTGCATCTCAACAAACGCCTTTATCGACAATCCTTGAGGATCATCCATGTACTGTGATGCGAGCTTGCCGATATCGACATGGGCGGGACCCAAATCTAGGCCACAAAGAATTTCGAGCATCGGATGCGTTTCGAACTCTGACATCTCGTTCATTTCTAACTGTCGAACGAAACGATGGGCTTTCATCAGGTCAATAACAGATTGATTGTACAAAGGGACGCCGTGGATATAGATGACGACATTTCTGCGATACAAACCGCCTATCATCGGAATCATCGCCTCAGCTAATGCTTCACGCTCTTTCCAATCTGCAAATACCCCTTCTAAACCTGGCCTTGCCACTAGCTACTCCTTTGAACGAACGTCAATTATGTGTTTGAAATCTAGGAAATTTTTCAGTTTGCGCGCCTGACGGTTCAGGCCATATCGGATTTTCGCGTATTATCGAGTTTCCTTTGGTTCAAATCAACACCCTAATTAGGAATATAAACAGGCGGTTGAATAAAGCGACGAAGCATCTGTGCTGAAGGTCAAAACATGCCTTAATCTTCCCGTCGCTGGAGTTCGAGCTTTTGCGAATCTTGATTCAAACGGAATTTAAAGTGGCGCAGAAAATTCATGCCGAGCAGGCCGTCTATATTGTTCTGCGCGTCTAGATTCAGCGCACCAATCGATAGTCTGTTAACTGAACTTTCCCCAATCGAAAGCGAGCTGAGGGTAACCACAGGCGCTTCTACGACACCATTTGCCGTTGCGAAATACTCCGACCGTTCGTTCAGGTTGTACCCCAGACGAGAGAGTACGCTGGCATTTATCGCGGTGATTGCTGCGCCAGTATCTACCAGCAGTCTTATGGCTGTTCCTCGACCATTTATGTCCGGGTCGATAATCGCTTCCACAGCATACTGCCCTGCCCTCACCGTCAGCGGTATTTCCTCGACCAGCGTTGCGGCAACGGTCTGACTTTCTTCAAGCTGAATCAGCAACCGCCTCGCCTGCGCACCATATTGACTATGATTTTGAATCTGCGCGAGTGGCTGGAAAGCCCCGACTTCATTGCCCATCCGAATCCGGAGCAAGCCTAGCTTCAAATAGTATTCAGCATATTCTTCTAGCTCAAGCGTCAGGCGCTCGTAAAGTTGATCAAGCACACCGTACCTTTCCTGTGCAATCAATTCACGGGCGGCTTGATCCATCGTCCTAGCCAGGGTCGATTCAAATTCTGCACTTTCAGATGCATTGGAAATGGCCAGCGAAGCTTGCAGAAGTGTTTCTACTGAACCGCTGAAGTTACCTTCGCCCTGATATGTTAAGGCCGTGTTCAACAAAGCGCTGAAAAGCGTAAAGTCAGCCTTGTCTTTATATAAACCTGCGTCTGCTTCCCGCGACCCGGGTAATTCTAATCGCTGGCGATCGCCTCGAATGGACACATCAGCGATGCGTATTTCCGCCGGCAGTACCTGATCACTTTTGGTCTGAGGCCACGAAACCTCAACCCAAAACGCGTGCAGCACCCAACCGAGGCCAACCCCCACAAGGATAGAAGTTACTATGGTTGTTTTACCCTGCATTCATTTCACCATTTCGACCTTCTCTGCTTTGAATTTACAGATGCAGATAGTAATCTTCACCCCCCGAAATAACCCGCCGACAGTCGATCAATCAGTATGAGCAATCTTGAGCTTGGGCAGCACACAATTCCACTAAAAGCGGGTGAACGACGCCATTGGAGTAATCTACCCGGCAGCGCCGCTTCCTTAACGATTGCTCAGCAGATTGTCGCTCACAAAAGCTTTTGCCTTGTCGTCACCAGCGACGTCATGGCTGCAGAGAGAACAGCAGACGAACTACGATTTTACCTTCCCGCTGGCGCACCCGTCATGCTATTTCCGGATTGGGAAACACTTATTTACGATGGGTTTTCGCCCCACCAAGACATCATTTCAGATCGATTATCCATTCTGAACACATTACCGGAGCAAAGTTCCGGTGCGCTGATCGTGCCCGCTTCAAGCCTCATGCACAGAATAACACCTCGGCAATTTGCGCTCGGTAACAGTCTGATGCTAAAGACTGGACAATCCTTTGACGTCTACTCGATGCGCAGAAAGCTCGAAGCTTCAGCCTACTACTGCGTCGATACGGTAGTGGAGCACGGCGAATTTGCAGTTCGTGGCGCGATCATGGATATATTTCCGATGGGTTCTGACCTGCCCTTCAGAGTTGACCTGTTTGATGACGAAATAGACACGCTTCGGACTTTCGACCCGGAAACACAACTGTCGATAGATAAGGTGGACAGTGTGAATCTTTTGCCCGCTCGGGAATTCCCGCTGACAGAAGCTGCTATCAACGATTTTCAGGATCGATGGCATCAAAAGTTCACAAGCGACCCGCGCAACTGCCCCCTGTATCAGGATGTTTCGCAAGGCATGTCTCCTGCGGGTATCGAGTACTACCTATCCCTTTTCTTCAACCAGCTCGAATCGCTTTTTGACTATCTGCCTTGCGACCCGATCGTCTTCACCCAGGACGTCGAATCGGCGCTTGATCACCAGTGGCATGAAGCTGAGGAGAGATATGAAAATTTACGCTACGATGTTCAGCGTCCGGTACTTGCTCCGTCTGAAATCCTCATGCGCCCCAATGAAGTACTCGAACTCTGTAACCGCGGCGTTCGCATAGAGCTAAGAGAAGAAACACAATCAAAAGGCGACGTACTGGCATTCTCCAGCTTGCCTGACATTTCAATTAATGAGCGGGCTCAGGACCCACTTGACCGTTTTCGGAAATTCACCAGCGGCGACAGCAGAGTGCTGTTGACCACCGAGTCTAACGGCCGCAGAGAGGTGGTAGACGACCTGCTACGTCGGCATGGAATTGAAACACGCCATACAACAGGCTGGTCAGCGTTTTTGGAAGACAGCGCCAAGTTACAATTAACAGTCGCGCCGCTTGAGAGAGAACTTTGGCTAGAGACTCAAAATATCGCTGTAGTGTCGGAACAGCAATTATTCGGCAACCGAGTCCTCCAGCAGCGTAGAAGAGAGAAACAAAAAGACAACGCCTCCGAACTGGTCATTAAAAGCCTGACCGAACTGCACCTTGGGTCACCCGTTGTACACATTGATCATGGTGTCGGCCGATATCAGGGTTTGGAAACACTCAACATCAACGATCAGGAGACAGAATTTCTCTGCCTTGGTTATCAAGATGAAGCAAAACTCTATGTGCCAGTTTCGTCTCTTAACCTAATCTCAAGATATTCTGGAAGCGAGGAAGGCCTTGCTCCGCTTCACCGTCTCGGTGGCGATGTGTGGGAAAAGGCCAAACGCAAAGCTGCTGAACAAATTAGAGATGTCGCAGCCGAGTTACTCAATATTTACGCTCGTAGAGAGGCAAAAAAAGGCTTCGCCTATCCTGCTCCGGATGACGCCTACCATAAATTTGCCGCCGCGTTTCCATTCGAAGAAACACCCGATCAAGAGATTGCCATCGAACGCGTGATCAGCGACATGATTCAGGAAAAAGCGATGGACCACCTCATCTGCGGGGATGTAGGGTTTGGTAAAACCGAGGTTGCGATGCGAGCAGCATTTCTCGCCGTGCATGCTGGAAGACAAGTCGCTGTGCTCGTTCCAACCACCCTTCTCGCACAACAGCATGCGGAGACATTTCAAGACAGATTCGCGGACTGGCCCGTCGTTGTGGATTCCATTTCACGGTTCAAGACCAAGAAAGAGCAGGCGCTTGTGATGGACAGGCTTGCTGCTGGTACCGTGGATATTGTGATCGGCACCCACGCGCTCATTCAGAATAATATGAAGTTCAAAAACCTTGGGCTCGCTATTATTGACGAGGAACATCGCTTTGGCGTTCGCCAAAAAGAGAAACTCAAATCAATGCGTGCAGAGGTAGACATCCTCACTATGACTGCAACGCCGATTCCACGCACGCTTAATATGGCAATGTCCGGCATGCGAGATTTGACAATTATCGCGACCCCGCCAGCAAAACGACTTTCGATTAAAACCTTCGTTCAGCAAAGAAACGAAGGATTCATCAAGGAAGCGATACAAAGAGAGTTGATGCGTGGCGGTCAGGTTTACTATCTCCACAACGAAGTGAAGACGATCGAAAATACGGCACAGAAAATCCAAGAGCTCGTACCCGAGGCCAGAGTTGCAATTGGACACGGCCAGATGCGCGAAAGGGAATTGGAGCAGGTGATGTCCGACTTTTACCACAAACGCGCAAATGTACTTGTATGCACCACAATCATCGAAACTGGCATCGATGTGCCAAGTGCCAATACGATCATCATGGATCGTGCTGATAAATTTGGCCTCGCTCAGATACATCAATTAAGAGGGCGAGTCGGTCGCTCTCATCATCAGGCATATGCGTACCTGCTCACACCACACGAAAAAGCCATGACGCCTGACGCAGTCAAGCGTCTTGACGCGATATCTGAGGCCGAGGACCTCGGCGCTGGATTTATACTCGCGACTCACGATCTTGAAATCAGAGGAGCAGGAGAACTGCTTGGAGACGATCAGACCGGCAATATGCAGTCGATAGGTTTTACCCTCTTTATGGAAATGCTTGATCAGGCAGTTAAAGCGATCAAGGATGGCAAAACGCCTAACCTCGATAAGCCGTTGGATAGCGGTACAGAAGTGAATCTTAGATTGCCCGCGCTGATACCTGAACCGTACCTGCCCGACGTCCATCACCGACTGGTGCTATATAAGCGCATCAGCAATGCAGAGACAGAAGATAAGCTGAGGGAATTGCAGGTGGAGATGATCGACAGGTTTGGCTTACTACCGGAACCCACAAAGACCCTATTTCGTGTTACTAATTTGAAATTGCGTGCGGAAAAACTGGGCATTAAAAAAGTAGACGCGGGTCCAAACGGCGGAAAGCTTGAGTTTGTGCAGGATACGCCGATTGATCCTTTCAGCATCGTTCAGCTGGTACAATCTGAACCACACAGGTATCGCCTTCCCTCGGCAAATCAATTATCGTTTGAGGAGAAAATGGAAAAGCCCGAAACCAGATTTCAGAAGGTTGAGAAATTACTTGAACGACTTGAAGAAAAACATGCTCGCGCAGCTCAATAAAATACTCCGGTGCTGCCTTGTCTTTTGCCTGCCGTGCGCTGTGTCTGGTGAGGAAATCCCCCCATTCGACTACGCTGACTGGTATCAGGTGGAGGTCATCGTGTTTTCGCCACTAGCGGGGGCTGACTATGGCGAGACGTTGCCATTGCTGGAGAAAAGCTATCCCGCAGACTTGATCACTATTTCGGCGGCCTCGCTAGAGGATATTAAACCGCAAAGTCTTTCACAGCTGACTCAATTGCAGGCACTGGATTTTTTGACCCAGAGTCCACCACCAGACGACGGCACGAGTGAGACACAAAAAAGCGAAGAGTTCATCTTCGGAAATCGCAGCCTGCACAACCAACCCGCCGTTGTCGTGGTGCAACCAGAGACCGAGCAACTGCCGGTAACCGTTGCGATTGACCCGGAGCAACGAGATCCTGTCGCGGACAATAACGATCTCGATCAAATTGATAACCTAGAACGTATTAAGCATTTGCTTTATCCCGAGGACCCAGCGGCTTTTCAGCAGTTGGAAAGAGGTGAGCTTTTTCTTGGCGATCTGTCCCGCAGTCTGAGGCGATCGAGCCAATATCGATTTCTAACGCATATGGCTTGGCGCCAGCCTATCAGGTCGTCCGATGCGCCAACCCCTATCTTGATCCAGACAGGAGACCACTTCGACGATCACTTTATGATCGATGGTACATTGTCGATCAGTCGATCGCGGTACCTACACGTCAGCACAGATCTCTGGTTCACAGAATTCACGCCGAAATATGGGCCCGGTTCCTCAAACATCAACCCGGTGATCATAGACAAAGAAACCAGAGACACCTATCCATCGATAGCAAAATGGGAACAGCTTCGAGACCAGCAGCTACCTGCGCAGTCTTACCCACTACAGCAGGCAAGGCGTATGCGCAGCGCGACGCTGCATTATATCGACCATCCGCTATTTGGCATTTTGATACAAATCGATCGGTACCGAGGCGAGCAAGGGTGACCTTAAATCGATACTAGTTAACTCTCGTTTTGATCCTTGAACCTCGCTTCGCGGGTACTTTTCTCTTGTTATACCTGCTTGACAGAACGCCTTTACTAAAAATCGACTTTGACGACTTCAGCTATCTTGTCAACGAGACTGGCGATACACCCCATCGACGTCAAATGGCAGTAAAGCCAAGCCAACTCTCCGGAGCGGAAAAACTCAAGCGCCTGTTCATCGCTTAGTTGCAGGAGCAACTTCTCGTCTACGGCCAACAAGCCCTGCAAGGCGAATTGCTGACCGTCAGCCATGTCGACTTTAGCATTCAGCGACACTAGCAAACCGTAATCCTGTAGGCGCTTTACGAAAGCTTCTGTTCGCGTGTACTGCCGCTGATATTCCTCCAGAAAGTCCATCGCCTGCTTAAGTATCGGCGTCGGTTGCTCATTATCAAAAAGCGCGTCACCTGCTTCGTCATTAAACCCTGTGTAACCCTCATCAATACAGACCATTTGCTGGTTGAGTTCGCCTGCTTCGGCCAACACGAATGGATAGCGACGGACAAAAGCCGGAATGTATCTGGCTTTCCAATGACCGGACTCGTGTACGAAGAGATTTTCTTCGTTTCGCAGCCCCAGTAGTGCTACCGGCGCAATCGCTTCTCCGACTTGCGCGAAAACAATTGGATATTCTTTCGCTGCTTCAGAAAATTCAACACCGGCAAGGATCACCGAATTGGTTGAACGAGCAAAACGGTAGTCATCACCCGGTGGTGTTATTTTTGTGTCTTTGTGAACAGACGTGCTGAGTGCTACGGGCTTTTTGTAAAAAAGCAAATTCGCCATTCCTTGTCCTTCTGAATATCAGGCATCGAGGTACATTCAGGCTGCGGCTTTGCATTCAGCCTTGATTCGCATAAAGACTTAAGCCGACGCACCATCTACCATTAAGTTTATAGCAAATATCAGGTGTTATGAGCGCCATCTACCTGACTGGGTGTCAGACCGATAGATGGCAAGGGCTGCTCGCCCGCATCCAAATGCACCGTTGCCGTAGGAAAAGCACACTCAGCACCGTGGGATTCGACGATGCCGAGAATATCAAGCAGCACTCGCTGTTTGATTTGATGGAATTCAACCCAGTTAGTGGTCTTTGTGAACGTATAAACGAAGAAGTTTAAAGACGAGTCCGCAAACTCGTTGAAATTGACCATCAAGGTTTGATTTTGATCGATATCGGCGTCTGCTCTCAGCATCGCTTCGACGTCAGCCACAATAAGCGCGAGTTGCGCGCCGTCATCATAGCGAACGCCGATGGTTTCATAGATCCTGCGGTTCTTCATACGCGAAGGATTTTCCACAGCGATATTTGCGAATACAGAGTTGGGAATATAAAGCGGGCGCATATCAAAAGTGCGAATCACTGTGAGCCGCCAACCGATATTCTCAACGGTACCCTCGATATCCCGGTCAGGGCTGCGAATCCAATCACCCAATGCAAACGGGCGGTCGAGATAAATCATGAGTCCACCAAAAAAGTTTGCCAGCAAGTCTTTCGCCGCAAATCCAACGGCGATTCCGCCAAACCCGCCGAAAGCTAGAATACCCGAAATACTGATCCCTAATGTCTGCAGCACGGAAAGCACCGCAGTGACAATGACAGATACACGAAGTAGCTTGCCTACGGCATGTGTTGTTGTCGCATCAGCCCCGCTGTGAACGAACCCCTTTTCGACCTCGCGAATAAAACGCACGAGAAAATAAGCCAAAATCCCCAGTACGAGCACGTATCTTAAAGGGTCAATCATCTCCTCAAAGCCGCTTGAGGATTGCTTGGCAAGCATTTCAGCGGCCCAACTTACTCCAACCACCCAAATCATTAGCCGAAGCGGTTTGCGAACAGAGGCAAGCAATGCATCATCCCAGATGGTCGTCGTACTCTCTGCTTTGGTATCTAGCCGATCAAAGATGCGTCGCACGACAAAATTCAACATCATCGTGCTCAAAACAATTGCGAAGACCAGCAACACTCTGGGGTCAGTCAACCAGGCCATTAATGCCTTGGGTAATTCAGATACGTCAGATGTATTCATCGTTTTCTCTATCGCTTTGCTTAGTGACTTTTAATAATCGCTTCCGTCTAGTACCGAACTTCGTCTCTGTAAGTTGATCGCATACCTGCCTTGGTGCAGTGATGCAGCTATGCACGAAGCTAGAAGTACCGCGTGAGCTCCAGCTTGAGAAAATCTTCATCCTGAAAAAAACCCAACTCACTTTTTGGATCCGTTAGCACGAACAAAAATCCAGGGGCACTAGGTACAGGACGATCTCCGTGACTAAAAATACTCGCTTCGAGCACGAGCTTCCAGCGCGTGCCTATTCTAGTGCTGGCTTCTAAAGTTGTTAGAATTTCATCGGAGTCACGATCCCATACCCAAACAAGCAAAGCATTCGAGTCAGCAGTGTTATTGGCGGTTAAACGAAAGCCTAGCGCAACATCATCGTCGCCCAAAACATTGGCGGCATCATGCCGATCATCAAACAGATATTCCGTCACAATCCCAAGATCAACGCCTGTGTCGAAAATACCGATGAAACTCTTTTCAAATCCGAGGGTGGCGGCGGTGTAACGGTCGCCCTGACCACTACGTGAGATGGATTCCAACTTCCATAACCAGTCACCGGCCAGATACTGGGCATCCAGTCCTGTTTGATCGATGACCTCGTATATGGGTATGAGTTTGCCATCAACAAACGTGCCGCTTGCGTCATACTCAGGCTGAAATTCAAATCTCGGCTCTCTGGAGGTGCCGGAAAAATGAGACAGCCCCACTTTGAGCGCACCGATATCGTGCGACCAACGCAACGCAACATCGGTTCGCGCATTTTTGGCCCCCGAGGCGAATACAGCCATGTCTTCATTTACAAGAAACGGGATTCTAGGCCGGCCATCTCTGCCGTAATATTCACGCTCACGAAATCCCGGCAGCATATAAAAATCAAGCACACCCCAATCTCTCGTCAACGACAAGTTGATCATCGGCTGGCCTAGCTTTTCCTCTCCATCAGGATTTTCTACGTTGTCAGTCTGATTGATAATATCAACCAGATGCTGAGATTCCGTAACACCCCAAAACACCTTCCGAATGCCTGTTCTCAACGCCCAACCATCGCCCACATGGACCCACGCTAACTCACGTATGTCGAAGTGGCTTCGGCTTTTGTCGTTTTCATCCCAGCGGACAAATGGCACGAATGTAAAAATATTTTTACCGTCATTCATCGAGCGGTAGTATTCAGTTTGCAAGCTGAAAGAGAGATGATGTTTACTCTGGCCTGCTAACCCATCTTTTCCAAACCCACGATATTCTCCAGAGAATCCAGAGTTCCATCGTCCGGCTTCGCCAATATCATCCGGCGATTCAAACACTGCACTAGCACGACGCAGTACAGCAAGATTGAAGCCTGAAGTATCACTGGCCGAGACATCGCTTGCGCCAGCGACCTTCGTTTGCTTTTTCGGCGGCGGACGGCGCACAGGAATTTCGATTTCTTCACGAACAGGTATGGCTCGACTGACATCACGCACGTAAGCCGCAACAGATGCTGGCTCAATTGCGTCGCCCGGCGCCGCCAATTGACGCCAAGACTCATTAAAATCGAGATCGGCTAACCGTTGGCGAACCTGGTCAAGATCAGCGTCTGCAACCGGACCGATCTTCACCCTGTGAAACACTTTGCCTTTTGTTAGCACGCTTTCGCTTGTAACCCCTGCAAAGTGACGGTCGAGGCCTCTCTCCACATCAACGGCTTCGCTGACATCAAGAAAACTTCCAACAACGAGGTAATACATACGCTCCGTGGCAACTTGAACCGCTTCCTCGGCAACGCTGACTTCAACGCGATGCTCAGGTAGCGGTTCGTTTAACTGGACCAGCCACGCACTATCAACGCCAAGATCACCTAGCTGCCTTTTGAATGTTTGTGTATCACCGACCGAAAGTTCAGATATCACTAGCCTTTGGAATTCACGCCCACCGGACTCGACGGGCACTATGCTTATTTCTATCTGCAGGGCTCGATTTAGCCTAGCAGCCTCTGCAACCGCGCGCCCGGGTTCACTGAAGCTGCCGAGAACCCAGCCCTGAGCTGCTTCGAGCTCAACGGCGCTGCCAATCAAAAATGGTAATAGGAGCGTGGAAAGTACTTTTAATCTCATGGAGATGAACTTATCGCGTCCGTTGCAAAATGTTCTTTGTAAAATCACTATCCTTCAGCCCTGCATCAAATTCATCATCTTGCCAAAGTAACTCAGTGCTTTTGTCTGTTTGATAGTTGACCATGTACATTGAGCCTGCTCGCCAGGGCTGTCTATTGTACTTCTGATGGCCCCTAAAAGTTAGTATTTTTTAACAGACTTCCTTTGCGATCGTCATAGTCAATTTTTGATCGAATGCGTTTAACGCGCTTTAACACACATAAATTAAGCCACTGATCGTATGAGTCTACCTTGTGCGAAAAGTTAAGACTTCAGCGCCTCGAATATCTGGGGAAGGGAAGGCATCGAATACAAATCCAAAAATAATAGTTGCCTTAGCACAGCTGCTGTATATAATCCCAGTTACTGTATATAAAAACAGTATTTGGTGCTATTTTGCCAAAAAAACAAACACTAAACAGCAGCGAGCATCATGATGAACAAGTTAACCAGCAGACAATCTGAAGTACTTGATTTTATTAAGTCATATATCGATGACACTGGCTATCCTCCCACTAGGGCAGACATCGCACAGGAATTGGGCTTCAAAAGCCCCAATGCATCGGAAGAGCACCTTAAGGCGTTGGCTAGAAAAGGTGCCATCGAAATGATTCCAGGTACGTCGCGGGGCATCAAACTCCCTGATACCGAGGGGCTGCCAATCATTGGGCGTGTCGCTGCGGGCTCCCCTATTCTTGCTCAGGAACATATCGAGGACCATTGCGAGATACCAGCAAGTTTCTTTAGTCCAGCTGCAGACTACCTGCTCACTGTCCAGGGTGACAGCATGATCGAGTGCGGCATACTCGATGGCGATTTACTTGCGGTGCACAGAACGCAGCAAGTTAATAATGGGGATATTGTTGTCGCAAGGATTGATGATGAGGTAACAGTAAAGAGGCTTCAAAAAGGCCGTAGCAAATACCAAATTTCACTTTTGCCTGAAAACAGAGATTACTCTCCAATTGAAGTAGATCTGAGAACGATGGACTTTGCATATGAGGGACTAGCAGTCGGCGTGCTTAGGCACTAACCAAACAACACACGCTTGGTGCCTACGACAGCGTAATTCGTTGGCACCAACGTCTGTTTTCTTCTTACCCGCTATTTTCCTGCAGAAACCTTCGATTTCGCTTTCGACTTACTTTTAGGCTTGGCTTTTGCCTTGGCTTTACGCGGCGCCTTAATCTTTTCGTCAATTAACCATTTACCGTTGACATAGTCTGCGCGCCAGCCTGAGGGTTTACCGTCTTCTTCCGAAATAACATATTGCTCTTTCGTTTTACGAGCAAATTTTAACAACGTGCGTCTTCCCTGCGAGTCAGTCGTTGGCGCTTGCATGACGTACCCGTATTTGGGGTCGATCTCGTTTTGATGGGGAATCAGTTCATCGATGTAAGGCGCGCGCGTTTCGCGATTTTTTGGAAACTGACTAGCAGCTAAGAATATGCCAGCGGCACCGTCACGCAATATGTAGGTGTCATCAACCTTGACACATGCCAACTCAGGCATCGGCACCGGGTCCATTTTTGGCGGCGCAGCTTCACCGTTACGGAGGAGCTTACGGGTATTTTTACAATCCTCGGAAGTACATCCGAAGTACTTTCCGAATCTGCCAGTCTTCAACTGCATTTCGGCACCGCATTTGTCGCATTCAAGCAGCGGTCCGTCGTAACCTTTGATTTTAAATTCACCGGCCTCGACTTCCATACCATCGCAGTCCGGGTTGTTGCCGCAGATATGAATTTTCCGCTCGGCGTCTATCAGATAGCTATCCATCGCCGTTTGACACTTTCCACACCTGTGTTTGGTTCTGAGAATCCTAGATTCTTCTTCCTCATCACCGTTTACGCTAACGACCTCGTCACCTGAAATCAGGTTGATTGTACTCTTACAGCGCTCTTTTGGGGGCAATGAATAACCGGAACATCCTAGAAACACTCCAGTGCTTGCTGTTCTGATCTGCATTGGGCGGCCACACTTCGGACAAACAATGTCCGTCATGGTCGGCTCGTTCGAGCGCATGTTAAAATTGGCCTGATCTAACTTTGTTTCAAAGTCAGTATAAAATCGATCGAGCAGTTGCTTCCATTCAGACTTTCCATCCGAGACCTCATCTAAAGATTCTTCCAGTCCGGCTGTAAATCCATAATCTAACAGATTGTCAAAGTTCTCGATTAGGCGATCAGTAACGACGTCGCCGATTTTCTCGGCATAAAAGCGTTTGTTATTTAACGTAACGTATCCGCGATCCTGAATTGTTGTGATAATCGAGGCATACGTTGAGGGTCGGCCAATACCTTTCTTTTCAAGTTCCCTGACGAGACTTGCTTCACCGAATCTGGCTGGCGGCTTTGTAAAGTGCTGAGAGGGTAGAAGATCGACCAGACTAAGCACCTGACCTACTTCGTACTCTGGCAACGGCGCTTCCTCTTCTTTGCGCGATGCTGGCGCTTGGACCCGCGTAAAGCCATCAAATCTCAGTACACGTCCCCGCACGCGTAATTCTAACTCGTCCGCTTCAACCACGACAGCTGTACTGGTGTATTCAGCGTTTGGCATTTGGCATGCTACAAATTGACGCCAAATCAGCTCGTATAATCTCTCTGCATCTCGTTCCATGCCAGCGATGGCTGTGGTTTTGATAGAGACATCTGAGGGTCTAATCGCCTCATGCGCTTCCTGGGCGCCTTCTTTGCTGCTGTATAAACGTGGCTCATCGGGCAGATACTTTTTGCCAAAATCATTGACGATCAAGTCCCTGCAAGCGTTCACTGCTTCACCGCTCAGATTCGTCGAATCGGTTCGCATGTAGGTGATGTAACCCGCTTCGTATAGGCGTTGCGCCATCATCATTGTCTTTTTGACACCATAGCCTAGCCTTGTGCTGGCCGCCTGCTGTAGCGTCGAGGTAATAAAAGGTGCGGTTGGTCTAGTTTGTGTCGGTCGGCCCTCACGGCTTTTAACAACAAAGGCTGCCTTATTGAGCGTGTCGAGCGCTGCGTCGGCCTGTGCCTGGTTCACGGGCCTGAAATTTTCACCGGCCTGCTTGACCACCTGAAATTTCACGGCGTTTTCTGTTTTTTGGGCTTCTTCGCTCAGGTTGGCGAAAACCTCCCAATATTCCTCTGGAATGAATTTACGGATTTCGCGCTCACGCTCGACAATCAGTTTTACGGCAACAGACTGGACCCTGCCCGCAGACAGCCCCCTGGCTATTTTTGCCCAAAGCAATGGAGAGACCATGAATCCCACCACCCGATCGAGAAACCGCCTGGCTTGCTGAGCATTCACCATGGCCATATTGAGCTCACCCGGCTCTTCAAATGCCTCTTGAATCGCGCGTTTGGTTATCTCGTTGAAAACAACACGACGGTAACGGGATTCATCACCACCAATTGCCTCTCGCAGATGCCACGCAATTGCTTCGCCCTCTCGATCAAGGTCGGTCGCGAGATAAATCGTGTCGGCGTCTTTCGCTAACTTGCGAAGTTCGGTAACAACTTTCTCTTTGCCAGGAAGAATTTGGTAATTCGCCGACCAGCCATTCTCCGGGTCAACGCCCATTCTTGAGACCAGTTGCTTTTTGGCCTTCTGCTTTTTATAGGCAGCTTTTTTAGCCTCTGGCATTTTCCGGGTTTTTGCTGCCTCGGCGGCCCTCGCCTTTGGGTCTGACTTTGACGTGCCGCTAGTCGGTAGGTCACGGATGTGGCCAACGCTCGACTTCACGATGAAATCGTTGCCTAGGTATTTGTTGATGGTCTTCGCCTTTGCGGGAGACTCAACGATAACTAATGATTTGCCCATAGGTTCTCTGTGCTTAAGTATTTGGCAGAAAAAAATCGGACATATATAAAGTGTTGATTACCCGAGGTCAACCAAATTTCGCAAGGCCCCGGCATTATGTGCTTGTAAATTTCGGCCAAATAAACGAATTTCACAAATCGTCCGAATCATTTTCAGAGGATGAATCCTTTTGAAGACAAGGGCTTAGCGCTACGACCTCGTTTAGAAAACCGAGCACTTTAGCCAGACCCTGCTCATCTGAAATTTCATGCCAGTATACAGATACCAATTCAGCCGTCTCCTCTAATCGAATCACGTCCACGGGTAAATCCGATATATGCGATTCTACGAGCTGGCGAAATATTGGATCAATTTCCCCGGTTTCGTCCTCAGACCACGCCAGCTGGTTGCCAGCAGACTTATTTCTCAAAAGCATCCAGCTTGGCATAGGCATGGCCATCTGCGAGTGCGACTTTTTCCTTGGACGTCGATAAGCCACACACGCCAGATCCCGGGGCAGCGGGCGCCCAGTGGAAGACAGGTACTTGTCGCGATCAGAATCTGGATCTTCGATTTTAACTAGCGCGACACTCACCCCTGCAGCTCGCGCGGTCTGACGAAACGCCATCTGCTGCTTTTGCTGTTTCGAGGGCAATATCGAGATAATAGGTGCCACAATAAAAAAAAGGACCAAGATAACAATCAAATAGCTCATTTTGGTTAGTCTCTCTGAGGCCCGAAAGCCAGCGGCTGGGGACATCAACACTCACCCCAAGAAAAATTTCGGGCGAAAATCAAAAATTCAGGTTAACAGGTGTTGTTGTCCACACCCATACTGTGTAAATTTGCCAAAAATGACCGTTCGATAATAACAAAAAGTTCAGGAGATACTGCCCATGGGAGAATATAACCATATTCTAGTAGCTGTTGACCTCACCGAGGAAGCACGTCATGTTTCAAAGCGCGCCTGCGCACTACGAAAGGCCTTCTCGGCAACACTGAGTTGCATGCACGTAATTGAACCGCTTAGCCTCGCGTACGGTGGTGATATACCGATGGATCTATCAACGATTCAGGAGCAAATTCAGGAGACCGCGAAAAAGCAACTAGCCGATTTCGCGCAGTCACTCTCGATTCCCGACGACAACCAGCATTTGATTTTTGGGCGTCCCGAAACTGAGATCCATAATCTTGCAGAGCAAATTGGTGCAGATCTGATTGTCGTCGGCAGTCACGGTCGCCATGGGTTAGCACTTCTTTTGGGATCCACCGCAAATGGTGTCTTACACGGAGCATCTTGCGACGTGCTCGCCGTCAGGGTTGGAAACTAACGCCGTATTGTGTGATCGGGATGTTGAGCAAAAACCTTAAGATCCCCTCTGCCTTTGTACTCGCACTCGTCTTGCAAATGGTATTTGTTTTAGGTGCCACCGAAGCCAACGCAGCGCAAGCAAAAACAGCCACGTCAAAGTTCGAGCAAAGAAAATCCTATAAGCGTGCTATCGCCGCGGTAAAGTCTGGGCAACGTAGCAAGTTCAAAAAGATGAAACCTGCACTTGCCGATTACACTTTGTATCCTTATCTAGAATACTTCGAACGAATCTACCAACTTTCTCGGCAAGACAACGCATCTATAGACCTATTTCTTGCGCAATATGCTGATACCCCGCTGGCCGAAAGGCTTCGCCAAAACTGGCTTTACCACCAGGCTAAAAGAGGACGCTGGGATAACTTTCTTCAATATTACAAGCCCGTCAGTGCAACAAAGGTAAACACATGTCACTACGCTTATGCGCTCGCTAAAACAGGACAAACTGAAGCCGCATTCCAGCAGGCCGAGCAACGCTGGTCAGTCGGTTTTTCCCAACCAGACGAATGCGATGCAATATTTAAAATCTGGCGCGACGCTGGCCAGTTAACACCAGATCTCGCCTGGAAGCGATTTCACTTAAGCATGCAGGCGGGCAAAATCACGCTCGCAAACTACCTGGTGAGATTTTTAAACAAACAGGACGCGCAGCATGCCGCACGTTATCTTGCGGTCCATAGAAAACCGGCGTTGATTAAGAAAACTAGAAAATATTCAACACCGGGTCAGCGAAACATGGAGATTGTCTCACATGGATTGAAGAGACTTGCACGGCGTAATGCCCAGGGCGCTTACGAAACGATGCAAAACTATCGTGCAGCGCTCAGATTTTCCGAGGAGGAGTCAAGGGAACTGCTTTTGTATATCGGCTATCGATTAGCTTCGCAGGGAGATGCCAAAAACAGTCTGGAGCGCTTTCCGATTGCCTTTAATACCGACACAAAACTCGTTGAAGCCCGCATCAGGCTGGCGCTTAAACGAGGTGATACTGGGCAGGTGCTGGTGTTAATGCACCAGTTGCCAGATCGCCTGAGAGATATACCTAGGTGGCGATACTGGCGCGCACGAATCCTTCAAGATTCGGCTCAACCGGCGGAACAGATTCAGGCCAGCAACACCCTCACCGAACTAGCGAATACTCGCAACTACTATGGGTTTTTGGCAGCAGACCACCTAGGTATGCCTTATCAGTTCGAAAATTCAGCGGCGGGTATCACGGAGGCAGAAATACTGAAGCTTGAATCGTCGCCCGGTATTGAACGAGCACTTGAGTTGTATGCTCTTGGTGAACTGACAATGGCACGGCGAGAATGGCTAAACAGCGTCAATCAATTGTCGAACAAGGAACAGCAAATAGCCGCATATGTCGCACAACGCTGGGGTTGGCATAAGCGAGCGATTCAATCGATGATCGATGCCGAGGCTTGGGATGACCTCAATGTTCGCTTCCCGTTGGCGTATCAAGATAGCTTTGTTGCAAATGCATTAAAAGCAGACATTCCCGTGACTTACGGGTTTGCAATTGCGAGGCAGGAAAGCGCTTTTATGCCCGATGCAAAGTCCAGTGCCGGTGCACTGGGATTAATGCAAATGATTCCAAGCACAGCCAAAATGACGGCCAGACGTCACAACCTTAAGTTTACCCACACTAACGTGTTAATCGATCCGCACACGAACATCAAATTTGGCACGGCTCATCTCGGTACCCTTTTACGTCGCTACAACAACAATCGTATTCTCGCTTCTGTCGCATATAACGCAGGTCCGGGAAGAGTCCAAGCGTGGCTCGACCCGAAGCTACCGGTTGATGTCTGGATCGAAACTATCCCCTTCACGGAAACTCGTCACTACGTACAGAACGTGCTGATGTTCGCTGCAATTTATGGGAACAGGATGAAAAGTAGCCAAGCGCTCATTACCCCGGAAGAGCGTGCGGCGTTCCCGGCTTCTTCGATCGCCTACAGAGGAGTAGTAACCGAAACGGTTACCGGCACCAGAAGCGACTAGACAAATGTCTGCCGACGACATGCCACATCGCACCTCATCAGTCTGGCAGCGACCTATTGACCCCCGAGCCTGACAAGTACAGACATCGACGGAAAAATTCTTGGTATCATTGCCTCCTCGCACATCAGGATAAAAATTACATGTTTGTAGATATCGGAGCGAACCTGACCCATGGTGACTTTCATCAGGATTTTGATCTTGTGCTTGATCGCGCAGTTCATGCCGGCGTGAGCAAAATCATGATCACTGGGTCTTCGCAAGAGAGCAGCGAGGCAGCATTGTCGTTAGCGCAACGCTATCCCGGTCAGCTATTTGCTACCGCGGGAATCCATCCTCATCATGCCGAGGAGACCACGCCCGCGGTGATTGATGCTCTCGCAAAAATGCTTGCTCAGGATGAAGTAAAATCCGTGGGAGAGACTGGCCTGGATTTTTTTCGCGATCTTTCACCTAGAGAAACTCAAGTTGCATCATTTGAGTCACACATCGAATTGGCGGTTGAGCACAATCTACCGATGTTTTTGCACGAGCGCGATGCCTACCCCATGTTTGCAGAAATATTGAGGGCACACAGAAGCCGCTTGGGCAAAGTTGTCGTTCATTGTTTCACTGGCGAAAAAGATGCACTACACGCCTATCTCGATCTCGACTGTCACATTGGCATCACCGGTTGGATTTGCGATGAGCGCAGGGGCAAGCACTTACTGGACATTGTCGGCGACATTCCCAGCGACCGATTGATGATCGAAACAGACGCACCTTATCTTCTACCTAGGACTATCCGGCCACGGCCAAAATCTCGGAGGAACGAGCCATCTTTTCTGAGCTACGTTTGCAACACCATCGCACAAGTTACCGGAAAGTCGCCGGAGGAAATCGCCGCCAGCACAACGCACAATGCTGAGGAGTTCTTTGACTTATGCTAGTGCACTTGTACACGACGCTGGGATGTCATTTGTGCGAAGACGCCTTGGCTCTGCTAAATCAATATCAACAATCGCATCAGGGAATATTGCAACTTGCGGAAGTTGAAATTAGTGATTCAGAGCAACTTATCGAACAGTACGGTATTAGAATTCCAGTCGTCAAAGTGATGTCTAGTGGCGCAGAACTGGGATGGCCATTTGACCAGCTGACACTTACTGATTTTTTCAGCCAGCATCTCCCGCAGTAACAAACTTCGTGCGGGGCTACAACCGCTCAGGCTAAACAGCAAGCGGAATTCAGCACCCTCAGGTCAGGACTCTGAGGCTGAGCCTTGTTTGTCTGGCAACCCGTCTAGGGAATTTAGAATGGTACACTCAAGTGCAGAGGTGTCGCCGCCGCAGCAGGCATCGGTAACCTTCTGCAACGCACTCTTCATCTGAGTTAATTCCAGCAGCTTGTTTTCAATCGTGACCAATTTCGCCTCCGCTAAATTTTTCACCTCACCGCAGGTTTTGGACTCGCGCTCCACCCGTAACGACAACAGCTCTTCAATCTCTTTAAGTGAGAAGCCCAAGCATTTCGACTTCACAATAAACTCCACTCTCGCAACATCGGCTTGTGTATACAGACGATAACCGGCGTCACTACGCCGAGGGGCAACAATCAAATCTTTGCTCTCATAGAACCTGAGTGTTTCTGTACTGGTACCGGTTCTCTGAGCGAGTTCGCCAATTCTTAAATAACTCAACTTGCACCTCCGCGCGCCAAATGCTGGCAGGTTTAACCTTACAGTTAACTATAAGGTCAGAACGCCTGAATGCAAGTTCTTACGCGTAAAACAGGGTGTAAGCTTGCTTTCACTTGGATCTCCCTTTTTTGCCCTTCAGAATGCCTCAAATAGGCTTTACTATCCGCTACCCAAGTATTGAATTAGCCAGCGCTAAACCAGCCAGCACAGGTAGAATGACCATATGAATTCAAACCTTCGAATAGCCGTTATTAGCGGCGGAACCTCCGCGGAAGCTACGGTTTCGCGGGTCTCCGCCAAGGGTGTCACCGAGGCACTTTTAGTAAACTACCATCACGTGGTCAATATCGAGCTTGATCATCATCTGGCACATAATTTACAGGCATTTGGCCCAGACCTTGTTTTTCCTGTGCTCCATGGTCCTCCCGGTGAGGATGGCACACTGCAAGGCTTTCTCGAGATTCTGGGTTATTCCTATGTCGGTAGCGATGTGCACTCAAGCGCTGTCGCTATGGACAAGATCGTTGCAAAACAGATATTCCGAGCCGCTGAACTGCCAGTCATTGATCAGATAACGGTGACCAGCAACGACGCCATTGCGACGTCAATCGAAGCGATAAAATCACAGCTGGGCACCTACGTTGTCATCAAGCCTGCGCGTCAGGGGAGCGCCCTTGGTGTTATGCGTGTTTCAGATCTTACCGAGATGCACCAAGGACTCGAGAATGCTTTCCAATTCGACCCAAGATTGCTGGTAGAGAAACGTATCGATGGTAAGGAAATTACAGTCGGTGTTCTCGACACTGAACACGGTCCGAAGGCATTTCCCGTCATCGAAATCACCACCGCTTCCAAAGACAGTTGGTACGACTTCGAGCATAGATATACAGAGGGTTTGAGTGAACATGTCATGCCAGCGGATCTGCCAGCAGATCAGGCAGCGCAGCTTAAGGCAATTGCTATCGCTGCACATCAGTCACTTGGTTGCAGAGATCTCTCCAGGGCAGACTTTATTGTCCCTGATGACCAAACCGCTTTGTTACTTGAAGTGAATACACTGCCGGGCATGACACCCACCAGTCTTTATCCGGATGGAGCCCGTGGTTATGGACTCGACTTCCCTGAACTGGTGAGTTTTTTAGCTGAACGCGCTGCAGCAAGAAGATAGCCACACAGCAACTTTACCGTACTTGGCTAATGTCCCATGCCGGCTATTGCAAGTGGAGCAGTTCGAGACGGCGTGAGCGTAAGATTTACATCGGATTACCGACGCATTTCAGGTCAAAGACTCAACGCCGAATTGCTTCAACATACCTATTCTACAGATCGTAGCCACGCTCATTATGCTGATTAATGTCCAGCCCTTCTGTCTCTTCATCAGTACTGACTCTCAAACCAAGTACCATGTCAACAACCTTTAAGATGGCAAAAGTTGCAATCGCGGTATATGCAAAAGTGGCGATAACCCCAGTAACTTGCACTGTTAATTGCGAGGCCATATCCATCCCTTCCGCGTAACCTTGCCCACTGAACACACCTAGACTGGCACTGGCGAAAATGCCAGCGAGAATTGTACCGAGCGCGCCGCCGACGCCGTGCACGGGGAATACGTCGAGGGAGTCGTCAATTCTCAGTTTTATTTTTAGTAGGTTTGTCATGTTGAAACAAAGTACACCGCCCAAAATACCAATCACGAGGCCACCCATGGGGCCTACAAAACCCGAGGCCGGCGTAATCGTTCCTAGGCCAGCCACCATACCGGTCACTGCACCCAAAGCACTTGGCTTACCAAATTTGAACCATTCGCATGCCATCCAAGTCAGGGCTCCCGCCGAAGCCGACATATGCGTGACCAGCATAGCCATGCCTGCGTCACCGTTCGCAGCAAGTGCGCTGCCGGCGTTGAATCCGAACCAACCGACCCAGAGCATGCCCGCGCCGGTCATCGCCATGGTTAAATTGTGAGGCGGCATTGCGGTGGTCGGAAATCCCTTTCTTGGCCCCATTACCAGCGCACATACGAGCGCAGCAGCGCCAGCTGTGACGTGCACGACCGTGCCCCCGGCAAAGTCCAACAGCCCCATTTCACCCAGCCAGCCGCCGCCCCAAACCCAGTGAGTGACGGGCCCATAAACAACAATTAGCCAAATAGCAGAAAACAACATCATTGAAGAAAACTTCATGCGTTCGGCAAAAGCCCCGACGATCAACGCAGGCGTAATGATGGCGAAGGTCAACTGAAACATTGCGAAAACGCTTTCGGGAATGTCACCAGACATTGAACCTTCCGTGACATTGGCAAAAAACATGTTATCCAAACCGCCTACTAAGGCATTACCTTCGGAAAAAGCCATCGAATAAACACCGATCAGCCACAACACAGAGACCATGCATGTAATTGCGAAGCACTGCATCAAAACGCTCAGCACATTCTTGACCCTTACAAGCCCCCCGTAAAACAGCGATAAACCGGGGATCGTCATAAACAACACAAGCGCAGTTGAGGTAAGAATCCAAGCCGTATTAGCTGAGCTCAGGTTTTCGGACGCAAAAACCGATTGAGATGCAATCAGTAAGCAACAAATTGCCAGCGTTTTCATAGCCAAGAATTTCATATCTACCCCATTTTATTTTTGAAATATCTTTGAGAGAGATCACAACGCGTTTAGCCGATCACTCGAAAGTCAGGAAGTGTACCGATTCGATCCGGTCCACTCAACAATACTCAGGCGATGCCCCGAACAGAAGTGAAATTGAGCGCTAACGCGCTAATTTGGTGCGGAAAACGCACCTGTTTGAGTCATTTTTCGCGTCTTATCTCGCGCCATAACTTTCGCCTCCTTAGAACATCGAACGATATAAAGCCCCGGTATTATGCTTTATTGTTGTTCGACTTATCTCTGCGAGAAAGTTATAAATTGACTTCGTTCTGTTTTATGCGAACGAATTGCGCTGGACGCTATTCAGCCGATATTTCTATCACGGAGTTGTCAATGAGAAGACAGAAAAGAGATAAGAACCAACGCGCATTTACACGAGGGTACCAGGTCGGGTGCCACGGCAAGTCAAAAGAATTATGTCCATTTCAGGAAGGTGAAACCAAACAAACCTGGATGAGCGGATGGAGGAACGGTAGAGAGGACAACTGGGATGGATTTACAGGCGCTGCAGGTATAGCTAGACAGCCAAACTAGATCAGAAGCGAGTCAGTTAGCGCCAGAGATACAACGCACACTTACTAACGCGCGACTGCTACACGCAGGACGAATATGTTTTAGTTCGTTCGGCTTTTTATCGACTTGGCGCAATCCGAAATCAAATCAGGTCCTTGGTATATAAAGCCGGTGTAGATTTGCACCAAGTCAGCGCCAAGCCTGATTTTTTCTGCAGCGTCTTCGCCTTTCACAATGCCTCCAACGCCGATGACCGCCATTTTTCCCTTTACCTCATTTGATACAAGAGCCAAAGCATGGTTCGCCTGACTACGCAGCGGTTCACCGCTTAAACCACCGGATTGATCACTATCTCGTTCGCCGGCAACGGCGCCCCTCGATACCGTCGTGTTGCTGACAATGACACCATCGAGCTCGAAACTAAGCAGCCGTCGCGCCAGACTCGACATTGCCTCGTCATTCATGTCGGGTGCTATCTTCACTACAAGCGGTACATGCTGGCCAAACTTTTTCTTCAACGCCTCATGCTCTTCTTTTAAGCCCTCTATCAGAGTTGCCAATTCTGATTCTTTCTGCAAATCGCGTAACCCCGGTGAATTTGGCGAGGAGATATTCACCGCGACATAGCTGGCTTGTTTGTAGACTTTTCTCAAACAAAAGACATAATCGGCGAGCGCATCCTCTACCGAAGTCGTGGTGTTCTTACCGATATTGATGCCCAATATGCCGTCAAATTTCGATCGACGTACTCGCTTGCACAACGGGTCAACACCCTCATTGTTGAAACCCATCCGGTTTATTAATGCCTGTTTGTCTCTTAAACGAAAAAGCCTTGGTTTCGCATTACCATCCTGGGCACGAGGAGTGACAGTGCCAACCTCAAGAAAGCCAAAGCCCATCGCACCGAGGCCATCGATGCACGCGGCATTCTTATCTAATCCCGCCGCCAGACCCACGCGATTGGGGAAACGAATGCCCATCACCTCTACCGGATCATCTGGCACATCCCGCGCGATCAGGGAAGTTAACTTCAACTGCTCCATCAGTCCGATAGATTGCAATGAAACATGATGCGCTGCCTCTGCAGGTAACAAAAACAACAAGTTTCTGAGGGCTTCATAGTTCATAAAAGCGTTCCTAACCTTTCAAATCAAGTTTGTACTGGGGTCAAATGCATCGCCACCCACATGACTGACGTCGCCGGCGCGCGCAAAGCAGGAAAGACAACTTCAGCGTCGGCGCGCGAGCCAGAGGTATTGTACGGATTAACAGTTCTCAAACCATCTTTTTTCTGACGTCAAACTTCCTGTAATACCTATGACAGCGCGCTTTCGGGCTCGCAAAACTGGCAAATCGGCCTAGAAAAGTTTAGCCTAGCCAGCGGATTTGACTTGTAAAAGCGAATGGAACAGATTCTTTATTTCAGGGTCTACAGGTATGTGCACGTTCGGTGCGCGTATTAACAAAAAATCAACAGGATTATTAATAGCGAACCATGCAACATCGCGAACAGATTATTGAACTCGAAAAGTGGCTCAGAGGCCAAATTATTGGTCAGGAGCGCCTTGTAAACCGTTTGCTAACGGCTTTGTTGGCCGATGGTCATCTTCTCGTGGAGGGAGCCCCCGGGCTCGCTAAAACCAAAGCGATCAAAACACTTGGTCAAGGCCTAGAAGGTGATTTTCACCGAATTCAATTTACGCCTGACCTTCTACCCTCAGATATCACAGGAACAGAGATCTATCGTGCTCAAGAGGGTACCTTCGAATTCCAACAAGGCCCTATTTTCCACAACCTGATACTCGCGGATGAGATCAATCGTGCGCCAGCAAAAGTGCAGTCGGCACTTCTAGAGGCGATGGCTGAGCGGCAAGTAAGTTTTGGCAGACAGACCTTTCAATTGCCTGAACTTTTTCTCGTCATGGCAACACAGAATCCAATCGAGCAGGAAGGCACGTATCCGCTACCTGAAGCTCAGCTAGACAGATTTCTGATGCACGTGAATGTCGATTATCCGGATGCTTCGTCTGAACGGAGTATTCTGCAACTGGTTCGCGAGGAAATGATCTCGACACAACGCGAACCTGCAACACCGCCTTTAGTGCTCAAACAGGAAACTATTTTTGCAGCCCGTCAGGAATTGCTAAACATGCACATGGCGCCCGTCGTCGAGGACTACATTGTTCAATTGACAATGGCGACAAGGAATCCAGCTCTTTTTGGTGACGATCTTGCCAACTGGCTCGAATATGGCGCATCCCCGCGGGGAACGATCGCGTTGGATATCTGCGCCAGAGCAAATGCTTACTTAATGGGTAAAGATTTTGTAAGCCCAGATGATGTGCAGGCAGTTGTGCACGACGTATTCCGACACCGGTTGATCGTTAGCTTCGAAGCGGAAGCAACCGGAATCGACGCAGACCACGTTATAGATACGCTCGTTCAAAGGGTTGCCGCCGCGTAATAAAAGTCCTTCACTCATGCTGAAAAAAAACATTTCACCTCAACGCCACTCCTCTTCTCGATCCGGGCAACTCAACATCAGGGGTGGCGCCTACACCAACATTAAGGAACTGATTCGCTTAAGGCATGCTTCACGCGAACTTGAACTGCCAACATCTAATCGCGCACTCAATCCCATGTCGGGTTTATTAACCTCTCGCTTCCGCGGTAGAGGCATTGATTTTGCCGAGGTCAGAACTTATCAGCCAGGTGATGATATTAGAACCATCGACTGGCGGGTAACTGCAAGAACGCAAACCCCCCATACAAAACTTTTTCAGGAAGAAAAAGAAAGACCGGTTTTGATATTGGTCGATCAGTCTCACTCGATGTTTTTTGGCTCAAAAATTGTTTTTAAATCCGTAGTCGCGGCTGAAGCTGCAGCTGCAATCGCGTGGACGGCCTTGGACAGAGGCGACCGGGTCGGCGGAATCGTCTTCGCAGAAAACCGGCACAGAGAAGTTCGGCCAAGAAGAAATAAAAACGCAGTGTTGCGATTACTCAACGAAATAAATGACTTCAACCAGCAACTCGGGAAAAACCACGCAACTAATGACAGAACCTATTTGACTGAAGCGCTCACCAACGTCAGAAGAGTTGCCAAACACGGCAGCGCCATATTTCTCATTAGCGACTTCGCTACTTTTGACGAGGAGGCGCGACTGCATTTTGGACAACTCGCCAGACATAACGACATCGTTGGTATTCATATCTCTGATCACCTTGAACGTGAGTTGCCACGTCCAGACTATTATACGATAACCGATGGTCAGTCCCGCGCTCGCATAAACACAGCCAGTAAAAAGCATCGAACGGCTTACCACCAAGCCTATGACGACAACCTAAACCTAGTGAAAGCAACATTTACAAAACAAAAAGCCATTCTGTTGGAACTTAAAACTGAACAAATGAGTGGCGATGCACTGATCGACGCGATCGGTCGGTCTGCGAAAGATCTGGCGGCGAAAGCGGTGAGGAAATAGCATGGCACAAGCGCAACCGACGCAAGGTGCAATGCCCGGGCAACTCGCGCAACCAGCGCAAACAGATCCTTTGGCGAATCTGCGTGATATTCACATACCCAGCGCACTGGACCCGTGGCCACCCGCAATCGGATGGTGGCTACTCGCCGCCAGCGCCATCCTCGCAATCGGCTACGCTGTTTATTGGATATTGAAATGGTGGAAATCGAATCAGTATCGCCGAGAGGGCGTGCGCGAGCTCAATCTCCTGCTGGAAAATCATGCTTCAGAGCGGCAATATCTCGAACAGTATTCGAGCCTGCTAAAACGGGTAGCCCTGAGCAAGTACGCCAGAGAGTCAGTTGCGAATTTGACAGGAGAAGCGTGGGTAAGTTTTCTAGACAGCACAACAGGCACCCAAGAATTTTCCATGGGCGAGGGACAAGTTTTGATTCAGGGGAATTACGAACTAAACCCCAAGGTAGACGTCGCAAAGCTGCATTCTCTGGGTCTTTACTGGATCAAAAAGCATAGAAAGATAGCAGCGACCAGTGACCAGACCACGGCTGCCGCGGGGGCTTCAACAGACTACCTCACGGCGCGTGCTGCAGCCACCCTTACCAAAGAGACACAAGTGACATGATCGAATTTGAATGGCCATGGGCATTTGCTTTTTTACCCCTACCGCTATTGGTATATTTCCTGTTTCGACCGGCACGCCATCAGGAGTCGGCGCTGCATGTACCCTTTTTTAAACTCGCCGCTGAATTTGAGTCAGCAAATCAGGCAAGCAGCGGCAGATCGGTCGCCAGACGTGTCGCACTTATTATTATCTGGTGTCTGCTCGTATTCGCAAGCGTAAAACCGGAATGGATCGGAGATCCCATCGACCTACCCACAAGCGGCCGCGACCTGATGCTAGCCGTTGATATCTCTGGATCCATGGGCACAGAGGATATGCAGGTCAATTCCAACATGACGACTCGACTAAGCGTCGTTAAAGCCGTTGTTGGCGACTTTGTCGAGCGCCGGGTTGGAGACCGACTCGGGCTTATTCTGTTTGGCAGTCAGGCATATCTGCAAACGCCACTCACCTTCGATCGCACTACCGTAAGAACACTCTTGGCGGAGACCCCGCTCGGTATCGCAGGTGGCAAAACGGCCATAGGCGACGCCATTGGTCTCGCAGTCAAGCGGTTACAATCGAGACCAGAGAACAGTCGCATCCTGATTTTGCTTACCGATGGTAAAAACAACGTGGGAGAAGTGTCACCACTTCAAGCGGCAAAGATTGCTGCAGCTGAAGGTGTAAAGATCTACACCATTGGATTCGGTGCAGACGAGCTTGTTGTACCGGGGTTGCTTTTTAACAGAACCATTAATCCTTCGGCAGAACTTGATACAAAAACGCTGACGGAAATCGCTGAGTTGACCGGAGGCATCTATCAGCGAGCAAGAAATACCCAAGAACTCGCATCTATTTACGATGTGCTCGATGGTCTTGAACCAATTGAACAGGACCAGCAAACCTATCGTCCCGAAAAGTCATTGTTTTTCTGGCCACTGGGCCTGGCACTGTGCGCTTCTATGCTTATGGCGCTGGCTCACCCTATGATGCGCAGTTTTTTCCAGATGGGATTGCGACGGTTTAATGTCACTGGCGGTGAGACAATAAAATCATGACGCTTGAGATACTCGAACAATTTCATTTCTTGAGACCAGCATGGTTCTATCTGGCGATACCCGCAGTCTTGCTATTTCTCATGTTTCGTCTTCGCCAGCGGATGGGCTCAAACTGGATGAGTGCCATAGATCCGGTACTGCTACCCTACCTGATTGACGACTCTGAGCAATCAAGCGCTAAGAATCCACTAATACTTGCGCTGATAGCCTGGTTGCTTGCGATCATCGCGATGGCCGGCCCTGTTTGGCAAAAAACACCGCAACCTGTGCACGAGCGCGAGGATGCGCTCATTATCCTACTCGATCTCACCCGTTCGATGTATGCAACCGATGTAAAACCAAACAGACTCGTTAGAGCAAGACGCAAAGTACTCGACCTGCTAAAACTTAGAAACGAGGGTGTCACAGGACTTATTGTGTATTCCGGTGATGCTCACACTGTTTCGCCGCTCACCGACGATGCAAAAACGATCGCCGAGATGATACCGGCCGTCGCGCCGGAAATCATGCCTGCACCGGGTAGTCATTTGGCGCCGGCAATTGATCTTGCGTTAACATTATTTAGCGACGCAGACGTCGCCTCAGGGCGAATCTTAGTTATTACCGACGAGATCCGAGACATCGCTGATTCACAGACATTAGCACGTAAAAACAGGATCGCCTTCCCAATATCGGTCATGTCTGTCGGCACCGAGGAAGGTGCACCGATTAGTGCGGATGCGTTCTATCGTGAAGGCGGCTTCCTTAAAGATCAATTCGGCACGCTCATCATTCCGCGGGTAAACCAGTCCGCGATACAGGATTTTGCAACGCTTGCTGGTGGCAGATATTCCCCCATGACGCTGACTGACGAGGACTTGGACTATTTGCTTGCTGAGGAAATCCTTCAGGACCTAGAGGAATTCAGAACGATAGAGCGTGATTTTGACGTCTGGTTCGAGGAGGGACCCTGGCTGCTACTGATATTGCTTCCGCTGGCGGCATTGGCTTTTCGTCGCGGTTGGCTGTGGGTGCTGGTGCTAATCATCGTCCAACCGGAAACAGCCACTGCATCACTTTGGGATGATCTTTGGAAAACACGCGATCAACAAGCGCTTGAGGCGATGCAGGCTGGTGATCCGACAACCGCTGCTGCGCTATTTGAGAATGAAGATTGGAGAGGCGCCGCACAATACAAAAGCGAGGACTTCGCGGGGGCAGCTGAAAGTTTTAACACCGACATTGAAGAAACAACTTCCAGCGACTCGAAATACAATTTTGGTAACGCACTGGCCAAACTCGGTAATTATGAATCCGCCATCGCGGCCTATGACGAAGCGCTGATGCTAGACCCCGGCAATGAAGATGCAGCTTTTAATAAAGAACTGATTGAAAAACTGCTAGATAGTGAGCAAAGCCAGAATGATCAAGGGGAACAAGGCGATCAAAGCGAATCCTCTGATGAAAGTGATCAAGGCCAGCAGAATCAAGAGCAAAATCAGAATCAGGATCAACAGCAATCTGATCAGGCTTCTGACCAAGATGCCGACGAGCAACAGGAACAAGATAGCGATGCGGCCGAGGAAAATGAGGAAGAACGCGAGCAGGACGAAGCTTCGCAACAGCAACAAATGGCAGAAGAAGATGCCTCGCCTCTTGAAGACGAAGAGCGCCAAGCGCTAGAACAATGGCTCCGAAGAGTACCGGACGATCCTGGCGGGTTGTTGCGCAGAAAATTCGAAATGCAATATTCCGATAGACTCAAACGTCAGGGCAGAACCAATCCCGGCAATCAATCAAACTGGTAGGTAAAATTGCACGCTCACAGAAAACATTCAGGTAATGGCAGCACAAGCGTCATTTCTTACAAAAGTACACAAGCCGGCCAATGCAAGCGGCGGCTTCGCTACTTCATTCAGATAGCTGTCGCATTTCTAATGCTGATCTGCACCAGCGCCGGGTACGCCAATTTGAGCGTGCAAGTAGACAGAAAAAATATCACCGACGCTGAACTGCTTAAAGTAACTGTCAGAATAGACAACCCTACCTCAATGCAAAACCCGGAATGGCGAAACCTGAGTCGCGATTTTGACGTGATTTCACAATCAGGTCCAAACCAAAACAGAAGCGTTCGCATCGTCAATGGCCAGCAAACCAGCGAAAACTATGTTCAATGGGAATTATCATTGCGTCCTAAACGATTAGGCACGCTGACCATACCTCCCCTGAGCGTTGCGGGATTCAACTCACAGGCGTTACAAATTCAAGTTACTCAGGCGTCGGCCGCCGTCAAACAGCGACTGAATGAGTTCGTGTTTTTTGATACAACGATCGATACTGATTCGACCTATGTTCAGGCTCAGATTATTTACACGGTTAAATTATTTTACCTCGATTCAATTTCAGGTGAGTTCCCTCCTCCACCCCCTCTCGACGAGGCTATCGTGGAGATCATAGAAAACGAAAAAAGATACGACGCGATGCTTAACGGTCGTCGATATTATGTACTCGAGAAAAGATATGCCATTTATCCGCAACGAAGCGGACAGCTTGTCATACCCGCCGAGACCTTCTCTGGCACACGGGGAAGCCGGGGGTATTTTTCAAGAGGTCAGCAAGTTGTCGCCGTTTCTGATGAACGGACTGTCGAGGTAAAACCCCGGCCCACATCTTTCACTGGCAGCCAATGGTTGCCGGCAAAGTCGTTGGCGCTATCAGAGTCTTGGGCCACAAATCCGCCCACCTTTGTCTTGGGCGAGCCTATTAATCGCAAACTGATGCTAAAGGTAGACGGGCTTGCCAGCTCATTGCTGCCGCCGTTTGAGAATCTTGAGATTGATAACGCCAAGACCTACGAAGATCCGCCAAGCAAAGAACAGGTCACTAGTGCTAGCGGTATTCAATCGGTGCTGACAACGACCGTGGGCATCGTGCCGACTCGCGTAGGTAACATCACGTTGCCCGCGGTCAGCATTCCCTGGTGGAACACCGAGACTAACAAACAGGAAATAGCGACATTACCAGCAAGAACGTTTCAGGTTTTACCAGGAGAGCAAGTCTCGAATCCAACTTCGGTCTTGCAACCACAGAAAAAAGCCGACGCTCGTGCACCTAACGCTGCGAGCGCACAGGAAGATACGATGACAACCGTTGTTAGCTCAAATCCTGTGTGGATAGTCATTTCGGCGGTCTCGACATTACTCGCGATAAGTATGGCTTGGATGTGGTGGACGACCAGAAGTCAACTCAACCTTCTTATATTAAATCCGCAGCCTGCAACGAATAAAAGCGCACAGCCAGATGAACCCGCTCTATTTAAAACCTTCAAAGATTACTGTCAGCACAACAACGCATTAGAAACACGAAACGCACTGTTTTTGTGGGCAAAAGCCCGACATCCCGCGATAAATTCCAATAGGGACCTCTCACCATTATTCGAAGACAACAACTTGGCCGATTCTCTGAACGAGGAAATATCAGCACTTGAGGCTGCAATTTACTCGGTATCGCCAGATACACAATGGCAGGGTGGTCGCTTACTCACGCTGGTTACTTCTCTACGAAAACAGACAAACACATCAGCCAGCAAGAGCACGCTGCTTAACGCGTTAAATCCTGCTTAGTACCGATGAACCGATACGCCACCTAAAAAATTCACTACACGCGGGACGACACTATGTCAGATACTCACCAAACCGAAGATTTTGATGTCAGCAAACCGGAGTTATTCCGGGACGATACCTGGCAACCTTTTTTCGCAAAACTACGGGAACAGGACCCTGTTCACTACCATGAGGATAGCCCAAATGGTGCATTCTGGTCCGTAACCTCTCATGCACTTATTAAAGAAGTAGATACAAACCACACGGTTTTTTCATCTGCGGGCGGCATATCAATCATTGATGAAATGGGAGACGGAACCGCGCAAGCGCAAACAGAGGAGGAAAAACAAGCCGCTTCTATCAAGAATTTCATCGCAATGGATCCTCCGGCGCATGATGAACACAGGATGACAGTGGCGCCCTCCGTTGCGCCAAGGAATCTGGCCAATTTTGAACCGCTGATCCGAGAACGCGTCATCGACATTCTGGATAACCTGCCAGTGGGAGAACCCTTTAACTGGGTCGATAAAGTTTCCATAGAGCTCACAGCGCGCATGCTGGCGACATTATTTGACTTTCCTTACGAGGACCGCAGGAACTTGGTCCACTGGTCTGATATCACGACCGACGTACCACAGGTTACAGGCAACGAAAGTGTCGATATGGAGGCGAGACACGCCAGCCTGATGGAATGCGCCCAAGCTTTTTACGCGCTTTGGGCTCAACGTGCAGCTGAACCACCAAAGACAGACCTGATTTCGATGTTAGTTCACGGAGAATCGACAAAAAACCTTAACCAGGACCCTCAGTTATTCCTCGGCACAATCCTACTGCTCATCGTTGGCGGTAATGACACGACAAGAAACTCCATGAGCGGCGGTGTCATCGCGTTGAATGAGTTTCCTGACGAGTTCGAGAAGGTGAAAGCTAACCCCAGCCTAATACCAAATATGGTTGCCGAAATGGTTCGTTGGCAGACTCCCGTGATACATATGCGCAGAACAGCAGCACAAGACACAGAATTAGGTGGAAAAAAGATTAAGAAAGGTGACAAACTCGTGATGTGGTACCTGTCCGGTAACCGAGACGAAGATGTTTTTCCGGAAGCAGACAAACTTAAGGTGGACAGACCTAATGCAAGAGCCCACGTCGCGTTTGGGTTTGGTATTCATCGCTGCATGGGCAATCGACTGGCTGAGATGCAGCTACGAATTCTTTGGGAAGAAATTATCAAGCGATTCGACAAAGTTGAACTTGTTGGTGATGTCGTTCGGCTGCCCAATAATTTTATTCGGGGAATTGCTGAGGTACCGGTAGTGCTACATGCGAAGAAGCAGTCACCTGCGTAACCCTCAGACTCAGCACTCAGTGTAAGCCGCAATAGAAGCTGGACTTACACTGCCTGCTGCACACCTACTACAAACTCTTGGAAGCTATCTCAAAGACATTGTTTGATAAATTTTCAGTATCGAGGATCCGGCCCAACTGCGCTTTCATTAAGTCCTGCCGTTTGGTGTCGTAATTACCCCAGCGTGTTAATGGCCCAAGAATGCGCGCAGCGATCTGAGGATTAATCGCATCGACCTCTATAATCTGGTTAGCAAGAAACTCGTAACCACTGCCATCAATGCTGTGGAAGTTAACGTTATTTTGCCCAGCAAAAACACCGATTAGCGAGCGTAGTCTGTTTGGGTTTGAGAGAGTAAACGCCGGATGGAACATCAATTTTTTTACCTGCTCTAGCGTTTCCGGCAGTGGGCAGGCAGCCTGCATGGAAAACCATAAATCAACCACCAGCGCTTCATTCTCCCAACGATGGTAAAAGGTATTGAGCATTTCAGTTTTCACCGCAACGGCAGCCTCTGATGAAGAATTGATGACTGCCCTGATCGCCGCAGCTGTATCACTCATGCAAATAGCCGTTTCAAATTGCCGGAGACACAACTCAACAGAAGCGTCATCTCCAGACTGCATCAGATAGGACAGTGCGATGTTTCGTAAATCGCGACGACCAATTTCTGTACCGGTCGCTTCGTACTTATCACTGCCCTCACAAAGCTCATAGATAGCCAGCAATTGCGGTCTCAATTGCGTGGCGATCTCCAATCGCACTAGCTCCCTCGCCTGATGAATCGCATCAACATCAACCACCTGCTGCAATTCGGCCAGATACGACTCCGACGGCAATATCAGCATCGCAGCGATCATGGCTCGATCAAAGTGCGGATCCTTTCCTGCAGCTATCGCCTGATCAAGCACACTCGCGTAGGCAGAAATAAGTCGCTGATCAAGCGCGACATCTGCACTTGGGCTTTTCTGATCCTTCGCCTGCTTCTGGATACCCGCGATCATCTCTTGTATCGCATCAATCGCCAGTCGTTGGCCTGCTTCCCATCGGTTAAAGCCATCACTGTCGTGACTCATTAAAAACACAAGATCATCACGGGAATAGGGATACGCCAATTTCACTGGCGCAGAGAAGCCTCTCAAGATCGAGGGAACGGGTGGATTTGGTACATCGGTAAATACAAAGGACTCAGTTTCACGCGTCATGTTTAGAACGACTGATACGGCCCCACTAGCAGAGATTGTTTTGTCGGCAACCACATCATCGTCAATAGATAACGCCATATCTTCACCGTCAGACGACAGCAGGCCAACCGTGATCGGCATATGAAATGGCAACTTGGTTTCCTGACCCGGTGTTGCAGGGCAAGATTGCGACATCGTTAACGTGTAAGTCTTGGCACCCGCATCGTAATTACCTGATGCTTTGACTACTGGCGTGCCAGCCTGCGAATACCAATGACGGAACTGTTCAAGTTTCAAATTATTGGCGTCTTCCATTGCGCAGACAAAATCTTCTGTGGTCACCGCATGGCCATCGTGTCGATCAAAATAGAGGTCGGTCCCACGCCTGAATTTTTCTTGACCTAATAAAGTTCTAATCATTCGAACGACTTCAGCACCTTTCTCGTACACCGTAGCGGTATAAAAATTGTTAATTTCAATATACGAATCAGGTCGAATGGGGTGCGCCATCGGCCCCGCATCTTCCGGGAATTGGGCCGCTCTCAGGGTTGCAACATCATTGATGCGGCATACGGTCTCGGACCCCATCGCCGCGGAGAATTGCTGATCTCTCAGTACGGTAAAGCCTTCTTTAAGGCTCAACTGAAACCAGTCGCGACAGGTGACCCTGTTTCCTGACCAGTTGTGGAAATACTCGTGTCCAACAACTGCCTCGACACGTTGATAGCCGGCATCTGTTGTGGTGTCAGGCCGGGCCAGCACACAAGAAGTGTTGAATATATTTAGCCCTTTGTTTTCCATCGCACCCATGTTGAAACTTTCGACGGCAACGATCATAAAAATATCCAGATCGTATTCCCGCCCATAAGCATCCTCGTCCCATTTCATGGAATTCTTGAGAGATGTCATGCCATGCCCAACTTTATCGATATTGTGGGCTTCAGAAAAAATTTGTAACTTCACATTTCGTCCGGACATGGTGGTGTAGTGGTCTTCAACTCGTTCCAGATCGCCAGCAACAAGCGCAAACAAATAGGCAGGTTTGTTAAAAGGATCTTCCCACGTTACCCAATGCCTCTCGCCCTCTTCACCTCGCGCAATGTCGTTGCCATTGGAAAGCAGCACCGGATAGTCTTTTTTGTTCGCTTTGACCGTTGTACGAAACTTAGAAAGCACGTCGGGTCGGTCGAGATACCAAGTAATATGGCGAAAGCCCTCAGCTTCGCACTGGGTGCAAAACATGCCGCCAGATTTGTATAAACCCTCGAGCGTTGTGTTTTCCTGAGGTTTAATCGCAACGAGCGTCTCCAACTCAAAAGACTCAGGCAGGTCAAACAAAGAAAGCTTTTCGCCGGCAATACTGTATTCGTTTGACGATAACTCTCTGCCATTAACCTTAATTGCTATTGTTTCAAGGTCCTGTCCACCGTCAAGCACCAGATCGCGATCGCCAACCCCTGAATCCGCGGCCGGATTTTTGGTCATCCTCAGAACAGACTTAACTTTCGTTATATCTTCATTGATATCGACAATGAGGTCCGTCGTCTCTATCAAATGAGAGGGCGCAGTGTATTCGCTGCGCTGTATATTTTTGGGCTGGCCTTCTTTCATGATTTTCCTCTAATTACAGGGCTTTTACGGGGGCACTTGATCATCTAGACATACCGGAGCGATATGCATTTCCGGCTAAACTTACGACAAACTGGCATCACGCATGATACTCCAGCGTCGTCTTTCAGGCTATCTTAAGCGCGTAATTGTCAACCGAGTAGAATCGGTTGAAAAGATGTGTCGCCTTGGTAGATGAAGCGGGCTAGAATCTCTTCATGAAAGGATATTTAAGAAAAATGCGAACCGAGCATAATAAACCGGTCGACTACTTTGCCTGCTTCTCAAGCGCACCACCCTCACAAGACGCAACGCCGGAGATACTTCAGGAACTTCACCTGAATCCACTGATCGGTGCCAGCATCAACATCAGCTACGCACAGGCTATTACCTGTCTACACTGCGGTAGAGTGACGAAAAAATCTTTCAGCCAGGGATATTGTTTTCCTTGCTTTAAAAAGCTGCCTCAGTGCGATCTTTGCATCATGAGCCCGGACCGGTGCCACTATGATCAGGGTACCTGCCGTGACCCAGCCTGGGGTGAATCATTTTGTATGCAGGAACACATCGTCTATCTTGCTAACTCTTCGGGTATGAAGGTCGGTATCACCCGACCGTCGCAGATACCCACCCGTTGGATTGACCAGGGTGCCATGCAGGCTATGCCTATTATGCGGGTAGCGACCCG
>CBFHOH010000009.1:0-38096 GCA_965657335.1 Candidatus Azotimanducaceae bacterium
TTGGACCCAAATCCAATTTTCCCAACATCGAAATCTCCAACTCCGTGAAAAGAGTGTCCTGGAGGCGCTAAACTACGAGACGCTCGTGAGAGATTCCCCTCGGACTGAATTGTTTTGGCGAGGAACAGGTGGGTTTGTTTCACGATGTTTCTGATCCCCGAGGTAAGTACAACACTGCCACCCAAGTCTGAGTGAAGTTTCCGATAGAGCTTTTCAGCTTCCCCCCTGAAAAGATAATGCCCGGTATTGCCGACTTTTACACTATCACGCTGAGCAACAACCGACGTTAACTCGCCGACAACTCGGCTACCAAAAAAACCATAGTCGAGCGCATCAGCAGCGAAGACCGACGCAATAAAATCAATCTCGGCAACTTCAAATGCGCCGACCGCAGAGTAGTTTCGACTATACCTCAATACATCATCGAAACTAACAATATTGAAATTCCCATGTCCTACAAGGCCCTGAACCCGATCCAGTCGTTTGAAGGATGAGACCAGTATTTCGAACTGCTCTCCGGGCACAAAAATGTCCTCCCGATGAGCGTTTTCAAAATCATGCATTTTAGCGAGGTATTGGTTCAGATTAAGCTCTTGAGCCGACACCTGGTGTTTTTGAAACTCCTTTAGATAAACTTCACGATCTGGCGGCGAAGTCATGAGGTGCTCTATAGATGTGCGCACCTGAGCAGGCGTTAGAGCGGAATCCTCAAGAAACCTCGGGGCTGTAAGAAATTTGCCTGTATCTGCGACGATTGGCCACGAAGCGCCCACAGCAGAACCGGCCAGGGCACCTCTCGACATTACTTTAAAGAAATCCCTTCTATTCACAGGTACGGATCCAACACCGGGGCGCTAAATATTAGCTTCAATGGTAGTATTTTTCTATCGATCTCCGATGTTACCGAGAAAAACAACGCCAGACTATCTTCCACCGTCGACGACAATTGTTTGACCTGTCGTAAAGCTACCGGCCTTAGAAGACAAATAAACAGCCAAACCGGCTATCTCTTCTGGTTCACCAATACGTCGCAAACTTGCGTTAGCTGTTGCATTTTTCAGCGTCTCAGGGTCTTCCCATAGGGCTCTGGCGAAATCGGTTCGAATCAACCCCGGCGCGATCGCGTTCGCGCGGATATTATCGGGACCATATTCGGCTGCTATGTTTCGCGCCATTTGCATATCTGCTGCTTTCGAGATGCCATAGGTGCCGAGCACTGCGCTACCGTTAAGTCCACCGACAGAGGATATAATAATGATCACACCATCTTTGCGTTCTACCATTTCAGGCAGGACCATTTGACATAGCCAGTGATTGGACTTGATATTAGAGTCCAGAATCTTGTCAAAAGCAGAATCAGGAATATCAGCCATAGATCCGTAGAAAGGGTTCACCGCCGCGTTGCAGACTAGGATATCTACTTTACCAAGGTGTTCTTTTGTTTGCGTAATCAACTGTTCAATTTGCGCTTTGTCACCAATGTGGCAGGGAATGGAGACAGCACTGCCGGCGCCATCCGCGGTTGCTTCGTTTATCTCAGCTGCGACAGCCTCACAGGCATCCGCTTTTCTACTCGAAATCACGACTTGAGCGCCATGGGCAGCTAACTGCTCGGCAATAGACTTACCAATACCCTTGGTCGAACCAGTAATCACAGCTACTTTGCCTGTCAGATCAAATAAACTCATAACTTCCTCTCTTGTTAATTGCTGAAAATTTTTGGTTCAGGGTTAAACACGCTCAAAGGCCACTTGCCAAACCATTGCCCGCGCTTGCTCAAAGCGCCCGTCGGGCAAAAGTAAAAATATCACATGGAGGCATAAGAATTACAATGACAATCAATGCACCGTATTACTATAGCAACTTTGTGACAATACTCGGTACGGAACTCACGTTTCACTCTTAGTCTTGGGCGCGCACAAGTCATTTACTCGACGCTGCTTAAGATAAAACCTATCTCGCGATCAACCCGCTTTATCGAAAAAAACACCTTTGGCCATGACCCGTAAAGGGGTTGCCAATGCTTCTAGGTCTTGAGTCGGGTCATTTTCGTAAAAAACCAGATCCGCACTGTAATCAGGGCTTATCTGCCCTACTTGGTTACCCAGACCAATTGCTTCTGCACAGTCGCTGGTTGCGCTCTTGAGAGCCTCAATTGGCGTCAATTCAGCAAAGTGAGCAAACACGGGGATCGCCAAGGGCAAGTGATGATGGATAACGCCAGGGATGCCGGCATCAGTTGAAGCGATCAGCTTTACGCCGGCTTGTTTCATTTTTCGATAGTTATCTATCATCATCCCCTCAAACTTTTTAGTACCAATGTACCGTTTCCAGCCAGCATTCACTGTTGGCGACACACGCACGTTATTCGCAACAATCTCTTCAACAACTTCCGGGTCATAAGCCTTCCCCCATCCTTCTTCACCAACCCAGGAACAATGCTCAATAGTCGTGACCCCGGCCTCTGCCGCATGACGGATCCCCTCGGTTCCATGGCAATGTGCTGCAACGGTGTAATCAAGCTCGTTCGCCCGTGCGACGATAGATTTAATAATGGCGCTCGAAAACTGCGCATCTTTCGGTGCAGAATCAGGCGTGATGCTACCGCCGGTGGCCATGATTTTTATAAGGTCAACGCCCCTCGCATGCTGTCGCGCCAGAACATCTAAAGCCTGCTCAACGTCTTCTGCCTCACCACCCCAAAAATGGCAGTGCCCCTTTACAGAAGTAATAGGCTGACCGGCACAAACAAGTCGGCAGCCGACAACTTCTCCCCTATTGATCATGTCTCTGACCGCCAACTCTAGCCACTTTCCGCCGCCAAGATCCCGCGCCGTCGTGATGCCAGCAGCAAGCATTGATTGGCTTCTATTTACCATTTGTTCAATCAAAAGTTCTCTATTGATTTTACCGTGAGCAAAAGGATCTCTAATTTCAGGATCAAGACACATATGTACGTGCGCGTCGATTAATCCGGGCGTGACATAGACACCACCCATATCGAAAGACCCGGGCGCATCGTGCACATTTTCTAACGCGATGATTTTGCCATCGCGGATACGAATAGAGGAATGATGCTGATCTAGGGAGTCACCTAGACCGTTCCAGATATTGAGATTTGTCAGAATCGTGTCAGCCATATACCGCCTATTTTCTCTTGTCGTTGTATACAAAAAGTGTTGATGCCGCGAAGTTAAACAAACTCGCACTTGCCACACCTGCAATTAGTGCAAGCAATCTGTACTGGTCAAAAAAAGTGATCGTTGTTGTGAGCGTTGCATAAATACCCCAATTCAGCGAGAAGCCAACAAGACTTGAGAGAACAAACTCAATCCACTGCTTCATTTTTGGTCGTCGCACACGATCGCCGAATGTCGTCTTTCGGTTCAAAGCCCAATTCCAGCTTACCGCCGGCCAAAATGATAACCCTCTTGCAAGAATATGGTTAACACCCAGCATTTGAAACAGGTAATAAAAAGCAAGGTCAATAACGAAACCGCTTGCGCCAACGGCGCCAAAATGAACAAATTCAGCCCAACCCTTAAATTTATGCAAATACAAACGCCGCAGATGGCGCAGATACTTCCACTGCTGGTTGAAGTTCATTTTGCTGGCTCCCAACTCGCGGTCTTTGAAGCCGATAGGCACTTCTTCAACTCTTTTGAAGTCACCTCTGACCATTATCTCCAGACCAATTTTGTAGCCGATAGGGTTAAGCTTTGCCAAATCTCCCAGTGCTTGCCTGCTAAACATAAAGAAACCGGACATAGGGTCCGAGCACTTTACGAGGGGGCGCGCCAATAATGTTGCGATATGAGAATTGATGAATCGCCATAGACTCCAATCTCTATCAAAACTCCCGCCGCTGATATAACGACTACCAATCGCAAAAGCACCGTCAGTTTCGACAAACTTTTTTAACATTTCAGCAATCTTTCCTGGCGGGTGGGACAGATCAGCGTCCATGACCAGGACAATATCGTTTGCGGCACATTTAATACCGTCAATAACAGAAAGAGACAAGTCGCGAGAGCGACCTTGAGGACGCAGCAGCTTCAAAGGATACATCTCAGAAAGTTGACGACAGACATCCACTGTTTCATCTGGAGACATGTCATCTACAACGATGAGTTCATAATTTATCGCGGCGCCGTTGCTGTCAGGCCCGATACAGGAATGAATGAGTTCAGCCAACTGCGGTAAATTTTCCGCTTCTTTAAAGGTTGGCACTACGATGCTTAGCATTTAGCCTTCTCTTTTAAACTGTTTCGTTAAGCAAACACAAAGCGCGCTATGTAAGCAATCATGCGCATTCTATCCACAACTATAGTCTGGAAACCTATACTCAAGCGCATCATAAGCTTTTTTGTTTGGCCCGTTTAGATAGATCTGCATCAACGGACAAATACTGGTATTTTCATCGACGGGCCACGCATCGATTGAACGATGGTAGTAATCAATCGAAAGTTCAACGGTTTGCGGAGATAGCTCATGTACCCTTCCCGCCAACTCATAGAACACAGCCAGACTCTGCAGACTAGCGTAGGGTGGAATTTGTTCCTCTGCTTTAGTCACCAAGTCTACCAGCACTTCGCGCTGAGCAAGGAGGTCGCCATTCTGCGCTTGATATTGTTTGTACAGCGTTTCGAGTGTGACGAGTTTTCCAGGAAATGTCGATTGCAGCAGGTTGAGTCTTATGAACACTGCCTCGCTCATTTCCGATCGAGTGCGCGAACTGGCAAAACCTACATATTGTTTTGAAAAAGCAATCATTTGATTAAAAAGAAAGTGCTGCTCATGACCATCGGTCAATTCGTCATCGATGTAGAGTCGCAACAAATTATCCACATAGTCGTTGATGCCTTGCTCGAACTCGTAGTCGTTGCCACCCTTAGGATTAAATCTATGATATAGACCCAAATTAGTTGACGGTGACAATCGCGCTTCAATCGAGAAAACAGGTCTTTTTGATTGATTAATGAATGCTTCAATCACCTCCTGCTGCGCGATTGGAGGCAGAAATGGAGAGCTTAGTCGGTTAGAAAGCACGAGGTTCGCCCAGTCTCTTACCTCCACGTCAGGCCTCAATCCTTCTACTTGGCTGAGATAGCCTATCGGGCCAGTTTGGTTATCTCCATAGGTAAACAACACAGCGTCAGGAGGGAGCGTTCCCAGCACTGTTCTGGCATAAGTATCAATAAACTTGTTGCCACTTCTATCCACACTTTGATAATTCGACAGGTAAACTGAAACAACTGAGGCAAACCCCACAATCATAAAAACCAAGCCACGAACCTGATATTCCGATAAGTGCTTAGTAAATAGCGATTCATCTACGGCATTTACCAGAACCGTTGCTAACAGTTTAACTCCGTGTGCAAACCATAAACATATCGCCGCATAGGCTATGATAGGGTAGGGCCGAAAAATCGCTTGATAGAACGGGCTGAACTCAAAATTCAACAAAGCTAACAAGAGGTAAGTCGAACCCACAAACAAGAGGATGATACTAATATTTTCATATCTATCCCGAGTCCTGATTGAGTGCAAAAAACCGGTGAGAATCAATGGCAGACCAAGCACACCTAGCTGATAAACCGATGCTTTTGAGAGCCAGTAAAAATAGGCTATTTTGTGTGAACTATCTGCAACTGCATGGTCATCACTGTATGTTGATCTCATGACATAACGCGTGAAACTCTCAATAGAGTCTATACCACCGTAAACGGCAATTTCAGGGCTTACTGTCAGAATTAGCGTTAGGTAGGGCAACAACCCAGTGGCTATACAAAGTATCGACAATGCCCAGAAGACCGGCTTGTTAAATTCTGCAAACAGGTTTTTCCAACGAGGGAAAATTGTCGCTGCCAATGCAGGTGAGGACAAAACCATCAGCGGCCAATGATTACAAAGTGCGAGTGCTACTAAAAAACAGAGGAGATACCAGTATCGAATATCAGCAGTCTTTAGATACAAGATTGAAACAAACCAAGCTGCCATAAACATCAAGGACGCTAGGCTGTATACCTCAATAATGATTGCCTGGGACCAAAAGGTATTTGAATACGCATAGGCAAGCGCCGCAATTGAGGCGAGTATGAGATCCTTGGTTAGCCGCTCGACTACTAGGAAAAAGACCATCACCGCAGCCACAGCGAAGATTACTGACACCAGGTTCCCGGCAAAGACAGTATCCTGCCAAGTAAGTTGCTGACAAAGAAGGGTGAATAGCGGATATCCGGGCGGATGGCCAATCCCACCAACATGACACACCATTTGGAAAAGACCCGCATCTTCGAGGGTAATAGCCCGCGGCATCGTGGTCAGGTATACGGCAAAGGCAAGCAGGCCAGCAACGCCAGCAAAAATAACTTTTTTTAATGTTTCCGCACTAATCATCATATGGACGCGCTGGTCATGTCTGTGGCTGAAATTTACTAACAGTGGTCAATTGGTCCCTCGCAAGTCCACTTCGAGATCAATTCATGACTCTTTCCGGCCAAGACAGTATATACGTTCTGATCCCCTCAAGACCTCGGATAAGCGCGGGCACCTATACGCCGCTCTGTGTTTTCTGTCCCTGATGATATCAGCGTTTTTGCCATGAGTATCTTTTAACAGTCAAACAGCTGAAATCATGTTTCTTGTCGCTGCCAGCTCACCGGCATCCGGAAAAATCGAAGGTTTGACCGCTCAGGGCAAATATGATTTTCTATTATGTTTAGGCATTGAAATCATGTTGATAAAAAAGCTCAACGGTCGCCTTTTGTCCATGGCTATATTACTGGCGTTAACAGCCTGGACGAACTCAAAAATAATGGCAGCACCTAGCACTTACGCCATGAAAGCTCCCGATAGACTTCAGAACTATATTAGGGTTGATACCGTCAACCCAGCGGGTAATGAATCTCGCGGAGTAGAGTTTTTGGGTGCCATACTTGAGGAAGCCGGTATCTCATATGAGACCGTCGAGTCCGCGCCTGGCAGAGGAAACATCTGGGCCCGACTGGAAGGAGGTGACGAACCAGCGCTCGTGCTCTTGAGTCACATTGATGTTGTTCCCGCCAACGCTGAATACTGGGACGTTGACCCCCTTTCAGGTGTCGTTAAGGACGATTATATCTATGGGCGCGGAGCCATTGATACTAAGGGGCTGGGAATTACTCAGTTACAGGCCTTCATCGCGCTGCACGCATCAGGTAAAAAACTGAAGCGTGATGTCATTTTTATGGCAACCGCGGACGAAGAGGCTGGCGGTTTCTTTGGCGCAGGATGGTTGATCGAGAACCGCCCGGAAATCTTCGAGGGTGTGGGCTATCTTGTTAACGAGGGCGGGTCGGGACTCATCACGACGGGTAAACCTGTGTTCCGGATCGAGGTAACGCAAAAAGTGCCGCTCTGGCTGAAACTGACAGCAACAGATACACCAGGACATGGATCCAGTCCGAGGTTAACAAGTTCCGTTACGCGGATTCTTCGTGCTGGGAACAGAATCGCGGATACGACCTTCGAGTACCGGATCGTTCCAGAGGTGAGAAACCTGTTCCAAAGCTCCGCGGAATTCAGAGAAGGGGAACTCCGTACTAAACTCGAAAGAATTGATGAATCTATCAAAGACCCGGTGTTCATGACAGCGCTGCAATTGAGGGAGCCAGGCAGTGTCGCACTGTTACACAACACCTGCTCGATTACTCGACTATCCGGCAGCAGCAAAATTAACGTGGTACCACCCACCGCTTCAATCGAACTGGACTGTCGACTGCTACCCGATCAAAACCCCGATGCGTTTTTGACCGAGCTTGAACACATCATTAACGATGACCGCATTTCTATCGAAACAATCATGAGATTCACGCCAGCAGTGAGTGACACAAACACACCTTTGTATGACTCAATACAGCGCGTCTTAACACTGCACTACGAAAACATGAAAGCCGTTCCCTCGGTTTCAACCGGCTTTACAGACAGTCATTTTTTTAGAGATATGGGTATTATAAGCTACGGCTTTGGTCCATTTCTTTTTGGGGAGAATGAGCAAACAGGCGTGCACGGAAACAACGAACGTATTTCTGTCGCCAATATGATCAAGGGAACTGAAATCATGAAAGATTTTGTTATGGATTTTTCCGTCGACTAGTCCGAAATTTTTTGACTCATTACTGAAAAGAGCAACCCACTTTTAAGAAAAATTAATCGGTGAGCCGGCTGGCAGTCCAGCGGACTGCCGGCTCGACTCGATTTTCTCGGACCTACCAGAGATCGTACTTCTGAACCTCTGCACGGCCAACTACCATGTGATGCACCTCATCAGGACCGTCAGCGAAACGCAAATGTCTTTGATCTGCATACATTCCAGCAAGCGGTGACCATTGAGAGATGCCTGTTGCGCCATGCATTTGTATTGCCTGATCGATGATCTGACAAACACGCTCCGGCACCATCGCTTTCACAGCACTGACGTAGACTCTGGCCTCTTTATTACCGAGCACATCCATTGCCTTGGCTGCCTGAAGCACCATCAACTTCATCGCGTCGATGTCAATTCTTGCTCTGGAAATAACTTCCAGATTTTTACCAAGCTTCGCGATAGGCTTACCGAATGCAACTCGGCTGGCTGATCGTTTAACCATCAATTCAAGAGCGACTTCTGCCTTACCGATTGATCTCATGCAATGGTGTATTCGTCCGGGGCCTAAACGTACTTGGGAAATTTCAAAACCACGGCCTTCGCCCAAAAGAATATTTTCTTTTGGCACTCTGACATTGTTGAATTTAATATGCATGTGCCCACGAGGCGCGTGGTCCTGCCCAAACACTTGCATACCTTCGAGTATTTCGACGCCCGGCGTTTCAATAGGAACCAGTATCTGGGATTGCTGTCGACTGGGAGGTGCATCTGGGCTGGTCTTCACCATTGTGATCATAATTTTACAGCGGGGATCTCCGGCACCTGAGATGTAAAATTTCTCACCATTAATAACCCAATCGTCTCCGTCTAGCACAGCCTGAGTGCTTATGTTCTTCGCATCGGATGAGGGCAAACCAGGTTCTGTCATCGCGTAAGCCGATCTAATCTCGCCATTAAGTAGAGGTTTTAGCCACTGTTCCTTTTGGGCTTCAGTCCCTACTCTTTCGAGCACTTCCATATTACCGGTGTCCGGCGCACTACAATTTAGCGATTCAGATGCCAGCGAAAACTTACCAAGTTCGGCAGCAATATATGCATAGTCGAGGTTTGTGAGACCTTCTCCAATTTCAGAATCCGGTAGGAAAAAATTCCACAGACCTGACGCTTTTGCTTTTGCCTTGGCACCATCTAACAGCTCTAACTGGCGAGGATGCCAAGACCAGCGATCATCTTTCTCGCTGTCGAGCGCATAAAACTCTTCAGTGATAGGCTCTACATTTTCCTTAATATGTTTCTTTACCGCATCCATCAGCGGCTGCGCTTTTTCTGACATGGCTAAAGTAAACAGGTCATTTTTAATATCAGGCATCGTTTTCTCCTTCGTTATCGTCTTTTGGCTTTCTGCCATTTAACGGCACCGCCACATGTTTTAACTTACGATCTTTCAACTTCAAGCACCACATCTATTAACCGGGGTGATAGGCGCTTAAAAAAGAAAGGTATTCTCAAATCACTCTTTTCGAACGACCGCGAAATACTCTTCAATTCTGCGGAGATGGCCATCGACATTGGTTTCTCCTGCGTTATGCGTTGCTATAGCTATTTTTGTCGCTCCCAGCGCTTCCCATTTATCCGAATGAGATTTCCATCTCTCTGGCGTGCCGCCCGCGTATTGAGCCTGCGCCTGTATCTGAAACTCTTCCCAGTTCTTACCCGCAGCCGCTCGGGCATCCTTTAACAGATTGATCGCTTCAGCTGCAGCACTATTCGCTCCCATCAAGGGAACCCATCCATCGCCCAGTTCGGCGCAGCGTTTTAGCACTGTCGGCGCTGCACCACCAAACCAAACGGGTATAGGCTCAGATGGTCGAGGATTGATACTCGCTTTATCAATGTGATGGAATTCGCCGGAGTAATCGAGAGAGTCTTCCCCCCAAAGTTCGCGCATCAGCTCAACCTGCTCCGCTTGCCGGGTTCCTCGTCTTTCGAAAGGCACATTAAGTGCGTCATATTCAATCCTGTTCCAACCGGTTCCTACACCTAGTCTCAGTCTGTTATTGGAAAGTATTGCAACCTCAGCCGCTTGCTTGGCAACCAACACAGTTTGTCTTTGTGGCAGTATCAGTATGGAGGTTACAAGCTCGATTGATGCTGTTACCGCTGCAATAAATGCCAACGTTGTTAACGGCTCATGGAATGCGACGTCCTTATCGTAAGCACCACGAAACCCACCGGGTCTATCAGGGTCAGCGCCCACTACATGGTCGTAGACTAACAACTGCTTGGCACCAAGTGCTTCGGCGCCCTGAGCAAATGCTTTCATTGCTCCGGGATCTGTACCTATTTCGTTGTGTGGAAGAACGACACCATATTCCATTTTGATCAATCCTTTTGCCCAGTACGCTTATATTTTCAGCGCTTATATTTTCGGCGCTAATTTAGCCTAATTCGACGCCAAGACTTTTAGCGACTCCAGTTCACTGCTCATTTGAGAACTGCGTGTCGCCATCGCCATAAACATGTCGTTACCTCTTTCCGTCTCACCCACAATCATCGATGCGATAACCGCCATGATCAAACCGGCGGGCGCGTAGCGGCGATAAAGCGTCCATGCTTGATCCCATTTCATGGTGACATCATAACTTTTCAATACATCAAGATAGAGTTTCAATAATGCTTCTTCATTAGCCGCTCGATCGTCAGGCCGCAGACTGGTGCCCATAAAATAGCTGAGATCGTTAAATGCGCACCCTAAACTTATTGACTGCCAGTCGACGACGGCTAGCGGGTAGGGACCACCGAACATCATATTGTCGAGTCGATAATCGATATGGATCAATGTCTTTTCGCCCTTAAAATCGGCATATTCCTCCATCATGCCACCAACACCCATCACCATTTCGTGATCAGCATTAACCAAACGATTCGCATACTTTTCTAAGAAACCCGCCTGTACCATTTGATAGATGGATTTCGCCGGGTCAGGTTCTTCCACCTTCCTCGGAGCGAGCAGTTCATAATGCTCTAGAGACCGGTCACCCCACCTGGGACCATGTAATTTAGCCAGCGCTTCCAGTGCTAGCGCGGCATCATCAACAGAGCAACCTTTTATCTGATCACCCTGCTCTCCTGGGGCGAGGTCCTCCATAATGATGGCGAAGTCGTGGGTCTCGGCAATGATATCAGCGTAGTGAACTTGCGGCGTTTGTATCTCAACGCTAGCTGCAAGTTCGTTATAGAAAAACACCTCCTTAACGTAGTTCTGCAGCTGAACACCTGTTTGTTTGCTCACCGGGTCATTTGAAGCAAACTTACCAACAATCGAGTTAGGCAGGTTGCCCTCTCCTTTCAGCTCAAATCTCACATTTTCGCCAACCTGCCCCGTGCCGATGCTGTTGCTTGTGAAGCTATCGACCCGACCCGAAATTCCGGCAAAATTAAGCACCTCTGTTAACCAATCGGGTGTTATTTTCTCCGCTTCATGTATCAATGCAGGCTTGCTCATACTAGATCTCTGGATTACAAATTAGGTATAAACTATATGGATTATTCGAGCTTAAGGGAAATCTGTGTCGGGTATAGGCGAACCCAGATCTCCACCGGGAGGCCTGGGCGTATTTAGATAGGTCATGACCCAATGAATACCCGCAATTACTAGCAGATTTTGATGGTTAGCGAAGTGATGACTGAAAAACAATCCGCCTACGGCAGCCATCAGGCACCAATGCCAGCGCCATCTCAACGTAAAATAATGCAAAACGCCAAACAGTGTATTGCTAATAAGAACTGGCACCAGCATCCCTATCCCAAGCGCGCCTATGTAGTGAGGAATACCGATTCTAAAAACCCATTCTTCCCAAAGAGAGAGGCACCCTAGATACATAACCCAAGTAAGCTGCCTCAAGACCAGCGGGTATTTGCGGAACGCGGCATGAGCAAGCAAACAAAGGAAGATCACGCCTGCGACAATCAAATAAAGCGCACTATTTTCGCGAGCAGCGACGGTAGCATTGTTCAACAGCCGCCATGTCGTCGAATCGGTTAAGAACAAAAGTCCGAGTAACGCGCAAGGCAAACCGTGACGCAGAAATACGGCACTAAAGGATTGAATTTGCTCGCCCGTAAAATCCCGCGGACGTTGCAGCCTTCGCCTTCTGTTCACTTATAATTCACGCGATCAAAGCGTGCCGATGATGAGATTTGGATCGCACATCTGTTTGCTATAGTGCGTGCACCAATCAGTTGCTGGAGATAGATATGAACATAGCGAAACGTTCAGATATCGAATCTTTAACAATGTGCGTTTCCTGGCCTCTTCAAGGCAGTAAACAGATGGATGGTGGGCCTGGAAGGACTCGAACCTTCGACCTGCCGATTATGAGTCGGATGCTCTAACCAACTGAGCTACAGGCCCTAAAAAAGGGTTTGGCGTTTACGACGTTTCGTCAAGGAAACTCTTCAAATGATCCGAGCGAGTAGGATGTCTTAGCTTCCGCAGCGCTTTAGCTTCGATCTGACGAATACGTTCTCTCGTGACATCGAATTGCTTACCGACTTCTTCCAACGTGTGGTCGGTGTTCATGTCGATACCGAAACGCATTCTAAGCACCTTCGCCTCTCTTGCTGTCAGCCCAGAAAGTATGCCCCGAGTGGCTTCCTTAAGGCCTTCGTCAGTTGCCGTATCAACAGGAGAACCTACTGCAGCGCCTTCGCCAAGGTTGTTATTTGAGTCAAGGAAATCGCCAAGGTGCGAGTCTTCATCATCACCAATAGGTGTTTCAGTCGAGATAGGCTCTTTGGCAATTTTAAGGACGCGACGAACCTTATCTTCAGGCATCTCCATTCTCTCACCCAGCTCCTCAGGAGTCGGCTCCCGGCCCATTTCCTGCAGCATTTGCCGAGAAATTCTGGAAAGCTTATTGATCGTTTCGATCATATGCACAGGGATACGGATAGTTCTTGCTTGGTCAGCGATCGACCTCGTGATCGCCTGCCTGATCCACCATGTCGCGTAGGTTGAAAACTTGTAACCGCGGCGATATTCAAACTTATCAACCGCTTTCATTAAGCCGATATTACCTTCCTGAATAAGATCAAGAAACTGCAATCCACGATTCGTATATTTCTTAGCAATGGAGATAACCAGACGCAGGTTGGCCTCGACCATTTCCTTCTTCGCGCGTCGGGCTTTCGCCTCGCCAATCGACATCCGCCGATTAATGTCTTTTATTTCTATGATTGCCAAACCGCAGCTAGTTGATGCTTGCCTGATCCGTTTTTGCGCTCTGACAATTTCATCTTCGTACTTGCGCAGTCCTTCGTGACCGTCCGCAATTTGCTGTTGTACCCAAGAAACATTGTCTTCTTGCCCTGTGAATTTCTCCAAAAAAGCTTTTCGTGGCATTCGGCCTTTACGAACACACATCTGCATTGCTAGTCGTTCGTGGTGTCTTACCTGCGCATGTGTGCTTCTCGCCATTTTAACAATGACATCGTACAGCTTGGGTACCAGTTTGAAGAACTGAAACGAATCACCCAGCGCAGCAAGTTCCTTGTCCACCTGAGGTGTACCACGACCGTGCTTTTTAATCGCTTTTTCTGTCTTTTTAAGTTGCTTCCGCAGAATCTCAAATCGTTCTGCCGCTTTGACGGGGTCTGGCCCTTTTTCTTCTTCCTCTTCTTCCTCAGTCTTCTCTTTGACCTCTCCGGGTACCACCTGAGCTGCAGGCATGACGTTTTCTTCGGGGTCCAGGAAACCAATCAACATATCGGTCAGGTGCGAGTCTTCTTCCTGCGATTTATCGTAAGCTTCCAGAACGTGCTCCACAGTGCCCGGGAAACTGGCAAGCGCGTGCAACACATCTCTTATGCCTTCCTCGATTCGCTTAGCGATGACAATTTCGCCCTCTCGCGTCAGCAGTTCAACGGTGCCCATTTCTCGCATGTACATGCGCACTGGATCAGTCGTCCTTCCTGCTTCGTTCTCAACCGCCACTAACACTGCGGCGGCCTCCTCTGCTGCCAGCTCGTCAGTTACGTCGCCTTCAGCCATCAGATCGTCGCTTTCAGGCGCTTGTTCATGGACAGCGATGCCCATGTCGTTGATCATGCTGATGATGTCTTCGATTTGTTCCGGGTCAGATATTTCGTCTGGCAGATGATCATTGACCTCTGCATAGGTTAGGTAACCCTGTTCTCTACCTCGGCTGATGAGCTCTTTTAGTCGAGATTGCTGATTCTGTGCGAGTCCACTGTTGGTCATAGATTACCTTCGAAACTTTCATGGGGAAAACGAGCCGGACATTATAACCAGTGAATATTGATGATTCCACTCCAAGTACCTACCGCTGGGGCACCATTAGCTACTATTATGAGCGCACAACGGCTTCAATTATTTGCCTTTCGCGATAAATGTAAGCACGAACTCGGCCTGAACTAGAAAAAATACTATTTTTTCGATTTGTTCTTTAAAGATTCTCGATAGCTTTTGCGTTCTTCCGGAGACCAATCGGCAAATGGCTTTGCGTGCAAATCCTTTCTAACCTGTTGAAAAGACTCTGTTTCTAGAATTTTCGCCATCTTTGCAAGTATGCCACTGTACTGCCCTGGCAACTCGCTCACATCAAGCAACTGCTCTCGTTCCGCCAGCATTTTCAGCACAGGGAATTCCGGTTGATCTTGATACGATGCCAGCAGCACGACTGGCGAGGCCATTTCCCTGGCTAGAATGGAATGCACAAGATCCACCAGCAGGCGACAACCCGGCGCAATTTCGAGCTGAGAATATACTTTTTCGTCAATATCGCCTGCGAGATCAGGTTGCCTGAGTAATATGCCAATAGCATCTTCTGCAAGTAATGCCATCTCTCTCGATACTGGTGCACCAAATGAAAACGAAGGGTCCTCATCTAGAAACTCAGCGGTAGCCATCATTTCCGCATATTCATCATCGCTGACTATGCTTGAAGACCCAGCACCAGCGCTTGTCTCTGCTTGCTCTCTCGGCAATCCGGCTAGCGCGTTACCAGCGCGCGCAGGCGAGGTCTCAACACCCTGATTTTTATAAGAAAAACTTGCAGACCGGTCGTGCCCAGCGGCCTGGTCATGGCTATAGGAAACCGCGATCAACCGTTCACTGGATAAACCGGTAAGCTCTGATAGTTTTCCAATCACCAATTGTTTGAAAACCCCCTCGGGAATTTTCTGAATGAGCGGCATCGATAGTTGTGATAGCGTCGCTTTACCCTCCATGGAGTCCATATCAAGCCCTTCTTGCAGGTGATCGAATAGGAAATCAGTCAAATGTGGTGCCTGGTTAACTCGCCATTCGAATTTGTCCTTACCCTCTTTTCTAACAAGCGTATCCGGATCCTCGCCTTCCGGCAGAAACAGAAATCGTGCACTTCGACCGTCTCTCATAAAGGGCAAGCTTTCCTGCAAGGCCTTCCAAGCAGCTGCCCGACCCGCTTTGTCGCCGTCAAACGAGAAGACTAATTTGGAGACCGTTCGAAAAAGTCTGTCGAGGTGGTCGCTACTGGTTGCGGTGCCCAAGGTCGCGACCGCGTAATTAATACCCTGTTGCGCCAACGCTACGACATCCATGTAGCCTTCAACGATGATCAGCATTTCTAATTTGCGGTTGCGGCGCCGACTCTCATAAAGCCCGTAAAGTTCCCGACCTTTGTGAAACACAGGGGTTTCGGGGGAATTGAGATATTTAGGTTTACCATCCCCAATGATTCTGCCGCCAAATGCGATCACGCGCCCTCGAACATCTCTTATCGGGAACATGACTCTGTCTCGAAAACGATCGTAGGTTTTGCCCTCCTCGCTATTATCGATGAGCATGCCAGATTCGATCAAAAGGTCACGCTCATGGTTAGTTTTCGACAACGCACCCATCAGATTATCCCAGCCCGGGGGCGCATACCCGAGCTGAAAATCTCTCGCAATTTCTCCTGAGAGACCTCTTTGTTTCAGATAATTTACGGCGGTGTCACGACTGGCATGTTGGCGTAAAAAGCCCTGATACAAGGCAGACGCCTGTTCCAAGATTTCATATATAGACTTGCGCTTTTTTAAACGCTCTGAGGTACCCGGTGGGCTTGAGTTGGGCACTTCGACACCAGCTTTCGAAGCAAGCAGCTCAACGGACGCGACAAAGTCCATACGCTCAAATTCCATCAGAAACTTGAGTGCGCTACCGGACGCCTGGCAACCAAAGCAATAGTAAAACTGTTTTTCCTGATTCACGCTGAACGAGGGACTTTTTTCAGTATGAAACGGACACAACCCCGTATAGTTTTGACCGGTCTTTTTCAGGGTAACACGGCTGTTTATGACATCAACGATATCAGTTCGAGACAACAAATCGTCTATAAAGTCAGGTGGGATCACGTCGCATACTACAGGTATTAATTTCCGTCAGGATGTCACCTGAACACACTAAAAACAAGCCGTCGAAGTGACAAGCGGAGGTTAGCTAAGCAGGCTTTTCACTTGCCCACTGACGGCGCCAACATCTGCGCGGCCCTGTATCTGGGGCTTTAAGATCGCCATGACCTGACCCATTTCTCTCATTGAGCTTGCGCCAGACTCAGCGATCGCAGCCTTAACCAATGCATCCAGCTCCTCGATGGTCAATTCAGTGGGCAAGAATTCCTTGATCAGTTCAATTTCAAACGCTTCTTGAGCGACCAGATCTTCTCGTCCCGCTGCCTCATATTGGGCAAGCGAGTCTTTTCGCTGCTTGGTCATTTTGTCGAGTATCGCAAGCACGCGCGCATCGTCGAGCTCAATGCGTTCGTCTACCTCAATCTTTTTGAATTCCGACATGGCAAGTCGCAATGCGCCGACTCGCTGTTTATCCCTCGCCCGCATCGCGTCTTTTACCGCGTTATCAATTTTTTGCTTTATTTCAGAAGCCGGCATAGTCTTTCCAGAATGAGTAATTCAGATGTTTATTTATTAACGACAAAGGATGGTTAGTCCTTGTGAGCAGCTATGTTTCTAATCACCAAGCACGTTTATGCAATCGTTGAATGAGTGGATTCAAAGATTACCTTATGACAGTGGCGGACATGAATAGTGGTTTCAAGAAACGAACCACAAGGAAGGAAGAGCAGGACAGTCGTCTGACGAGAGCCTCTATATGAGACTCAACGTCTTACCGTGGATGCTAGTACAAGCGCTCCATTCTTCGTGATTCACGCTGCACTTTCTTCGCATGTCTCTTTACGGCAGCCGCCGCCTTGCGCTTTCGAACTGAAGTTGGTTTTTCGTAGAATTCACGACGTCGCACTTCAGCGAGGATTCCTGCTTTTTCACATGAACGCTTGAATCGTCGCAATGCAACGTCAAATGGTTCGTTCTCTTTCACTTTTACAAACGGCATACCTTTTTGTACTCTCCTTTCCCGAAGGGCGTGCATTCTAACGGCATCTGAACCCAAATGCAAAGCGCTAGTTAAGGCTAATATTCCTGTTACTAAGCGTACACAAAATACGATAACCGGCACGCAAAATTCTTCGTTTGAAACCCACATAGACACCAACTTCTAATTCATTCAGAGGATTTTTTCAAAAATAGTCAGTACGATGCGCAATCTCTTATGTGATATCGCAGAAGAGCACTAAAACCACTTTAATCAGAGAGTTCTCTTGAGAGTTATAGGTATAGAAAGTTCATGCGACGAAACCGGCGTTGCCATATACGATAGCAATAAAGGTCTCATGGCAGACCTTTTGTACAGCCAGATCGAACTGCATAAAGCGTATGGTGGGGTCGTGCCGGAACTTGCATCGCGTGACCACATTCGCAAGACGCTCCCCATGATCGATCAAGCGCTCGCAGAAAGCCATTCGACCAGAAATCAAATAGATGCCATCGCCTACACAGCTGGCCCAGGTCTTGTAGGCGCACTTCTCGTCGGTGCCAGCATCGCTAAGTCACTGGCGTTTGCCTGGGACATTCCAGCGATTGGCGTACATCACATGGAGGGCCACCTGCTCGCGTCAATGCTTAGTGAGGCTCCGCCGGAGTATCCTTTTATCGCCCTCCTGGTGTCTGGTGGTCACACTCAACTGCTTGCATGTCATGGCTTAGGGCAGTACGAGTTGCTGGGTGAATCGCTGGACGATGCCGCCGGTGAAGCTTTCGACAAAGTGGCGAAAATGCTTGGATTACCCTATCCCGGCGGTCCTCAAATTGCTCGTCTCGCCCTCAATGGAGATTCAAGTCGATTCCGATTTCCAAGACCCATGACCGACCGGCCGGGCCTGGACTTTAGCTTCAGCGGTCTCAAAACTTACACAATGAACACCTTGAACGATATCCCAGCACCCACGACACAAGACAAATCAGATATTGCGCTGGCATTTCAAACCGCAGTTGTAGACACCATTCGTATCAAATGCCAAAGAGCTATCAACCAAACGGGGCTTTCACGCTTAGTGCTTGCCGGTGGTGTTAGCGCTAATCTGGCATTACGAGATCGATTGCACGAACTCGGCAACAAACACCGCGTCGAGATCTACTATCCTGAACTCAAACTCTGTACTGATAATGGTGCAATGATCGCCTATGCGGGGCTTCAAAGGTTGCTTCACAACCACACCGAGGACCTATCAATAGCGGTAAGGCCGCGATGGCCGATGACGGAGCTCAACTAATGAAAAACGACATTATTTTTATCGAGGGTTTGTCGATTGAAACAATTATCGGTGTTTACGAACATGAGCGAAATATTAAACAAGCAGTAATTCTCGATATTGAAATGACGCTACCTGCGAGTGACGCAGCTAGCTCCGATGATCTGCGTCACACGGTGGATTACGATGCGGTATCCAAAATGGTGACAAACTACGTCCAAGAGACGCAATACCAGCTTATTGAGTCTCTTGCTGAGCAAGTGGCGTCATTAGTGCTCGATGCTTTTGCAACCGATTCGCTCAGGCTTAAGTTGTCTAAACCAGGCGCTGTCAAGAATGCAGCATCGGTTGGCATCGTAATCACCCGCTCCGCGAAGCGACATGCCTGACCGCACGGTTGTTCGAGAGCATGGCACAATCCCGCGTCGCTAGGTCTGCGCACTTGTCATCTCCCGCTATGCTTTATTTCATACGTAACCTATACTGCTCCCCACCCAGATATTCCGCACGGAACATCCAAAACACAGACACGCAGCATAGGAATATCCAGCAGATTGAAAACGACGGATAGCGATCATCAGGCACTCGTCAGGTCTCTAGTGCCATTCGCTCAAATGCCCGACGACATCTTCGAAAGCATGATCCCGTTCATCACTTTCGAAACATATGCGCCCAACAAAATGATTTTCAAGCGTGATAATGCGGATCTGGTTTTGTATTGGCTTTTGGAAGGGACTGTCGATTTACTCGACAAAAATTATGCAGCCCAGACGCGTAAATCAGAAGATGAGAACGCGAAGTACGCACTTGATAGCCATGAACCCCACAGCGTTACCGCTATTACAACGACTCACTGCCGACTTGCTTTAATTCCAAGATCAACCCTCGGAGCGTTTTCTGAAAGCCTCGATGCAGGTATCTCGCTGAACCGCTCACCAGAGAAAGATGAAGGTATAGACTGGATGTCAGCGCTGCTTAGCTCACCTTTGTTCGAATACATTCCACCTGCAAATATTCAGGCGCTCTTCAGCAAATTTGAAGAGGTAACGTACTCGGCTGGAGAGGTCGTCATTCATCAAGGCGAACCTGGCGACTACTTTTACGTCATAAAATCAGGAAGAACCAAGGTGGAACGACAGGTTGGGGAAAAGTCCCAGCTACTCGTCGAACTGAAAGCTGGGGACAATTTTGGCCAGGACGCACTCGTCAGCGACGTGCCCCGAAATGCCAGCGTCACCATGTTGACCAACGGAAAACTCATGCGTTTGGCTGAGCCGGACTTTGAAAATTTGCTGATGGAGCCGGTAATAGAGACCGTCACGCTGAAAGAGGCGCATGAGATGATTGCTGAGGCAAATCCGAAAACCTATATATTGGACGTAAGAAACCCAAAAGAACTGAATTCCGGTAAACTTGAAAAAAGCATCAATGTACCGCTACCTTTGCTGCGGAAAAACATGCCAAAATTAGTGAACGATGCGGTATACATCACCACATGCGACAACGGCAAAAGATCAATGCTAGCCGCATACCAGCTTAATGAAAATGGCTTTACTGGCTACGTACTTGAACAGAACAACGAGAATTAGCGGCCTTATCAATTTTTGGCTTTTATTTGAACCACTAAGAGACTGACGAAAATGACAACCGATTGCCTTTTCTGCAAGATCGTAGCCGGAGATATTCCCGCTGACATCATCTACCAAGATGAACATGTTATCGCTTTTCGTGATATCAGCCCACAAGCACCGACGCACATTCTCATCGTTCCGCGTAAACATATTGCTACAATTAACGACTTAGAATCGACAGATCAGCTTCTTGCCGGACATCTCTTGTTAACCGCGCAAAAACTGGCAAGAGAACAAGGGATCGACCAATCAGGGTTTCGCTTGGTGATGAACTGTAATCAGGAGGGAGGCCAAACAGTGTACCATATCCATATGCACCTGATGGGTGGCCGACAACTCACCGTTCTAGGCTAAGGCTTACGCACAATCTCAAAGGTAACTTATTAGAATGAACAATCCGTTAGATAGCGCCATTTCACAATTCGATCAGGCATTGCGCGCTGTAACCGGCGCTGTGGGCAAGACTTCGCGTCAATCTCCAGCCAGCGCGCTAGCATCTGACGAGCTTTCCGACGAGGAGAAAAAAACCGCCGTCCGGTTGATGCGAATTAACCATTGCGGAGAGGTTTGCGCTCAGGCGTTATATCAATCTCAGGCACTGGTAGCAAAATCACCAGATGTGGCAAACCATATGCGTGCAGCGGCAAATGAAGAAGTTGACCATCTCAGTTGGACCGAGGAGCGCATTCGCGAACTAGACGGTCACGTCAGCTATCTGAACCCATTCTGGTATCTTGCGTCATTTGGTATCGGCGCAGTAACGGGCATGTTGGGAGATAAGATTAATTTGGGGTTTGTCGCTGCAACAGAGGATCAAGTAGCAGGACATCTTGATGATCATCTGGAGAAACTGCCTCAACAAGACAAAAAATCACAAGAGATTTTGAGACAGATGAAAACCGATGAGTTGGCCCACAAGGAAATGGCTATTAGTGCAGGCGGGGCAAATTTTCCTGAACCCATAAAACAAGGCATGCGATTTATCTCTCGTCTCATGACACGAACAACCTACTGGATCTAGAACACCAACGCGGCAATCGCTGCATGAATCACTGGGTCATTTTTATTCGAAGTCAACATCGCGCTACCCTCTCTCTGGGCACAGACGTTGTAGTCCGCTATCGTCATCTCTTTGAGACGACGGTCATTTTTTGCCAGCGATATTTGACCACTTGAATCAACACCTGCTCCTCTACTTCTTTCATCGATGGTCGCGAAGTGAGGCTTTAATCTGTCAAATAGACCGTTCAGCGATTCGACCGGATGCGTGTCTCCACACGTAGATATCTCTAACTCCAACCTAAAGGATGACCATTGATTCTCATCACCAACATCAAAATAAGTGTGTGTGGATATGTGACTGGCGTCCAAATGAGCGAGCGCTGAGACATGCTGAGCGATAAGTAAATTTGCGCTGGCGCCGTGCGGGTCGTAACTGACGGATGAAAAACTCATCGTGCGGGCGCCCAGTTCATCACTCAACTTTTTTATGAGCAACTCCAGTCGAGTTTCTGAATACTGCTGGTCTAGCCTATCCGCCCACAACACTAAATCAGCCGCTGGTTGAGGCGGCGCCAAAAAATAAAAATTCACACCCAGCGAATGTGTTACAAGGTTCATCTACTCTCCCGAAAATAAGTGAAGCAACAAAACCAGCCCAAAAAAAGCAATTCTGGCCCTAATAATGCCCGGTTATTGCGCTTTTCAACATCCATTATCGCCGACACTGTTGTTTTCGAAATTCGCTGGACGTAATCTACGTGTGATACTCGCACTTCTGGAAAACAGCGCAGCAATATGGCCAGCCTCACTCTGTCAGCCCTTGACTTCGGTAATATGGAAGCTTTTCTCACTGCCGCTCATAAGCGTCGCTATCCCAAAGGTAGTACGATTATCTACGCTGGCGAAGATAGCGACTCGATCTACTATATCACTAACGGCTCGGTCACCGTGCTCATCGAGAACGATTCTGGCCGTGAAATTATTGTTGCATATCTGAACAAAGGCGATTTTTTTGGTGAAATGGCGCTCTTTGGTGAAGGCACGCGTACTGCTTGGGTTAAAGCAAAAACAGACTGCGATGTTGCTGAATTGGGCTACGCCAAGTTTGTCGAACTGAGCAAACAGGACTCAGGCATGCTGTTTGAACTCACCAGCCAAATCGTCGAACGACTTGGCAAGACGACACGCAAATTAGGTGACCTTGCTTTCCTCGACGTCACTGGCCGTGTTGCTAGACAGTTGCTAGATTTATGCGAGCAGCCCGATGCTATGACCCATCCCGATGGCATGCAGATTAAGGTTACGCGACAAGAAATAGGGCGCTTAGTTGGCTGTTCCCGCGAGATGGTCGGACGGGTATTGAAAACGCTGGAAGACCAGGGGCTGGTTCAGGTTAAAGGCAAAACGATGGTCGTCATGGGCACCCGCTGAAACCTAATTTAACCTACCTTTTTTACCCGCTTGCTCACTGACTCTTTCTCAACTAGAAAAATTTAGCTTACGCAAAAAACATCTCGTTTAGCTTCTTACCTGGGTCGTCTTCTCTCATAAACGACTCACCCACCAAAAAGGAGTTAACGCCTGCTTCGAGCATCATCCCGACATCTTGTGAACAACTGATACCACTTTCTGTCACCACGGTAACGTCTGCAGGAATCAGATCAAGCAGCTCAAATGTGGTATTCAAAGTCACTTCGAAGGTCCTCAAATTTCGGTTATTAATGCCTAGTAGTTCCGGCTCAAGCGCCAGCGCCACCTCCGCCTCGGCTCGATCGTGAACCTCTATCAGTACATCCATACCCAAATCTCGAGCGAGATGGTAAAAACGTTCGAGCAATTCTGGGCTCAACACGCTTGCAATCAACAGCACACAATCCGCACCCAGCAATCTGGATTCATAGATCTGATAATCATCAACCATAAAATCTTTTCGAATGACCGGTAATTGCACCGCGCTCCGGGCACTTTGCATAAAACTATTCTTACCCTGAAAAAAACTTATGTCGGTTAATACTGAGAGACAGGCGGCGCCAGCTTTTTCGTAAGCCCTTGCAATCTGAACCGGATCGAAATCTTTACGAATGACGCCTTTTGAGGGTGAAGCCTTTTTAATCTCAGCAATGACGCCTGGCTTTTTCTGCTCCTCTCTATCTTTCAACGCTCGTGCAAACCCGCGACAGACTGGCATTGCAGCCACATCTTTTTCCAGCGCATCCTGTGATTTTTTTTGTTTCAAAACCTCCAGCTCTCGCCACTTCTCCGCGACAATTTCCTTTAGGATGTCCGGTATTTCAACGTTACTCATCAGCCCTTTCCGTTAAGTTATTATCGCAGCCGCTGCAGACAAGCTTTTGGTGAATGCAACAAACTCTTCGAGCTTTGTCGTGGCAAGGCCACTTGCAATGGATTCGCGCGCTAGTTTAACACCTTCTGCCAGCGTACCAGCCATACCTGATACATAGATTGCCGCACCCGCATTGAGCGCTACGATGTTGCTTGCGTCTCCGTGAGAGCCTTCAAGCGATTGCTTCACCAGCGCCAGGCTCTGCTGGCTATCTTCAACTATCAGCCCCTCAAGGGACCCCGTTGCCATACCAAAATCATTAGGAGAAATCTGGTACTCACGAACCTTCCCACCCTTTAGTTCAGCAATAAGTGTTGGCGCAGCGATGCTGATTTCATCCAAGCCGTCTTCCGAGTGAACAACAATTACGTGCTCGCTGCCCATCGTCTTAAGCACTTCAGCGACAGGCTTAAGCCATTGGCGATCATACACACCTATCAATTGTCTCTTCGCACCGGCCGGGTTTGTGAGTGGACCGAGCAGGTTGAATATCGTACGAACGATCATCTCTTTTCGTGGACCAATCGCATGCTTCATGGCGCTATGGTGACGTTGCGCGAACAGAAAACCTACACCGACCGTGTCAACGCAGCGGCCCACCTGTTCTGGCTCTAATGCGATTTCAGCACCAGCAGCCTCCAACAGATCTGCACTACCGCTCTTTGAGGAGGCGCCTCTGTTACCATGCTTTGCAACAGCCACACCTACCGAAGCAGCGACAAATGCCGACGCAGTAGACACATTGAATTTGTTAGATCCACTTCCTCCAGTGCCACATGTATCAACAATATTTGTTCTCTGGGTAGATACCGGCGTGGCCAGCTGCCGCATCACCGTCGCACCGGCACGAATTTCATCGATCGTTTCACCCTTCATTCTCAAACCAACCAAAAACCCACCGATTTGCGCGTCAGTTGCTTTTCCGCTCATGATCATGCCCATCACGTCTAACATTTCTTCATGAGCTAAATCTTCACCTGCAATAACCTTAGCGATCGCGCCTGGCATATCCATCAAATCACCTCTTTCCGGTCGGTAGTCTCTAAAAAATTTCGAAATAAATCATGTCCATACTCACTGACAATTGACTCTGGGTGAAACTGCACGCCCTCGACATTCATCTCTTTGTGCCTGAATCCCATGATTTCGTGCATGTGCCCATCTCGTTCTGTCCACGCAGTCACTTCCAAGCAATCGGGTACTGATTCTCTTGCGACAACTAACGAATGGTAGCGAGTTGCCGTAAATGGATTCGATAGTCCTCTGAAGACACCACCGCCATTGTGATAGATCGGGGATGTTTTCCCATGCATGACGCTTTCAGCTTTCACAATCTCTCCACCATAGACCTGACCAATACTCTGGTGACCGAGGCAAACACCGAGTATCGGTATCACGCCGGAAAACTTTCGAATGGCATCCATCGAGATACCCGCTTCGTTCGGTGTGCAGGGCCCTGGAGAGATAACGATTCGATCAGGATTTAACTCAGCGATCTTGCTTAGAGAAATCTCGTCATTGCGGTGGACTTCAACTTGCTCGCCCAGCTCTCCTAGGTACTGAACAATGTTGTATGTAAACGAGTCGTAGTTATCAATCATCAAAATCATACGCTTGAGTCCCCTCGTCCAGAGTGACGGGCTTGGTCTCTATTCAACGTTTCTGAGCTTTCACCGCCGTCGTCCATTCCGAGTCCTGATTCAGTCATTTCAACGGCACGAAAAATTGACCGGGCTTTATTCATCGTTTCCTTCCATTCAAGCGCTGGCACTGAATCTGCGACAACACCAGCACCCGCTTGAATATAGAGCTTGTGATCCTTGATAACAGCCGTACGGATCGCGATTGCAGTGTCCATATTTCCGTTCCAAGATAGATATCCTACTGCGCCGCCGAAAATACCGCGTTTTTCCGGTTCGAATTCATCAATAATTTCAAGTGCTCTCACCTTGGGCGCGCCGCTTAGGGTGCCGACAGGGAGCGTCGCTCTCAACAAATCCATCGCCGAGCCATCCTCTACTATTTCACCGGAAACATTTGAAGCGATATGCATCACATGCGCATAACGCTCAATAGTCATCATGTCGCTGACTGCAACTGTTCCAGTCTTACAAATGCGACCAATATCATTGCGCCCAAGATCAATCAACATGAGGTGTTCAGCGATTTCTTTCGGATCAGCCAACAGCTCTGCCTCCAATTGGAGGTCTTCAGTTTCTGTCCGGCCTCTCCTGCGCGTCCCAGCTAGCGGTCTGACCGTGACTTCGCCGTTGTCCAGACGGGCAAGAATTTCCGGCGAAGAGCTCACAATATGAAAATCCTCGAGATGCATGTAATACATGTACGGCGAGGGGTTCAATGACCTTAGTGCTCTGTAAAGGTTTAAAGGTTCTCCCTCAAATAGAATGGACATGCGCTGGGAAAGAACCACCTGCATAACATCGCCTTCACAAATGTAATCTTTGATTTTGTCGACATCGTGCATGAATTTTTCTTCGCCATAACTCGAAACAAAATCCTCTTCATGTACAACCGGCCCTATTTCCGGCGTCAGCACAGCAGCGGGAATATTGCGCTGCATTTTGAGAACCATTTCTCCTAACCGCTTTTGAGCATTTTGGTAAGCCGACTCATGCTCTGGGTTCGCGTGGGTAATTAGGTGTATCTTTCCCTTGACGCTGTCAAACACAACGACGTCGTTTGAAACCATTAGGAGAATATCGGGCGTGCCTATCGCATCAGGTGGCGAGCTGTCCGCCAGTCGCTTTTCAACATAACGCATGCAGTCATAGCCGAAATAACCGACCAGCCCACCCGTATAAATAGGTAGTCCTTCGATCGGTGGGTAACGGTACTGCTGTTGGAACTGTTCTACATAGGCCAGCGGATCCGAACATTCAAATCGATCTATCTCTAATCCGTCTTCCTCCAACACAATCTCGTGACCAAAGACTTTCAGGATTTTTTTTGCAGGTAGACCGACCATCGAATACCTTGACCATTTTTCACCTCCCTGAGCGGCTGATTCTAGTAAATAGCTGTAGGGTCCATTTGCGACTTTGACATAACAAGACAAAGGCGTATCAAGATCTGCGAGAAGTTCGCGCGTCACGGGAATGTGGTTATAACCTTCAGCCGCTATGGCAGCAAAATTTTCTGGCGTCATCTCTCTTACTTCTTAATTTGGGTGACGATTGAATCTGTCAGCAATCGAATAAAATTTAAAACTTCGGAGTAGTCATCACATTACACGTTTGCAATGCCCCCGAGTGTTTAGCGCTCGGATATAGAAGAGGCTAGCTTCGCCAGCGAAGGGAGTAAGTAGATTGTGGAGAGGCTAAATTGATCATCGACGATACGTTATTTTGCTGAGAAGAATGTTCCGCGGTCAATCTCTAAGTTAATCAAACGAGGTATCCACCCGCAGAACCTGCTCTGCGCAGAATAATAGAGACACTCTCAAAGTACAAGCGAGTCACCGTATCCGGCGCGAAAGCTTTCCTAGAAGCATCAAAAAAAGCGTCAAATGGCATCGACGGAGGCGATTTCCAATTTCATCGAATCGATTGTTTTTCGGTAATCCTCTGCGCCGAAAATCGCAGAACCGGCCACGAAAGTATCAGCACCCGATGCTGCGATTTCAGCAATGTTGTCAATTTTCACACCACCGTCGATTTCCAAACGAATATCGCGCTCGCTCTGTTCGATCATAGCTCTGGCTTGTCTCAGTTTTTCGTGCGTGGCCGGGATGAATTTCTGTCCACCAAACCCTGGATTGATCGACATGATCAAGATCATATCTATTTTATCCATCAAATAATCGAGATGTGACAAAGAGGTCGCAGGATTAAAAACCAGTCCGCACTTGCATCCGGCCGATTTAATCATCTCCAACGAGCGGTCAATATGCTCACTCGCCTCTGGGTGAAAAGTGATGTAGCTCGCCCCTGCCTCCAGAAAATCACCGATAATTCTGTCCACAGGCTTCACCATAAGATGGACATCAATCGGCGCCTTGATGCCGTAGGATCGGAGCGCTTTACACACCATCGGTCCAATCGTCAGGTTGGGCACATAATGATTGTCCATGACATCAAAGTGAACAACATCAGCGCCGGCGTCTAAAACAGCGTCAACCTCTTCACCAAGCCTGGCAAAATCTGCGGATAGAATAGATGGAGCAATGAGTGGTTTCATCGACGTTAGTTACCTGTTGTTAGATCGAACTATTTTACCTGCTTAATGCTGATCCATATATAGCGCTGTAAAGAAAGCAAAGACATTAGCTAGCGGCAGTAAACGCGCACCGAAGCCGTTTAAATTTAGATCAACCCATCACCCTTCGGGAGACGCTTGATCTGGCACAGGGTTTGTCATGCGACAAACAGCCCCGCTAACCCTTGTTTGAGGCTAAAGCCTATTGAGCGCTTCGAGTCTTTCGGGCGTTCCAACGTCACTCCATTTGCCAGAAAAGTATTCGGCTTCTATCGTTCCACGGTCAAGATTGGCATCAAACAGTTCTCGTAGCGGCACCGGACCTGCTCTCAACCCTTCAAAAAATGCTGGTCTGTAAAGCCCGATCGTCGAGTAAGTTAGCAGATTGCCCTTGCTTTCAAGATAGCCATTCGCCCCAATCGCAAAGTCGCCCAGCGGGTGATGGGAGGGATTACCCACCATGACCAGTTTTGCGTTAGCTGGACAGGCGCTTCGCATCAATCGAGAAAAATCAAAATCCGTGAAAACATCACCGCCCACCACAAGGAAGGCATCGTTTGCTGACTGACCTGTTTCCAATAGTGGAAGTGCATGCTTGATACCCCCGGCCGTTTCTAGCGGGGCAGGTTCTCTTGAGTAACGGATTTCGATACCGCGCGATGCGCCTGTTCCCAGCGCCTGTTCGATCAATCGTCCCAGGTATGAAACGTTAATCACAAATTCACGTATGCCCGCGCGTTGTAATGCGTCAAGGTGGTGCTCAATCAGACTCTTGCCATGAATTTGCAACAGTGGTTTGGGCACAGTTTTGGTCAAGGGCAGCATCCGTTTGCCTAACCCCGCTGCCATAATCATCGCTTTCACGTTGTCATGCTCAAATGATTTCCTGTCTGCAAACACTCAAACCATGCTTTATTTCGGGCATTAATCAACTTCCCTTTGAAACACATCATCCAATGCAGGGACGATCCGTCGATTTAGCCATACACCAAACGCCGTTAACTCGGGATAGCGGGTGCATGTTTCAAGTATATAGTTGATAACCAATGGGATGTCCGCAAGGTATCGCGACTTGCCGTCCCTGAGGTTCAAACGAGAAAAGATGCCCGCGCACTTTAGGTGACGCTGCATACCCATCAGATCAAACCATTTCAAAAATGTATCGCTATCTGTATCCAACAGCCTGCCAGACCGCGTCAGCTCCAGTCGAAACGCCTCGACGCGGTTGCAGACTATTTCTCGAGGAAATTCAAAATAACAATCTTTCATAAGTGAAACCAGATCGTAGGTCACAGGGCCCCAAACGGCATCCTGAAAATCAATTACCCCAAGCTCGCCATCATTCAATACCATGAGGTTTCGCGAGTGAAAGTCTCTGTGAACGAAAACCTGAGTTTGCTCAAGTGCAGATTCGACAAGAAAATCCCTCACTTTTTCTATTTCTGCGATTTCTTCGCCAGTGAGCGTTAATTTTAATTGTTGAGCAACAAACCATTCAGCAAACAAATTCATTTCAGTCGTGAGTAGTGAGCGATCATAAGCCGGCAAATGAGTTTCACCTGAGATGCACTGCATCTGCGCTATGACGCCAATCGCCCGCGGTACAAGCGCGTTTTTTTCGATATTCGCTGTTTTCTCGAGCAAATCCAGACAAAGTTGATCGCCAAAGTTCTCAATCATCATGTAGCCTGTTTCAAGGTCAGACTCATAGATTTTAGGTACCCTGACGCCCGTTGAGGCCAACAAGTCCCTGACCTGCAAAAAAGCCTGATTATTTTCGTGCGACGGAGGTGCATCAACAAAAACATACTTTCGGCTCATCCAAGCGCTATTAACGCCTGCGGCTTTAGGCCTAAAGTATCTTCGAAAACTTGCGTCGTCCGAGGCCGCTACTAGCTGAAAGTCTTCAACCTCCACTTTTTCACGCGCTACAAGCAGGTTTTCAGCCCATTTTTGCAGCATCACCAGCCTTTCGGCTTTTTCACTTTCTTGGATAGTCTCTGACAAAGTAACTGAACTCTAATTACGATTGCTTTATTATCCAACATCCTCCTCTATTGACGCCAACACATATTGTCACACTTTCAAAAAATACGGGTCGCCGCGGCTTATCGGGGCTTATTGTTGTCAGGCCTGATCACTTGGAGCTCAACTAGCGCTGGTGCCGGACCAGAGGAAAGGTCTGCGGCGGAAATTGACTGGGTGGCGAAAAGTGATTTGAGTGCAGAGGATGCGAGCGAACTTCCGTGGTTTTGCAACGGCATGTACGCGCCACCTACATTGGAGGGCATTGAGGGCGATACGCGGATGTTCGCCACCTCAGATTCTGCTTTGTATGTGGAGGAGCATTCCACGTCTCTCGCCGGCAATGTTGTCGTCACCCAAGGTAAAAAACAAGTTACCGCACCATTCATCACCCGTGACGCTGCAACCGAAATAACGAGCATCGAAGGCCCTTTGGTGATGCGCGAAGAGGGATTGCTTCTGACAGGAAAGAAGGCGCGCACCAACTTCTTTGCCGGCACCGGTGTGGTAGACAACGCCACTTTTTTATTGCACCAGGCCAGTCTTAGAGGCACCGCCAATCGTCTGGTACAAGAAGCAGACAAGAAAATCCTAATCGATCAGGGAGAGATGACCCGATGCGAGCCAACCAGCAATGTCTGGAAGCTGAAGGGTAAAAATATCGAGTTGGATCCTGACTCGGGTTGGGGAGAGGCAAGAGACGTTACCCTCAAGATTAAAGACGTTCCAGTTTTCTATTTTCCCTGGTTTCGATTTCCAATAAACGATAAGAGACAGTCCGGTCTGCTATCACCAAGCGTCGGCTATGACAGTGATGGTGGGACTGACATTGTGGTGCCCTACTACTTCAACCTCGCACCAAATTATGATGCAACCTATCAATTCCGCAGCCTGTGGAAAAGGGGCTTCATCCATGACGGCCAGTTGAGGTACAAAAACACCTATTCCGACAACGAAATAAACGGTGCATTTCTCGCAAAAGACGATATTTACGATGAAAGGGAACTGTTCGACCAAACATCAAATGGCACAGACACGTCTTCGATCGATGTCCCTGACTTCGACAAACAAAACCGTTGGCTACTGAACTTACGCCACCAAGGTGAGTGGGGAGACCGTTGGAAAACGACCGTCAATTACAGCGCTGTTTCAGATCTGGACTATCTTGAGGATATCGGCGGCGATGTCGGTTCGGAAGCCGTAGACAGATTTGTTGGGCCAGTCGATTCCAGTCTTGCCAACCGACGTTCTGCAGCACTCACACGATTGGGAAAAGTCGAGTATCGGGATGGCGGCTTGGCTGCGTCACTGTTTGTTCAGGGTTTTCAAAATCTAGACCCAAACGGTGCCGAACAATATGAGAAGATTCCTTCGCTGACCGCTGGATACGGCAATGAGATTGGCGTCATCGATTACAAAGTTGATTTCGACTACTCCTTCTTCACAAAAGACAACACAGACATTCGCGGAATCAATGCGATCGTCGGTGAACGTGTGACAAGTTCAGTTAACTTTGCAATTCCTTATCGCCAGGTTTGGGGTTTTGTCAAACCGAGCCTCAGTGTTATTCATCGAAAGTACAATCTCGACGACACACCGAGCAACTTCCGCGCGAATCCAGAGGAAACAATTCCAGTATTTTCATTGGACAGCGGTCTCTATTTCGATCGATTCTTTGATTTCACAGGACATTCACTGCAGCAAACGCTAGAACCACGCCTCTATTTCCTCTATGCCCAAGAAGCGTTTCAGAATGACCTGCCTCGTTTTGATGCGAGCCCCCTAACACCATCATTTTCGCAATTATTTAGGGAAAACCGCTTCTCGGGTCAAGACCGTATCGGAGACGCAAGGCAGTTGAGTGTCGGTTTAACTACAAAATTCCTTTTCCAGGATACCGGTGCGGAACTTTTATCTTTGAGTCTGGGTCAAATTTACTACTTTAAGGATAGAACAGTTCTGCTCAATCAGATCGAATCGGAGTCTCCAACCGCGCGCGAGTCAGCCCTTTTTGCCGAAGCGAGACTAAAGCTTGGTGAAAACTTCACTGCTCGCAGCTCTTTCGAATGGGAACCGGATGTAAACAGAAGCAATCGAGGCCAAGTCAGCATTAAATACTCCGACAATGAGCGACGCATATTCAACTTTTCATATTTAAACACCAGTGAAGAAGCACAAAGAGCGACTATTGAGCAGCAATCTGAGGAATCAGATATAACCTTTATATGGCCAGTCATCAACAACTGGAGTGCGATCGGGCGCTGGAACTTTGGTTGGGACACTCACCAAACCATCGAATCGTTTATCGGCTTTGAATACAATGACTGCTGCTGGAAAACGCGATTGGTCGCAAGGCGCTTTCTCAAAGAACAAAGAACAATTACAATCTTGGCCGACGATCCCTCCTCGGCAACCGGCTTTACGGCCACAAATACACTGGTCACACCTGCTGATACTGGGATATTTTTCGAATTCCAGTTGAAAGGACTTTCAACACTGGGACGGAGACTCGACTCTTTGTTAGAGCAATCGATACCAGGATACAGAGACAGAGAAGATCGCATAGGACAATAAGAGCATATGAAACAACATCGCATTTTACTCGTACTAATCTCCGCGCTCATGGTTTTCAGCGCCCAATCTCACGCTGCTTTAGTCATTCTCGACAGGATCATTGCGGTTGTAGATGAGGACGTCGTGATGGAATCCCAACTTAACTCGCGATTAAACAGCGTCAAAGCACAGCTTACTGAAACTCAGCGTGGCCAGATCCCTTCGGATGAAGAGCTTAGAGAACAATTAATCGAGCGCTTAATCGTCGAGAGCGTGCAAATTCAGATGGCAGACCGCGCCGGTGTACGAATCAGTGACGAGGAGCTTAATGAGTCAATGACTGCGATTGCAGCGCAGAACAACCTTACCCTTCAACAGTTTCGACAAGCTGTTGAACGCGACGGCATTCCTTATGCTGAAATGCGAGACCAGATTCGACGCGAAGTAAAAATGAATAGAGTTCAGCAAGGCGTCATGAGAAGCCGCATCAACATCTCCGAACAAGAGATTAAGGACTTTCTCGCCTCGGAATTAGGTGAGGCAATTACAGCAGACGAGTACAGGCTGGCGCACATACTTCTGCCGACCCCAGACGATGCTTCGCAGGCACAGATTTCAGCTATCATGGAGAACGCTCAAAACATTAAGGAGCAAGTCAACAATGGTGGAGACTTTCAGAGCCTCGCAATCGAAAAATCCACCGGTCAGAATGCTTTGAACGGCGGAGACCTGGGCTGGAGAAAAGTGATACAGCTGCCAACCATGTTCGCAGACATTGCACCCGAAATGGAAGTTGGCGAATTGAGAGGCCCGATCAAAAGCGGTAGTGGTTTTCACTTAATTAAACTACTTGAGAAACGTGGGGCAAAGGCCGAAGGACAAGTGCCTCAAACAGAGGTAAAACATGTCCTTATACAGCCCTCAGAAATAAGAACGCACCAAGAAGCGCTTGATCTAGCCGAAAGTCTGAGGCAAGAAGTGGCCGACGGCAGAGATTTTGATGAGATCGCAAAACTATTTTCAGACGATCCGGGCTCGGCCCTAAGTGGAGGCGACCTGGGGTGGAATCGCGCAGGCACCTTCGTGCCCGTATTCGAGCAACGAATGGAGAGCTCTGACATTGGACAACTGTCTCAGGTATTCGAAAGCCAGCACGGCTTCCATTTTCTCGAGGTTACGGGCAGAAGAATAGAAGACTTCAGCGAGAGATTTAAGCAAAGCCAAGCTGAAAACTATCTTAGAAATCAAAAATTTGATGAAGAGCTGGAAAACTGGATCAGAGAACTCCGTGAAGACGCTTTCGTCGAAATCCGAGAATCATAGCTCTCACCCTAGGATCTGACATGAAAGCAAGAAAACGTTTCGGTCAGAACTTTTTGCATGACGGCAATGTCATCAACAGGATTATCGATTCTATTTCGCCAAAGTCGACTGATACGATCTTCGAAATAGGACCGGGGCATGGCGCGCTAACTGCCATGCTCGATCAGGCGACGAATGACCTTACGGTCGTTGAGATTGATAGAGACCTCGCGCAAAACATCAGCTACCTTTATCCACAGATAAATCTCGTGATCAGTGACATACTAAAATATGACTTCAACGCATGGCAACCTAGCCAACCTGCCCGCGTCGTAGGAAACCTGCCATACAATATTTCAACACCACTATTATTCAAACTGTTCACAACGTTGAAAAAAATCAGCGACATGCACTTCATGTTACAACTCGAGGTCGTCGACCGATTAGCTGCGGCACCGGGTTCTTCTGATTATGGCCGACTCTCGGTGATGAGCCAATACCATTGCGACATAGAAAAACTGTTTGAGGTTCCTGCCACGGCTTTCATCCCAGCGCCTAAGGTAACATCCGCGATTGTAAGATTGGAACCTAAAAAAAACCCAGTAAAAGCAACGAATGAAAAGCTATTCGGCGAAATTGTGACTGCAGCTTTTGGTCAGCGAAGAAAAACTATCCGTAACTCGCTGAAACCCTATATGAGCAGTGACTTACTAGAAAAAGCGGACATAGACCCCGGAATACGCCCCGAAAAGGTTTCTCTCGAGCAGTTCATTAATGCAGCTAACCTAGTTTCAAAAACGACAAGCGCACAGTCCGCATGAGCATACGTTGATGACTTCTACCTATGCGATAGGCGACATTCAAGGGTGTTTTTCTGAATTAACCGCCTTACTGGAAAAGGTACGTTTTAACAAGGACGATGATCACCTTTGGCTAGTAGGAGACCTAATCAACAGAGGGCCGCAAAACCTTGAAACCATTCTTTTTTTGAAATCTCTGCCTAAACTAACAGCCGTTTTAGGGAATCATGATCTACATTTCCTCGCTGTCGCGACAGGAGTTCATAAAACCTCCAGAAGCGACACTTTGCACGATTTGCTCGTCGCACCTGAACTTCCCGAGATCATTGAATGGTTGCGCCATCTGCCGCTGATACATGTTGACTCAAATCAGCGTTATCTGATGGTTCATGCAGGAGTCCCCTCTATTTGGACCACGACAGAGGCAATGGACTACGCAGATGAGGTACATACAATTTTGCGAGGTGATAATTACCTTGAGTTTTTAGCAGCCATGTACGGCAATCAACCGGCTGTTTGGTCGTCAAATCTGAGGGGCATGGACCGGCTCAGGGTCATTACTAATTATCTAACACGCTTGCGCTATTGCACAGAAGATGGAGAAATGGATCTGGTTCACAAGGAACAAGTGTGCCCCGAGGGTTTTGACGCCTGGTTCAATCATCACCCCGCAGTGCTCAATAATGACCTGAATATTTTGTTCGGTCATTGGGCTGCACTTCAAGGCGTTACCGGCCGCGACGACATATTTGCACTAGACACCGGTTGCCTTTGGGGGCGAGAACTCACGGCGTTACGGCTAGAGGACAAGCGATTGTTTTCAGTACCATCACAACAATCATCAACCAGCTTTACGCACACCAAAGGCGTATAGTACCTGTATGGAAATATATCTGGTCGGAGGCGCTGTCAGAGACGAACTTTTGGGACTTGCCGTTCACGAGCGAGACTGGGTGGTCGTCGGCTCAACTGAAAAAAAACTGCTAGACAATGGATACCATCCTGTTGGCAAAGACTTCCCCGTTTTCTTGCACCCTGAAACACACGAGGAGTATGCGCTCGCCAGAACAGAGTCTAAATCAGGCAGAGGGCACAAGGGCTTCATTGTTAACGCAGACGAAAACATCAGCCTAGAAGAAGATCTGCAACGCAGAGACCTTACCATTAATGCTATTGCGCGCGATCAAGCAGGAAACATCGTTGACCTTGTTGGCGGCGTCTCGGATCTCAACGAAAAACGACTTAAACATGTATCACCTGCCTTTGCTGACGACCCACTCCGGGTGCTGCGGGTGGCACGTTTTTTCGCACGATTTAGTCATCTGGGTTTCGAGGTTTCAAGCGATACGCTGACCCTAATGAAGGTCATGATCGGTAACGGACAGTTACAAGAACTGACTCCGGAAAGAGTTTTTAAGGAGCTTGAGAAAGCTTTGAATACTGCCTCACCCTGGAAGTTTTTCGAACTCCTGCAAAATATTAAAGGTCTTGAAGCAATTGGCTTCGAAGGGGTGCCGATCGATTTGGAGAAATTTAGGCTTGCTTGCGGCGTAAACCAAGATGCGGTGGTTAGATATGCCACGTTATTTTCCGAGTCAGACGCAACAGCCATCAAGCGACTTGCAGATCGCCTCAAGACGCCAAAAAAGTATCTGCAGGCGGCGCTGCTGACCGTAACTCACGACAAGACCTGGCAATCCGTTGACGAACTGCCGCCAGAAGACATCGTTGATTTGTTCTATCAGCTCGATGCCTATAGACGCCCCGACAGGCTTGAGGTGCTGCAGACTTGCTGTTCAACGCTGCTTGCATCAAAGGGCGGCGCAGCGAATAACATTACCCAGATCTGGAATCGGTATTTTAAAGAAACAGATAAAATATCTGTTCGAGATCTTGATTCCATACCTCAAGGAAACCAAATAGGCGAAGCGATTAGGAAACTCAGGATTAGGACAATTTCGTCGCTTTAAACCGCTCGCCCTTTCTTAATTACGTATCAATGATATTGCGCTCACGCGCGATTGCTCGATAACCGATATCACGCCGATATGTCGCCCCATCAAAGTTAATCTTATCGATCATTTTGTAGGCTGTTGCTTGCGCCTCGGAGACGCTCTCCCCCATCGCCGTGATGCCCAATACGCGACCACCTGCCGTTACAAGCTTTCCATCGATAGTCTTGGTGCCGGCATGAAAGACCTTACCAAACTGATTCGCGTGCTCAATTCCGCTAATTTCACAACCGGTGTCATAATCACCGGGATAACCGCCAGAAGCCATTACGACCGCTATAGCCGTATTTTTTTCAAAGTTCAATGACCGTCCTTCAAGGGTGCCATCTATTGCCGAAAGACAAAGATCCGCTAGGTTATCTTTCAATCTCATCATGATTGGCTGGGTCTCTGGATCGCCAAATCGACAATTGAATTCAATGACATTCACGTTATCGTTCTTGTCGATCATCAAACCAGCATATAAGAAGCCGACATAGGGGTGCCCTTCCTCAGCCATTCCAGCGAGTGTTGGCTCGATGACTTGCTCCATCACTTTGGCGTAGATTTCGTCAGTCACGACGGGCGCAGGGGAATAGGCTCCCATACCGCCGGTATTAGGCCCTTCATCTCCGTCGTAGATCGCCTTGTGATCTTGCGAGGTCGCGAAGGGTATGGCTACTTTACCATCAGAGATGACGATAAAACTCGCTTCCTCGCCCTCAAGAAACTCTTCAATCACAAGACGGTTACCAGCACTGCCAAAGCTATTCAACTCCATCATCTCTCGAATGGTTGTCTCGGCTTCTGCTTGTGTCTGAGCGATCACCACACCTTTGCCTGCTGCTAATCCATCAGCTTTTAACACAATCGGCAACGCCATTGTTTTGACGTAGGCCAGGGCAGCTTCCGAGGAGTCAAAACTGCCATATTTTGCAGTGGGAATACTGTATTTCTGCAAAAAATCTTTCGTGAAAATCTTGGAGCCTTCCAATTGAGCAGCAGCCATTGAAGGGCCAAAACACACCAGCCCGGCCGCTTGAAATTGATCGACCACACCTTCTACCAACGGCGCTTCAGGTCCTATCATCGTTAAATCAATTTGGTTTTTTAGCGCAAAATCAATTTGGCTGTTAAAGTCCATTACATCAATGGCAACATTTTCAAGCCCATCATCCAGACTTGAGCCAGCATTTCCTGGCGCAAGATAAACCATTTCAACTTCAGGCGACTGCGCAAACTTCCACGCAAGCGCATGCTCTCTACCACCGTTACCTGTGACCAGAATTTTCATTTTTTGTTTTTCTCATTCGCCGTTAAACGTTGACTGATACTAGTGTCGGAAATGTCGCATCCCTGTAAACATCATCACCATCCCGGCCTCGTCAGCAGCAGCAATAACCTCTTCATCACGAACTGACCCGCCGGGTTGTATGACGGCAGTGATACCAACCTC
>CBFHOH010000009.1:38106-129183 GCA_965657335.1 Candidatus Azotimanducaceae bacterium
GCCTCGTCAGCAGCAGCAATAACCTCTTCATCACGAACTGACCCGCCGGGTTGTATGACGGCAGTGATACCAACCTCGGCTGCCGAGTCTATCCCGTCGCGGAAAGGGAAAAATGCATCTGAGGCCATCACTGAACCCGCAACCTGCAATCCTTCATCCGCGGCTTTGATACCTGCGACCTTCGCGCTATAAACCCGACTCATCTGACCAGCGCCAACACCCACTGTGCGGTTATCTTTGGCGTAAACAATGGCATTAGACTTAACATACTTTGCTACGACCCAGGCAAATAACAAATCTGCCTTTTCACTTGCTGTCGGCATTCGTTGAGAGACAACTCGTAGTTCCTCATCCCTTAACAATTCCAGGTCTTTGCTCTGCACAAGCAACCCCCCAGCCACTTGCTTATACTGGCTCACCACTCTATCGGCTGAGCCGACTGGCTGTAATGCACCACACTTTAATACCCGCACATTCTTTTTCCGGCCAAAAGCTACCAGTGCATTAGGCGCAAAATCTGGCGCGATAACAACTTCGACAAACTGCTTTTCAACAATCAAGTCTGCGAGTGCTGCGTCAACAATCCTGTTAAACGCAATAATACCGCCGAAAGCAGAGGTAGGGTCAGTTTCGAAGGCTTTCAAGTAAGCTGCAGTCAAGTCGGTGTCACTCGCGACCCCACAGGGGTTTGCGTGTTTCACAATGACACAGGTTGGCGCGTCAAAAGAGGCGACGCATTCCAGCGCAGCATCTGTGTCGGCAATGTTGTTAAATGACAGCGCTTTACCATGTAACTGCGTCGACTGACCGATTGTACCGGTCTCCGGTTTCATCTCTGTATAAAAAGCGGCGGTTTGGTGAGGGTTTTCGCCGTAGCGCATTTCCTGTTTTTTCTCGTACTGGATCGTCAACGTGTTTGAATACTCAACGACCTCAGGAACCGCTTCTGCCAGCCCTTCAAACTTGATCGAGCCGAGATAATTACTAATCGCCGCGTCGTATTCAGCGACGTGCTCAAATACTTTTCTCGCCAACTTGAAGCGAGTCTCTAGCGAAAGGCAACCATCATTTTCTGACAATTCTTCGAGCACGCTAGCGTAATCAGTGGAATCACAGACGACAGCAACGCTATCAAAGTTTTTGGAAGCGGAGCGCAGCATCGCTGGGCCGCCTATATCGATATTTTCAATCGCATCAACCAAAGTACAGTTTGTTTCAGAAATTGTTTGCTGAAACGGATACAAATTAACAATGACGAGATCAATTTCTTTGATGCCATGCTGTTGCATTATCTCAGCATCAATCCCTGTGCCATCACCATTTCGCCTACCCAGGAGTCCGCCATGTATCAACGGATGCAAAGTTTTTACTCTTCCATCCATCATCTCTTCAAAACCGGTGTACTCTGATACTTCTCTTACCGCTACACCGGCGTCAGCTAGCAAACGATGAGTCCCACCTGTCGAAAGAAACTCAACACCATAAGATTGAAGCGACGTAGCGAACTCTTTGAGTCCAGATTTGTCTGACACACTCGCAATCGCGGTTCTGATTTTTACGGGTTTCATATCTGTAGGCTCTTTTGATGATAGTCGGGGCTGGCTACCGCATCATTGGAATTCGAGTGATACGGAAATAGGAAAAGGAAGACGCTATCTTCCCTCAGGAAGGTGTAATTATGCCATGAGCACAAGTAATATGAGAACTGTCTGCGAGTAATTAGTTGATCGCCTGAGCAGCGATCAAGCCTCACGCAGCTGGATTGTTCCGTAACGAATTTTACGGAACAACCCGCCGCGTGCCGGAGTTAATGCATGTCAAACGCGCGTGCGGGGAAACACGGGCAGTCCAATCGCTGCAGCCTAAGCATAAAACTCCGGCCCGGGCGAATTTATAACATGCCATACTTGCGAAGTTTCTTACGCAAGGTACCTCGGTTGAGGCCTAACATCAGTGCGGTTTTGCTTTGATTATTGCGCGTTGTGTCCAGCACACTCTGGATCAATGGCGCTTCTACTTCAGAGAGAACCAATTCGTACAGGTTTGATATTTCCTCCTCACCCATAGCGTCAATATAACGCTCAACACATTCGCGCACGGACTCAGAAAGCGTAGGATTATCATCATGTGGCAAAGCGACGTCCTTACTTTCCATACTCATCAGCAGACCTGGCGCTGGCCCGGTTACTCTCTTTTCATCGAATTCCAAATCTTCTTGATTCCGCATATCTTCCTTGAAATCAATAGTACCGCCCAATAAATCAGGATTTACCATTTTCATCTCCAATCAACCTCCGGCTCGCGATTTGTGGCCTGTATCAACAAACCATTTCTATCATTTGCCGGCGCTTACTCAAAAGATTTCCTTTTCGGAAACCCGCTCAAACGAGCGTTCGATCATTGCGAGTTGCGCTTCGGTTGTTTCACATCGATTGAACGTGCTTTTCGCCAATTTTGCCTTCTCTGGTGTCATCGCAAAACATTCATCTAGATACCAACCAATGTGCTTTCTCGCTATTCGCACACCCATGACATCTCCATAAAAGCAGGAGAGTTCTATTATATGTGCGGCTAATACCCTTAATATCTCAGGCAAATTCGGATTTATTTCAACACTGCCCGTATTCAAAAACTGATCGACTTGGGCCGGCAACCATGGCCTTCCCTGCGCGCTGCGCCCTATCATTACGGCATTGGCACCCGTGGTGTTCAAGACCCATCGAGCCTTCTCTGGGCTATCGATGTCACCGTTTGCGACAACAGGAAGGCTTACCGCGTCAACGACCTGTTTTATCGCGCGATAATTCACTTCGCCGGTAAACTTGTCTGCTCTGGTTCGACCATGAACGGTAATCAGTTGGATTCCACATTTCTCCGCAAGCTGCGCTATTTTGACTGCATTCTGCTGGTCCTTCGACCAACCAAGGCGCATTTTGAGCGTAACAGGTATCGACACTGCGTTCACTGTGGCAGTTAATATTTGTTCGACGAGCGCCTCATCCTTCATTAGCGCTGAACCTGCTGCTTTTCGACAGACTTTTTTCGCAGGACAGCCCATATTGATATCGATGATGGCCGCTCCCTGCTCAGCGTTAAATGCCGCGGCTTCAGCCATCATATCTGGCTCCGCTCCGGCAATTTGCACCCACCTTGGGCCAGCCTCACCTTCGAAGCGCAGTCGGTTTTTAGATTTTGGCGTTTCCCAAAGGCGCTTATCACTGGTTAACATTTCAGACACTAACCAATGGGTCCCAAAACTCCGGCACATTTTTCGGAAAGGCTGGTCAGTCACGCCAGCCATAGGGGCGACGATGACACGACTCTCGTGCAAATGGGGACCAATCCTCAGCATTTTTATCAGCTTAAGCAGTTCGGGCGCGCATAATAACAGTCGAGAGATCTACACTTCCAGTTTCATCGGAGGACGCAGAGTATGTTCGCCGTCAGATATCGGGAACAGCTTCCAGCGCGTAACCAAAGGCATTTTCACCTGGGTCGACTATTTCCAATCCGAGGCGCACTTCAGTAAGTGCTGGAATGAACCTCAATCCCGCCATTTCACCGCCGAGATATTCGCTCGGCAAAAACTTGCGGGTCGCAATGACCAGATTATTTAGATCTGTAAACTTCATCTCCAAAGACGGAAATGGCTGGCGATAGGCAGAGGTATTTTTGATAATTGCATCAACCAGCAAGGCACGCTCAACCTCTGGATGAACGCGCACAACTAGCTCAGTTGTTTCAATCGATGATACATCTTCGAAGGCTGGCACCTGACACGCCGCATAATTGCAGAACAGTGCGTAGTAATTTCGTAGTTTTGGGTCTTGAACCAGCCGATCAATATTCACCCATGCAATCTGACCTGCTAAAACAAGCCCCAAAAGAAGAGCGCCGACAAACCATTTCACGACTTGAGGTTTGGTTATTTCTTCATACTCACCCACTATTTCATCGGGCTCGACTGATTCAAGCTGAATTTCCGGAATCGCTCCTAGAGATGTTTGCTCCTGATCTAACATTGCAACAGACGACCCATCTAACGTCTGGACAATGGCGTCGCCATCGAGACCCTCGGCCGACCTTGCCACAGGTTCTGACTCTGATCTAATTGCCTCTTCCGTGTTCGTGGTCTTATCCGACCTGTTACCGTCAAATTCTGTTATTGCTTGCGATACGGCTCGACTCGTTGTTAATTCGATTCCGCCTTCGTTGCTCTCCTTAGCTTTGGTCTCCGTTTCAACTGGCCTTGCAGGTCCAGATCCACTGTCAAACCCAGTTTTATCTAAAGGCGCTTCAGCAGCCGAATTTCCCGCGTCAGTAAACTCTAAAGCTGATGGCTCAAGATCTCTGTCTGCTTGTAAATTTTCGGATTGCTCGGCAACTTCTGCTTCAACGACCGATGGACCCGGCTCGACCTGATGATCATTAGCGGCAAACACCTGAAGACAAGCACCGCAGCGCACTGCGCCGTGAGCCGCTGATAGCTGAGTTTCAGTCACGCGAAAGGTCGTTTCGCACGTCGGGCAACGGCAAACGAGACCATACTCTGCCATCAGCTTTGTTCCTGCGTTGAAACAACAGAAGGTCTGGTCGCAGCCAAACACACCCACCCATCCAGTTCTGTCTCGGCATAAAACACCAAACCGCACGCCTCATATGCCTCTCTCACAAAGGACTCTTGACCAACCATGATCCCAGACAGAACAATGTGGGCATCAGGATTCATCAAGTCTGTGAGTGTACCTGACAAGTCTATAAGGGGCTGCGCCAAAATATTCGCAATGACCACATCATAGGTATCGCGGTAGTCGCTCTTTGGGAGTTCAGGAAAAATCTTGTCGGCCACATCATTGCGGTTTGCATTCTCGATGGTGGCATTCACCGCTTGTTGGTCGTTATCTATCGCCGCCACTTGCCCCGCACCCAGTAATAATGCTGCGATTCCTAATATTCCAGAGCCGCAGCCAAAGTCCATAACGGACTGATTGGGCTGAATGTATTCATCAAGCCAAGACAGACAAAGATGCGTTGTCGCGTGGGTGCCAGTGCCAAAAGCTAGCCCTGGATCCAGTTTCATCACAACAGCATTGTCTTCTTCAACTTCGTGGTTTGAGGGGCAGACCCATAATCTTTGACCAAATCGCATCGGTTCGAATCGACTCAACCACTCCCGCTCCCAGATTTTATCTCCAAGTGTTTCAACGTAGAGAAACCGAAAATCCGTTGTCGCTAGCGCAGCTTTTATTCCCGCAATGTCAACGTCGTCCTCGAACAAACCCGTCACTGTCACATGCTCCCAGACCGGTGTTTCTCCTGGCCCAGGTTCAAATATAGGCTTATCCTCCGCATCAACAACCGTGACTGAAACAGCGCCGTTGTCCCAGAAAAAAGTTTCCAGCATCTCCAGTGGATCGATCTTATCGCCTGAGGCGAGAGTAGAGGTACCTGCTGCAATCGTTTTCCAAGGCATTAGCCCGCATCTCCATCTGGTTGTTGTATCGGTTCATGTCCAATCAGCTTGGTCACAAATTCTGTCGACATCCTGTTCTCGACAAATTCCGGTGTCGCGAGAATTCGGCGAAGCAGATCACGGTTGGTACTTATGCCGTCAATCTCCGTTTCCTCAAGTGCACAATCTAGTCTGCGTCGCGCAGTTTCCCTGTCCTTGCCCAAGGCGATGATTTTTGCGATGAGAGAATCGTAATGGTGGGGGACCCGATATCCGGAGAACAAATGTGAGTCTACTCTTATGCCCGGACCTCCTGGCGGAGAGTAATTACTTACCAACCCAGGAGACGGCAAAAAGTCGTGACTTTCTGCGTTTATTCTACATTCGATCGCGGTACCGCTGAACCTGACATCATTTTGGGCGTATGGAAGTTGCTGATTGAGCGCAACAAATAATTGCGCCTCAACGATATCCAGCCCGGTAATCAGTTCTGTCACCGGATGCTCAACCTGCAACCTAGTGTTCATTTCGATAAAGTGGAACTCACCCTCGGCATACAGAAACTCCAGTGTCCCAGCGTTACGATACTTGATATCTGACATTGCTTTTACGCATTTTTTCGCAAGGTTATTCAACAAAGCAGCATCTATACCGGGCGCCGGTGCCTCTTCGATCAATTTTTGGAAACGTCTCTGAGTAGAACATTCTCTGGTGCCAAAATGTAGAACGTCACCTTTTCCATCACCAAGTACCTGCACCTCTATGTGGCGGGCCTCAGGGATATATTTTTCAATATAAAATGCACTCTCACCAAAACTTGCAAGCGCCTCGGCTTGCGCTTCAACAATAGCAGTTTGTAATTGAGCGATGTCATTAACGACCCGCATGCCTCGGCCACCGCCACCGAAGGATGCCTTGATGCATACTGGCAACCCTAATTTATTCACTAAGGACGCTACTTCTGCTGCCCTAACTTCACCTTTGGAACCTTCAACAACAGATAAACCAAGATCAGAGACTGTCGCTCTGGCAATGGCCTTATCGCCCATCATCTCGATATGTTCCGCCGCTGGCCCAATAAAATGCATTCCTGAGGTTGCAACAGCCTCAGCAAACGCTTCACTTTCAGACAGGAAACCATAACCGGGGTGGATCATTGTGCAACCGCTTATCTGGGCAGCAGATATCATCGCGGGGATATTCAGGTAATCCTGTTGACCGACACAAATTTTCTGATCAGCGAGATTTAAGTAACGGGCCTCCGCGTCTACCTTCGTATAAGCGGCCACTGACTCAATGCCTAATTGTTTGCAGGCGCGCAAAAGTCGGACCGCGATTTCACCTCGATTGGCGATCAATAATCTATGCTTCGGCTCAGGACTATTCATTTATTAGTGACTGGATTGGGCAAGAAGGAAGACCTGAAAAATACAATGAACGTCGGCGTTAAGACGATGGCTTAATCACAAAAAGCGGCTGGTCGTATTCGACGCCAGTCGCGTTCTCCACAAGCACCTCGTCGAGCGTGCCTGCGTGTTCCGAAGTAATACGATTCATCATTTTCATCGATTCAATTATACAGAGCGTATCACCCTGTTTTATTTGCTGACCCTTGGTTACAAACGGCTCTGCATCGGGATCGGCGGCTCGATAAAAAGTCCCCACCATCGGCGCAGTGACTGTTACATGCCCAGTTATTTCGGGCGTTGTAGCCCATTCAGATGAACGAACCGACCCACGCGGTCTGGTCGTTGGGGTGTCTGGAGAGCGCTGAGGATGTTCACTCGAATCTGGCACAAGCTTCTTTGCGGTCCTCGGCGCGAGTCTGCGTCCCGAAACTGAGGGTTGAGCAGATTGAGACGGGTCCGCAACCACGTATTGTTGAGCAGAGGTCACGATAGGCGAATTGCTTGCCTTGCTCGCCCTTGATATCCGCACAGAATCGTCCCCTTCTTTGATCTCAATTTCACCAAGATCAGACTCCTGCATCATTTCAATTAACTTTTTTACCTTTCGGATATCCAACTCAGTCCTCACTTTAAAATATGTGCCAGAAAAGTATACTTTAGCAAAAGTAAATTCGCACGTTTTAAGAAATTAATCTTATTTTGTTGGTTTTTTCCAGATAATTGACGGAGATTACCGACTCACAATATGAAAAAACTCATATTTCCCGCGCGATTATGCGTTTCTGGGGTGGGTAACAAAGCCCTGCATCCGCACAGCCCTGATATTGAACGCTTAACTCAAAATTATCAGTATTTACCGGCACGTTAACCTCTAATTCACCATAATAAGCTTCAATATCCCCGAAGTACTCATCGTGTTTATCTTTTCCCTGTGGCAGGGAAACAACGATTGTTCGCGTATCATGCACGCCACTTTTCAGCGTAAATAAAAGTCGGTGCCGGTATAGATAATACTTCGGCGCTATCTGCCATCTTAAGATGACTTTTTCAGCGTTAATCAGCGACGAAAGGTTGAAGGCTTTATCAACTTCAAGGAAATTCGAGTCTCCGAAGCCGCTAAAGCTCGGCAAAGCCGTTTCAGCAACAGAGGTTTGCGTTGTCATCATCAACACAAAAATGCGAAAAAAATGTATCACTCGAGTTGGCATTGGACGCAAGTTCCTGTAATCATCTTTTGACGGGCAACATCTTTACACATTTAACTAACCACAATCCTTTAAAGTTTCGACAGTGAACGCCAAATTAGAATCCACAAAGTTTCCGCATTCCAGCTTCCGGAACACCCGCGCTACTGCAATTATTTTATGCAGCGTGTTGATTGTGCTCACTGGATGTAAAGCTGTTAATCCCGAACCAAGTAAACCCGCTGCCGCCCAAAAAATCGTCACCACCACGGCAACCCGAACTCAGGATCCGAGAATTCAACCGCTGCTTGAAGAAGCATACTTTGCTTTTATCGAAAATCGATTGACCACTCCCATTGAGGACAACGCATATTTTCGGTACCTGCAGGTGCTCGCTATCGATCCAACTAACGAGGACGCTCATACGGGTATAACGAACATCGTCGAAGAATACCTGGACTGGTCTTTAGACAGCCTAGCCAAACGTAACTTTAGGGCTGCCGTCAATTATCTCAATAAAGCACGATCAGTCGATGACACTCACCCCAATATCTTAGCAGTTGAAACTAGAATTGCTGAATACCGAAATGCTGGTGAAGAATTCTATTCGTTGGAGCCTACGGGACTCAAGGGTAAGTCAGCAGAGACTCAACAAGCGCTGACTGCGGTAGCTCATCGGATTCAGGAAACTAACGCGAACATCATTATATCTGCTCGAAGCGACTCTGAGGGGCGATGGATTTATCAACAATTAAATGCCCGAACGATCAATCGTGTCAAAGCACAATTTGAACAACGATCAAAACCAGGTATCACCCTTATTATCCCCTGATTACCATTGTGGCGCCTATTGCCGCAGAAAAGCATCGCATTAGAGAGTTAACTCACCGTAAGCTTTCTCTGTTCGTGGGCATTATAACGACGATCGGCTGTTTATTGATTCGCCCTGCCGCCGATGTTGGCAATTTCCCACAGGATCCTTAACATGACTAAATTGTTTTACTTAAGGCCAACGAAAAAGTGTTTGATAAACTGAAAACCAGCGTCAACGATCAAATTGAAACCAATGGCACCGCGGGCAGGATAGGCAAGACCCTTGCCGGTATCGCCATCATCATCGTTCTTATCTCGGCCATCGTTGGTTTTATTTGGGACACAGAACCGGACACTTTCGATATTCACGCTGTGACGCAGCAAACCACCCAACGCTATGGCGTGAACACCGTAATCGGAAGTACGACGGTTTCAACCACGATGGCGCTGGCCGAGAAAATGCTGAATAAACGCGGCGGGTATCTCACTAATGACGTGGCTCCCCCGAGCATCTGGATGGATAATGTGCCCAACTGGGAATATGGCGTTATTGTACAAGTGCGCGACATGACACGAACCCTGCGGAACAACATGAGCCGCTCGCAGTCTCAGTCCACCGAGGACCCCGCCCTGACGACAGCTGAAAACCAGTTTTATTTTGATACAAACAGTTGGGCGTTTCCGCAAACAGAATCTGAGTATAAACAAGGCAACACGGCACTTGCAGACTACCTGCAACGACTAGGCGACACTGAACAGCAATCGGCCCAGTTTTATGCGCGAGCCGATAACTTACGCGCTTGGCTTTCAGAGGTTGAAACCAGACTGGGCAGCTTATCGCAAAGACTCAGCACCAGCGTCGGCAAGCGTCAGCTAGACGTCTCTCTCGCCGGAGATGCTGCCGCGCGACAATCAACCGGAACTGCAAGCGATGTCGAGGTAAAAACCCCCTGGTCTGAACTGGACGATGTATTCTACGAAGCCCGCGGTACTACTTGGGCGTTGCTTCACCTGTTAAAAGCAATTGAAACAGATTTCGGCGACGTACTTGAGAAAAAAAATGCACTTGTAAGCCTTCAACAAATCATTCGTGAGCTTGAACCGACACAAGATGCGCTCTGGAGTCCTATCATACTCAACGGCAGCGGTTTTGGACTGGTGGCAAATCACTCTCTGGTCATGGGAGCACACATTTCCCGAGCAAACGCCGCTATTATCGATCTAAGAAGATTACTTCAGGACGGCTAGCGAGCACCTGATTGGTACAACCATAAAGGGAAGCCAGCTATTTCTTTTAACAGTCATCAAGCGGACACTTTTTGATTCGATATTGTGCGAATGTCAGCAATCCACCTCCACGAACCTGCGTTTTAAACGAATGCATTCAGGTGCGTCAGACACCTGTAAAATCTGAAATTACCGCGATCGGACCTCATAAATTTGGATTCTGTCGCCAAATCCCGTAAAAATTGCGAGAAAGTAGCCAAAACTACACATTTATAGTTCAAGACTGGCGATCACTTTTGTACTATAGGCACGATCCTGAGAGACCACTAAGAGTCTCGATTGGGCTGACACACTAAAAATAATCCGACCGGAATTCACTATGAGCGAAATTACTAACTTGCCACCAATTATTGGTGTGCTGGGACTAGTCTGTGCATTCGTCATTTACCTACTGATGACAAAGTTTTCAGACGGCGATGATGCACTTAAAAAGATAGCCAAGGCAATTCATGAAGGCGCAATGGTCTTCATGAACAGAGAATACGCAATGCTTGCGATGTTTGCCCTGCCGCTTCTTATCATTCTTTACTTTGCACTTGGTCAAGGCACGGCTCTGTCGTTCGCCGTTGGTGCAATTTCATCGGGACTTGCTGGCTATCTCGGCATGTTTTCGGCAACCAAAGCAAATGTTCGTACCACTGTCGCGGCTCAGGAATCAGGCGCAGCAAGTGCACTTACCGTCGCGTTTTACGGTGGCTCTATCATGGGTCTTTGTGTTGCATCACTTGGTCTTCTGGGCTTGGGTTCACTGTACTGGTTCTTCGGTGGCGATATTGAAGCGCTTCATGCGATTCACGGCTTCGGCATGGGCGCATCCGTAGTTGCACTCTTTTCGCGAGTCGGTGGCGGCATTTACACAAAAAGTGCGGATGTTGGTGCTGACCTTGTGGGTAAAGTCGAAGCTGGCATCCCTGAGGATGATCCCCGCAACCCTGGCGTCATTGCAGACAACGTCGGCGACAACGTCGGTGATGTAGCAGGTATGGGGTCGGATATCTTTGAATCTTACTGTGGCTCCATGATTGCAACCATCGCGATCGCCTCCACAATGGCAGTTGGTGCCGAGTACGGCATTGCAGCGCTGACCATGGACCCAACGAAAGGCCAACAGGCGCTTATGTTTTTACCGTTAGCACTGGCCTCATTTGGACTTATCTGTTCAGTTATCGGCATCTTAATTGTTCGAGCCATGTCTAACAGTGCACCGGAAACTGCATTACGCGTGGGTCACCAGCTAAGCGCTGTTGCTCTGGTTGTTGGTGCTTACTTCCTCACCGAAGCGATGGGTATCAAGAGTGACGTTTGGTGGGCAATTGTCGCGGGCACAGGCGGCGGCGTACTCATTGGTCTTGTAACAGAATATTACACGGCTAAAAGCCCCGTTATTCGAATTGCTGAATCTGGCAAAACAGGCACGGCAACCGTTATGATTACCGGCCTTGCTGTCGGCATGCAGTCTGTTGTAATTCCTATCGTCGCTATCAGCGCAATTATCTACATCTCCACCGAACTAGCTGGTCTTTACGGCGTTGGTATCGCAGCTGTAGGTATGTTGGCAACGGTTGGCATGACAATGGCACTCGATGCCTACGGTCCCGTCGCAGACAACGCTGGCGGCATCGCAGAAATGGGCGGGTTGGGTGCAGATATCCGTGAAATAACCGATGGTCTTGACGAGGTTGGTAACACCACGGCAGCAATTGGTAAGGGATTTGCAATTGGCGCCGCGGCGCTCGCAGCGCTTGCTATCATCGCCGCTTTCGTAGAGACGATGCACTACAAGTACCCTGACTTTGGTTTGGAATTGTCAAACCCCCAAGTGCTCGTTGGGATGTTTATCGGAGGCTGTTTACCATTCCTGATCGCCTCTATCACCATGACCTCTGTGGGTGATGCTGCAATGGAGATGATCGAAGAGATTCGTCGCCAGTTCCGTGAAATAGAAGGATTGATGGAAGGTAAAGCTGATCCTGATCACGCCAAATGTATCGACATCGCTACTCAGGCAGCACTTAAGAAAATGATTCTTCCAGGCGTTATCGCTGTCTCTATGCCAGCTGTTGTTGGCTTTGGGCTCGGCGGTGAAAGTCTCGGCGGTATGCTTGCCGGCGCACTGCTTGGGTGTGTTTTACTCGCACTGATGATGGCAAATGCCGGCGGCGCTTGGGACAATGCCAAAAAGTATGTCGAAAAGGGCAATCTTGGTGGTAAAGGTTCTGACGTTCACGAGGCTGTTGTTGTTGGAGACACCGTAGGCGATCCTTTCAAGGACACCTCGGGACCCGCAATGAACATTTTGATCAACGTTATGGCTATCGTTAGTCTCGTTATTGCACCATTGCTATAGGCTATACTCGACAAAAAAGGCTAGCCTTAAAAAACAAAGCCGGTATCGAATCGCTGATTTGATACCGGCTTTTTTTATGCTTTGCATCTGCCAAGGGTCGCTAGCTTTGTGATCAACTCGCGCTTACGCGACCGCATCTTTCGAAGAGATCAGATTGGTGCCAAACCAGCTCAACGATTCCGTGAGAGTGACAACACCACCGACTATGATTAACGCTGGCGACACAAGACCGGTTGCTGCAATTTCTTCAGCAAGCGCCTGCAGGCTCGTCACAAGGACACGCTGGTCGATCCTTGTGCCCTGCTCGACCACTGCGACCGGTGTCGTTGGCAGCATACCTGAACCAATCAGCTTATCCCTGATCAGCGCTGCACTTGTCAGCCCCATATAAAAAACCAATGTTTGCCGATCAGTAGAAAGTGATTCCCAGGGTAAGTCAAAGTAACTGCGATTTTTTCTGTGGCCGGTGACGAAAGTCACGCTATCGGCAAAATCACGATGTGTCAGTGGTATTCCCGCGTAAGCGGCACAACCATTTGCAGCACTAATGCCTGGTACTACCTGAAATGGAATTTCTGCCTCGACCAGTGAAACAAGCTCCTCACCACCTCGTCCGAATATAAACGGATCTCCGCCCTTCAGCCTACAAACTCTCTTGCCCTCTTTAGCTAAGCGAACAAGCTCTCCGTTGATTTCTTCCTGAGCTATTGAATGACGTCCTTTCGCTTTAGCAACAGATATTCTTTCTGCGTCTCTACGAATCAAGCTAAGAATATCTTTAGACACTAAGTTATCGTACAAAACAACGTCTGACTGCTGCATCAAGCGAAGTGCTTTTAGCGTCAGTAGTTCTGGATCACCCGGACCCGCTCCAACCAGGTAGACCTCGCCTGATTGAGCGTTATCGGTTAAAACGTTCTGGCGCTCCGCCGCTGCGTCTAGCGAGGAGTGAAATGATTTAGCTGCTTCATCAGAACGTCCGTTCATCACTTGATTAGCGATGGGGCCCTCAAAAAAAGATTCCCAAAACCGTCTTCTCGAATCGACAGAATCTAACTTAGATTTTACATGGGAGCGCAAGGAGCCGGCGAATGAGGCCAGATCACTCCAACCGAATGGAATGAGCGTTTCGAGTTTCTGTCTAGCCATTCTTGCAAGCACTGGCGCAGCGCCTCCGGAAGAAATAGCAAACATCAATGGCGATCGATCCACAATACTTGGCAGTATAAATCGGCAGAGCTCAGGAGAATCCACAACATTAGCCAATACGCCAATTTCTTCCGCATCTTCAAACACCTGCCGGTTTACCTCTGTCGAATCGGTTGCCGCGACAACCAGCAGCTGCTGGTCGAGATCAGAAACATGATATTCGTCTGGACGATGGACGAAAATTGAGCCAGCTTCTAACCAACTGACAATTTCTGTTGTGATCGACGGAGCCACAACAGTCACAATCGCCCCGGCTTCGATTAGCGTTGCGATTTTTCTGCTGGCAACTTCACCACCACCAACGACTAAGCAGTGTTTTCCAACTAACTTTAAAAATATAGGATAGTAGTCCACCCTTTAACTACACATGACTTATTGGTAGGAAACAGAAAATGGTTGCAGTCGCTCCAGCGACGCATCCAGATCCTGACCAGCCTGCAAATCGAAGGCATTGATGCCTGACCTTCGCATAAGAAACAACTGGTCTGTAAGCACTTCGCCAATCGCGCGAATCTCCTTTGTGAAGCCCAGCCTATCTCTTAGCAACTTGGCCTGACTATATCCTCGACCATCTCCTGCAGCCGGGAACTCGATACAGATCAAATCGAGCACGGCAATGTCGTTAGCAAGTTCCAGCACATCATCATCATTGCTGATAAACACGCCCTTTTGGCCATCGGCAGCCAGAAGTGATTCTCGATCCTGCTTCCATTGCTCGAACGGAATGATCAAATTTTTTGTCAAACATTCGGTTTCACGGACGGTCTCGTCCGCGGGTGGGACTAGCGACCAACGATCCTCAACAAGTTCATCGTCCTTTATAATTGTCTTACGCATACACAGCCTCTTTAAATGGCGCAACCCCAAGTCGTCTGACGGACTGAAGAAACGTTTCCTGCTCTTCTCTTCGCTCAACATAAGTCTTTAACAAGGTAGCAATCGTTTCGGCGACATTCTCTTTTGCGACAGATGGTCCGATAATTTTTCCGAGAGAAGTCTCTTCTTCGGCGGAACCACCGATTGTAATCTGGTACCACTCCTCGCCTTTTTTATCGACGCCCAAGATACCAATATGACCAACATGATGATGCCCACAGGCGTTCATGCATCCGGACATTTTCACCTTGATTTCACCAATGTCATACAAGTAGTCCAAGTCATCGAACCGGTCATTGATCTGCCTGGCTATCGGAATCGAGCTTGCATTGGCCAGACTGCAAAAATCCAAGCCAGGGCAGCAGATCATATCCGTCAGCGTGCCAACATTTGGCGTAGCAAGATCTAAACTCAACAACCCCTTCCAGAGCGCATGGAGCTTAGATTCTGGGACGTCGGCCAACACCAAATTTTGTTCGTGCGTCACTCTCATGCGACTAAAACTGAAATCGTCAGCCAACTCGGCAACGCCGTCCATTTGCTTGTCTGTTAGGTCACCCGGGGCCTCTTCTGGCGCTTTAACAGAAATAGTAACAATTCTGTATCCCGAGACTTTATGTTCCTGAGTATTTTGGCGATACCAAATAGCGAAGGCCGGGCTGGCTGCTAGCTTTTCAGAAAGCTCTTGCGATGAGCCTGTGTCTGGCTGCTTTGCGTAGTTAAACGGCTGGAAATACTTTTGCATTTCATCGATATTCGCATCTTCGATCAACAAACTGCCGTCACGTATATGACCCCATTCTTCTTCAACTTGCCGAGTGAACGCTTCTATTCCAAGACTATTCACCAATATTTTAATCCTTGCCTTGTATTTGTTATCCCGGCGACCGGCTAAATTGTATATCCGCAGGATTGCTTCCAGATATGAGAGCAGATACTTCTTTGGTAAATAGTTTTTTATTACCTTGCCAATAACCGGGGTTCTGCCCAAACCACCGCCCACCAAAACTTTGAAACCCACTTCATTCGTTTCTTCATGCTTGACTAGCTGCAACCCAATATCATGCACTTGAGTCGCAGCCCGATCGCTTTTTGATCCAGAGACTGCGATTTTGAATTTACGAGGTAAAAAGGAGAATTCCGGATGCAACGTCGACCACTGCCTAATCATTTCGCAATAGGGACGCGGATCTTCAAGCTCATCTTTTGCGACACCTGCTAATTGATCAGACGACGTATTTCGGATGCAATTACCACTCGTTTGAATCGAATGCATTTCCACCGTTGCTAAATCCGCAAGGACATCTGGGACATCTTTCAGTTCTAACCAATTGAATTGCATGTTCTGTCTGGTGGTCAGATGCCCGTACCCCTGATCATACTTCCGAGAAATATGTGCCAACATTCGCATCTGTTCTGAACTAAGCAAGCCGTAAGGGATGGCAACTCGCAACATCGGTGCGTGTCGTTGTATGTATAGACCATTCATCAAGCGCAGCGGACGAAACTCGTCCTCACTCAGCTTGCCGGAAAGAAACCTTTCTGTCTGGTCGCGAAACTGCATAACACGCTCGTTAACCAAGCGCTGATCCTCTGGACTATATTGATACATTTACTTCGTTCCCGTTTCTAGATACATCAATTCCACAAAATGGAAAGTTCAAAAACAAATCTGGCAATATTGAAAGCCTTAGCAGGGCACGACCATCACGATGGTTCGTTTTTCAAATGCCCACCAAGTGGCACTAATACAGAAATTAGCCGAGGATTTTTGCCGGTGCATCGCCAAAGGTTGTGCAGACTACGGGAAAACAAGTAGATACAAAAAGACTATTTTATTATCGACTTATAACTCGCAGCACTATTCAACAACGACAGCAGCGAATAAAACGTGCTGTTCTCACCTGATGACCGGACTGATCTGACAGGCGAATTTGTCATCACATGGCGTCACCAGTGGGAAATCGACGCCCCAAAGCACCAGTGACATTGCCCTGTAACATTCGAATCGAGTCTCTGTTGTTTGGGAATTTGCTAAACCAGAGGATCACGCGATGCACTCTAGGTTAAGTAGCATCAACATAGCTCATCATCGGATACAATAGGATACAGCAGCTGCAAAAGCGTATATCTCGCTGCTAAAGCAAGTCAGAACCCGTAAATTTTCAACTCACTAGCAACGAGGGATAGGTCTAAATGCTGAGCACCGATCGCCCAAAGATCCTTGGTATTGTCAACGTCACAGAGGATTCATTTTCCGATGGTGGCAAATATCTCGAGACTCGATCTGCCATCAACCACGCGCTCGCGCTAATTGAGAGCGGCGCTGACATCATCGACTTGGGACCAGCATCGAGTCACCCCGATGCTAAACACGTTACGGCTAAAACCGAGATCGAACGATTAAGACCGCTTCTACCTCAGCTGGAAGCTTCTGGCGCGCAGATTTCAATAGATACATTCCAGCCGGCCACCCAGTTATGGGCGATAACGTCAAACGTCGACTACCTCAATGACATCGAGGGCTTTGCCAATCCAGAAGTTTACCCCGAACTCAAGGAATCAAAATGTCAGCTCTTTTTAATGCATTCTATTCAACGAAAAGGCATAGCGACTCGAGTACACTCTGATCCGCGTCGGATTATCGATGAAATTTCAGTATTCTTCGACGCGCGACTTGCGGCGTTAGAACAGGCGGGTGTTTCAAAAGACCGAATCATTCTCGACCCTGGCATGGGATTCTTTCTTGGGGCGAACGAAGCCGTCTCAATCAAAGTGCTGCAAAACCTCGAACTCATTCGAAACCGTTTTGACTTACCACTACTGATCTCTGTGTCTCGCAAGTCTTTCCTGAGCAAAATCTCAAAAAAAGACACGCATGAATCAGGTGCAGCAACGCTTGCCGCTGAGATTTTCGCAGCAATGAACGGGGCAGACTATATTAGAACTCACGACGTGGCGGCCTTACATGATGCACTTATAATCATTTCAACGCTGAACGCGCGTTTATAGTTTTTGCAAGGTTGCCCGCGAATCATGCTGTTCATCAAAACGCGCATTTGATCCACCGCGTTCGTTGCTGCCATTCTTTACACTACCTGAACTAAATCTGTAGCCGCTTGAAATATGCCTCTGATTGTTGCCACTGGAAAAGATCACACCAACTCACGTATCAAAGTACCGGCAGCGCTGCGCTTGGTTGATCCTTGGCGCTTAATCAACACGAAAGGCCTTAAGCTTTTTCTTCACTAATTCGTTTTTCAACCGAACATACTGTGGCATGCCATCTTTATAGACTGGGTGGTCTTCACCAGAAATCAGCGGTTGCAGATAACTTCTCGCTTTCGCCGTGATGCCATACCCGTCTTTAGAGATATAATTCCTTGGCATCATCCTTTCCACATTAGCAACTTTAGACAAAGGCGCTTCTCCAATACTCCACGAATATTTCGGCTTTTTCCCCCTGACAATGGTCGGCATAACTGCATTTTTCCCAGCAACGGCAAATTCAACCGCTGCCTTTCCGACTGCATAGGCTTGTTCCACGTCGGTTGCTGAAGATATATGCCTTGCCGCTCGTTGCAGATAATCCGCGACAGACCAATGACACTTATAACCATGGGCATCCTTGATCATGTCAACAAGTGTGGGCGCCACTCCTCCCAATTGGGTGTGACCAAAGGCATCCTTCAGACCCGAGTCAGCAACAAAACGTCCATCTTTATAACGCGCGCCTTCCGATGCGACCACAACACAATAGCCGACCTTTTTTACCGTTTCTTTGACTTTTCTGAGGAATGCTTTTCGATCAAACTCGATTTCAGGGAACAAAATAATATGCGGAGGCTGACCCCGCCCATCACCGGCAAGACCTCCAGCGGCGGCGATCCAACCCGCATGCCTGCCCATGACTTCAAGCACAAAAACCTTCGTAGAAGATTCCGCCATTGAGGCCACATCGAGTCCCGCCTCGAGCGTCGATATTGCAACGTATTTGGCTACCGATCCAAATCCCGGACAACAGTCAGTTAAGGGTAGGTCATTATCCACCGTTTTAGGGATACCAATACAGGTTAAATCAGCGCCCGATGCATGACTTAGCTGTGCGAGTTTGTTCGCAGTATCTTGAGAGTCACCGCCGCCGTTATAGAAGAAGAAACCAATGTTATGCGCCTTGAACACCTCCAGAATACGCTCATATTCAGCACGATTGTCTTCGACAGATTTTAATTTGTAGCGACAAGAGCCGAATGCGCCCGAGGGCGTGTATTTGAGCGCAGCAATATCTTTCGCAGACTCTTTCGATGTATCGATCAATTCCTCCTTCAGTGCTCCGATGATGCCATTCTTACCGGCATACACCTTACCGATCGCACGTGTACGCTTTGCTGTTTGTATCACACCACAAGCACTGGCGTTGATCACCGCCGTCACACCACCTGATTGCGCATAAAATGCATTTTTTGCCATTGTTTCTTAATCCTTATCGCATAGTTGCAAGCTGCGGAATGTTGCTTAAATCAGCCAATCCACAACGTCGTTTAGTGCCTTATCGTTAGATAAACCTATCGCAAGCGCTTCTTCAAATATTTTCGTCAACCGATGAGCGCTTACGCTATCTTTCGGTATTTGTTGCCGTTCGTTAATAGCTTTCAGACAGACAAGGTCTTCAGCACCTTGTTGGATGAGCTTATAATCTCACAAATCGGTTCATTAAAGGGAATGAGTTTCCCCTTGGCTACTGCACGATTGCCGCGTCCGTAGGTGTAAAGTATCGATCGCCAACTGTTCTCGGCTACCAGCGTATTTGGACCGACCCGCCGGTGCTGTTTATCTTCTCGCAAGCTATACAGCACCCAAAGCAGACACACACTCAGAACCAAAAGACTGACCGCATGCTTAACGTTTGTACACAAGTCCATTATTCGCGGATCATGTCTGGCACGCGGATCGACGATCAAATCTCGTGTTTCGGGATCGAAGAGAAAGTATTCTGCTTCAACACCGAGTGTTAACTTCGGTTATCGCGAGACCATATCATGCCACATCAACAAACGAAGTTTTCCGAATTACCAGTCTTAATCAACGTCTTGGTAGTCTATAATAACCCTCAAGAATATCCCGAATACAAACAACTGGTATGCCAAAAACGTCTCTCTGCTTTAAACAATGGCAGCACCCAAAACCAAGCGAAATTGACACAGACTTCCATGTGTTTATCCATTTCTGGGCAATCAAAATTGGATAACAAATATGGCCAAAGATCAGGCTCGCTTAATCGACATTGTTATCTTGTTAGTAGAAACGACCCTTCCGTACCAGAAAATAAATGACACGCTTTGAGTCGATGAAAGATGCACCAATAGCGTTAGTAGATATTCCTTTGTATCTTACAGCAGACGCCACATGATCATAGAAAGCGCTTCAATTTACCCCTATGTTTTTTACTTACACGTTGCCTGCGCAACATTGTCTCTGCTTTATTTCATTATACGGGGGTACTGGATGCTCGCGGAAAACCCGGTGCTAGCAGCGAGGGTAAACAGGATTGCTCCCCATATCATTGACACCGTCCTCCTTGGCTCGGCCGTGACCCTGACTCTCTTGATTCAGCAATATCCACTCATCAATCAATGGCTCACGGTCAAATTGTTTGCTTTACTGCTCTACATCATATTTGGAAGCATTGCGCTAAAAAGAGGGAAAACAAAAGCACAGAGAACAGCGGCTTTCGCTGCAGCAGTCTGCACTTTTTTGTTCATTGTGAGTGTTGCCCACTATCACCACCCAATGGGGTTGTTTTATCAAATATGATATCGAGCGCGTAATGCTTAATCTCCGACCCTGACCGTCAACACATCACAGGTAGCACCGTGAAGAACGCTGTTTGCGGTAGACCCAAGCAACAACTGCAAACCAGCTTGACCGTGGGTTCCCATCACAATCAAATCAATGTTTAATTCTTTCACAACGTCGTGGATTTCTCGCGCTGGTTTACCTTCACGCGTAATACAACTACTCGCAGGTACACCTGTTTTTTCACTGAGCTCCGCCATTTTCTTTCTGGCTGTTTCACGAATACTTGTTTCAAGCACAACAACTTGATCACTCCAGCTCATCCCGTCTGCACCGTAAGCAACGGCGATCGGCTCGTTGACATGAATAAAAAAGAGCTCCGCGTCATTGGAATCAGCCAAGGATAATCCTTTTTTGATGATCTCATCATTATCAGCATGAAAATCAAGGGCGATCAAAATTTTTGTGTACATCAACATATTCTTTTCCTCAGAGTTTATGTAAAAACAACGCTTAATATAGACTACAGATCTCTATGCATCCGGCTTTACTAACAGGACGTCACAAGCCATGTAGTCAATAACTTTTTCTGTTGTACTGCCAATAAAAATTTCCGTGAGCACATTGCGCGAAATTGCTCCCATCACAATGATACTAGGCAGCAGTTTCTTTTCTATCTGTTTCAGTCCAAATTCTGGCGCCTCTTCTATCAGATGCTGTCGATCCACAGGAATATCAAAGTCAGCAAGCAATTCTTCGAATGCTGCTTTGTGAGAGGCTTCTAAATCACCGGGATAAACGCCAGCAAATGGCATCTGGCCATAAGAGTGGACAACATGCGCGTCGTTATTGATCATTTTTCCAACAGCAAGCGCAACATTAAGAATCTTATGATCTAGACCAAGAGGTTTATGTCTTGCATGCTTGGGGTCGACCGCTGCCAACATCACAGTATCGGCTGTCCACTCTTTTTCTTTGACCAACAACAACGGCACCGGACATGAACGCACTAAATGCCAATCATCGTTCGTCAAAGACAACCGAGAAAAGGCGCCATGTTTTCGCGTATGACTAACAACTAGGTCAATTTTCTGTTCTTTGACTTCATTTACGACCGCCTGAAAGCCAGGGTGTCCCCACACAGCTTTAGTGTTGACGCGATGTCCTTTCCTGCGCAAAGGTTTGGCCAAGGCTTCCAACGCAGTCCTGCGCTCATCGAGGTAATCTGACTTCAATCGGGAAAGATCAGCTGCGTCGAAATAGTAACCTTCGATCAAATAGTCCGTGTAGTCGCTTGCTATCAAGGTGATTTCAACATCAGCATCGTCTGCAATCAGGACAACCTTATCTAAAGCAGGCTGTGTTTCACGGTCCGGCTCGATAACGACAAGCACTCTCTCTGCTTTCATAACCCTCCTCGGTTTGCACATCCGATACAGGTCTCAGTGAAAGGTAAGGCCTTTAATCGTGCCTCTGCGACTAAATCACCGCACTTGGCGCAATGACCGTAAGTGTCGTCATCGATTCGATGAAGTGCCCTGTCAATCTGGCGAAGTTCTTCACGCGCTTCCGCGTCAAGCATAATAACCAATTCATGATTTTCCATTTCAACAGACTGTTCACCGTAATCCGCACTCACACGTTCATCACGCTCATGAATATGTTTATAAGTGCGCTCAACGCGTGCGTTGAGTTGATCCCGCAATCCTTCAAGTCTTACTTTTACGTCATCAGCATTTATGCTCATTACACTCTCCTCCCTACGACAATACTTTAGGTTAGCTCTCCAAACGATCAATTGACCGAAATCAAGCAAAGCACCGATGGGAATTGATTTGTAATTATTTCACTGCCTGCTCTTGAATAAACCTTAGGCGGATATATTTCATGATCATGCGAAGCGCAGAAAAACACATCAAAGAATTTTACTGAAGGAGATAACACTATGGGCCAGTATGTTTACGCACCGTTTAATGGCTTAAATCAATTACACAGAGATCTAGGAAGGTTTTTTGACCCGACTGACACAGCCACGAATTACCAGCAAGGCCGATTTCCATCGCAGGAGGAATGGTCTCCAGAAGTTGATATCGTTGAGACCCCTGATGGCTATCGATTACTCGTTGATATTCCCGGTGTTGACCCTGCTGATGTTGATATTACGATTGAAAAAAACGTCCTCTCAATCAGCGGATCGAGGACAAGTAGTTCGTTAACCGATGAGGCAGCATACAAGCGTCGCGAAAGAGTTTCGGGCGCATTTTTACGTCAATTCACTTTGTCAGAATTCGCTAACTGCGAGGACATTAGCGCCAAATCAAGTCACGGAGTGCTTGAAATCATCATTCCAAAACATGCAGATAAATCACCTGTGAATATCAAGATAGAAACTTAACGGGTCTATGTGGTCAATCAGCAATCGGGAGTCAGGCAGTGAACGACTAAAATCGAATCCAACAAACCCTGAAGGATATTTTTAGAAATGTAGCGAATGGTTGCCACCACCGGTGGCAAAGCGCGCGACACATGATTACTCACTGCGCGCCCCTTGGAACGGAGCCTGGAGGGCAAATAAAAGCGGAACTGCGCATCCGAGCAAGTTGCCCGCAGAAACTTTCGAAGAAGGTTCGTCTCTCGAGATGCCGTTTGAGGCACCTACCCTGCTTAACTCAAACGTCAAAAAGCATATCGTCGCAATGTCATTTAATATGACTTCTGCTGGCGCCAAAAATTGCTAAGACCACTTTTCAACAATTGGCATTCGACGCCCGATCCCAAAAGCCACTTTACTCACCTTGGTTCCCGGGCAAGTTTGTCTTCGCTTGTATTCCATCTTACCAATCAAACTGATAATTCGCTGATAAGCAACCTCAGCACCATCGCTGTCGACCCAGTCTAGTAAAAAATCAAGATCATTTGATATTTTCTTACTGTTTGACGTCATTTCGGCGACCCAGCCGACGAACGCACTGTACTCAGACATTTGGTCTTCTATGTGAGACTGCACGATAGGATCGAGTACGGCATAGGAAAGCAGAGAAGCCTCGTCAGTCTGATTCGGTGCAAGTTCCGCACTGGGAGGTTTTTGCCATATGTTGTCGGGAATCGCGTCGCTGGCTCGCGCCAGATCAAAAACTTGGAACTTGTAAATATCCTTAATAGGGGCATAACTGAAGTTCATATCAAAGTGAGTGTAGTATCCACATGCCGACTCCGTTTTATTACCTGTGGATAGAGGCATAGCTCCATAGGCGTTGCTAAAGTGCATTAAGTAAAGGTCTCTTAACCTGGCCTGTATGTTTTCGTCAGCCACACTTGCGTAGCTATTGTTGGCCATCTTTCTGGCGACAAGGTTATTTCTGTCCTCTGAATACCGTTCATAACGATCGTGCAACATATTGATCATCGGTTCATGCTCAATCTCGACTTCGTAGTCCCAACAGCCCAACTTTCTGTGCAATGCTTTTGCATCAGCTGAAGCATGGTCACTACTATAAATTGAGGGCATACGAATGGCATGAACATTTTCTGCGCCGACAGCTTCACACGCCAACATACAAACAACAGCGCTATCGACACCCCCACTCGAGGCGAGCACAACCTGATCAAAACCAGACTTTTGCAAGTAGTCCTTCAATCCAAGTACCAGTAAGTCTTTCAACTGTGGCGCTCGGTTATAAAGGTCGGCCTTATTCTCCGGGTTAGCAACATCTGCGATTACGGGTTGACTGTTCGAAAGATCAACAACATCAAATGTGTCCTCATCAAGGGACTCACTGAGATGCATAAGGTCTCCGCCGCTGACAATAAAACTTTGACCATCGAAGACTAACTCGTCTTGTCCTCCGCGTTGATTCACATAGACAAGTGTCAAATCTTTTCCCCCATCCACCCCCGATGAGCGCTTTGTGCCCGGCGCAATATTCTCCAGCCGATTTACAGGTTTGTCATGGACAAATGGTGAACTATTCAATGAAACAAGCACGTCCAGATCCATCGCTCGGTATCGTGCGTAGGGATTGTTTGCATAGTTGTAGCCATCAGAGCCCTTGTCGTTCCACAAGTCTTCGCATATTGATAGACCCACTTGTTGCCCATTAACTTCGAAGGTAAAAAGCTCCCGACCCGGCTCAAAGTATCTTAATTCATCAAACACATCATAAAACGGGAGGAGCTGCTTGCGATATTCGCCGATCAATTGGCCTTCGAGAAGCACACCAGCGACATTGTAAAAAGGTTTTCCTATCCCGTCGTTTCGTGTGACGTAACCACAAACCACGTGCAAGCCTTCACAATGGTTCTGAGTGTATTCCCTTAATTCGTCGAGCACGGCCAAATTTCTATCGATAAACCGTGGTCGGTATAGAAGGTCTTGGCTAAGGTAACCTGGTATACAGAGCTCAGGAAATACAACGACATCACACTGCGCAGTGCTTGCGACATCGATGCCTTTTTTTAAAGCATCAAGATTGCCGGCAAAATCGCCGGGTGTTGTGTTTATTTGACCAAGACAAATCTTCACACCAAATCTTTTCCCGTCAGCTGGACTTTTTTACGATATACAGCGTTCTGACTAGCACGACGAGTAAAACACATGCGCCAAACTGGTGCATACTTGCGAGCCCAAGAGGCACTATCTGAATCAACGTAAACACACCCAATAGATATTGCGCGGATATTACCAATATCAAAGTCATCGTGTATTTTCGCAACTTCTTTAGTGCCTCATCCGTGTAAGACACAAAAAAGGCTGCCAACGCTAGCAGCAGCACAACAGCGCCCAACCAACGATGCACAAACTGAATCGTCGCGGTGCTTTCAAAAAGATTGAGCCACCATGGGTCAAGATAGAACACAGCTTCAGCTATCCAGCTTTCATTCATCAATGGGTAAGTGTTGTACCCATAGCCTGCTCGGCTTCCCGCGGTAAACGCGCCGTAAAGAATCTGAAGTACAGAGGCACCGGCAAGACCGTAAACTAGCCTAGAAAATAAAGGCGAGTGCGGCATTGACGGCTGTTTCTCGCGAAGCTCAAAAATTATCCAGCTCAGATAAGAAAGTATCAGCATAGCAAGAAGCAGATGGGCAGCAAGCCTGTAGTGGGACACCCGTGGTATGTCCACCAGGCCACTTTTGACCATGTACCACCCCATCAATCCTTGCAAACCACCGAGGACAAGCCCAATAGTTAGCTTTATCGCCAACGAACCCTTGATTTTCCCCATCAAAGCGAAAACAAGAAATGGCAAAAAGAACGCAAGTCCAATCAGGCGGCCCAGCACTCGATGACCATATTCCCAATAAAAGATTTGCTTAAAACCTTCCAGCGTTAAATTCTGGTTGGTTTGCTGGTACTCCGGGAACTGCTGATAGGCTAGGAAAACCGCATTCCATTCGACCTCGGAAATTGGCGGCAGCACTCCCATAATTGGTCGCCAATCAACCATCGAAAGGCCGCTTCCCGTCAATCTAGTGATTCCACCAACGACAATCATCAGTACCACCATTGAACAAACCATGGTTAACCATATAATGATTGAATTATGGGATTGATTCCCTTTAACTACACTTGATGACATAACTTTCTATACCAAACTTATTGAAATTACTGATTATACTCACGAGATATCACATTGGATGATCTGCTATCTTGAATACTTTATTACTCTTTAACGATTATCCTGCTATTTGTACTTTGGGACCTGAACTATGAATAAAGTCCAAAATCACAGCGTGACTTGCCACGCGTGTAGTCTCAACGTGATCTGCGTTCCGCAGTCGTTGACCCCAGAAGAAATTGACCTTGTCGATTCAAAAGTTCAGCGGGGAAGAGCCGTTCAACGGAACAAACCCGTATTTGAAGAAGGTCAAAAGTTTACTTCCTTATATGCTGTCAGATCAGGCGCCATTAAAGCTTACTCTGTAGATCAAAACGGTGAAGAGCAGGTTATCGGTTTTTATCTGCCAGGCGAGCTATTTGGGCTAGATGCTATACACAGTGAAGCCTACGTCTGTTCCGCTAAAGCACTAGAAACATCTGCAGTATGCGAACTACCGTTCAAACAAGTTACCGAATTGTCCGCAAATATTCACAATCTGCAAGCTCATATGTACAAAACCCTGAGCAAAGAAATTAACACCGATCAGCAGTTCCATAGATTGCTTAGCAAAAAAACAGCGGAAGAGCGCATCGCAACCTTCCTACAAAATCTTTCTGAACGCTATCAAAGAAGGAAGTTGTCTCCAACGAGCTTTCGTTTGCCCATGTCCAGAACCGATATAGGGAACTATCTTGGCCTTGCGGTTGAGACTGTCAGCCGCGTATTCACTCGTCTTCAGCAAAATGAAATATTAAAAGTCGATGGAAAAGAGTTACAGATTCTCGATCTCAAAAAACTCTGTGATATCGCCCACAGCGAAGGTTGTGAATTTCGGTCATGAGTTGACCAGCGAAAGCTGGACAGGTGACTGAATGTCGGAATGTCAGGTCAACAGAAGGGGTCAAAACCCAAGTCAAGGTGACTGCACCCTGAAACAATCGCCAAAACCCGTTAGTGGGCTAAGACCCCTAAAACTGTTAAACCTACGCCTTACCTAATGAATCAGCCTATTATCAGCGAGCCGATGATAAGGATTACCATCACGCCGATTAGACTTAGCACGTTGATCCCGATGTTCCTCATTGTTTTTGCATCTTCCGGTTCCAGGATCATCGCTTTTCCTCCGTTTTGTTGACTCACATCAGTGGGGACTAGTCTGCCTAATTCCTTCAAGCTTCTCATTGATCTGCGTCAATGACTTAGCCCTTCTGAAGAGGAATGATATCTGTCACATATTTGAGACATTTCCGGACATGACTACAAAAATACTGACGCTCGGCATCGACAATGATGATATTGAAAACCTTGACATCAGAGACGACAAGGTCCTTTTGAAGGCCAAGACGCTGGGAGAATTGGAGTCTGTGCTAGACGTAGGCGAGGAAGTTGACACTATTTTGCTGGATTCCCATTTCCTAACCAGTCCCAAACAAGAACTACGAACCATCCTTGGTTTGACATCGCTCACCACGCAAATTGTTTTACACTACTACGCCGAAGACGAACTCGACCTCGATAGCCTCAGACAACTTGGCATTGACCTACTTCAAGCGCCCATGACAAGTGACGGCTGGCAGGCATTAACCGAAGGCCATTAACGCATTTGGACCACTTTTATGTGCGACGATATCTAGGCACATTACCTTTGCGAATAGTAATATTCACTTTGCTAAAAATATGGCCTACTCCCCGCTGAAATTTAGATTTAGCAAAGAGTAGCCCTATGTCAGAGTTAGATATCTTCCGGGAAGAAACACGAGAATTCCTTGAGCAGCACTGCCCTCAGTCGATGAGAAACCAACATTTTCATTGGGAGGACGCACACGAGTATTACGATACAGATGATGCCAGGGCATGGCTTGAAGCAATGGCCGCTCGGGGCTGGACAGCACCGGCCTGGCCAAAAGAATACACGGGTGGCGGTCTCGACCCGGAACACAGGGCCGTACTCTCGCAGGAGATGTCACGAATCAAGGCACTACCCCCGAGCACAGGGATGGGACTCAGCATGATTGGCCCCACGCTTCTCGAACTTGGCACAGAGGAACAAAAACAGCGACATCTGCCAAAAATCGTTAGCGGTGAGATCAATTGGTGCCAAGGCTACAGCGAGCCGGGCGCGGGTTCTGATTTAGCAGCGCTGCAAACCAAAGCGCTCATCGATGGCGATAACTTTATTATTAATGGTCAAAAAATTTGGACGTCTGGCGCGCAATACGCGGACTGGATGTTCGCGCTGGTTAGGACTGATTTCGAGGCTGCGAAACATGATGGCATTAGCTTCGTCTTACTCGATATGCATCAGCCTGGTGTTACGATCAAACCGATTCAACTTATTTCCGGTTCGTCACCATTTTGCGAGACCTTCCTCGATAACGCTGTCGCGAAACGCGAAGACCTTGTCGGAGAGTTGAATAAAGGCTGGACCGTAGGCAAAAGATTGCTGCAGTTTGAGCGATCAGGTATCGGTGGACTTTCAGGCAGCGCCAACGACAAGAAAAAGAAAAAACCAGTTAAGAAGGTTAATGAATTCGCCAAACTTGCCAAAGAGTACATTGGTGAGTCGGAGGGCAAAATCGCCGACAATGGCGCCAGAGAGACAATACTCAACCACTCGATGACGGAACGCGCGTTTCAGTTAACAACAAAGCGAGTCACGCAAGAAATGAGCAGCAGCAAAACGCCTGGAGCAGCGACCTCTATCTTTAAACTCGTTGGGGCTAATCTCGCGCGTAACGGCTCTGAGCTAAAATCCACGCTCATGGGCACGCAAGGCGCTGGCTGGCAGGGTGAGGGCTTCGACGAGCAGGAACTCGAAATTACCAAAAACTGGCTCACTAGCCGCGCTGTCACAATATATGGTGGCACCAACGAGGTTCAGATGAACATCATCAGCAAACGTGTTTTGGGTTTACCTGAGTAGATTTAAAGCAATCCTGCATAGCTCGTCACTATGTAGTGCCGATAAAGCGCTTGTCTCTTCAAGCGTGGTAACTTCACTCCCGTTTCTGATTTTACGACCGGAATCGGGAGGTTGGCGCACCGCTCATCTTTAGTGAAAACATCAGACCCTGTCAGCTAACTATATTGGCCATCGTGTGTATGACGGCTAATAAAATGTTTTTTCGCTACTCAACAAAAACTGGCATCGCACCCATTTCCCAAAGTATGACGGTGGCACCTAGCAATGCCGCGCACATCACAAGACCGACGCCAACCATCGCCGAAGCGAATAGAAAGCCTCGTTCCGCGGGAATCTGCATCACGATTGGCACGCCAATGTATAACAAATAAACGGCATATGCGGCAGCTGCGCAGCCCAGCAACATGTCCAGCCACAAAATAGGATAAAGACCAGTCAAACCACAAATGAAGAGTGGCACACAGGTGTAAGCGGCTATACCAACGCCTTTGGCGATTGAAGAGTCTTTTGCTTCATAGGTTTCCGACATCCAATGCACCATGTAGCCCAATACCCCAATACAAACTAGTATCGCCAGATAAAAAAGCACCATAATTTCCATGGCACTCTCCGAAGTCAGGCGAATAACTCTGTCACCCAGCTGCCAACCAATCTGGGTTGAACCGTAATACCAAGCTGCCGGCGCTACAGCAGATATCCAGATGACGAAAGCCAGGTAATGTGACACGATACTGTCGCCATCCATTCTGATCTTATCCCACTCCTGTTTAGGGCTAAAAAACAGCCCGAGTACATGAATCATGATCCTTTCTCCTGTATCAAAGTAGACATTAGTCTTGTTCTTGATTTACTTGAGTGTTGTTTTTGTCTTTCACAACACTTGATTCGACGCCATACTGCCTTCGCTCAGCTTCAGCTCCCTCGGCTGATAATATCCGCTGGCCTTCCTTCTCAAGGTCGTCAAACTGACCGTTGTTTACGGACCACACAAACGCATACAGAGCGAGCAAGACGATCATTAGACTCACGGGAATGAGAACGAACAAAATTTCCATCAGATGCTCACCCTTCTTAATCTGTTAGCGTTTAAGATCACGAATAGCGAACTCAACGACATACCTAGTGCTGCCATCCATGGTTGTATCATTCCAGTAATGGCCAACGGCACGAGACAAACGTTGTAACCTACAGCCCAAAAGATATTCTGCCCAATAACGGCTTTCAGCTTCCGAGAGAACTGCGTGAGTTTGGAAACCATCGCGATATCACCAGAAAGCAAGGTTGAATCTGCTGCCTCCTGCACAAAAACATCGACCGGGCTGACAGCTATCGAAACATCGGCAATGCCCATTGCACCGGCATCGTTTATGCCGTCTCCAATCATCGCAACCTTTTCGCCCTGTTTTTGCCAGGCAGCCACTCTTGCCACCTTCTGCTCTGGCGTCATATTACTCAAACAGTCAGCTAGGCCGATTGTCTGACAAACACGGTCGGCTTCAGCCTCGCTATCCCCGGTCAACATTGACATTGAATACCCCTGCTGTTTGAGCGCACTCACGAGTTGTCCCGCGTCACTCCTCACGCCATCCGCCAGACGAATGAGGGCGATGGGTCTTTCGCAACCCAGCAGCACCCAGATACCTTCCCTCGGTCTGAAATCGTACTGAACATTTACCCAGGAGGGCTTGCCTATTCGATAAGTTTTTCCACCTATTTCTGCCTCGACACCAAATCCCGGAACCACAGTCTGCTTCTTTGCAACCATTTTTGTTTCTGCTTCAAAAGCACGACCGATAGGGTGATAGTTTCCCTTTTCCATCGCTGCGGCTATTTCCAACACCTCTCTGGCAGTGTATTCGGATAAGAGCTCAATGGATTCAATAGAAACAGCACCATTGGTCAGGGTGCCTGTCTTATCGAAAACCAATCTGTCCACAGTGGCTAACCGTTCGAGAAAATCCCCTCGCGTCACAACGACGCCTATGTTCCGAAGCGCTGAAACTGCTACGGAATAAGCAACTGGCGTGGCGAGCGAGAAAGCACATGGACATGAGACAACAAGCACCGTCAGTGAAACCGCAAACCAGTCGTGTCTGCCGTCGAAATACCAATAAATTCCGCTAAAACAGGCTGCTGTCAGTATGAACTGTACAAAGTGCTTCGCCACCTTGTCCGCAAAGATCGAGAATTCAGGTTTAAAACTACTGGATTCAATATACAGCTCAGAAATTTTGTTGATAACAAACATTGCGCTTTCTGTGCTGACTTCAATACTTACTGTGCCGTTGAGGTTTTCCGAACCTGCGAAAACCTTGCTACCAACTTCTTTTGACACCGGCAAACTTTCTCCAGTGAACGCAGCTTCATTCGCATGACAGGCACCCTTGATGATTACGCCATCGACCGGGATCAATTCACCAGACAATACCTCTATGACCATGCCCGGTGATATATCTCGAGCCAGCACAGTTTCACCATTTTCTAAACGGACTGTGACTGGCAGGAGGTGTTCGGCCAGTGATTGGCTTTGCTGGTACTGCTTTCTTGATTGGAGCTCAACATAACGGCCAATCAGTAACAGGAAGGTAAACATACTAACGGAATCAAAATAGACGACACCGGAACCACTAACAGTATTTATCAGGCTGAGGGTAAAGGCGGCCATAATGGCGATAGATACAGGCACGTCCATCCCGAAGTTACGATTTTTAATATCTCTGATAGCACCTTGGTGAAAGGGCGCAGCGCTGTATAAAGCAATTGGGCAAGCAATGAACAGACTTGCCCAGCGTAATAAAACCTCGTATGCCTCCTCTATACCAGCTGAACCTGAAAAGTAATCGGCGAATGCAAACATCATCACCTGCATCATCCCAATCCCCGCGACGCCTAGGCGAGCAAGCATTGCTTTCGACTCGGCCTCCAGCGCCTTCTGCGCTAAATTAAGCCGATCAGGCATCACCGTAAAATTTAGAGATTCAATCTCACCAATGATGTTAAGTGGATCTCCGCCTTTGAAATCGACGATTACGCGTTTGTCCGCATGACTTGTCAGCACTTTTTCTACGCCAGATAAAGTCAACAAATGTGTTTCAATTTTTAGCGAACAAGCCGCGCACCTAATATCTGGCACGCGCAAGGCAAGCCGTTTGAGATCACCAAATTCGCTGACGCTTTCTTTAAACTCGAGCGTCTTTTTCCTCTCATGCGTCCAGTCGTTTGTGCCCTCGTATGCGGCCGAACCAGCACTGGGCACTTTGTCCTTGGGTATTGTTTCAGGAACAACCCTTGACGCCAATGGGCTCATTTCGCCTCCATCAAGAGCGAGGAAATTGGTGCCTTAATCCGAGCTCGGAGCCTCCAAGAGGCTTCTGCACCATTTAATTCCAAATACCAAATTCCGTTACTTGACAAAATTTCATTCGCTGTCATTTTGTTTGCTGAATTTTCGTCTAATTCTCCGCCAGCGGGAACTGCAGCGGAAGCGTAAATACCGTCATCCAGCGGAAAAAGCACGATTGAAGTATCAAGTTCACTGTCGGTCACGTGGTATAGCTTTAACAACAAAGCTGAGTCGTTAGCATTTTCAACGAGAAACCTTAGCGAATCTCCATCACTGTCGAGCATCCTCGCCGTCACGCCCATCTTGGCCGCATTCTTGTCGAGCGTCATTATTTGGTTAATTGCCATTCCATCTTTGTAGTACTCATCTGCAACAAGATCATCAGGGTAACTGGCAACCATCACTATCATCAGTATGCCGAACAGTACCGCTGAAAACGGGATAGCAATTAGCACCCAGGGCCAGAAATGGAGATACCAATGATCAGCTGCGGTAGCGCTTTCCGTACCTGGCATGACTTTATGATTTAATGTTTCACTCATTGTTATGGTCCTGCTAGGGGTTGCGGGCCGAGGTAGCGACTATGGCTACTAGCCTTCAGCGTGGAACCTTCCCCGAAGATAGTTTGTACAGAAAATTCAATTTTCGTATTGCTACTCGTCAATAAATCAGGATCTACGATGACATTCGCTGCTATTTCACCGATCTCTCCTCCCTTAACAAATATATCCGAATTTGGCACCACCACAGCCTCCGGTAGACCCTCCACGCTCAGTTTGTAGGTGTGATCGTGAAGATCCATGTTCAATATCTTAATTGTGTAAGTATTTTGAATTTTACCGCCGCTAACTTCTTGAAAAAGTTGCCCTCGGTTCCGTAACACGTCGAGCTCAAGGGGTATTCTTGTGAGCAGATTATAAGAAAACAAACTGACCATTGTGAGCACAGCAATGCCATATCCGATCAGGCGTGGCCGTTTCCATGTCCAAGTACCTCCTTCCAGCTGATGCTCAGTCGTATAAGAAACCAGTCCACGCTCATAGCCCATCTTGTCCATGATTGAATTACAGGCATCAACGCAGAGCGCGCAATTAATGCACTCGTATTGCAACCCATCGCGAATGTCGATGCCTGTTGGGCAAACTTGGACACACATCTGACAATCAATGCAGTCTCCAAGGCCTATTTTCGACGGCACATCTTTTCGTTTTCTTGCCCCCCTGCTCTCACCTCTCACCGTATCGTAAGAGACAATCAATGTATCCTTGTCGAACATAGACGACTGGAACCGAGCATATGGGCACATATACAAACAAACCTGTTCTCGCATCCAACCTGCATTAATGTAGGTAGCCAGTGTAAAAAAACAACACCAAAACACCGCCACGAGAGGCAATTCAAACTGTACAGCGTCCTCCAGAAGGTCATATATTCCGTAGAAATAGGCAACAAAAGTCACCCCGGTCAACAGCGCGAATCCAACCCACATGCCGTGTTTCAGAATACGTTTATACGTCTTCTCAATCGACCATGGCGCTTTTTCTAATTTGATACGTTGATTCCTATCACCCTCCGCTACTTGCTCCGCCCACATAAAGATCGCGGTCCAGACGGTCTGTGGGCAAGAATAACCACACCACACGCGACCCAGTAGATTTGTTATAAAAAACAAACTGAACGCTGAAATCGTCAAAGCCCACGCCAGCAGACCAAAGTCCTGCGGCCAAAACGTTAACCAGAAGATATGGAACTTGCGCGCGGGCAAGTCAAACAAAATCGCCTGATGCTCATTAATCGTAAACCAAGGCACCAAGAAATAGCCCAGCAGCAAGGGCCACCCGGTAAACAACCGAATATTTTGATACAGGCCTTCGATACGACGGGTATAGATCTTCTCCCTTTTCTCGTAGAGATTAAACGCGGTGGAATATATGTTTTCATCCGTTGCGTCTGTCGCAATATTTTTTCCCATCAACGCTTCTCTTTCTTACCGCCGCTTACGACTTTCATGACACATGGCAGGTTTACTCCTGCCTTAAACTCTTAACATACGCCGCGAGAATATGAACCTTGTCTTCACCCAGTTTTTCTTTGAAAGCCGGCATCACACCATTTCTTCCATTCTTAATGACGTGTGCTATTCGACCTTTCGAATTGCCATACAGCCAAATTTCGTTGGTCAAATCCGGAGCGCCAAACAAAGCGGAACCTGTGCCATCAGATCCATGGCATGCTGCACAGAAGGAGGCATAATGAACTGCGCCTTTTGCCGCTAGACTAGCGTCCACTTCGCGACCTGCCAGTGACAGTACGTATTCAGTCACTTCGGCAACACCATCATCTACAAGAATATCCTTCCATGGCATCATGACCCCGTTTCGGCCATTAAGAATGGTCGTTTCAATCTGGCCGCCTTCACTACCCCACATCCACTCCGAATCCGTCAGGTTGGGAAAGCCAAAACTACCTTGACCCGTTGCGCCATGACATACGGAGCAGTTATTGATAAACATTCGCTTACCCATTTTGTTAGCGCTGTCGTCACTAGCAAGTTGCTCGACCGGGATGTCACGGTATGCAGCAAAGATAGGACCGTAGCGTTCATCAGCAATTTTCTGCTCTACTTCCAACTCACCAATTTTGGTCCAACCACTCAATCCTTCAAAATTACCTAAACCTGGGTAGTAGGTGAGATAACCAAGGCCAAAAATTATGGTGAGGATAAACTTCCAGTACCACCATGCAGGCAGCGGGTTATCATATTCTTCAATGCCGTCATAACTGTGCCCGGTGGTTTCTCCAACGTTGTCGACACTGCTGTTTAATTGCAGAACAAGGAAGAAAAAAATGATTGAGCCAATTGTTCCGACAATGACAAACCAACTAAATGCGCTACTCATTAGCATCCTCCCTGACTTTTGCTGCCGCTGTCTCAATGATCTCTAACTCATCTGAATCTTCGAAAGGTAGCTTCGCGGCTGTCTCAAAATAATCTTTCCTCGAGGGTCCATAGGCCCAGTAAACTATTGCAGCAAAAGCCAGCATGCAAAGTACTGTTGCCAAACCTCTCAGATCTTCGATGCCCATGAATTACCTCCTATCCTTAATGATGGTGCCTAACTGCTGCAGGTAGGCAACTACCGCATCAATCTCCACCTTGCCTTCGACGCCTTGCGTTGCGTTGGCTATGTCCTCATCCGTGTAAGGCACGCCTACCGCTCGGAGTGCCGTCAGTTTTGCGGGAAGCACTTCGTAATCGATTGGATCGTCAAAAAGCCACGGAAATCCGGGCATATTCGATTCTGGAACCACAGACCGAGGATCATACAAATGCGCCCGATGCCAATCATCGCTATACAACCCACCAACCCGCGCTAAATCTGGCCCCGTTCTTTTTGAGCCAAAAAGAAATGGATGGTCATACACCAACTCACCAGCAACCGAATAATGGCCATACCTTTCGACCTCGGCTCGAAGCGGACGAATCATTTGGGAATGGCAAACCCCGCATCCCTCGCGAATATAAATATCGCGTCCGGCAAGTTGCAAAGGGGTTAATGGTTTCAAACCTTCAACCGGTTCTGTCATCACTTTTTGCGACATCAGAGGAACAATTTCAACCATGCCACCAAAGCTTACGGCAACGAGAATGAGGACTAGCATTACCGCTAGATTCTTTTCAATAAACTCATTCATGCTAAAGCCTCCCCGTTCTGTCCTACTATTGAACTACTTGTTTCCTCTACCTCCACTGGCCCCATTGTCTTCCAGACGTTATAGGCCATGATCACCATGCCCGCAAAAAATAGTGCACCACCGATAAATCGCACGACATAACCAGGAAAGCTTGCTTCGACTGATTCAACGAAACTGTATGTCAGTGTTCCGTCATTGTTGACCGCACGCCACATCAGTCCTTGCATCAGTCCGTTGACCCACATTGAAGCGATGTATAAGACGGTGCCAATCGTGGCTAACCAGAAATGAATATCAATCAACTTTTCGCTGTACATTTCGCCTTGTTTTTTGCCATATAAGATTGGAATCAAATGGTACATCGCACCCATCGTCGTCATAGCAACCCAACCGAGGGCACCCGAATGTACATGACCGATAGTCCAATCGGTGTAGTGAGACAAAGAGTTCACTGATTTAATCGACATCATCGGACCTTCAAAGGTCGACATGCCGTAGAAAGAAAGAGAGACAACAAGGAATTTAAGTACGGGGTCTGTTCTTAATTTGTCCCAGGCACCAGACAAAGTCATCATGCCGTTTATCATGCCGCCCCAAGATGGCGCCAGCAGAATGAGCGACATCACCATACCTAAACTTTGAGCCCAATCAGGTAATGTGGTGTAGTGAAGATGGTGCGGTCCGGCCCAGACATAAATCGCAATCAATGCCCAAAAATGCACAACAGACAACCTATAGGAATAAACAGGCCTTTCCGCCTGCTTAGGCACAAAATAATACATCATGCCTAGGAAACCAGCTGTTAAAAAGAATCCAACGGCGTTGTGCCCGTACCACCACTGCACCATCGCATCAACTGTGCCTGCATAGATTGAGTAGGATTTGGTCAGGCTGACGGGTATTGCAAGACTGTTGACTATGTGCAGAATCGCTACCGCGACGATAAATGACGAGAAGAACCAGTTAGCAACATATATGTGCTGGGTTTTACGTTTTGCGATGGTCGCAAAAAATACTATCGCATAAGCTACCCAAACTATCGTGATCAAGATGTCGATTGGCCATTCTAGCTCAGCATATTCTTTGCTCGTAGTTAGCCCCAAGGGAAGCGTGATCGCTGCAGCGACAATGACCAGTTGCCAGCCCCAAAAAACAAAGCCAGCCAACGCATCGGAAGCCAATCTCACTTGGCAAGTACGCTGCACAATGTATAAAGATGTGCCCATCAAAGCACAACCACCAAAAGCGAAAATGACAGCATTTGTGTGTAACGGGCGCAATCGCCCAAAGTGGAACCAGGGCAGATCGAAATTCAAGGCTGGCCATGTCAGTTGAGCGGCAATGATAACTCCAACCAACATGCCTACAATTCCCCAAACAATGGTCATAATTGCGAATTGTCGGACAACCTTCAAATTGTACTCGGGATGATTTGACATAAATTTACTCTTTTATTTATTTTCAGGCAGCACGAAAAGCTTGCCAAAACTCACCTTTTCAGCGCTAACGCGATCCTACGCTGCCTCACGAGGATTCTCGTTGACTTGGGTCAGAGAAATTGAGTTTCAGTAGGGCAGAAGAAAAAAATATATCAGGCTAAACAGGGGCATGTATGTCTGCTACTTGTAATTTTGAAAGCCCTTCGAAGCATCTTGTAGCAATTAATTTTGGTACCCTATTTCGATTATTGAGCTGAAAAGGGATAATCATCACATGCGGCAAATTATTCTCTATTTATGGCAAATCTGCCTACTGCGTGTCGGCCCTGAAAAAATTCCAGCAAGCTGGAGTTTTCTTGCCGTTTTCTTCGGCTTTTATTTCTTGATTAGCGGCATTTCAATCATCACATCACGACCCGATTTGACGCTACTTTCTGGTGCCGCCACTATTATCATTGGCTCTGGCGTTGCCGCTCTGACCGTTTTTGGCTTATTGAGCTTTAAGCAGGTAGCAAACAGGTTCGTTCCAACCTTATCAGCAATCTTTGGCACCAATTCGATCATTCTGTTACCGATGATTGTCACCAGCGTCATAATGGAACAGATCGATACTGGCACTCTACGGTTGCTTATCGATGCTACAGCTTGGGTGTTGTTGGGTTGGTGGTTGACCATTGTTGGATCAATTCTGTCTCGCGCCGCCAATATAAGTGTATTACAGGGAGCAATGCTTGCCTTTTTGATTGAGGTGATGTCTCTCCTTATCACCCTGACTATTTTTCCGCTACACCAACAGTAAGGATTCCCGGTGCGTATTCATATATTAGGTATTTGCGGAACGCTCATGGGCAGTATCGCGCTACTCGCTAGGGCAGCTGGACATCAGGTAAGTGGAACCGACAATAACGTCTATCCGCCAATGAGCGATCTGTTATCCGCTTCAGGGATTTCTCTTTCTTCACCCTACACTGCAGATAACATCCCGGATGATGCTGAACTGATTATTGTTGGCAATGCCAACCTACCCAGAGGCAATCCGGCAGTTGAGCATGTCCTCAACAGCGGTATTCCGTATACCTCTGGAGCAGAGTGGTTGGGCAGATATCTGCTTGCCGACAAATGGGTCATCGCGGTCTCCGGGACCCATGGCAAGACCACAACCAGCGCAATGATCGCGTGGATCCTTGAATACGCAGGTATGAAACCTGGATTTCTCATCGGAGGCATTCCGGGCAACTTTACAGAATCTGCCAGATTGGGTGAGACGCCTTTTTTTGTTATCGAAGCCGATGAATATGATACGTCTTATTTTGATCGTCGATCTAAATTCCTTCACTACAAGCCCCGCACGCTTGTGATCAATAATCTCGAGTACGATCATGCAGACATTTTTCCTGACATGGAGGCGATCAAGAACCAATTTCACCTTCTGGTGAGAACCGTACCCAGCAATGGCACAATCATAAATCCCCAGCGCAGTGAGCATATTGATTCAGTGCTTGAAAGAGGTTGCTGGAGTGAACAGCAAACGTTTTCTGCAGCAGATGAAATAAGTCAACCATCCAAATCACCCGCCGATCTTTCTGCTCAGACCAGCAAACCGGACGGCAGCGCATTCTCTGTACGCCTCAACTCTAAAATAGTCGGCACAGTTAACTGGACGCTGAACGGCGATCACAATATTGCAAATGCGCTTGCCGCAATACTAGCCGCGAGGAATGTAGGCGTCACGCCCGCTATCGCCTGCGAGGCGCTAGGCAAGTTCACAGGCGTAAAAAGAAGAATGGAGGTCATATATAAAAAGGATGGCCTAACCGTTTATGATGACTTTGCTCATCATCCCACAGCGGTTAAAACCACATTAGCGGGACTCCGACAAAGCGTTGGAGACGAGGGGATCATGGTGATTTTAGAACCCGGGTCGCACACGATGCGAAAAGGCACTCACAAAGACAAACTTGCTCCGGCGGTTGCAGATGCAGATAGAGTGATCTGGTTTCAACCAGAGAACATGCAGTGGGATATGAACATGACACTCTCTTCCGAGCACAGTTCAATACACTCAAACGTGCCCGATATCATCAATTTCACAATTGATACAATTAAAGAGAGCAGTATTCAACATCTGGTTATTATGAGTAATTCCGGATTTCAGGGCATTCACAACCTGCTAATAGACCGCCTAAAAATGACAAAAGACTAGTTAGATAAAAACATGAAGGAAACTGATCTGTCAGCGCCAGTCAAAACCTACCTAAAACAACAGGGATATCGTGTGCAATCTGAGGTTAAGGACTGCGATATTACAGCACAGCGGGGCAATGACCTGGTTATCGTTGAATTAAAAAAAAGCGTCAATATGACCTTGCTTATTCAAGCAACGGCAAGACAAAAGTTAACGCACCGCGTTTATGTTGCCATACCTGAACCCACCAGCCAGAAAGGTAACCACTGGCGAGGTACTCTGGCCGTGCTTTCCCGTCTCAATCTAGGTCTGCTGCTGGTAAATTTCAATCCACCCGGCATCACTGTCAAAGAAGCCCTATCGCCAGATAATCATGCACTCAAAGCTAATAAAAACCATCAGGCCAGCTCAACGGCATCGAAAATTTCCGGCCATAGCCTGAAAAAACGCAACGCGCTTTTACAGGAACTCGAGGGACGGACTCTTGACCTAAACGAGGCTGGAAGCCATCGACGTCAACTGGTGACAGCTTATCGAGAGAGTGCAGTTTTTATTGCCACTTGCCTTCAACAACGTGGCGCTTCCACTACAGCACAACTGCGAGCGATTGGCACCGGCGATAAAACAGCAACGGTACTCGCAAAAAACTATTATGGCTGGTTCGAACGGGTGAAAAGAGGTACCTATCAACTGACAGAAAAAGGACAGTCCAACCTCGAGCAGTACCCTGAGCTCACAGCACTAAGTAAAGATCACATTAATCGGCTAAATGTTAAGTTGAAATGAGCCGGGCATCGATACTGTTCTCGGGTTCCCGACACCGCTTTAACCGACGTTTAGAGACATCAACGCAATCAGTGCCAAGGAAAGGCCCTGTAACACATTGCTAGGTAGAGCCCTCAGCGGAGTGAAGCAAACAACCCTCAACGGGGTGAAATAAACAACCCTCAGCGGGTTTGATCAGAACCATCCCACGCCTCAAGTGAAGAGTTATCTCATGGAGCACGACGAGCGCAAAACATTACTAAACAATACTGCTTCATGCAGAAATATCCCGTGGATCTTTTCTCTATGTCGCGAACACAGCGTTGATCCAAACAACATCCTGCACAATCTTCCCTTCGAAAGATCCTATGTTGAAGAGTCTTCTAACTTCATAGAATGGGATTATTTCGCCTTACTCCATCACAACGTCACCCGCTATCTTTCGACTAAGGAACTTGAAGAGGCTGCCAGAAAATCATGGGGCAAGAAAGATTTTCGTATATACAGAGCTGTTGGCTCCCTGCTATTTAATTTAACCGACCATGTACTAGCAACCTTTGGCCCTCACGGCTATTTCGCCAAGCTCTATCCCTGCGATTTTACGGTTATCACGCAGGACAAAGACAAAATTGAAATAGAGCTAACAATGCACGAGGGTTGCGCACCCTCGATACCTTTTCAGGCAATTCTCACAGGTCAACTATCAGGCCTTGTTGAACAAATGGGCTACATAAGGCCTCAGATAGATTACCAACACACGCCAACCGGTGCGATTTATCGCGTCAGCCTTAGCCCTCGATTCGGCATCTATGTGTTTCTAAAAAAAATGCTGACAAGATCACAAACCGCACACGATGCCGCAATCGAGCTTTCCTTAACTCATCATCAATTGCTCGATAAAAATATCGAGGCCCAGCGACTTGGTGAGGAGGTACGACAACTAAAAACTGCGCTCAAGCATTCGTCCAGCAATTATCAATTGGTGTCCGAAGCTTCATCTGAAATAATTTGGATGGCGGAACCTGATAAGGGGCTCACGTTCATTAGTCCAGCGGCCACAGCCCTACTCGGATATCCGACGAGCGAACTGATTGAACAAAATCAAATACTGTCCGTTGCTTTCACTGAGCAGGTCAATCGATTAGTACCCAGTCAGGTTCAAGAAGAGGATCAGCAGACTAGCAACCCACAGGGGAGCATCGAATCCTGGGGCATCTGGCACCAGCCAGTTGTCGATAAAAACAGTTTCGAAATTGCACTAGACCACAAAAACGGTCGGACGGTCTGGACAAGAACCAAATTGGATTTTGCGCCAGCCGAAAATGCTGCGGGAATCAAAATCATCGGCGTCACAAAAGATATTTCGCAAGAAAGAAACATCGAACAGAAACTCTTCGCCTCTGAAGCAAACTATAAGGAGGTGGTTAACAACGCTGAAGACGGAATTATTATTCTTAACGAGAAAAATTTGGTCTCTTTCGCGAACCCCGCGAGCGCGCGAATTTTTGGCTACTCGCATGAAGAATTGATCGGGCTGGCACTAGGAGACCTGATCCCTGAAATTCATTCTGAGACTGTCCAATTTGTTGATACGTCGATTAACGGCGTCATGAAAGACGGCAGCTCAGTAAGATTGGAAATGTCACTCGCAGAACAGCATCGGCAGGGGCACAATCTGACAACCTGCGTCTTCCACGATGTTACGACCCAACATCGTATCAAAGCAGACCGAGAGGCACTCCAAGAACAGTTACTGGCAGCTCAAAAAATGGAATCCATCGGCCAACTAACCGGAGGCATCGCTCATGACTTTAATAATTTACTTGTCGCTATTAATGGTTTCGCGGAGTTAAGCCAACTTAAGACAACTTCTGCGGAAGAGCGAGACGACTTTTTAGACCAAATTCGACGAGCAGGTAATCGCGCAGCGGAGATGACTCGGAAGTTGTTGTCATTCAGCCGACGACAAATTGTCCAACTGAAGGTAGTCGATTTAAACACGCTGGTTTCAGACCTTAATCTGATGATCCATCGCCTGCTTTCAGAGAATATCGAAGTGCGCATTCACCGCTCCTTGGAGGAGATTCATGTGCTTGCTGATTCTGGCCAACTCGAACAGGTCATTATCAATCTTGCCGTTAATGCGAAAGATGCCATGTCAGATCAAGGTAAACTTGAAATATCAGTACGCAATCAAAAAGTCGATGGATCGTTCGCTCATCGTCACCCGCATGCGAGACCCGGCGATTTTGCCCTGATTACCGTCAAAGATACGGGATTTGGGATTACCGACGAAGCAATGGAGAAAATATTTGAACCTTTTTTTACAACGAAGCCAGAGGGTGCAGGTACAGGACTTGGTCTTTCGGTCGTTTCTGACATCGTATCGCAACACGACGGATTTATTGATGTAACCAGCAGTCCGGACGAGGGAACATGTTTTAGCATCTTTTTACCCACTACCGAATCCTCGCTTGATGAGGAAAAAATAAAACCATCTGTGACGGTTGACGGTGGCACTGAGACATTGCTGCTCGTTGAGGATAATGAGCATGTCAGAGATCTTGCGAGGATTATCCTAAAAGGCGCGGGCTACTTCGTTATCGAGGCTGTCGACGGCGCTGATGCGATCAATCAATTCCGTCAAATTCACAAAAAGATTGATCTGGTGATTATTGATGTCGTGATGCCAAAAATGGGGGGGCGAGAAGTCATGTCGCACATGCGGGCGATTGATCCCCACGCCAAAATGCTCTTCACAAGCGGCTATGCGAACCAAAGTGTTCACACAAATTTCATTTTTGAAGAAAAGCTCGAATTTCTCCAAAAACCCTACAGCACTGATTCACTGCGTAAAAAAGTCAGACAATCTCTTACTGCAAGATCAAACGTCAGGAATGGCAGTTAACAAGGCTTTGGCTTTTTTCGGGTCTGGCACGATCCCTGGCGTGTCCAGACAAAATTCCACCATGATGCCGTTCGGGTCTGCGTAGTAAACCGACTGACACCAATCGTGATCAATTTCCATAATGGGTTCAATATTTGCGTCAGCCATCTTCAGCTTAACTTCATCGTAACGTGTCTGATCGGCTGCGAACGCTACGTGGTTAACCCAAACAGGCAGTCCCATCCCGGTTGAAATATCCGTTCGAAAGTCCTCCGGCTCTCCGACACCATGCAAATCAAAAAATGCCAGACTGCTTCCATCACCTAAATCGAAGAAAATATGCCTCATGAAAGCTTCCGAGGACCCGCCTAATTCGGTGTGTATTAGTGGAAAACCCATTAAATCTTCATAGAATTTTACCGTTGCCTCGATATCACGGCAGGCAAAAGCGACGTGATGAAAACCTTTGTTTCTCATGTTCGATCCTCCATATGTCTCCCTACATGCTACCCAAGCAAAGACAGGGTTGCTAGCCACTCGACATCAAGACTTTCAATGTTGACTTTTCAGCACCTGGTCGACCATCAAGTGAGCAACCAAACGTGCTATCTCTACATACTTCCAATAAAACTTTCGTATATTTACATGCTTCCGGGATGATCCGAGCAGGGTAAACAGCTAGACTGTCGTTTTTTTTGAAACTACGCCGATGAATATTAGAAAACATCTCGACGCCGCAATCGAGCAAGCTTTGGCCAATCAGGGCGCTTCCGGCTGTCCTGCAATTACAAAACAGGCTCAGCGGGTTGAATTTGGGCAGTATCAGGCCAACGGTGTGATGGGTGCGGCAAAAAAACTGAAGGTGAAACCTCACGATCTTGCCCGTCAGGTGGTTGAAAATCTCGATCTAGAGTGTCTGCAACGTGTCGAAATTGCAGGACCTGGTTTTATCAACTTGCACCTTGAACCCGAGTTCATTGCTGAACAACTTCGCAACATGCGGCTGAGTGATCGACTTGACGTTGAACGCGCGGAAAATAAAATCGTTGTAATCGATTACTCCGCGCCCAATCTTGCCAAAGAAATGCATATCGGCCATCTCAGGAGCACTTCAATCGGCGATGCCGCCGCAAGATTACTTGAATTCCTCGGTCATACAGTCATCCGCGCTAATCATGTGGGGGACTGGGGTGCTCAATTTGGCAGCCTGCTTGCTTATATGGATCAGCTTGCGGCACAAGGCGAGGAATTGAGCACAGCACTTGCTGACCTTGAAAAATTCTACATGGCGGCCAGCGCGCTATTTCGAAATGACGAGACTTTTGCGAAGAACGCACGCGACTATGTTGTAAGGCTTCAGAGCGGAGATCCTCATTGCCTTGCTCTCTGGGAGCAATTTATCGAGGAATCAATTACACATTGCCAAGCAGTTTATGAACGTCTGAATATCACTTTAACTCGTCAAGACATCAAAGCAGAAAGTTCCTATAACGAAGACCTGCCCAAGGTGGTGAACGAGCTTACCGAAATGGGCCTGCTAGTAGAGTCTGATGGTGCAAAGTGCGTATTTCTTGAGGAGTTCACCGGCAAAGACGGTAACCTACTACCTGCGCTTGTCCAGAAATCTGATGGCGGCTACCCTTACTTGGCGAGCGACTTGGCTGCAGTGAGATACCGAACACGAGAAGTCAACGCAGACCAAGCTTTGTATTTCGTCGATGCCCGACAGAAATTACATTTGTCTCAACTATTTGCGGTTTCAAAAGAGGCTGGTTATCTGGGGGCTGGAAACGACTTCAAACATTGTCCTTTCGGCGTGATTCTGAAAAAAGATGGGAAACCGTTTAAGACTCGAGATGGCGCCGATGTCAAACTGCGCGACGTGATTGAAGAGGCCGTTACTCGCGCACGCGATCTGGTCAATGCAAAGAACCCTGAACTCGATGATGCGACACGAGGACGAGTAGCCGAGGTCGTGGGGGTAGGCGCGATTAAATACGCTGAGCTATCAAAAAATAGAACAACTGACTATATTTTTGATTGGGATACCATGCTGTCTTTTGAGGGCAATACTGCGCCTTACTTGCAATATGCATACACGCGCATTCGCAGCATATTTCGCAGAGCGGATATTCAAACTGAGGCATTGAACAACGGCCAACTAGTCCTTACTGAACCACTCGAACTTGAACTAGGCGTTAAGTTGATGCAACTTTCGGAAACGCTTGAGGCCGCAGCAGAAGACTTTCAGGCCAATATTCTCTGCAACTACTTGTTTGAACTGGCTGGCACTTTTATGAGTTTCTATGAGGCCTGCCCAATCCTCAAGGCAGAGGAAAACGTTCGGAATAGTCGATTGTTGATAGCGGACCTCACCGCTAACACGCTGAAGAAAGGGCTCGAGCTATTGGGCATTGAGGTCGTCGAGCAAATGTAGTCTTTTCACGTCCACCTAGTGCAAACGAAACCTATGACAGTAGCACTGAAGTGTCGCGAACGTGATTGAGCACTTTACTTTTAAAAACAAGAAGCAACTATTACATTCATCTCAATCGGGATTAACCGATGCCCAACATCGACGAGAAGCCAGTGGATAAACTCACTAAAACACCCGGTATGCCGACGGTAACTATCATCGCGGCTCGCGCCCAGAACCATGTTATCGGTCGAGGCGATGAGATTCCTTGGCGCGTAAAAGGCGAACAAAAACTATTCAAAGAACTGACAATGGGTGGCTGCATGATTATGGGCCGAAAAACCTTTGAATCAATCGGCCGCCCTCTGCCCGGGCGCGACACGATAATCGTGTCACGAAACGCTGCATTTCGCCACGAAGGCTGCGAATGCGTCACTGATATTCCTGCTGCGCTGAAACTTGCAAACGCCAAAGGAGTTCCCGTGCACATTGTCGGGGGTGGCGAGATATATAGACAAGCGCTTGAACTCGACATCGCTGACGTACTGCATATCACCACTATCGAGACAGAAGTCGAGGGCGACGTCTATTTTCCGCAAATTCCCACGGCGATTTTCTCTGTGGTAGAAGAGCAAAAGTATCAATCTAATATCGATTACTTGTACCAGCGCTACGAGCGAACCGCCAAGTAAAAGCCCGTCAAGTTGACCACCGCTCTGGGTACCTGCCTGTGTCAAATCCCAGTGGATTTTGCCCGAACAAACATACCCAGATCTTTTTGCAGCTAGATTCTTCTAAGTTTCAAATGATTCAAAGACACCTATCGGAAATACATCTGGTAACATCGCTCGTCAGGCGGAAAAACAATGCGCTGGGATAAGACTGCGGAAAAAATGAGAAGGATGGGGTTAAATCAGAAATCATGACTAATCGTGTCAATTTGTTGTTGTTGGTTTTTCTTCAAGTTTGGCCGTCATTTGCACTCGCTGATTCGGAATTCGAGCAAGCTGCCGAGGCCTATAGCAAGAACAACTATGCCGTCGCTTTTCCTGCTTTTACTAGACTCGCTGAGCAAGGTGACGCAAGGGCACAAACCATTTTGGCGCTAATGTACAAATACGGAGAGGGCACAACGGAAGACCCTTCGCAGGCGTTTCAATGGTACCAGCGCGCTGCAAAACTCAATTATCCTCCTGCGCAGTTTAATTTAGGACTGATGCATCACGAGGGACTGGGGACGGCAATTAACCATGAGCTTGCCATCCAATGGTATATCAAAGCTGCTTCTGGTGGGTTCAAGAGAGCTAACGAAAAACTTGAGGAATTAAACACATCCAGCGTGTCAAACACGGCAGTCGCAGAACCACTGATACCGGCGCCCGAAAAATGGAATTTTCGCCTTCCCAACTCACAAAGGCGCATGACACAGGCAGAAACTGAACATCGCAGTTCGGCCGTGCAAAACAGAACTTCCTCACGTGCCGCTGCTTATCATGTACAACTCGGCGCCATGAGTTCAATCAAGGCGGCAGAAGCACTGTGGGATCAGATTGTCTTTCTGTCACCGGGGCTTTTTGCTCAGCAGAAAATGCTCATCAGACCGTCCAACAATACACCAAATTCAATTTACCTACTGCAAACAGGCCCTTTCGCAAGCTTGTCAGAAGCCACCAGCTTCTGTCGAAACATAACTCAACACGGGATCAGAACAGGATGTTTACCCCTGTCATCAACAAATGAGTAAGCTCAACCGCAAGTGCTGGCGGTTGGTCATTTGTTGTTTTTTCTCTTCGTTTTTTTTGGGATGATTTCTTGAGATAATGACACCATGACGTCAGAAGATTACAAAAATAATCTACTCAACCGGTTGATACCTTTAGGTTTCACATCAGCGTTTTTGGAAACCTGCAAAATGCCGCTACAGATTGAAACCGAAAAGTTGGTATCGGCGGGCCAAGATATATTCGCGCGCGATCAACGCATGCAACCCGGTGCTCTGGCTGCCTGGCAACAAATGAAAAATGATGCAGCGATTGAGAACATTGAACTGCAACTTGTTTCTGCTTTCAGATCTGTTGAATATCAATGCGCACTCATTCAGCGGAAACTTGATCAGGGCATCAACCTGGCTGAGATTCTCATGGTAAATGCAGCACCCGGCTTTAGTGAACATCATACCGGCAGAGCCATCGATCTGACGACGCCGGGCGAAAAGCCTCTAGAAGAAACCTTCGAAAAAACCAATGCATTCGGATGGCTAGAAAATAACGCCGGCGATTACGGTTTTACACTGTCGTATCCTCGGGACAACCCTTGGGGTATTGCATACGAGCCATGGCACTGGGCATGGACAACTAGCTAGCGCGAATACTTGCTCATCTTTTCCGCAATCAACCTTCGCTGCTCGTCTGTTAACGCTTTGCGGGGCGGTTGAACAACAGGATCTTTTGCGAACACATACTTTTCTCTGATCACCTGACGCGCCGTCAATCCAACGCGTTTTAGCAGATCAAAACATTCATCCACCATTGCTGGATTACCACATAACATCACAAGGTCTTGGTCAGCATCAGGTACAAGCTGCTCAAGTTGCCGCTGCACATACCCGGCATGACTATAACTAGCTATAGAGGGCTCAGAAACCTTTACATCGCGGCTCAAACTCACTCGAAAATCAACAAATGCTGCGTATTTTTGCTGATATTTTACCAAATAGTCAGCGTAAAGAATTTCACTCTCGTCGCGTACTCCAAACAAAAAAGTTAATCGCAACTTCCCTGCAGCTAAGGGCATTTCAAGCTGACGTAATATTGGCAGATAAGGAGCTATACCTACGCTTGTTGCGACGAGAATAATCCGAGGAGGCAATGTTTGCGGAATCACTAGGCGGCCGTATGGCCCCGTTACTTTCGCCACTTCGCCTGGCGTAGCTGAAAATAGCACATTGGTAGCCCTGCCTTTTTCAACCCTCGAAACGACAAGATCCAACACTGAAGTGCTGATCTCGCCGTTATTTACGGCATCATCAACATTACACAAACTGTAACTACGCTCGAAGCTGCCTAAGCTGTCATTAAAGGTGAAGCGAAAAAACTGGCCCGGGCGAAATTTTATACGTTCACCATTCACCGGAGCGAACCTTAGAGCGATCGTCGAGGCACTTAAATGATCGACTTGTTCCAATTTAACTTCCACTTTTCAACCCTTTTACAATGACCAATGCCCGCGTTTCTCGCTCTATTTTAAGCTAGAACATCTCTTAGCAACATTATAATACCTGATAGATAATTCGGGTGAGCGTTAGATTGGCATTCTGATCGTGCTCGCAAAAAGACTGGTCTGACCATCTTCAAGAAATAACCTGCAGGTTGAAGAACAACACAATTTAACTCACACTGTTTATCAATATTTTCACAATTTACGTCGATAATACCGCCGGATCACCGGAATCTTACCCGACGCCGATAATCTATGAACATAAATGGCTCTGTGGCACCAGGTTTCGAGAAGGTGAAGGAAACTTTCGCATCCTTTTGGCTTGACTCCGAAATAGGTGCAAGCGTTTGTGCCTATCATCAAGGCAAAAAAGTGGTTGACCTGTGGGCCGGTTACAAAGATGTGGCACGAGAAGACCCTTGGCGAGCTGATACGCTCGTTAATATCTATTCTACAACCAAAGGACTGGCAGCACTCGCCGTTGCGATGCTGTACGACGAAGGTTTAGTTGATTACAACGCACCCGTTGCTCAGTACTGGCCCGAGTTTGGTGCAGCTGGAAAATCAAAGGTCACTGTCGCAGAGATGCTTGCCCATAAGGCTGGGGTTTCTGCTGTAGATCAAACACTTGTCATTGAGGACTTATATGATTGGCAGAAAATGACGAACCTGCTTGCGGCACAGTCACCGCTTTGGCCGCCGGGTGAAGCCTCGGGTTATCACGCAGTGACCTGGGGTTTCCTTTCAGGAGAGCTCATTAAAAGAATCACAGGGGAGTCGCTGGGCGCCTATTTCAGACGCAAAATTGGCGAACCGTTGGACGTAGATTGCTACATAGGCCTACCTGATGCGGAACATGCAAGATGCGCAACATTGAATGGACCTAACCGCGCTCGCAAAAGACCTAATTCAAAGTCTGCTTTCAAAGAGAAGAAATCACCCGCAACGCGTCCGCCGCAAGACCAAAGCAGTACCGCTTTGTATAAACAATCGATGCTAAACCCAGTCATCGCGCCTTTTCGCGATGCCTGCAGCCCTCAATGGCGGCGAGCAGAAATTGCTGCTTCAAACGGCCACGCGTCTGCTCGAGGGCTGGCAAAAATTTATGCGGCGCTTGCTATGCAAGGTGAACTTTCAGGCACGAGGCTTTTGTCTTCGGAGGCGATTGACGCTGCGACCTCGTCGGAAGTGGAAACTTCACAAGATCTTGTTATGGGTAGCGTGATAAGAAGATCACGCGGGTTTATCCTGAACACCGATGGCAATTACGGACCGAGTGGTGAGGCTTTTGGACACAACGGCACGGGAGGGTCGACTGCGTTTGCCGACAGAAAAAATGGCGTAAGTTTCGCCTATGTGATGAATCAAATGGTCTCGGACCCGTTTAACGAGCCCAGAGCAAACCGTTTGACTGACGCCTTGTTTCAATGCATCGAGCAGTAAATGTGTGTTAGGCCGCTTTATTCAGGGGCACATCGACCTGTGGATTAGGAATGGTAATGCCAGCGTCTTCAAGTGCAAGTTTCGCGTTTTCCATTAGATCGTGGTACACGTCCCAATAATCGCTAGATGCCACCCATGAGCGTGTTGTAATGTCGACCGCACTATCGCCTAAAGCCGAAACAACGACTGTTGGCGCAGGATCCTTCAGTATCCTTTCATCCGCTTCCATCAGTCCAGCGAGAATATCTTTCGCGTTTTTCAGGTCCTTTTTCGGTAGAAACAATTCAACTCCGAAAACGATATCAACCCTTCGCGTTTCCTGAGTTGAATAATTAGTGATAACACCGTTTGAAACAGCCCCGTTTGGCATGATGACGGTTTTGTTATCGCCCGTAGTGATGACACTGTTAAAAACACCAATTTCTTGTACCACGCCTGCTTGGCCACAAGCTTCGATAAAGTCTCCGACCCGGAAAGGGCGAAATAGCATAATGATCACACCACCTGCGAAATTACCAAGGCTACCTTGTATTGCAAGACCAATAGCGAGTCCAGCAGCGCCGAGGATTGCTAGAAGAGATGTAGTCTCTATCCCGACCATGGAGGCAATACCGATAAAAAGCATCACTTTGAGGCCGATGTTTGTGAAATTTTCAATCACTCTTTGACGACTCGCTTTCACCTCTCGCCTCGTGAGGGCCTTTCTCTGTCCTGCACACACAGCTTTTATAATCCAAAGCCCGACGAGCAGCACAGCGACTGCCATTGCCAGCTGCGGCACGTTATTCACCGCCAAATCAATCGCCTGCTCAGCGACTATATTTACTTCCTGCATATCTTCCTGCATGGTGGAACTCCTAGCAGCATCCCATTACTAATAGTCGCTAAAGATACCCCCAGAAAAATTAACACACCACGATTTTTAAAAGTAAATTGTGTCTTTTTCCTTACATTTACTGCTAATTTGCCCCAGACATTCACTTCAAGACATCTCCATGCGCAGCGGGTTATCGAGCTTTTCAGCTTACTTTGCGCAGGTGCACGTCCGTCTGCGGGTATGGGATACTGATGCCGCCCTTATCTAGCGCAAGTTTTGCATTTTCTAATAAATCGAAGTAAACACCCCAGTAATCGCCGGATGCCACCCATGACCGAGTTGTAATGTCCACCGCACTGTCACCCAAAGCAGAAACGACAACCAACGGTGCAGGATCTTTGAGTATTCTTTCGTCTGCCTCTATTAATCCGCTGAGAATTTCTTTGGCTTTTTTCAAATCATCGTCGTAACCAACACCAATAACGATATCTACCCTTCGTGTTTCTTGCGTCGAATAATTTGTAATCGCGCCATTTGACACTGCGCCATTGGGCAAAACGATCGTCTTGTTATCACCGGTGATCATCATTGTGTTGAAAATCGCTATCTCTCTTATCACCCCTGCATGACCGCAGGCTTCAACAAAGTCACCAACCTTGTAAGGACGGAATAGAAGGATGAGAACACCGCCTGCGAAGTTTCCAAGACTACCCTGCAACGCCAAACCAACTGCAAGCCCCGCAGCGCCCAAGATCGCTATAAAAGATGTTGTTTCAATGCCGACCATAGACGCGACTGAAATAAACAATAATGCTTTTAGACCGACAGCGACCAGGCTTTCAACAAACCTCTGAAGGGTCGCTTCCATATCGCTTTTCGTGAACGCTTTACTCAAGCTTGCGCAAACAACTTTAATGACCCATAGCCCAACAATAAGCGTAACGATCGCCATCGCCAATTTTGGTGCATAGCTTACCGCCATTTCCATCGCCTGCTCCGCATACTTACTTGCGCCTTCTACATTTTCATCCATGAATAGCTGCCCTTCAGTTCGTTTTATCGTGTGTGCCTGCGAAAATAACGCCAGAAGATTAAGCACACCATGAGTTTTTTGAATAAATTGTAAACTTTTCTCACATTCCTTCCCGGATCCTCATCGCCGAACGACGCTACGAGTGATGACGGAAATGAGAGCTAATTATCTAAGATCAGCTATTTCGGCTGTTACACGCGAACGCTTTGTGGCAACATCTGCCCTCGGCTGACCTGAGCCGGCAAATAATATATATTACGCCGCGATGACACGCTCTATCCGAGCAATCACCGACCTTTAGTGGAACCAAAAGTTCTGCCCGAGAATAACAAGGCTGCAACAAACACAGCATGCGCGACTACTTTATCCGACGTTTACTTCTGATTCCGCCCACACTGCTGGGCGTCACTATTATTGTTTTTGCAATCACTCGCTTGGTGCCCGGTGGTCCGCTTGAGCGCGCGATCATGGAATCCCAGCAATTTAATGCGTCGTCCGCAGGCGCATCCCAGATGGCAGGCGAAGGCATGGCCTTGTCTGAGGCACAACTCGAAAAACTGAAAGAATACTATGGATTTGACAAGCCGGTGCTTGAGTCTTATGTCGATTGGGTAACCAAAGTCATACAAGGAGACCTCGGCTCATCCTACCGATACAACGAACCCGTATGGGACGTGATCACCAGCCGGTTTCCAGTTTCTCTTTACTACGGCCTCGTGACGCTGGTCATCACCTACATTGTTTGCATACCGTTGGGTGTGCTCAAAGCGATTAAACACAAGACGGCGGTAGACAATTTCACCTCTATTTTTATTTTCATAGGGTATGCCATTCCTGGTTACGTGCTCGGCGCCCTACTGCTTTTGTATTTTTCGGTGCGACTGGACTGGTTTCCGATGGGCGGATTCGTCAGTTTTAGATTTGATGAGCTTTCGGCTTGGGGCAAAACAAAAGATTTGATCAATCATTCTATATTACCGTTGCTTTGCTACTTGGTCGGAAGCTTTGCTTTCGTCACTTTGCTCCTGAAAAACCATCTTATGGATAATTTGGCATCGGATTATATTAGGACCGCAATTGCAAAAGGCGTATCTTTCCGTCGCGCGGTCACTAAACACGCGATGAGGAATTCACTGATTCCGATAGCAACAACCTTTGGTCAAAACATTACGCTTTTAGTTTCGGGTTCTTTCCTGATTGAAACCGTTTTTGACATCAACGGCTTTGGGCTGCTGGGCTTGACCGCGATTTTGGATCGCGACTATCCGATTGTTATGGGCGTTGTCCTAATCGCCAGCTTGCTACTGCTCGTGGGGAATATTATTTCTGATTTCCTTGTCGCATTGGTTGACCCGCGGATTCGCTTTCAATGAGTTGCGCTAATCAATGTTAAAACTGAATCCACAAACGCTTAAAAAATTTAGACGCTTTCGCGAAATCAAACGTGGCTACTACAGTTTTCTAATACTAGCCGGTTTACTGCTTACTGTTTCAATTGGCGAACTGCTAGTGAACAATCGTGCTCTCGTGGTGAGCTATGAAGACTCGTGGTATTTCCCAATTTACACGGAGTTCCACCCGGGTACAGACTTCGGTTTGGACTACCATTACGAAACGAACTATCGAGAATTACAGGCGGCGTTTTCAAAACAGGAGAGCGACAATTTCGTCATCATGCCGCTGGTGCCCTATAGTCCCTACGAAAATCACGCACCGACCGGCATATACAAACCGGAGCCTCCCGACCTCGCACTCAAACATTATCTAGGCACTGATACGACCAGCCGAGACATTCTCGCCCGGCTGTTCTACGGTACCAGAATAGCACTCTTGTTCTCGATCGCTTTCATGGTTTGGGTCTATCTGATTGGTATTACTATCGGCTGTGCGATGGGATATTTTGGCGGCATGTTCGACCTCGTATTCCAGCGACTGATTGAAATCTGGTCCAACGTGCCCTTCCTGTACATGGTGATCATCGTGTTTTCGGTGATCCCTTCAACGTTTTCAATTCCAATCAGAATTGCCGTCCTACTAACCGTTATGGTGCTGTTTTCCTGGACCGGCATGACCTACTACATGCGCACTGAAACCTATAAAGAAAAAGCCCGAGACTACACTGCGGCCGCAAAAATTATCGGCGCGTCCCATACCAGGATTATTTTTCACCACATTTTACCTAACGTGATTTCGACTTTAGTTACCTTTATGCCTTTTACCATCGTAGCCGCTATATCTTCGATCACAGCCCTCGACTTCCTTGGCTTTGGTTTACCGCCACCCACACCAAGCTTGGGTGAACTGCTTAAACAAGGAACAGCCAATCTGAGAACCGCACCCTGGATTGTGACATCAGCTTTCGTCACGTTGGTTCTATTGTTAACTCTGGTCACGTTTATTGGCGAAGCAGTTCGCGAGTCATTCGATCCAAAGAAATTTACTGTCTATAAGTGACGCTGTTAAGAAATACTTATGCTGAGCAACCAGGTGTCACTAAAAGAAATCAGTGGTGCGAAAACTAACATAGCAATTTATCGAGGACGTTTATGAAAATCTGGACAACTATCGTTTGGGGAGCGGTCTATACACTTCTTGCCTCCTGTGGCGGATCGGAATCTTCTGATACCACCGAAGAAGTGATCACCAGGGACAACACCCAGGAAGTACTCGATTACTATGCGGCCAAACCTGATTTCTTTACCTTTAAGACCATCGCTGATTTGCCTGACAACCTCTCTTGGCAAAATGGCTCAGAACTGCCGGATATTGGCTCACCAGACGCCATAAAGGGCGGCGTTCAATACTCGAGCTTGCAGGATTTTCCTCGTACCATGCGACTCGTTGGCCCTGACTCGAACGGTTCCTTCAGACCATATCTGCAGGACTACATCACGATGCAGCTTGCGCATCGTCACCCTGATAAATTCAATTTTTATCCAGGTTTAGCAGAGAGCTGGGCTGTAGATAAAGATAGCAAGACCGTTTACGTGAAGCTTAATCCAGCGGCACGTTGGTCTGACGGCGAGCCTGTCACGACGGACGACTTTACTTTCATGTTTTTCTTTATGCAGTCGTCCTATATTGTCGCGCCTTGGTACAACAACTGGTTCGGCACGCAATATACCAACATTACAAAGTTCGATGACCACACCTTTTCGGTGTCCATACCAGAAGCAAAACCTGACATGGATTATATGGTGCTACAAATGTTGCCCGTGCCTGAGCACTTTTACAAAGCACTTGGAGAAGATTTTGTTGATCGCTATCAGTGGAAGTTTCAACCCACCACAGGCGCGTACGTTGTCAAAGATGAAGATGTAAAGAAAGGCACCGCAATCGCACTCACGCGGCAAGAGGACTGGTGGGCGAAAGACCAGAAATTCTGGCGCAACCGTTATAATGTCGATCGCATTCAGTTTAATGTCATTCGTGATATTCCAAAGGTATTCGAGGCATTCAAAAGAGGCGACATCGACCAACTTGGTCTTAACTTGGCCGAGTACTGGTACGACAAACTACCGAATGATGATCCTGATGTCGCGAACGGCTACATCTACAAGTCCGTTTTTTACAATCAGCGACCACGCCCTACCTACTCTCTTGCGATCAATACAGCGAAGCCTATTCTTGACAACAAAGATATTCGCGTAGGCATCAACTATGCAACCAACTGGCAGCTCGTTATAGATAAGTTCTTTCGAGGTGACTATGAAAGAATGAAAACTTCGTCCGATGGCTACGGCGATTTTTCGCACCCAACGTTGACCAGCAGACCGTTTGATATCGAGCTAGCCCAAACACACTTCGCCGCAGCTGGCTTTAAAGAGCGGGGTCCCGACGGCATTCTGGTCAATGAAGCCGGAGAGCGGTTGTCGTTTACCCTTTCAACGGGCTATCAGTCATTGAAAGATATTCCCACTATCCTGAAACAGGAAGCATTAAAAGCGGGTCTAGAATTCAGGATTGAAATGCTAGATGGAACAGCCGGCTGGAAGAAGGTTCAGGAAAAACAGCACGATATTCATTTTGCAGCGCTGAATGTGAGTTTAGAACTGTACCCACGATTCTGGGAATCCTACCATTCCGATAACGCTTATGATGTGCCTTATCTCGCTGATGGTTCCGTCAATCCAGATCGCAAAATAAAAGTGCAAACTAACAATCTGGAATCGATGGCAGTACCAGAAATGGACGCTATGATCGACGCCTATCGGGCCTCAGACAATCGCGCCGAAATGATGAAACTCGCCCACGATATGACCCAGCTACATCATGATCACGCGTCATTTATACCCGCCTTTTATCAGCCCTTTTATAGACTGGGCCATTGGCGGTGGATTAGATATCCAGAGGGTTTTAACCACAAACATTCAAGCAGTGCAGGCCATTTCTTTGTTCATTGGATCGACCAGAGCGTCAAGGAAGAAACGCTTGCTGCAAGAAAAAGTGGAGAATCTTTTGGTCCCGAGATTAATGTCTACGATCAATTTAAATAGCGAGACTGGATCGACAGCTGAATCAAAATTCGATCATATGGATGCCATGTCATGAATCATGCCTTATTGGAAGTTGATCACCTTGTCACAGAATTTGACACAGATGAAGGTCGCGTACGTGCTGTTGATGACGTCAGCTTTGTCGCGAGAGAAGGCGAAACGCTAGGCATCGTTGGTGAGTCTGGTTGCGGCAAAAGTGTCACTGCATTATCAATCATGCGATTACTCCCACAACCCATGGGTCAAATCGTGGGCGGGCAAGTTCTATACGATGGCAACAATCTGGCCCAATGCTCTCTGGATAAAATGGAAAAGATTCGCGGTGCTGATATCAGCATGGTATTTCAGGAACCCATGACAGCACTGAACCCAGTACACACGATAGGCAAACAGCTAACCGAGGTGCTGTTACTCCACAAAGACATCACACCGCAAGCGGCAATTAAAGAATCCGTTGCCATGCTCGATCGCGTCGGCATCCCCTCACCAGACATTCGGATGACAGAATATCCCCATCAGCTTTCAGGGGGAATGCGGCAACGGGTTGTCATCGCAATTGCACTGGCCTGCAAACCTTCGTTGCTGATTGCCGACGAGCCGACCACAGCGCTAGATGTTACCATTCAGGCTCAAATTCTGGAGTTGATAAAAGAACTCCAAACAGAAATGGGCATGTCCGTAATCTTGATCACCCATGACCTTGGGGTTATCGCCGAGGTATGCCAACAGGTGGTCGTGATGTACGCAGGAAAAGTTGCAGAGCAAGGTTCTGTGTTTGACCTTTTTGACAACCCGAAACATCCCTATAGCAAAGGATTGCTCGAATCTATTCCGCGTTTAGAGTCGATACCGAAATCCAAACTGAACACGATTGAGGGTATGGTGCCCGGATTGCTGGATCTACCCCAAGGCTGTCGTTTCGCAAATCGCTGCCCGATGGTGGAGGAACAATGTCAAGATTCTCCGCCAAATATTGAGCAAGTCAGTGACGGCCATCAGGTAAGTTGCTTCAGGTGGCAAAAATCATGAGCAGACCGATATTAGAAGTTGACGACCTGAGGATGCACTTCCCGGTCAAGGACGGCATATTTTTGAGAACCAGCAAATTCAACAAAGCCGTTGATGGGGTATCTTTAAAAATCCAGCCAGGGGAAACACTTGGGCTCGTTGGTGAATCTGGCTGCGGGAAATCTACACTTGGGCGCTGCATTTCACGGCTTTACAATCCTACCTCGGGATCAATTCGATTCGATGGGCAAGAAATAAGTAAGCTTGGGTCGAAAAAACTCAAACCCATCAGACAAGACATCCAGATGATTTTCCAGGACCCAATGGAATCACTCAATGCGCGACACACCGTCGGTGACATTCTGGAAGAGCCCTTCATCGTACAAAAAATCGGGGATAGTGCGTATCGCAAGCAACGGGTGCGAGAGCTACTTGATATTGTTGGGCTTCCTGCGCGCTCAACAACGCGATATCCTTTTGAATTCTCCGGCGGGCAACGACAGCGAATTGGCATCGCGCGATCAATTGCGCTGAATCCTCGCCTCATCATCTGCGATGAGCCGGTGTCAGCACTCGATGTTTCAATTCAGAGCCAAATCCTCAATCTCCTGATCGACCTGCAGCGAGAATTCTCGCTTTCTTACCTGTTCATCGCCCACGATCTGGCGGTGGTGAAACATATTTCTGACCGAATAGCGATTATGTATCTCGGCAAGATCGTCGAGTCAGGTGCTGGCGAAGAGATTTACCGACATGCACAACACCCTTACACGCAATCATTGATATCAGCGATTCCTATCCCGGATCCGCATAACAAATCGGCGCGCCAAATTATTTCCGGGGACGTGCCGTCACCGATTGACCCGCCATCCGGATGCACCTTTCACCCGCGATGCCCGAGCGCAAAAGATACCTGCAAAAATCAGGCGCCCATCTTTATCGACCGAGAGAGCAGAACCTCGACCGCTTGCCATTTGGTATTAGAATGAGAGCGCTATACGGATAACCTCACCACAACACCGATATGTTGTTCGGCAAAACCTGACAGGCCTAAATATGACACACATTCAACCAAAATCCAGAGCGGAACTGCCCGAGCTTGAGCCCATCATGAGCATGGTCGAGGAGTCGATGGGCTTTGTACCCAATAGCTTTTTAACGATGGCACACTGGCCTGAAATGCTTAATTCATTCTCCGCCATGGCTGGAACCATCCTTAACTCCGGAGAGGTTGATAGCGGCTTAAAACAATTGATCGCCTACGTCACCAGCAACGCCGCAGGCTGCCGGTATTGCCAGGCTCACACCTCACACAATGCGGTAAAAAAGGGGGTTGTCGCTGAGAAAGTCGCACATGCTTTTGAGTTCGAACAAAGTGATCTTTTTTCTGATGCGGAGCGCGCCGCACTGCGTGTAGCGCTTTACGGCGGCACAACACCCAATGGTGTTGAGCAAGAACATATGAGCTCGCTTCAGGCATTTTTCACCGATAAACAAGTTGTGGAAATTGTGGGTGTTATCTCGCTGTTCGGTTTTCTGAATCGTTGGAATGATACGATGGCAACAACGATAGAAGCAGCGCCTAGTGCCGCCGCTGCGAAGATACTTGTCAACACCGAATGGCATCCGGGCAAACACAAAGAATAATGTATCCTCTTGCAATCCCTCTTAGCTTTTCCATTCTGTTAAAACAGGACAAAGCAGATTGCGTAACCATGATTGACGATTACAATATAGAAGTTTCCTTCTTCATTTTTAAATTGGCAATTTTCAAGGCGTTCCATGACCCTCATACAACCCGACCTGACCAAGACTCGCACGGCAGCTAATCTAATTTCCAAACTGGAAAATAATATTCGGGGGGTCATGCGTTCCAATGATCACGGCATTCAATGGTTACTGACCGCATTCTTCGCCGGTGGACATGTTCTGCTAGAAGACGTCCCTGGCACCGGCAAAACGACCCTAGCAAAATCCTTGGCCGCATCAATTAATGCCCGATTCAACAGGATTCAGTTTACGCCAGATTTGCTGCCGACAGATATTCTTGGCGTTTCGATGTATGACCAGAATACCGGAGATTTCCATTTCCGAAAGGGTCCCGTTTTCACCCAAATATTGCTCGCAGATGAGATCAATCGTGCATCGCCGCGGACACAATCGGCATTGCTTGAAGCAATGGCAGAAAGTCAGGTGAGCATTGAGGGAAAAAGGTTGGTACTCGATGATACTTTTTTCGTCGTTGCGACCCAAAACCCGGTCGATTTTCATGGCACTTATCCCCTGCCAGAAGCCCAAATGGACCGATTTGCCATGCGTTTTGAACTGGGCTACGTCTCTGAAGACGATGAACTTCAGATTCTTGAAGCCCAACAAAGACACCACCCCTTTGATGATCTGTTACCGGTACTAGAACCCGTTGACGTCGAATTTATCAGGGAGGAAGTTAAACTCATTCGCATCACCGAAGAGTTGAAACGCTACATCGTAAAACTCGTGGCGGGCACTCGGAGCCATGAAGGCATTCTCATGGGCGCCAGCCCAAGAGCCGGCGTCATGCTCATGAAGTGCGCGCAAGCAATGTCACTGATTAACGGCGAGCAGTTCGTGACACCCGACGTCATTCAAACACTGGCCATTCCCGTGATAGCCCACCGCTTGGCTTTACATCCGGATACAGACTACAACGGTGGCACGGCAGAGCAAGCGATCCAAGACATCATTAACAGCACTGAAGTCCCGACCTGAACGACATGCTCCATAAATTCATATTTCCAGCCTACATTCGCTTAACAAAAAACAGATATTCAACGCGCCAGAGTAGTGAGAGAGGTCAACTCGTGCTAGCCGCGACGTTGGTATGCGGCGCTATCGGAATTGATACCGATCTGACCCTCAATTACCAAATATTTTCGCTTCTTGTCATACTTTTACTGTCTGCCCAAATCACCGTTCGAATACATCAACCGGCCATTTCAATCGAACGCATACTCCCCAAACATGTCTCAGCAAATCAAAAATTCAGCTACGATATTGTCATCAACAACCTTGGTTCTCGTGTGGAAGCCGATCTTCGCATCATTGACGAGCCCATTGTTATTGCACCCAGTTTTCAGGAGTTTGAGTCATCGCGTGAACCCTTTGAAGAAACCCGCAATGCATACGATCGTTTTGTTGGCTTTCATCGGTTCCTTTGGTTACAAAGTATAAAAACTGGCATCAGAGTCAACTCGGCACAGGCCGACGCGATCCCCATCAAAGGCAAGCGCAGAGTAAGGGTAGAAGCTGAGCCACTCAGGCGCGGACTCGCTAGATTAGGCACAACGACGATATTGCACCCAGACCTGCTCGGCATGAACTATGGCGTGCAGCGGTTTGTTAACCCCGAGCAACTTCTAATACTGCCCAAAAGTTACAGGATAAATGAATCCTTTGAGCTACCCAGCGGAAGCAACAGCAACTCTGGCGGCGCGAGTGCGAGTTGGTCTACAGGCGCATCTGATGAGTTTGTCTCGCTCAGAGATTATCGTGACAACGATTCGGCAAAAAAGATTCACTGGCCAAGCTCGCTTAAAAGACAGAAGCCGGTTGTTAGAGAATTTCAGGACGAATATTTTCCGAGACAATCTCTCGTACTTGATGTCCACACTGAAAGCGCGACGCTACTCGAGGAGGCAGTGTCCGTTGCGACTAGCCTGCTTCGACATATGAACAAGAAAAATACCAGCGCAGACCTTATTTACTGCGCGAAAAACCCAATCACTGTTTCTTGCCACTCTGGTGCAACATCGCACAACAGCGGGCACCACGAACAACTAAAAGCGCTCGCAACATTAACATCAAGCGTCCAACCGTTTTCTCTGCTCGCAGAATTTGTGAAAACAAAAACGCAGGAACTGACAGGCTGCGTTCTTGTTTGTTGTAAATGGACAGAGGCACATCAACAACTTCAACAATTTACTGAATCAAGAGGCGTACCAACGACAGCCTTTATCATCGTTCTGCCGGAAAATCCCCAGCAACCCGATTCGCATAAGCAAGTCGAAAGCGAGCCGTTAAATTCTTCGCGCTGCCATTACCTAAGTTCAGATAATGTCGCAGAGGCATTGCTATCGTTATGAATAGCCCTGACAAACGACTCAGATACGTTCTATTTTTTGGCATTCTGTTCTGGGGATACCAGTGCTCCCTGCTAGCATTTGCAATACCAATCGCTTTGACTTTGGAAGCCCGCTTTTTTATCAATCGTCGCTGGAACTTAACAAAATCAGATTTCTATCGCATCGCCGACCTCACCAACGTCAGTTTTATTATCGTTGTCTTTTACTTGTTTCTTAATCGTGCTAGCTATCCTTTTCTTACCACGCTAATCGAGTGGGCCCCCATTGTTTTGTTCCCTTTGGTCACAGTGATTGCATACAGCACCAAAGATAGAATGAGTCTGGATGTATTGTTCTATTCTCTGCGAAGACAGCGTGAATCGGTTAATCAGTCCTGGAACATGAATTTTGTCTACCTTGGTATATGTCTAGTCGCCAGCGCCACGCAGGTTACAGCGAATCTGGGCGATGTATCGCCCCGGGTCTTTTTTTTCCCGATCGCTGCTATCCTGATCATGCTTGCACTTTTCCCTATGAGATCAACACGCTACAGCATCAGAACCTGGATGCTATCGATGGCGCTAGTTTTTCTGGTAGCGAACTTCACACATCAAGGTTTTAGAACCACGCATCTTGCCATCAAAGACTGGACCCAACAGATTATTGCGAATTACCTTCAACAGAGAAACGACCCGCTTCGCACAAAAACCTCAATGGGCGCGGTGGGGAGATTAAAACTGTCGGATACAATACTTTTTCGAGTCAAACCGAGCGCAGGTCAAGCAACGCCGAGATTATTGCAGGAAGCTAGCTACGACACCCCAACAGCGAACGGCTGGATGGTTATTAACTCGAACTTTGACGAAGTACCCGGTTCGGGTGATTTTGAATGGTCATTCGACGATCCGGAAAACACCCGTTCCACCGCGACGATTTATCGCGAGTTTCGTCGCGATACAGCACTCGTTCCAGTACCCCAGAATCTGACGAGAATAAACGATCTACCCGCGATTAATGTGCGCAAGAGTCAATACGGTACTTTGCAAGCACAAGGACTGGTGCCCAGTCCTTCATTCAAAGTAAGTTTTGGTGGCACAGGCTCACTCGCTACCGACGCGACCCTTGTTGATACATTTATCACACCCGAGCAATCCACTCTGATCGAAAAAGTTCTTGCACCACATGTCGTTGCTGGCAACCCGCTGCTCACTCTCGAATCGGTGTTCAAGGATTTTAGATACAGCCTTTACCAACCGGCTATTCAAGGAGATGCGCTGGAAGAATTCTTGATTCATTCACAAGCCGGACACTGCGAGTACTTTGCCTCGGCTACTGTGCTGATGTTACGACAACTGGGTATTCCCGCGAGGTATGCCGTAGGTTTTGCCATTCAGGAGTACGAGCCATTGATAGACATGTTCATTGTCAGACAGCGTCATGCTCACGCCTGGGCCCAAGCTTTTATCGACGGGAGATGGCAAGTGGTTGATACAACGCCTGCGACATGGGCGCAGAACGAAGCCGCTGAGGCGAGCTTCGTGAGGCCTTTGATCGATCTACTCTCAAACGCTACCTTTGCATTTCAGATCTGGTGGGGTAATCAGCAGATTGAGGATTATGAAACGGCGCTCTATATTCTTGCTGCGATCCTCAGTTTGTTTTTGTTTTGGCGGATATTTCGCAGCGAACATGTTTCGATTAAAGATGCTGATAAGAACCCTGAACAGGGCATCCTGCCACCCGGCTCAGAATCACCTTTCTACCGAATCGAGGAATTACTGAATGCAGCTGGACTGTCCAAGTTGACCGGAGAAACGCTGCTCAGTTGGGTACGGCGAGTCGATTTGCCAGAGCTTGCACCCATTCTTGAGAGTCACAATCGGTGGCGATTCGACCCCCAATTTTTTAGCCATCAGGAGCGCCAAAACCTCGAAAAAGCCGTTGATGAGTGGTTCGAGCAAGAAGCTCACAAGTTTTCAAATGATAAACCGCTTAGGGAAATACACTCACGTTAAAGATTCAGCTTGCCCGCAAGAAACTTGAAATGCTCATGTGCAGCTTGAGTGCTTCGAGATGATTGACGACCATGCAACGGTTAATGTGGACGTCATGCCAAAACAAGTGATAACGGTATCCGAAAACATCTGAACGCTGAGCAGAGTCAATTTCTACGTCGGAAGCGCTGAATATTAATCAACAATCTACTACATCAGCAGACTTTTAAAAATATATTCATAATTTTCAATGGGTTAGCGCTCAAGCTGACTGCAAAATTTCGTCACACGGATTCGGGCAACACTGGTTCTTGTCGTCTTGGCGCGATCTATCAACAGATAACCTTAGATAATTCGGTATGTACTTGTGCTAACCACACCCTAAAAGGGGGAGAAAACGCGCACAAACAGCAGAAAAACGGGGTCTTTAGAGAAAAACACTTCTCCCCACTGGTCGAATACGGTAGGATTTCCCTTCGGATTTATGGACGATAATTCCGCCAGCACACATCGTACGAGCTAGGGTGTCAAAACTAGTAATCGAGCTGTCGAATAAAAATGAATATTTATGGAGCAATTCTATGAGATCACTACTTCAACCTATCGCACTGGTTTCTGCGATACTTCTCATCGCCAGCTGTGATTCAGGTGGCACGAGCGGTGTTACAGCCACCCCCGTAACCCCACCCGCACCGCAAACTGGCCTTGATGGTCGCGCGGTTAAAGGGATAATTGCTGGTGGAGCCATCACTGTTGTCGATTCTGCGGGCGCTGATGTCCCGTTAGCATCTGGCGGCACCTCCGGCGCTGACGGATCATACTCGCTCCTGTTCACCTCAGAAGCGACCGCAGCAGGTATTTCTGCGCCATTGGTTGTCACTGTTTCAGGCGGACCTGGCTCAACAATGGTTTGTGATATTGATATCGCCGGCACTGACGATGATTGCGCAGTCGGCGATGGTACTTCTGTCGCATTTGGCGAAAGCTATCCTTTGCCAACAACATTTGCGATGCGTGGTATCGTTTCGGAGATCCCAGCCGCAGACACACAAACTAGCCCAACAGTAACGGTAAACCTTAACCCGGCGACTGATCTGGCAGCCGGCCTAGCACTAGACGCTGCTGCTGGCACCGCACTGACTGCATCGGACGTTGCGGCGGCGGATTCGCAGGTACTCGGTCTCATTCAAACGATTACAGGTACTGACCTCACTGGTCAGACGTTGAGCCAAATTACGATTCCTAATGTCGCTGACTCGGCAGATGCCGCAGCTGCATCCTCGCAATCACTTGCACTGGCTGCATTTGGTGCCGCTATCATCGCTAATCAGGGCGCAGGCGAAACCGTTGGTGACGTTATCGCCAGGGTTAACGCTTCACTTTCAGCAGATGAGGACGGCAATCTGGCAGCGACGGGTACTGAACTCGCCAGCCTCACCAGCTCAGTTGTTACCGCGCTAACGACGGTTTCCGCGCAGGTTACCGCAGGTGGTGGTGACAGCTCAGCGGTTGATGCAGCAGTCGATAACGCTGAAACGATAGAAGAAATTTATGACGCGATCGGCGACGAAGACGTTGGCGTGCCTCCTCTTCCAGATCCCGACAGCGACAATCCGGTTGACGAAACTAAAGCCTTCATCGCCAACTTCAGCAACGTTGTATCTTCTGCGCTTGCAAGCACAGGCGCCGCAGGTGCTGGCGTTGACGGACAAAGTGCAACTGAACTCTTTGCTGCAGAACTAGATGCGGCATCGAAACTGAACAGCGGTTTGGCGACTGCAGCCAGTCGTGCGCTTCAGGACGCAGTGAACGCAACAGCGTCCGACCTAGTAGAAGACGGAACAATCGCGGTCGATAACGCAGACGCTACTAACCCCGTCACATTCTCACTGACCAAAGCTGGCACTGTTTTCACCGTTGCCGATGCTTCGTCCACGCAGACGGGCGCTGATGGCACAACTTTGGTTATTACAGCAACAACGGGCACCAGCAATGGCGATGATGTTTTCTCTTTAGAAGGCGTATCGATGGTGACAACACAGCCCGGTGCTACGGCGGAAGACGCTGCTGTCACTATCCAGACATTCACTGCCGGCACACTGAACGGCGCAGTAGTTGATGGCAACACGGTGACAACATTCGATGGCACAGTTACTGGCGCCTCGCCGACAACGTCATTCGGCATCAGCGCCACCTACACAGATCCAGTCGGTGTATTGGACGGCGATACATTCACCGCGACGATTAGCTTTGCTAGCGCAACGGCGGATGATTTGTCTTTGACGCTTTCAGGAACACCTGGTCAGGACATCAACGACTATTCCGTTACAGCTGGCGGCAACACCGTCGCGTTTACGTTATCGCCTACTGCGCCTGGCACTGGAACCGCAGTGTTCTCGGACGGCGTCGTGTTGATGACGCTGAGCTTGTTGGATGGCGTTGTCGTAACAGATCAAACCGGTAACATTGCGGCTTTGACCGTAGCAGGCGTCGAGACTGGTACGATCTCTGCCAACGGAACAGTGACCTACTCTGACGGCTCGGTCCAATCACTCCCAGCTGGCATTTTCTAAACAGATAAATGCAAACTGTGGACTTTTTGCAGTGATTGAAAAAGGGTGACTTTATGTCACCCTTTTTTTTTGCGCTTTATTATCTCTTTTCTTTAGTTCAAGCAAACGTATAATGCAGGCTTCTCCACATCCATGCTCGGATAACTCCATGAACATAAAAGAAAATATGTCGATAATTATGCGGAAAGAAGCCGAGGCGATTCGTAATATCGTGGTAACCGATGACTTCGAAGCCTCCATCAATCTCGCACTGGCATGTCCGGGCAAAGTGATTACCACCGGCATCGGCAAAGCAGGGTTTATGGCACAAAAATTCGCCGCCACGCTATCTTCCACGGGCACACCATCTTTTTTTATTCACCCGGCCGAGGCAGGGCACGGTGATTTGGGTATGATTAACGCTAACGACCTGATATTTGCTTTTTCAACCAGCGGAAAATCGATCGAGGTCATCGAAATGCTTGAAAATGCCCGCGCCCTCGGTGTCACCCGAATCGTAGGTGTGACGTCTCATGTAGACTCACCTTTAAGGGACTTAAGCCAGCTGGTACTGGATATGGGGGGGGAAATTGAGGAAGCGTGTCCGTTAAATCTGGCACCGAGTGCCAGTATTGCTGCCATGTTAGCGATCAGCGATGCAATCGCATTAACCTTGATGGAACTGAAGGAATTCACCCCGGCGGATTACGGTGCACGCCACCACAAGGGTTACCTCGGATCTATCACCCGCAACCAACATAAGTACGACCCAATCTAACAAAATGCCAATCAGAGACTATCTAGCGGTTTCCAACGAATTTACTCGAGAACTCAAACTCGCAATCGAGACATTGAAATCATCGATAAAAGTAGTAGGGCTGATTGCAACCAACGACAAGCCATCACTTGCTTACGCTCGAGCAACCCAGAAAAAATTTAGTGAGCTTGGGATTGAATATGACCTCAAATCGATTCCTCGGCTCGAATTAGAGGAAGAAATTACCCGACTGAACGCTGACGCATCGGTTCATGGGATTTTTATATACTTTCCCATATTTTTTAACCAACAAGATGACTATCTCAGAAACCTAGTAGATTTTCGTAAGGACATCGAAGCTGGCAGCCAATATTGGACCCGCAAACTTTATCAAAACGATCGGTTTGCAACTGATCTCGACAGCACAAAAAAGGCGCTGTTGCCCTGCACACCACTCGCCATCATCAAGATTCTCACGGCACAAGGAATCTACGGTGCTCCTGAAGCGAAAAGGCCGCTCACCGATAAGATCGTTACTATCTTTAATCGCAGCGAAGTTATCGGTCGACCTCTCGCCGTGATGATGTCTAACGATGGAGCCAAGGTTTATTCTTTCGATGAGAATGGCCCTTTAGTCTTTGAGGATGCAAAACCACAAGAAACTAATATCAGCAGGAAGCAGGCGTTAATAGCCTCAGATATCGTGATCACAGGGGTTCCCAGCGATAGATTTGAAAAGATTCGTCCAACGGAGATCGCCGCTGACACCGTTTGCCTTAACTTTTCCAGTGTGCCCAATTTCTCAGAAGAATTTGCAGATTACGCAGGAACCTTTATTCCCAGAGTGGGTCCGATGACCGTAGCCATGTGTATTCGAAATACCGTACGGTTGTACCAGAACTTTCATCAGGTAACGAAGTGATCGCTGAAACAGAAATTAGCCAGTACGTCGGCAGCCTTGGAGCAAAAACCTCAACACCCGGTGGCGGCGCAGCGGCCGCGATAACAGGTGCTCAGGCCATCGCATTGATCGAAATGGTTAGCCAGTTCACAACCGGGGACGTGCCTGAAATAGCGTCCATTATCGAGCGCGCACAACGCCTCACGCCAACCATGTTGGCACTCGGAGACGATGATGCAAACTGCTTCAAAGCGTTGATGGCGACCTACACGCTGCCAAAATCAACCGAGGATGAAAAATCCCAGCGCACTAAATCTATTCAGTTATGCCTTGAAGCAGCGGCGACCGTGCCGCTGAACGTCATCAAGACGATCACCGGCGTTATCCCGGACATTGTATATCTCGCCGGTCACGGAAACCGCAATTTGATCACCGATGTCGCCATTGCTGCAAGCCTTGGTCAGTCAGCATTGACCTCGTCAAAGTTAAACGTTTTGATCAATCTAAAACATACGCGTAATGAAAATTTCAGAGGAGCTGCACTGGAAATCATCGACTCGATACCCGCTAGCCTAAGACAACTTCAGAATGTTATCGACGAAATTTCCGCACAGCTACATTAACGCGAAAATAAAGCTGAAGAGAAAGATGCAATGCTCAGCGAGAGCAATTCAGTTTACCGCATGGGCGCTTTTTCTCAGTCTCTTATCAGCTTGCAGTCAGCAGTTGGTGACTGCTGCTGCCGAATCAGAAAAACCTGCATATTCAACCCGCCCTCGTCTCGACCCCAAACTGATTGTGGCGTTTGAAAACAAGATAGTCGAAACGTTACTCGCAGATCAGAAGCACCCACCAAAACAAAGAGACAGCGTTGGCATCACCTTGAGTGAGCATGAGGACCTTGAAACACGCATTCAAACCCTCGAGCAACTGTCACAACGCCTAAGCGAGGTAAACCAGCAATTGCTGAATGCTGAAAACAAAGAGGCGATCCGGCTACATCATCGTCAACTCGCTTATCTGAATCGCCAGTTGATCGGTCAACGTTTGAATGTCACGGATCAACTTGGCTCGCGCTACGTCGGCCTGCTTTCATATTACTCAACACTGACCTTGTCGCCTGACTTACTTTTGGACAAAGCGATGGAGCGTCTCGAAAAGAATCAGGAAGAGATCGAACTTTTACTACACGAGGCCGGAATTCAGGTTACCACTAAGCGCCTACTTGCATCACTTAGCAATGACCAAACGCTTTTCTTAAGTGACTCAGCAGAAGATAAACATCTCTACCTTAATTTGATTTCAGATCTCATTACCGCTGCACCCTTCGCATTTGCCGAGCAAATAGCGACCGCTAAGAACAAACCAATTGAGGTTCGTGCATTGAACAATAAAAGTTCGACGCAGGAGCAGTTTGTTTACCATTCGGTCGACGACAACGCCGCGCTCACAGCAGTACTTAACGTCAACCTCAACGATATGAGTAAGCTGCCACTGTATGAGGCTGAGGCTAAAAGCTTCATCTACGGCATCCCCGGCATGCACCAACTCACAAGCTCACGGGCCATGGGCGAGTATAGCGCTGCCTTTTCTTTAGACGACTTGCCTGCCTTTACGCTTGGTTGGGGACTCTACACCGCGGCGTTAGCCAGAGAATACAATTTATACCGAAGCCCCTACGGAGAGCTCGGCAGTCTAATGCTGGAAAGCCGTTATGCGGCGAGATCGATCGTCGATATCAACATTAACCGAGAACGCTGGAGCAATGAACAAGCGAGGGTGTTCTTGCAGGAGCAAGGGTTCGAGACAGAGGAAGGGGCTCGCCGAACGATCGACAACAGTCGCCAGCAACCGGGCAAACAGACCAGCGCTATTTCCGGTTTGCTTGCGTTCACATCACTCGCACAGGCAATCAAAACGAAACGCCGAGATAACTTTAACGCCAAACAGTTTCACCAGCTAATTGTGTCCAAAGGTCCCTTACCACTTTGGTTACTGGAGCAGGAGTTGGATGAGTGGTACCAAACACATGATTGACAGCAGCTCATTAATATCAACGTCACATGTTTTGAGCATCGCACTTTTTGACGAGCCCACAGCACCGGCAAATAAAAACACACAAATGTAATTTAGGCTGTATCAGCACTCCAGTGCTGCCTTTGAGCGCGACCACCCTTATAGGCGGTTGAGACAGCGCTACAAAGCATCAATTCAAATAACTGGAAACGGACCGCAGGCATAAAGCTACTAACGGCCTCTGCGGCGGCGCGCTCTTGCGCACTTTCCACACGGCGTGCCTGCCCCATCATCTGAAACTCTCCACTGCTGCCAGAACTATCACTCATGCCGCAGTGCAAGCTAAACCGATTACTGCGCTCGATATCCTGAATCCGCCTTGAATCAGGGTCAAAAAAGACATAGCACTTTCCCGCGCCGATAATCGCAGTAATAGGGCGCACTCTTGGCCAGACGCCATCCGCTAAACCTGTGCCGTTTTCGGTACTGTTAGTCGCAAGATAAGCGACTTTTCCGTCTATTCTCTTCCTGCCAAAGTCAGCCAATTCCGGCTGCGCGCGCTCAAAGTCCTGCCAAGATACAACCACTTTCCTTCTCCAGGGGGCCGATAATTTTGCTTCGTTCTTTAGTTTATTTGTCTGGCGAGCTTAATCAAGTTTTCCTTCAAACAACATCAGCGTACTACACGCCCAGCGTGTTTATCCCCGTAATTTTCACAGGTGACTGAATTGGAATATTCAGCGCTTTGGCAACCGGCATCAGCTCTCTTTGATAGTTCTTCCAGCGATTTTTCGAGGTGCGGTAAACAGGTTCTCTGACCTGCTTAAAGCTCGCTGTCTTAACCGTTCGCTCTGTTTCGTAAAACTTAAGGCACGCAGCTTCAAACTCAAGACCACAGTAATCGAGCAAACGACGAGATTGGTTTTCCTGATCTGAAATCACGTTTTCATATTCAACCGTGAGAATCTTGCCCGGATAAAGCATTTCCCAATGCTCCATTAATCTTTGATATCCCAGATAAAAGCTAGTAAGTGTACCCAGATCAAAGCTGTAGTGCTGCCCGCGACTGAAGTTTTGAAAAAAGCAGGACAAGCACGTGTCCAGCGGGTGCCGCACGGTATGAATGATTTTAGCATTGGGAAACATGGAAAAGATCAACCCAACAAACTGGAAATTCAGCGGGTGTTTATCGACAACCCTAGATGCTGAATGAGATCCCGCCAGTTCCTCGATGCGTCGCAGATATTCAGAAGCCAACCTTTGATAATGCTGCTGCGCGAGGAACGGCAGGAAGTTTGGATAAGCCTGCTTTGGATTGACAAAATGGCTGCCGAATTTTGCAATATATTTCATATCGTTCAGCTCACCTGCACCGAGCACCTGAGAGTGACTCGCAAGTATTTGCTCTACCAAGGTAGTGCCGGACCTTGGCATGCCGAGAACAAAGACAGGTTTCTCGCTCGCACTTCCACCCCCGCCGATTTTCCTGATACTTCGTGGACTGAACTGATAGATGCAATTTTTTATTAAGTCGTTGAAACTGGGCGCATCAAATGTCTTGTCGGCAGCGTTGTTGCCCATCGAGTAATGATCAAAAGCGCTCGGGTAATCACCGACATCATCAAAATATTTTCCCGCCGCGAAGTAAAAACATGCCTTGGTGTTGCCGCGGAGCACTGGAGATTCTAACTGACTTAGAATTTTGCCAAGCAATGGATCTCCATGCGAAAACTTTACCATTTCCGCCAGTCCCTGATAGGCTTCACCGTAATCTGGTTTCAGTTCGATAGCACGGCGATACTCCGCTTCCGCAGATTGAAGCTTCCCCATCCGTCGGTAGATACCAGCAATGTTGTGATGATATGCCGAGGCGTTAGGCGAAAGAGCGATCGCTTTCTCAATTAAAAGGACCGCTTCTTCATCTTTGTCTTGCTGACTCCTGACAAGACCTAGCAGGTGGTTTGCATCGGGGTTGTCTGGTTCTTCCTTTAGCACCTGCAGATAAACCCGCTCAGCTTTAGCGCGTTGCCCTTCCATTTGCTGCGCCATTGCTTGCCGCAGTATTTCAATCGTGGACATTATTCAGGTTTGGACATCTGACCCATGGCCCCCACAATCACAGGAACGGTAATATTGCCGCCCTCGTCCAAATCAAATTCAACTTGAAACTTTGCACCCTCGACCAGCGGCTCAGGCAAACGCATCAACATGATATGAAGCCCACCAGGCTCAAGTTTTCGTACCTCGCCAGCAGGAATCATAAAATCTTCTATGTGACGCATACGCATCATACTGCCATCCAGATAGCTCTCATGCACCTCAGCCATCTTAGCAACGTCAGTCTTGATACCCTGAATCTGAATTGGATTGCCCGATGTGTTTTCGATAGTCGCGTATACCGCTCCCATACGGCCCTCTACCGTTGCTCTGGACCAAGCATCTGTAATTTGAAGACCTTCGCACAAGCCCGAACAGGCCGCGAAGCTTAAAAAAAGCCCGATTATAAATTTCATTAAAACTCCGAGAAAGTCTGCGAGGACAACGCCCCTTTTCAAAGTTCCATTCTACCACTCTGAACGTCACAGCACACCGAATCTGAGCGGCCGAGTGCATTAATTGGCTGTAGTTTATCGCGCTAGACAAGAGACAACAAAACGTGCCATTTATTTTATGCTAGAGCAATATTTTGATATCCCACAGAGAATTTCATCGTGGTAAACTATCGGCTTGCGCGACCCCACTGTGTGGTGCTTCGTGATTCAAAGAAACAGATTATCGAACTTGATCGATAACAAACAATCGTTACCGCCGGACCCAACCTGACATGATGAAGCTCGGCATCCTAGCCTCACACCGCGGTACTAATTTTCAGGCTATTATCGATGCCTGTAATTCAGGCGAGCTTCACGCGACACCCGTTATCGCAATCAGCAATAACAGCGATTCACACGCGCTTGAAAGAGCGCGCAATGCTGGCATTGCCACACGCCACCTTTCAAGTATCACTCACCCAGACCCTGCGGCACTTGATGACGCCATTCTCAAATCACTTGAGCATTTTGCCGTTGATATTGTAGTAACGGTTGGCTACATGAAAAAACTCGGTCCCTCAACGCTCGCTGCCTTCCATGGCAATATTTACAATATACACCCATCTCTGCTGCCTAAATACGGTGGCACAGGCATGTACGGACTAAACGTGCACAAGGCCGTGATTGCCAACGGTGATACCGAAACCGGCGTCACAATACATCGATTAGAGGGTGAATATGATTCGGGACCCATTATTGCTCAACACAGAGTGCCAGTAGAAAGCGGCGACTCACCCGAGACACTCGCCGCCCGCGTTATCAAAGTTGAGCATCAATTCCTGATCCACACACTAAACACTATTATTACAACAAGTAAGAACCCGGAGAATCGTTGATGAAATCTCAGACAAGAGAATTTACCCCTAGGGCACCAATCGCACTCATTACGTGCGAAGCAGGTCGGAGCTTCGCACAAAGAGTTGCTGATTCGATGAATGTACCACTGGCACCCAGCGTGGAAAGCTGGTTCGCCTGTGGCGAGGGAAAAATGGAAATTCTTGCCAACGTCCGAGGACATGACGTTTACATCTTTCAGTCAACCGTCGGTAATCAAGACGAACGCTCGGTATACGACAGATTTGTGATGTTGCTACATGCCGTTGAGGCAGCCGCACTGTCTGATGCGCAATACATCACAGTGGTTACACCCTACTATCCTGGGGCTCGCCAAGATAAACGCAAGGGACGAACCCGCGAAGGTATTAGTGCTGGGCTGTTCGCACGCATGCTTCAGGTCGCCGGGGCCAATCGAGTGCTCTCGGTAGAGATCCATAATGATTCGATCGCAGGCATGTTCAACCCCTCAATGGCCCATTTGGAGAACGTCTTTCTCACCCGCCATCTCGTTGAATGGCTAGTCTCTCAAAATCTAACCGGAGATGTTGTGGTGTCTCCAGACGTCGGATATCTGGAACGCGCTCGAGCCTATGCAGAAGAGTTGTCTGCTGATCTCGCTGCGTTGTCGAAGGAACGCGACTACTCCCAACCCAACGTCGTGTTGCGATCCACCTTGATTGGCGAAGTCAACGGTAAAAATGTACTGCTGGTCGACGATATCGTCGATGGTGCAGGCTCTGCAGTCGCGGCTATTGAGGAGTTGAAGGAAAGAGGCGCCAACAACATCGTGCTTGCCTGCATCCATCCTCTGATGTCTTCTAACGCCTGGGAGAAACTGAGCGAGGTCAGAGCTCGGGCTGAAAAAGAAGGCTGGTCATTCGAATTTGTCGGGTGCAGCACCGTTGAGCATGACAATGCACCCGAGTGGTACCACTCGTTCCAAATTGAGAAACTGCTTGGCACCATCGTGCAAAAGATTAATGCTCGCGGCAGTGTTAGCCAAGTACAAAGAGACAGGGAATAAGCGCAGATTCCCGTCTTTACCTTGACAACAGGGCAGGTTTGCATAATCCTACTTTCATCTAAGTAATGTGTGCCACAGACAACAATGGTTATGAGAGCTTTCAACAAAACACTCAATCGAGAGTTCCGCTTCAGCATAATTAGCATTATTCATACTTGAATGGTGGGTTGATGCTCGATAAAAGCAATCAAAACCCGCCACGAGGCGGGTTTTTTTTTGGTGAAACTTGGAAAAATCCGCACAAAGCCAACCATACATGACAAAAAATCAGGACATCAGGGTGAAACAACGTGTCAGAAGAAACTAACGCTAATCCAGCGGCATTCTCTTTCGTAGAACAAGAGCATGAGATACTCGATCTCTGGAAAACAAAGCGGATTTTTCAGCGTTCGCTGGAGCAAACGGCACACTCAGAGCCCTACATCTTTTATGATGGACCACCCTTCGCAACGGGATTGCCGCACCACGGACACCTCGTTGGGTCAATCTTGAAAGATGCTGTTCCCCGTTACTTCACCATGAAAGGGAGATACGTTCAGCGTCGATTTGGCTGGGATTGCCACGGCCTGCCGATAGAGCACGAAATTGACAAATCTCTCGGTATGTCTTCACAGGAGGCTGTTGAAAAGTTCGGTGTCAAAGGCTACAACGATGAGTGCCGTGCCATCGTTCAACGATATACCTCCGAGTGGGAAAAAACCATTACCCGCATCGGGCGTTGGGTAGATTTCGAGAACGACTATAAAACGATGGACCCTTGGTTTATGGAGTCTGTCTGGTGGGTGCTGAAACAACTCTGGGAGAAGGATCTTGTCTATCGCGGCGTCAAGGTTGTGCCCTTCTCAACAGCGCTCGGCACGGTTCTTTCAAATTTCGAAGCAGGGTCGAACTATCAGGATGTTCAGGACCCAGCAGTCACCGTATTGTTCAAGTTGACGGATGACGATACTTACATCGCAGCCTGGACGACAACGCCTTGGACACTGCCCTCAAATCTGGCGCTTTGCGTGGGCGACGACATCGACTACGTCAAAGTGCACGATGAGGAACAAGGGGTAGATTTCATTCTTGCAGAGGCGCGTTTGGCCGAAGTCGGTAAAGGCAAGCAGCTCGAAGTTCAAGCGCATTTCAAAGGATCGAGCCTGGTTGGTAAATCCTACGAACCACTATTTCCTTACTTTGCTGACGCCGCAGACGAAGGTGCATTTCAGATCGTCTCAGACGATTACGTTTCAACCGATAGCGGCACCGGCGTTGTTCACCAGGCACCCGCATTTGGCGAAGACGATTTCCGCGTATTGAAAGCCGCTGGCATCACCGCGATGGTCTGCCCGATAGATATGAGCGGACAGTTTACGGCGGAAGTCACTGATTTTGCTGGCATGCATGTCAAAGACGCCGACAAACATATCATTAAGGCGCTAAAAGAATCGAAAGCACTCTATAAGCAGGACGTGATCGTCCACAGCTATCCTTTCTGTCCAAGATCCGACACGCCGATCATCTATCGTACCGTTGACTCTTGGTACGTCAAAGTTGAGAGCATGCGATCTGCGCTACAAAAGTCCAATCAAGCAATCAACTGGGTGCCAGGACACATCCAAAGCGGCCGCATGGGCAAGTGGCTTGAGGGTGCGGTCGACTGGGCAATATCAAGAAATCGTTACTGGGGCACGCCATTGCCTATTTGGGTTAACGATGTTACCGGTGCGCAGCTGTGCATGGGTTCCGTTGATGAACTTGAATCCTATACCGGCGTTCGTATCGATGACCTTCATCGCGAAAATGTTGACGAGTTAACCTTCTCTCTCGATGGAGAAGAAGGTGTCTATCGCCGCATTGAGGAGGTACTGGATTGCTGGTTTGAATCAGGGTCGATGCCTTATGCACAACTTCATTACCCTTTCGAAAATGAGACGATGTTCGAGCAAGGGTTTCCCGCCGAGTTTATTGCCGAAGGGCTTGATCAGACACGGGGCTGGTTCTATACCTTAATCGTTTTAGGCACCGCGCTTTTCGGCACACATCCTTTCAAAAATGTCATCGTTAACGGCATCGTTATGGCCGAAGATGGTAAGAAAATGTCTAAGCGGCTGCGTAACTACACGCCGCCTGATGACCTGATGGAAACCTACGGAGCTGACGCACTAAGACTTTACTTAATTAACTCTGGTCTGGTGCGCGCAGAGGAACAGCGTTTCGCTGACACGGGGGTGAAAGACATGGTTCGCCGGGTATTACTACCCTGGCTTAACGCCTATCGTTTTCTCAACACCTATGCAGAAATTGACGATTGGAAAATTGATGAGACAAAGACCGGCTCAGACAACATCATGGATCAATGGATTCTCTCCAGACTACAATCTCTGAAAACCAACATCGCAAACGAGATGGAAGGCTATAAGCTTTATAACGTGGTGCCGGCCCTGTTTGAATTCATTGAAGACCTGACCAATTGGTACATACGCTTAAACCGGGCCAGATTTTGGTCTGAAGATCTGACCGCAGACAAGACTGCGGCCTATCAAACCCTTTATTCGGCTGTGTACGAGTTCACTCTCGCGATGGCTCCCTTCACCCCATTTTTATCCGAGACCATCTTCCAGAAGCTCAAGCAGTTCAATGGGGCAGAGCTTGAGTCGGTACATTTGTGCTCATATCCAGAGGCTGAAAGCGACTTGATCCAACCGGTGCTTGAGCAAGCCGTCACACGCATGCAGCACATCATTTTGATGGGGCGTCAAAAGCGCAACCAAGAGAAAGTGAAAACAAAATTCCCACTGGAAAAGCTGACTGTCTTGCACACCGATCAGGGGCTACTAGACGAAATATCTCGTTTGGAGAATTACCTTCAAGGAGAGCTCAACGTAAAAACGGTGGAGTATTCAACCTCTGAATCGGACTACATCAAACTTTATGCGAAACCAAATTCTCCTGTGCTGGGTAAACGGTTGGGCAAAAACTTTAAACAATACAGAGGTCTGATCGAAGGGCTTGATTCCGCATCAATTGACGAACTTCAGGCTAAGGGCGAAATCACACTCGGCGATGAAACCTTTCAACTGGATGACATTTTAGTTTTCCGTGAGGCAAAAGAAGGTACGAACGCTGTGTCGGATCGCTTTGTATCAATCGACATGAATTGCGAACTCAACGATGCGTTAATAGCCGAGGGGCTAGCCAGAGAGGTTGTTAACCGCATTCAAAAATCACGCAAAGATATCGGTCTCAATGTTGTCGATCGCATTGATATCGACATGTCAGCATCGTCAGCGCTTGAGCCTGCAATTATCACCCACCTTGAGTACATCAAGCGCGAAACGCTTGCATTGAATATCAGTCTGGTGGCCGAACCGCAGTCACTTGTTTTTGAAATAGATGAGCATTCCGTTTCGTTCGAGATCACCAAAGTCTGATTATGCCAAACTGACAAAAGGTACCACTATGATGGAAGACATACTTGACAGCAGTTTGCGCGAGATGGCAGCAGCTGTTCGCAGCAATCAAATCACCTCCGTAGCGCTTGTTCAGGGTTTTATTGACCGAATCGCGCAGGTGAATTCTGCGTTGAACGCAGTGGTATCTATCAACACCGAAATGGCGCTAAAACAGGCCGCCAAGGCCGACAGCGACCTCAAGGAAGGTCATATCCATGGTCCTTTGCACGGTATACCTATGACCATTAAAGATAGTCTGGACACCAAAGACATGGTGACAACATGGGGCACCAAAGGTCGTGAGACCTTTCGCCCAGGTCGCGATGCGACCTGTGTTTCACGTCTGAGAGCGGCTGGTGCCATTTTGCTTGGCAAGACAAATACGCCAGAATTTACCTTGTCATTTCAGACTGACAATCTCGTCTATGGCCGAACTAACAATCCACACAACCTAGATATGACACCAGGCGGCAGCAGTGGCGGCGCTGCGGCGCTTATCGCTGCCAATGCGATTCCTTTCGACATTGGCACGGATACCGGGGGGAGTATTCGTTTACCTGCGCACTTTTGCGGTGTTACTGGCCTCAAGCCAACCACGGGCAGAGTGCCCTGCACCGGCAATGCACTACCCTCCTCCGGACTACTTGCGCCGCTCAGCCAAGCGGGTCCGCTGGCCAGATACGTCGATGATCTTGATGTTTTGATGGCAATTATTCAGGGGCCAGATCTCATGGACCCACATACAGTCGATGCAACGAACCATCTCTCAGAAGAAGTTGACGTGAGTACGCTACGCATCGGGTTTCACACAGATAACGGGATCGCAACACCGGTGCAACCTATCCAGCATGCGATCCTTGACACGATAGCGCTCCTCAAAGCAGACGGATTCCACGTAGAGGAAGCCACGCCACCGGGTATTGAAATGGCCGCCCTTATTTACTCGTCCCTTTTCAATGCTGATGGTGGAGAAACCGCCCAAATGCTTTTAGACGATTGCAGGACACAGGATCATTCGCCACAAATCGCCGATTTGGTGATAGGGCCTGAGCAGCAAAACTATCAAGACACCGCCACGGTAATTAATCTCTGGGACAATTATCGCAGTTCAATGCTCGGATATTTCGAGCATCATGACATCCTGATTTGCCCTGTAAATGCGCATACGGCGATACCTCACGGGGAAAAAGAAAACATAATGAATTACAGCTATACCTGTGCTTTCAATCTGACGGGATGGCCCGGACTCGTTCTGCGCTGCGGAACCGACGAAAGCGGCTTACCTATTGGCCTTCAAATTCTTGCTCGCCCGTTCAGGGAAGACCAGTGTTTGGCGCTAGGTAAAGCCATTGAGTCAATGATTTCCAGCAATGCCGGGCATTTTTCTCCACCGCAAATACACTGTTAGCACCAGTTTGAACCCTGTGGGTGTCTTCGCCGTATAAAACACCGTAAAATGCAATGATTAAGCTCTTTGTTAAATAAGTCGATGCTATCTAACGCGGAATACTTGCAAATTATCCCACTGCGCTGGCATGCCGCTTAAACCACTCGTATGCTAGGCAGCCTACGAATAGATCTACTTGCTGTAAGGAACCACGATGATTCAAGCCGTATCTGAGAAATCTGCTCGCAAAAGAAGCACGTTCAACCGACCATTGTTCTTCGATGCCGCCCGATTGATGCGAAAACCCCTTATCGGATTCATGTCAACCGCAGCGATCTTGTTTGCGTTGCCAACTTCAGCAGCGAATCTTGCAGATATATACGATCTTGCTGTTAACAACGATCCACAGCTCGCTGCAGCCAAAGCTGGCTATCTCGCGCAGCGAGAAGTTAAAAGCCAGGCTAGAGCAGGCTTGTTACCTCGCGTCGTGGTCGCGGGAACAACCTCAGATAACAAGCGAAGAACTAAATTAAACGATCAGGCTTACAACGAAAATGCATGGCAAGTCGTTATCAATCAGCCTGTTTTTCGCCTCGATAGATGGTTCCAGCTACAGCAATCAAAAAACGTTGAAGCTCAAGCAAAAGCACAATTTACCGCGGAACAACAACAGTTAATTTATCGCGTTGCCGATAGCTACCTTAGTATTTTAGAAGCTCAAGACCGATATGGCGCGTCCATTGCAGAGAGAGATGCTGTTCAACGACAACTGGAACAAGTTCAGCAGCGCTTTGATGTCGGTTTAGTCGCTATTACCGATGTGTTGGAGTCTACCGCTGCCTTCGATACTTCCACCGTCAGTGTTATTGAAGCAGAAGGTGCGCAAACAATATCTTTCGAATCTCTGCTTCGGCTCACGGGTCAGTCATTCAGCCAGATTGAAAGCCTCAGTGCCGATTTCCCTGTTGAGTATCCAGAGCCGAGAGACGAGGAGGCGTGGGTGAACGCAGCGCTACAACAAAACTTCTCACTCATTGCAGCGCGAGAGGCAGTCAATACTGCTAGACGGCAAATACAGATCGCGCGTAGTGGCCACTTACCCACCGTCGATGCACAGGCCTACTACGCTGAAAGCAGATCTGGCGGTGGCGGCTTCTTCGGTTCGGCATCAGACATTCGGGCAATGGAGCTTCAACTGAACGTACCCATCTACTCCGGCGGGCTTACACAGTCACAGACACGTCAAGCCGGTTTCCAACTAGAGCAAGCACAGAGAAACTTTGATTTAACGCAGAGAACTGTGGTCGAGAACACCCGCAGTCTCTATAGCGCGTTAAATACAGATGTTGCCAGAGTTAAAGCACGACAGAAGGGCATAGACTCAAGTCAGAGTGCTCTGGATGCCACCCAGACCGGCTATGAAGTTGGTACTCGTAATATCGTTGATGTGCTTCTCGCCCAGCAACGCTTGTACTTGGCACAATTTCAGTATGCCAGCGCACGTTATCAATACATCAAAGATACTTTGAGACTAAAAGAAGTTGTCGGTACTTTAAGCCCAGAAGATATCTATGCCTTGAATAAATATATCGAGGGCGAACAAGGCGTAGGTAAACTTTTACCCACCACGCGGTAGGTTTAAGTCACGCCCAAAATTGATACTTGCCACGATTTTTATGGCGACTGTCTACTATTTTTTTACAGCAGGCATCCACTGTTAGGAACCATTTTTCACGTACATGCTCTAACAGACAAAATACATTAACTTAGACTGATGAACCAAAGGGTTGCGCTGTCCACTAATGAAGAAAATAGTCATGAAAGTTAGGATTTTTGGTTCTCTCGCTGCATTACTCCTCATCGCTGCGGCTGTACTTGCGACCAGCAGTGACGATAATCTCGACAATTCGGGCGCTGCTAACGTTGTATCGAACAAACCTGCTGATACGACCACATCATCTATCCAGCTAACAAAAGATGAAAACAACAATATTCAGGTGTTCAAAGACGCAAGTCCTTCCGTTGTCTTCGTCACCAACACGCAGCTACGACGTCAACGATTCTCTCTAAACGTCATGGAAATACCTCGAGGTAGCGGCACTGGGTTCGTTTGGGACGAATCAGGACTTATCATTACCAACTATCACGTCATCCACGGTGCAAACAAAATCACTATTACGCTGGAGTCGGGCAACCCATATCCCGCCGAAGTCGTTGGATTTGCCGCCGAAAAAGATATCGCTGTACTCAGGATTAATGCGCCTAACGAGCAGCTAAAACCGATTGTCTTAGGCGACTCAAGCCGGCTTTCAGTAGGGCGAAAAGTGCTGGCGATTGGTAACCCTTTTGCACTGGACACTACGTTAACCGTTGGCGTTGTCAGTGCATTGGGACGCGAAATTAAATCGACAGATAACCGCACAATTAAGGACGTGATTCAAACCGACGCCGCGATTAATCCGGGCAACTCGGGCGGCCCTTTACTCAATTCAATGGGTGAGTTGATTGGCGTCAACACAGCTATCTATAGTCCTAGCGGCGCGAGCGCCGGCATCGGATTCGCCATTCCTATCAATACCATCGCGAAACTGGTGCCTCAATTAATTGAGCACGGCAAGATAATCAGACCTGTAATTGGCATTGAGACGCTGAAAGATTATCAAGCGCGCAGAATGGGGGTTAAGGGCGTTGTTGTTTTCTCAGTACAAGATGGTCTTGCCGCGGATGCGGCTGGCATGGTCGGTCTGAGATACGACAACCGCGGACAACTTCACTTAGGTGATGTCGTCATTGCCATTAATGGCGCACCGGTTACCAACGAAGATTCGCTGTTGTCTTCTCTGGAGCAATTCAATCCGGGAGATGAGATTAAGGTAACGACCATCAGGGATGAGAAAATTTACAATTACGACGTTGTACTCACTGAACCCAACTAGTAAATAAATTATGTTTCTATCACTGCTCACTGAAGAACAAAAAAAGGTTTTTTTCTGTCTCGCCCACGACGTTGTCGTTTCCGATGGGGAACTCAGCTTAGGGGAGCACGTAATGATGGAGGATATGAGGCGCGAGATGAATCTCAGCCCCGGCTTCGAAGCGCACTATCTACCGCTTGAGGGTGTCGATACTGTCTTCGATTCAAAACGATCACGGGCAACAGTGCTGATTTCTCTAATTCGGCTAGCCTATGCTGATGGCGCCTTCGAAATTGAAGAGCAGTTTCTCATCAAATCTCTATGTACGCTATTTAATACAACCGACGCCGACCTTCATTTGATAGAAAATTGGGTCAGGAGACTAATCGCGCTGGAACGTGAAGCTAATGGGTTTATGTAGGCGCATTACCGCACATGGCATACTCATTTTTCTTCTCGCAGGCTGCACTTCTCAGGTTTTAGAGCCTTCAGCGGGGAAAGAGCCTTCAGCTAATAAAGAGCCTTCAGCTAATAAAGAGCCTTCAGCGGGGAAAGAGCCTTCAGCGGGGAAAGAGCCTTCAGCGGGGAAAGAGCCTTCAGCTAACAAAGGGCCTTCGACCTCACAGACCCAAAGCACCGCCGCGATAAATGCTAAAACCAACGAGGTACTTCGCGCGACCCCGCCTCAGGACTGGCATCAGATTTATCAGCTCAATAGAGGTGTCATAAAACTTGCTGATTTTGTGCCTCCGGGTCAGACAAATCTTGCTTGGAAAACAAAACTCTCATTCGAATCACACAGTGACCTTGTCGATCTTGACCCAATCGAAATTTTACTTTCAGAGGCTAAAAAGAGCGAGGAGAAGTGCAGCTTTGTCCAACATTTCAATCTTTTCTCTGGGTTCGAAAACAACTACCCAACGTCTTTGAGACTCATCATGTGCGGTGAGAACGAAAATCTGAAAGAGGGAGAACTGAGCATGCTGAAGGTGATTAAAGGCGAGGACTTTCTTTACATCATCAGGTTCCTGAAACGAATAGAACCATTCGAGGTGAATCAACCCAACATAGAGCCATCCGAAATCGCTACTTGGTCAAACTATCTTCGAAAAATCACCCTCTGTAACATCGCGAACGTCAAACACCCCTGCTAACGAAAAGCATTCACGACCTATCCGAATTGCAGCCGCCCTCTGGCACCCTTCAACTTGCGAATGCATAGCGCATCGCTGCAAATCTAGGGACATTATCCTACACCATCAAACGCAGAGTGCGGCTATTCCAATGTTTGCAAAACATGCATCATTTCATACTGAGAATCAGCGCCACACTCGTTAGCAATCTACCGCATCCAGACCAATCTGACCTCAAAACAATCTATGAATCGAATTTTCGCTAGCCTGCTTTACAAGTTGCTTCCGGGTCGTTGTGTTATCTGCAAAGCACCTAGTCACCGCCAAATTGACCTATGTCAGGCGTGCGAGCACGAACTTCCCACGACACCGTCACCCTGCGCGCAGTGCGGTATGAGCTGCCTAGCGATATCTAACCATGATCAAATCTGCGGCACCTGCGTTGCTCACCCGCCAGAATATGATCGTACATTCTGTGCCTTTACCTATGTTTCTCCGGTCAATCTGCTCGTAAAGGAATTCAAGAATGGGCACAATCTGGTTTTCGGTAAGGTGATGTCTCAGGTTCTGGCAAAAAAATACAGAGCAACGCTGGTGAACAGACCCGCGCCGCACCTGTTACTTCCCGTTCCCCTGCATAAAAACAGGCTTAAGCTGCGAGGCTTTAATCAGGCGACGGAGATAGCGCAGGTCATCAGTGATACCTGCCGCATTAAAGTAAACACGCGTGCTTGTAGCCGGCACAAAGAGAACGTCGACCAGAAAAAACTTCCAGCTAACCAGCGTAAAAGCAATGTAGAGCAAGTGTTCACGCTCAATCGGCGCTTCAATGGCTATCGCGTGGCAATCGTGGACGATGTCATTACAACCGGCTCGACAGTAAGCGCGCTCGCGGAATTGCTCAGACAGCATGGCGCAAGTTCAATCGAAGTCATCGCGCTCGCTAGGACGCCCAAGCGGTAAATGGGCCTGTATCTCGATCCTTCTATCTGCAATTTACTATCAGCTGTGACTGCCAACCGAGGACCCGCTTATGTTAAGGTTTCGTCAATTAATTAAGGGTTAAGTGATAAATATGGACTGGGAATACATTGATTTCGTGCGTGAGTTTAATCCAGGGAACAATCCTCCCGTCAGCTGGGAAAAAAGTTTTCATATTGTCATCTCTGATGGCGAGATACTGTCAATCGAAGGCGCTCCGTGGCGCCCGCTGACTCAAGATGAATGGCAGTGGCTGGGTATAGAAGGTGTGTCCAGTCACTATCTTGGCGACGTCGCTGGCATGCCTGTTTTCGCAGAAGAGGTGCACTCTGAGTCGGACGAACCTGCTGGGCACGCTTTTGACACCCTCTGGTCATTCTTGGGGCAGGTGGACGAGCCAGTGTTCTATCTCGTCGGCCGCGCAAAACAAATTGTGGAATGGCACAGAACACACAGATTTTGTGGCGAGTGTGGTCAGGAGACGGTACTTTCCGACTCTGACAGATCAAGAAAATGTCTAGCATGCGGACACATGTATTACCCAAAACTGTCTCCTTCTATCATCGTTTTGATCACCAGAGGCGAAGAGGTGTTACTTGCTAAAAATGCCAATACACGAGCGAATTTCTATTCCACCCTTGCAGGTTTTGTTGAGCCGGGCGAATCGATAGAGGAAACCGTTCACAGAGAAGTCATGGAAGAGGTCGGTATCAAGGTTAAGAACCTCAAATACTACAGCAGTCAATCATGGCCTTTCCCAAATTCACTGATGCTTGGTTTCCATGCTGAATACGACAGCGGAGAGATTGTCATCCAGGAGGAGGAAATAGCTGATGCGCAATGGTTCCACTATAAAAACATGCCCAACAAACCGGCGATGATATCCATTTCCGGTTGGTTGGTTGACGACTACATCAAACGCTTGGAAGCAGGCGAAGTATGACGCAACATCAGTTACGGCTGGTGGTGCACAGACTTCTCAGGATCGTAGCGACTTGTGCGGTACTGGCCTCGTTAAATGCCAACGCCAGCCCTATCAGGATAGCCGTTGCGTCCAATTTCAAACACACACTCGAGGCAATATTACCTGCGTTTGAACAGACTTACCCTGAGACAGAGGTTCAAATAATACCCGGCTCGACAGGTGGGCTTTTTGCTCAGATAGTACACGGCGCACCTTTTGATCTTTTCCTCGCAGCGGACGCGGAACGTCCGAAGAAACTGCTCAACGCTCGCAAAGCACTGAGACTTTTCCACTATGCAACAGGACGACTGGTTTACTGGGCACCAGACTTGGATGAGAAAGTCGGACCTGCCGCTCTCATCTCAAGCGCGACACCGATTGCTATTCCCAATCATAGAACAGCGCCCTACGGTGCAGCGGCGATGCAAACTCTGACTGACCTGAATATCGTCGATAAAAAATTTGTTACAGGAAACAATGTCAGCCAGTCGTTCCAATTTATTGAAAGTGGTAACGTCACTTCAGGGTTTGTTGCTCTGTCTCAGGTGCACAACCGAATCAATGACGCGCAGTGGTGGCTCATTCCTGCACACCACCACGAGCCGATCGTTCAATACGGTGTCTTACTGCCTAACCACCAGCTTAATGCCGTCCAATTTCTTGATTTTCTTATGTCAGATAAAACTCAGCAATTGATCGCTGAAAAAGGATACCTTCGATCTCAAGTGGCGAAGGCAATAGATCAATCACCTCCAACGCCTATTAACTGATATGCATCCTGACCTGCTCGCACTCACTGTGACACTGAAACTGGCTATCTCTGTCACGCTGGTTCTCGCGCTGATAGGCACACCTTTGGCGTGGTGGTTATCACAATCTACCAGCAAAGCACGGATCATTATCGAACCACTGATTGCATTACCTATCGTCTTACCACCTACCGTGCTTGGTTTTTATTTTTTGATCGCCTTTGCACCGGATCAAATGATTGGCGGCATTTGGTTAAAACTTGTTGGGACTCCGCTTGCTTTCACGTTTTCTTCTTTAGTAATCGCCAGCTGCATCTACGCCCTACCCTTTTACATTCAACCGCTTCAATTGGCCTTCGAGAGCATTAACAAAGGATTCCTCGAGGCAGCATCAACCCTAGGCGCCTCTCCACTAAAACGCTTTTTTTATCTCATTGTGCCACTCTCGCGAAGAGGGTTTATCACGGCAGGAAGTTTGGCATTTGCCCATACTATCGGTGAATTCGGTATTATTTTGATGATTGGTGGCAGCATTCCTGGAGAAACCAGAGTGCTATCGATCGCATTGTTCGACCACGTCGAGTCACTAAATTATCAAAATGCGCACGTATTAGCGCTAGGACTTGTCGTCTTTTCATTCATGCTTCTGCTCGCGATATACACGCTGAATCGCTCGCCACAGCAAAAAAATATGGGAATGCACTAACATGTTCCTTGAGGCGAGTATCAATATAAAGCGACCTTCGGGATTCCAGCTGCAGGCCCAAATCGACATCCCTGATCACGGCGTGACGGCGTTGTTTGGCCCTTCTGGTTCTGGCAAGAGCACGTTGCTTCGATTGTTAGCAGGTCTCGAGCGTGGTGTTGACTCGGATGCAATCACTATTATGTCTAGGGGCGCGATTTGGCAAGACAAGTCCGCATTTGTCCCGCCGCATCAAAGGTCAATCGGGTTTGTCTCACAGCAACCCCAATTATTTCCGCACACGACAGTGATGGGTAACCTAAAGCTCGCGCAAAAATTTCGACCCGCACAGGGCGGAACAGTATTGGCAGACGTGATTTCGTGGCTTGAACTTGAACCATTGCTTGACGCACGTTCGCAGCATCTCTCCGGAGGCGAGGCGCAAAGAGTTTCACTGGCGCGGGCACTCATCGGTACAACTTCCTGTCTGCTAATGGACGAACCCCTGGCATCCATTGATACCGCGTCAAAAACGACGCTACTTGAATATATCCACCGTTTATCAACGACGCTTTCTATACCTATCATATACGTCAGTCATTCGCTTCAGGAAATCCAGTTTCTGGCAGACCGAATATATCTTTTACAAAACGGCAGCATCGTATCCAGTGGCTCTATGCTCGATCTCGGCAACTCACTATTACTGAACAAAGATCAAGGGGATAATGCGGGTTCAATGCTAACCTGTGAAACGCTGGATCTTGATGCACAATACGGTTTGACGCGCCTCGCCATTGATCAGCAACGCTTGTATGTCACAGGGCAAAAACTCACAACCAATACCCACGCGCGGATAAGCGTGCCTGCAAGAGATGTGAGCATTACCTTGCAACGTCCACAGCAGTCGAGCATTCTGAATATTCTGGAAGCTACCGTCGTTGGTATAGAGCAGCCAACCAATGCACCATCGGTCCTTGTTTCTCTCAAACTTGAGCAACAAATACTGCTCGCACGGATCACACGAAAATCGCTGGCTCATCTATCACTCAACGTGGGGCAGCGAGTCTTCGCACAGATAAAAAGTATTTCTTTGCTTAATGAAAACCTGCTGAGCGAAGACTAGAAACACCCTCACCCAAAATAGAGATGCCCATGAACCGTAACCAAGACACCGTCGAGCCTCCGTCGCATCCCTATTCGGAGTTGACTCCCGATCTCGTGATGGATGCGGTAGAAAGTACAGGTCGCCGCTGCGACGCCAGAATTCTTGAACTCAACAGCTACGAGAATCGCGTTTACCAAATAGGCATCGAAGATGACGAACCGGTTATCGGAAAGTTTTATCGGCATAACCGCTGGTCTGATGCGCAAATTCTTGAAGAGCACAATTTTACCCTGGAGCTTGCCAGAGAGGATGTCTCGGTAGTGCCGCCTCTATACATCTCTAGCGAAACCACACTGTCTTCCCATCAGGGTTTTCGATTTGCGCTTTACCCTCGTAGAGGCGGCAGACCACCTGCGGTGGACGACCTTGCCAGCTTGACCATACTTGGCCGCCACATTGCACGAATCCATTCCGTTGGTGGCACCGCCGACTTTACGACCCGCCCCTCGATTGACATACAAAGCTTTGGCCACGATTCAAGAACATTTCTGATCGAAAACAACTTTATTTCGCCCGAGTTACTGCCAGCCTATGAATCCGTAACTGAGCACCTGCTCGCACAAATCACAGACATCTTTGGTTTACTTGAAACAAGATCTATTCGACTTCACGGAGATTGCCATATGGGCAATGTACTTTGGAGAAACGACTTACCCCATTTTGTAGATTTCGATGATGCAAGAATGGGACCACCCATTCAGGATCTATGGATGATGCTCTCCGGAGACAGAGAGGATCAACAAAAGCAGTTAAGCAAGATTCTTGAGGGCTATCAGGACTTTTGCCACTTTGATGCTCGCCAGGTGAGATTAATTGAACCGTTACGCAGTTTGCGCTTGATGTATCACTCGGCATGGATTGCACGCCGTTGGCAAGACCCGGCTTTCCCGAGAGCATTTCCTTTCTTTAACACAGAACGATACTGGTCAGATCACATCCTCGATTTACGAGAGCAATGGTCAAAACTCTCCGAACCAACGTTGGAGATATACATTTAGCCTGTGAAATTATCGGTCACTATGATGACTTGTAAGGCGCTATATTCTTCGCGCCGTTGTTAAATTTGTTAGCCAGCGGGTTGGCGTACATTGTTAACCAAGTAATTCTCAGACTTTCTGGACAACTTTCCAGCCTCGCTTCAAACGCTGCCACGTTAGACAGATCAACCAACTGCTTTACATGTAACCAGACATGCGCATAACGCGCGTTTACATTCTCATCTTCATTCGCTGCAAGAATCGAGAGCGCCCAATAGTTAATCGTGAACATCTGAAGATTATCTAATACCTGACGGTCTATTTCCTTAGCGACCGACTCTGGCGTGTCGTAGCCTTCTCCTAGCGGTTCGCCGAACTTTAAACACACAGTGCCTTTAAATTCTCCCAGTCCTTTGGCGAGGCTGACCAAGTCTTCACCGGGTGGTTTCTGATAACTTCCAATTCGTGCAACGCTTTCAAGCTCTTTCGCTTTAAGCTGATCACAAGGGTCAAATTCGTAGGCAATTGAAACTGGCACTATCTTCAGATCTTTTATCACCTCGCTTAGCGCATCTTTTCGCCTTGCAAGCGCAAACATTTTAAGAATAGCCGGGTCGGTAGCATCAATACCGTCTTTCGCCCGACCCTCACTCTGGGCGATCCAAATCGAATTCCCTGTTCTAAGCGACTCATGAATAAATTCTGACGATGCCAGCAGTGCCGCATATATTTTCTTCGCTCCTTCTTCGGACCGCTTGATAAAGAAACTCTTATTGAGTTTCATAAGATCCGTCGCAAATTGCTTCTGAACCAGATTATCTCCAACTGCGATCCTTACTGTCTCGTGCCCGCTCAAGTGCAACGCATAATCAACCAGCATTGAATCACCGGCAATATCCCGATGATTACCTACAAAAAGATACGCTTTATCCTTCTCAAGATGCTCGATGCCGGCGTAATCAAAGCCTGTCATTGTGTTTGAAACCAATCGTGTTGCGTACGCGGCCACGGCGTTCTGGAAATCGCCGATGCTGGCAATACCAACCGTTTGCTTTTTTACGAGCAGGTGCACGAAATAACGTGCCAAGGGTGGAATAATCTTTCCTACTCTTGGAAACAGGTGCAGGGTCAGGAAACCGAGGAATTCACGGTCATTGATCAGACGTTTGAGTACACCGATCACTTCGTTGTCTTCATAGGGTCTTATATCGTCAAATTTACCCATCTACTTCAGTTTCCCTGATATTTTTGGTTCTTGATCGGTCTGCGGTCCAATTATCTCACAGCTAGCTAGAAGAAATAGGTGCTATTTCACGACGAGAAATGCCCCAACAAGCATTAACAAGAGGAACGTAAACTTCCGAAGTGCAGTGTCTGGTAAATACCTGCCGAGTTTAACACTCAACAATGTTGCGATCAGCACAACTGGCAAACACAACAATGTCAGACCGAGCACTGAACTACTCAAACCTCCACCCGCACCTACCAGGATGGTACGGGCCAGCGTTGAGATAGCAAAGAGTGCCAACAAAGTCGCCCGCACATGATTAAAATCAAGCGGTTGCCGATACAAAAGATAAGCAAGAGGCGCTCCGCCGGCGCCATATGTTCCAGCCATAACACCGCCGAGTGCACCAATGAGACCCTGCGTAGCGCTTCGCGAAATTGTCGGATAAGGCTTGGGTTTGAGAAACAATAATATACCGGCAGCAATAATCATCACTCCCAAGGACATCCTGAGCAAGTCGTTCAATGTCGTTGACATGTACTCCAGAATCAAAAGACCCGCAAATACTGCTGGTACCATACCAATACTCATCGTCTTCAGTAATCGGTAATCAATCAGGCGAAAGTTATAACGTAATGCAAGCGCCGCATTAAAAAGCGACAAAATACTGACTACTGCAGCAGTCTCGCTGATACCTGCCAAGCCTAAAGCAGCAACGCCGCCGAGTATAATCAACGCCATAGCGAAACCTGTGAGAGATTGCACCACCGCGCCAACGAATACTAGAATCAGGAATAAGACACTATTTTGATCGATAGGCATCATTAGTTTCGTCATCAATGGATGGGTTGGACCACAACGGGTTATTATACCTAACATTTACCTGTTTCTATTCAGGAAAACCTCAATCAGGATGGCATTCATGCTTTGGATTAAAACCTTTCACATTCTTTTCGTCATGGCTTGGATGGCGGGTTTATTCTATTTGCCAAGGATAATTGTTCATTTTGTGGAAGGGAAAGCTGCTGCAGAGGATGTCCAACG
>CBFHOH010000009.1:129280-133943 GCA_965657335.1 Candidatus Azotimanducaceae bacterium
AGACTCATCATCATGGCAACAAAATTATTTCGATTCTCTTCTTTGATGGGACTACTGGCATTGGGTCTGGGTACCTGGTTGTGGTTAGGGTACGGTTTTGGCGGTAATTGGCTCATTGCAAAACTGGGCTTCGTCGTCTTGCTGCTTGCTTATCACTATCAGTCCTGGCGCTATGTCATTTTAATGCAGAGAGATCATACGATACACACGTCGTTGTTCTTCCGACTATACAACGAGGGTGCTTTGATCATTGTGATCCCTATTCTGATTCTCGTTGTGGTAAAACCTTTTTAAAATGTACAGACGATCGTAAAAACAGCGACAACCAAAGATATTCGCAACAATAAGAAATTCTTTTTGATCGTCCGACGGGTTTTAAGGGGCAAGGCGTATGAGTATAGGAAGTAACGCTACTTAAGCTATTGACGCTACAGAGGACGTAAAAAGATGCAGACCCGGATACTACTTAAAACCTTCACCTTGCTGCTTGTTTCATCAAGCCTTTCTACTCTGGCCATGGCAAAAGATGACGGCGCTCGGGGCGAGAGATTTATTGACCATCTGGACGTAGATGGTGATGGACAGGTTTCTGTCGATGAATTTCAACCTCGTCGGCGATCGCCTTTTCGCGACACTGATGCAAACAACGATGGCATCGTGACCCTTGCGGAAATCGAAGAGCATATGAGCTCGAGGCAAGCGCAACGCGAAGCGGAAATAGAGAACAGAATGACGAAACGTAAAGCGAGGCTATCAGAGCACTTCAACGCAATGGATACTAACGGTGACGGTGGCTTATCACAGGACGAGATGAGACTTGGCGCTTTCAACCGAATGGATGAAAACCAAGACGGTTACATTAGCGCCAATGAAGTGAGACCCCGACGCGGTATGGGCAAACGAGGTGGTCGTGGCATTCACCGGAATTTTGATTAGGAGTTCTGATTGGTCCAGAAGTCTGAGGCAGCACTGGTCAAACTGGTTGAAAGAAAGAACCAGGCTGCTTTCAAAAAATTATTGGATATCCATCTCTCTGGCATTAACCGATACACCGTCAGAATGATAGGTAATGCCACCAACGCCGAGGACATAACTCAGGAAGTATTTCTCAGGTTGTGGACGCGTGCAGAAAGTTACAAGCCAGAGTCATCAAAGCTATCAACTTGGCTGCACAACATCGCTCACAATCTATGTATTGACTATTTCCGGAAGAATAACCGGTTTGTACAAGATCCGTCTGAGAATTATCAATCAGATGATAGCCCGCTCGTTGCCTCAATGTCTGCTCACACAAACAGCGCCGCAACGTCGGGAGGTGCAGAACCGGATCAGGAGTTGGCAAAAAGCACTCAACAACGTGATGTAAAACAGGCACTGATGGCGCTGCCTGAACGTCAGCGCAGCGCCATCATCATGTGTCACTACCAAGGTATTTCAAATAAGGATGCTGCCCACATCATGGAAATTAGCGTAGACGCGCTTGAATCCTTGCTCTCCCGAGGCCGGCTAAAACTGCGAAAACTATTGACCGAAGATGGTAAATCTTAATATGAACATTCAAAGGTTCAAAAAGCTGATAGAAGCATACGGCACCGAGAGCGAGCGCTGGCCGGAAGCTGACAGGCACGCCGCTCTGATATTTCTTGACAGTAATCTCGATGCTAACGAAGTTATTAAAGAAATGCGTAGTCTCGATGAAGCGCTGGACGCTGACCTCGTGACGCAACCAACGAACCTGAAGGTTGATATTCTCAGCCAAATCTCAATGACACCCAACCATTCTGCGAGAAAGCATGGGGACGATCTGTTTGCCAAACTGTGGCACTGGCTAAGGCCCTATGTGAATGGACCTTTTATCATTTGGCGGCCGGCGATCGCCGCTTGTTTCCCTCTACTCGCGGGCATCTATCTTGGCACCGTAATGGACATCGGCTCAGAGGATCATCTTCTTGAGTGGGAAGAGGACGTTTATGTCATGGGCCTGATATTAGAAAATGAGGAACAGGAATAATGGATGAAAACCTACCGGTAACGAAAAAAAAGAACCGCACGATCATTTTTGTGCTGGTTTTTTCTCTGGCGTTAAATCTGTTGTTTATTGGTGGGTTGATTGGCAGATCTGTTTTTGGCGGACCACCAAAGCACTTGCCAAACCATATGGGCTGGATGTTGCGAAATCTGAGCGATGAAAAACGAGAAGCACTGCGCCCTCAATTAAAAGAACGCGCCGGATCACTCCGTATTGTTCGCCAGGAAATGCGTCAAGCCAGACAAAGGCTCTCCGCCGCGATTAGAGAAGAACCGCTCGATGAAAGGGCACTGCAGCTTGCATTAAAGGATCTCAGATCTGCCTCAAACAAGTTTCAGGTCGTCACTCACGAAAACATGAGTACGATATTGAAGGAGATGAGCCTTGAGGACAGGGAAAAAGCGCTGAAATTTCTCTCTCGGCGGGAGAAACACCGCGGAAATTTCGACGACCGTAGGGGCCGAAAAGAATCCAAAGAAAAGGAAACGAACACGCCCTAATCAAAAAGCGCCTGATGAAATTTCAATGCAGTAACAAAAACCGGACGCATAAACTGTTATAGTGCGTTTTTCTTCTCTACCACACTAACTTCTCATGGGTTCAATTCAACTGGCGCTCTCCGAGCTCATCGACAATGCGCTTCGGCTCACCGACGAGGGTGTTTTTTATGCCGAGTATGATCAAGAGTGGCGCTCACCGTGCGAATTACCGGCATTTGAAAATAAAAATCGGACTCAAGCACCCGAGCTCGTTGCATGGAGACCCGTTCCGCAAACCCCACCAGTCGATTTTTCCGGGCTAGAAAATGCGCTTGAAACGACGATTCATCCCGATATTGTTGAGTACTTCTCGAGTTTCTGGTCCAGCACAATCGAAGCAAAATCCATAGAGGGGCACGCAAGCCTTATTCAATTGTGGAATCAAGGAGACTTCGATCGTCTAGTTGAAAACTTCATCGGCCACGCGCTTGCTAAACGACAACTTAAAGAACCCCTCACACTTTTTATCGCCACCACTGAGGCAGATTCGGAGTACTTCCTGAGCATTAACAATGCAACCGGCGCCGTTTTACTCGAGGAGCCGGGACGCCCGCCACTTCGGCAGGTAGAAGATAGCCTTGAGACTTTTTTGCGGAGGCTGACACCGTCTACCTCACAACCGGTAGTATTCTGATGGACCAAATAGTTATCGAACCAATCAAGCATTTCTCCGGCTCGGTAAACCTGCCGGGTTCTAAAAGCCTCAGCAATAGAGCATTACTCCTCGCGGCGCTCGCAGAGGGAGAAACTCATCTTGAAAACTTGTTACTCAGCGAAGATACGGAACGAATGCTTAACGCGCTGAGTCAATTTGGCATCACTATCAACTTCATCGATGAAATATCCGGATTGAAGTCCGACCAGCCTACAACCCAATGTATCGTAACAGGAAACGGCAAGCTGTTTACGCCACCCAACGACGGACACTTTTCACTTGGGAATGCTGGGACCGCAATTCGTCCGCTCACAAGCATACTCAGTTTGTGTCCGGGCAGCTTCACAATTGACGGCGATCAATACATGAGAGAGAGACCGATCGCCCATCTCGCGGAAGCACTGGTAAAACTCGGTGCCCGGATTTCTTATTTGGGGAAGCAGGGATGCCCACCGATTAGGGTAGAAGGGGGTAGAATAACCGGCGGGCCTGTGAGTGTCCGCGGAGATATCTCTAGCCAGTACCTCACATCATTACTCATGTCATTACCGCTCGCACCAAAGGACAGTGAGATTTCGATCATCGGAGATCAGGTATCAAAACCCTATCTTGATATCACATTAGACATCATGCAAAAGTTTGGTGTTCACGCAAGCCACAGCAATTACCAGATATTCAACATCGCAGGCGGGCAACAGTATCAGTCTCCCGGCAAGTATCTGATAGAGGGCGACGCGTCCTCGGCATCATACTTCTACGCGGCAGGAGCAATAGGCGGCAGACCCGTTGAAGTGACCGGACTGGGCAGTGAGTCGGTACAGGGTGATATCGCTTTTCTGGATGTGATTTCAGCGATGGGTGCAGAGGTTAAAAAGACCGAACATGCCGTAACTGTCAGTGGTGGGAAACTCCAAGGGGTCGATATGGATTTGAATCATATTCCCGATGCAGCCATGACTATCGCGGCAATGGCACTTTTTGCCGAGGGGCCCACCCGAATTCGCAATATCTACAACTGGCGCGTCAAAGAAACTGATCGACTGCATGCGATGTCGACCGAACTCAGAAAACTTGGCGCTACCGTTGAAACTGGTGAAGACTTTATTTTTATCGACCCGCCGGCAAAGATTAAACCGGCAACCATTGATACCTACGGTGACCACAGAATCGCTATGTGTTTTTCTCTTGCCGCGTTCGGAGAAAGTAATATCACAATCAACGAACCCATGGTTGTCGCAAAAACTTTTCCTGACTACTTTGAATTGTTTTCGAGACTGGCAACCCACTGACATATCAGTATTGCCGCTTGAGCACCTTTGATCGCTAAAACGCCAAAGATTGCTGCCCCTTTCCCTCAAGTGCTAACAGGAATTGTTTGGTTGGTAACCCGCCGCCAAAACCCGTGAGACTGCCGTCCGCACCGATGACCCGGTGGCATGG
>CBFHOH010000010.1:0-130430 GCA_965657335.1 Candidatus Azotimanducaceae bacterium
TTTCAGCATCGCGAGATTGGGAAGTTCGGGAGTATGAAAAGACGGTGACTGATTGGCAGCTTAAGCGGTATTTTGAGGTGATATGAAAATAGGTATTTTACAGGCCGACTCGGTTCGTCCTGAATTCCGTGAGGAATTTGGTAATTATCCAGGCATGATTCAAATACTGCTCGAAGCCTCCCGTGATGAGGAAGAGGATCTCACCTTTACGACTTATGACGTCGTTCAGGGGGAGTATCCGGATGAACTCTCAGCCTGTGATGGTTACGTCATTACAGGCAGCGCGTCTAGTGTCTATGACGATGAACCTTGGATTCATGAACTTCGAAAGTTCGTCGTGCGATTACATAAAACGCGAACAAAAACCGTGGGTATCTGCTTTGGTCATCAAATGATTGCGCTTGCTTTAGACGGTGTCGCCGGCGCTGCAGATCAAGGTTGGGAAGTCGGCATTCACGAAACCGCGGTTGTAGCGGCAAAGCCCTTTATGTCACCGGCACTTGATAAGGTATCTTTGCTTTATAGTCATCGGGATCAAGTGTCAAAACTACCTTCCGGTGCTGAACTACTTGCGGGTCATGATTTTTGCCCTGTGTCGATGTATGTTATCGACGCTCACATGTTCGCATTTCAGGGCCACCCGGAATTCGTCAAGGGGTACTCAGAAAAGCTGATGAATTTTCGCCGTCAAACGCTAGGTGAAGAGATTTACTCGGCAGGAATCGATTCCCTGCAGCAGGCGCTCGATAGCCGAACAATAGGGCGATGGATGCTTAATTTTTTGGCGAACTAGTGGACACTTGTGACAAATTTTTCACGCCCGCAGTCATACTAGGTTAGCTCAGTGAGGCTCTCAGATGCTGCCTAAACGGTATCCGCTGGCCAGAGCCATGCCGCACCCCTTACGCCGCTGGAATCGCCATAGCCTGCTTTGACCAGTTTTGTGCTAACGATGTCCGAAAAAACATATCTCGACAGGTACTTCGTGACCTCAGGATAAATCTTCTCGATATTTGACATGCCACCCCCGAGGACGATGATATGCGGGTCAAGGGTGTTGATAACTGTCGATAGCGCCAGTGCGAGCAAATTACAATACTGTTGTAATACCTGATGAGCTGTCGCGGCAAGGTTCTCATCGGTACTTTCGAGCAGATCTGCAATCTCTTCACCCGTCAACGACTGCCCCGACGCTTGCCTAAAACTGTTTTCAAAGCCGGTACCAGAAACCCAAGTTTCCACACAGTCCGTTCTGCCACAGTAGCAAAGGCGTTGACCACTTTGGGGTAACGGTAGCACTTCATCTTCGTCTGCCTGATATGCATCTATCGGCAGTGTGCAATGTCCCCACTCTCCGCTGATACCATTAGCGCCCTGAAGAAGTTTCTGATCGAGAACGATACCGCCCCCGGTACCGGTGCCGAGTATGACCCCGAACACGAGTGAGGCTCCCTGACCTGCGCCATCGGTGGCCTCTGAGAGCGCGAAGCAGTCAGCGTCATTAGCTAGTCGAACAGGACGCGCGAGTTGCTCTGTTAATCGCTCTTGTAACGCCTGATCATTAAGACCTGTGCTATTGCTATTGCGCATTTTTCCGGTAACGGGCGATATCGAGCCAGGTGTGCCGATGCCGATGGGGATTTTTCTAATATCGGGGCCTTTCAGGTAGCCTTTTGTTTCAATTTCACGATCAAGCATCTGTACCAAATGAGCGATGGCATCCGTGGTGGCAGAAAAGTCGTTTTTTGGTGTCCTAACTCTTTGCCTAAACACAACGTTTCCGAGATCGTCAAGAATCACGCCCTCGATTTTTGTGCCACCTAAATCAATGCCTATCCGCGGCTGTCCCATCATTAGTATCCATCGTCAGGTTCAATCGATATTTAAGCTTGCCGCACCGGCGAGCGGTGCTTACTGAAAGTAGAAAATATATCACAGCGGTGCGGTGCAGGCAGTCGTGGCAGCTTTTTAATGTCGCTGTTGGTGCTATCGAGGCTTGCAGGCTTACCCGAAAGCCTCTCTTCTATAGCGTAGCATCTTGCCTGCACCCGCGCCGCTGTGTTGACCATTCTGTAGCGCAATATTTCCGTTGACGACAACCAGGCTAATACCCTTTGGCTCCTGCTTGGGATTATCATAAGTCGCAGTATCAATGATTGTCGCTGGATCAAATAAAACGAGATCGGCCCAAAACCCCGGTTGAATTTTTCCTCGATCTTGCATGCCGAATGTCTCGGCTGAAAGGGAGGTCATGCGACGAACAGCTTCGGGTAGTGACAGAATGCCACGTTCTCGCACGTATTTACCTAACACTCGAGGGAAGGTGCCAAACAGTCTTGGGTGAGGTCGACCGCGCAGGTCAGGTATACCATCGGATCCGACCATCATGTCCGTATGAGCGAGGTTGGTTTCAATGTCTTTTTCGTCGATGATGAAGTGGACGCAAATAGTTTTCTCTCCACCTGGTGCTGTCAGAATTTTCTTCACCAGGTCTGTAATATCGATCTCCTCCTCCTTTGCGATGTCTACTAGCATTCTGCCCTCGTATTCACGAAAAGCTGCGCAACTGGCCAGCTGAATAACTTCGGCAAAAGTTCGATTAATCTTCTCTAGGTTAAAATACTCGATCATGCGTCCGCTGCCGGCAGTGTAGGGGTACACATCGAGGGTAACCCTCTGTCCTAACTTCAGCGCCTCGTCAACGCGCTCGAGTGATGCTCGTACTTTTCCCCAATTAGGTTGTCCAGCAGATTTGTGGTGGGAAATGTGAACGTGGACATCGCTTTCTTGGCCGATTGTCAGCGTCTCCTCGACTGCCTCAAGCAGACGATCACCTTCATTGCGCATGTGAGTCGTGTACAACGCATTGTATTGGTTTGCGGCACTCGCCAGTTCGATAATTTCCTCGGTCTTACTCCATTTTCCCGGTGTGTAAATAAGTCCGGTCGAAAAACCACAGGATCCTTGTTCGAGTTGCTGCTCGACCAGTACACGCATTTTTCGGAGCTCCTCCTTTGTTGGCGCTCGCTGTTCATGACCAATGATGATCGAGCGCACCGTATTATGACCGGTTAGCATCATGTTGTTGATCGCAGGCTTGTTCTGTAAAACTGCTTCAAAATATCCTTCAAGGTCATTAAAGCCGGCTTGAACGCCAGCAAGGATGCCTCCGCTCGCTTTTGCTGAATCCATTTGTGCGCTGGCGGGCACGGCGCTAAAACCGCAGTTGCCCGTAACAACGCTAGTCACCCCCTGCGCGAGCTTAAACTCCATGCCAGGATGGCGAAAAAACGCGCCATCATCATGAGAGTGGGTATCGATGAAGCCCGGTGCAAGATGAAGTCCGTTACCGTCGATTTCTTTTGTGTTGCTAGTGACGGACCCACCAGCATCCCCGACGCTTGAAATTCGCCCATCTTCAATCGTGACATCACCATAAAATGCTTCAGTACCAGTACCATCGAGAATGTTGACGTTTCTAATCGTCAGCTGAGACATATGATTTACCCTCTTACTTAAAATCTGGATGTTGTAATGTGTATGTTGATGTTGTGTTACAAACCGTAGTGACCGGGTTTGGTTCTTATCCATTCACCGATCATTTCACCGATCATGATGCAGCTAAGGTTGGTGTTGGCGCTTGGCACATAAGGCATGATCGACGCGTCAGCAACGACAAGTTGATCAATGCTATGACAGCAACCGTATTGGTCTACCACGCTGAATGGGTCAGTTGTTGGTCCCATTTTTGTCGTACCGCATGGATGGTACCCACTGCCTGAAAATCGTTTGCAAAGCGTAGCGAGTGTCTCGTCGTCTGCACCTTTTATCGGGTCAGGAAAAATCACTGAGTCGATCATATCCGCAATAGCCCCGGATTCAGTAAACCGTAGTGTATCTTTCATGCACTGAACAAGCCGGTTGCAGTCCCTATCATCTTCACAGAATCGATTGTGGATATTTGGCTGCACTAGTGGGTCGGCGGATTGCAGAGTAAGTTCGCCTCTACCGTACTGGTACTCAAGCACTGCGGCAATCGAAAATGCGGGTGGGGATTTTTCTGTACCCGCGAAGCTTATCTGTTCAATTTGCAGATCATTTCTCTTATCAGATCCTTCCGCTGTATAGCGCAGAATCGTTTGAATAATAGGGTCGTCTCGGTTGATATTTACGCCGTCTTTTACGCGGGCAACAACCGCAAGGGCTGGATGATCGCAGAGATTTTTCCCAACGCCCGGTACGTCAGCAACCGTAGCGATACCGTGCGCTTCCAGCTCTTTTTTTGGGCCAATCCCCGAACGTAACATAATTGCCGGCGACATAATGGCGCCCGCACACAGTACCGTCGTCTTTGCCTCGTAACGTTTTGTTTGTCCGGTGAGGGTCAAAACTTCGGCGCCGATGCATTTCTTGTTGTCAAACAATAGTCTGGTCACGGTTGATTGGCTACGTATTTCCAGGTTGGGTCTTAGCCTGATCGGTGCAAGATACGCCCCGGCGGAGGAAACACGTAATCGACCAATTTTATTCATCGGCTGTGGACCGGCACCCCAGCCCTGTGGATCATTTTGATCTTCACACAACGGATAACCCAATTGTTCAGCGGCATCAAGGAATGCCTCCTGCTGAGGTACACGTTCTTCCTTGGGATAACGCCTGATGCTGATCGGTCCAGCATCGCCGTGATAGGAAAGATGGCCAAAATCGAGATCACGCTCTAGTCGCTTAAAGGCGGGTAGCACATTTTCCCATTGCCAAGCGCTATTGCCGAGATCTGCCCAGCCGTCGTAGTCTTCCGGAATTCCCCTTAAGGCAATTGTTGTATTGACCGAGCTAGACCCGCCAGTCACTCTGCCTCGAGGGAATGGCACATTGCGGCCTTGCGTCGGGGAATATTTGAGTCCCCAATCATGATCCGTATAAGAGTTGTTGTGGCTGTTGATAATGTCTGCGGGCGTCTCGGATAGCGTAGGGTAATCCGGTCCTGCCTCCAGTAGAATAACGTTCAGATTCGGATTTTCAGTTGCTCTAGCAGCAATTGCCGAGCCGCAGCTGCCTGCGCCGATGATGAGTAGGTCGTGCATGGTCTATCCAATTTTGTGCGACCTCTGAGCATACGCCAGGAAGGCGAGCGATTGAAGAGGCTTCGCCGTGGCGCTATTGCGAGTATCATCGGATGTCTTTATGTCTATATTCAAGCGTCTTCCACAATTAGCGACGCAAGACCCGAGGTAGCGAGGATCGCGCCTGAAGCGATAAAATGACTCAAGCTGCGCCGAGGCGAGCAACGTATGGTGAATATATGGCTGGCCCGTTACAAGCACCGCCCAGTTTTCTGCTGCGTTCGCTCGGTGAATGTCTAGCGGGGGAGCGGTGAATCCCCTTGCTGAATCTTCTGCTTTAACGCGCTTAACTCATTATCGAGTCTGTCATCCAGCGCGAGCGCCGCGATTTGCACTTCAAGGTCAGAGTTATTGGAGGCGTTATCGCTCGCAGCACCGAGCCCGAAAGATGCGACCTCTCCCTCAAGCTCGTCTATTTTCCGCTCATATGCGTCGAATCGAGTCAGAGCATCATTACACGAAAAGTCGTGCAGCTGTCGCTTAACCTTCATTCTTGATTTTACGCTGTTACCTCTCAATATCAGGGCTTTATATCTTGTTTTAGTGAGCTTGAGTTTCTCTTCGAGTTGTTTGCTGTCGCTCGCAATTTTTGCGACAACGTCATCTATATGAGTGATTTCAACCAAGCATTGGTCAATGGCTTGTTGGACAAGATTTTTTTCTTTGATGGCTGCCCTAGCCAAATCATCACGAGTCTTTTCAATTGCTAGCGCTGCGCGCTGTTGCCACTGATCGTATTCCTTTACCAGCTGATCACGTTTGTGAACGAGCTGTGTGTGTGTTGCTTGAAGTCCAGTAGTTTCAGTCCGCATCGTGCGCAGTGTCTGCTCCATTTCACGGACGATGAAGCTGACCATTTTCTTTGGGTCCTCGGCCTGGTCAAGCATGGAATTTACATTTGAATTTACGATGTCTGAAAAGCGGTTGAGAATGCTCATGTTGTTGACTCCTGCAAAGTACGAATTCATATACCTAACTGCTCTTTGGTGCCTATTACGCACTGTTTAGATGACCATCTGGCTGCCGGTTTAGTTGTAGAGAATTTGACCGGCCGCTTTAATGAGTGACTCTTTCGTGGCGTTTGCGCAAATCACGTCGAATGACTGAGTACAGAGCACACATATGTCTGGTGTGGTCGAGTTTGACGAAGTATCGATTTCGAGCGGCGCGAGTTCGTTTGCTGCTACTCTAGCGTCAGCGAATATGCCGAAACTTCCGATGACAAGTATGAAAACGGAAGCCGTAATCCAGTTTGTTGTGCGTCCAGCGTATCTCATTCTTCCTGTGGTCATTTTAGTTACTCGCTTCTTTGTTAATGCCTGCGCTTGTTATTTTCACAGGGTTCCATGTGATTCTTAATGCTTTCACTGGGTAATACACAAACTGTGCCAAGATGTTAATTGTTGTTGTAAGGTGTTGTTTATAATGGATTAATTAGTCCTTTGTTGCTTTCTTGCACAACAACTTTTGATGACCGTGGTCGCAAACAAACCTTCATTTAGTGAAATTCACCATGTTCATCTGAAGAATCTGACCAATTAGCACCGGAAGTCACTGCAAGACGACCAAATTCAGTTCGCGGTCGGGTCGACACTTCAAAAGGTCTCAATGCGTTATACTCTGCGCTCATTTTGTTGGAGAAAATTTATGAACGGAGCTGAAAGCCTTCTGGAAACACTAATTAACAACGGCGTTGAGGTGTGTTTTTCTAATCCAGGAACCTCAGAGATGCATATGGTCGCGGCTATTGGCAAAACCGAAGGTATGCGCTCGATCCTGAGTTTGTTTGAGGGCGTATGCTCCGGTGCAGCCGATGGATATGGAAGAATGGCGGGTAAACCCGCGTGTACCCTGTTGCATCTAGGTCCCGGTCTATCCAATGCTTCAGCCAACCTGCACAACGCGAAAAAGGCGAATACCCCGGTATTAAATTTGATTGGTGACCACGCGGTCTATCACAAAAAATACGATGCGCCACTCACGTCAGACATCATTTCCCTTGCCCAAGGTGTATCTGATTGGGTCCACACCACGGACACAGCCGAAAACCTGCCCGGAGACGCTGCCGAGGCGGTGGCGATAGCAAATCAAGGTGCAGGCAAGATATCCACCTTAATTGTGCCTGCAGATTGTGCCTGGAATGATTCGGTTGATCCCGCCCAACTCAGACCCGCCTTACCACCTGAGACGGTAAGCGTCGAGGCAGTAGACCAAGCTGCAAAGCTTTTGCAGAACGGCAAAACGACAATGATATTGCTCGGTAATATGGGGTTAAGTGAAGAGGCACTATCTTTGGCAGATAAAATTGCTCAAGCCAGTGGTGCACGAGTATTTACCGACACGTTTTTCAGTCGAATGCCGAGAGGAGAGGGTCGCTGCCAAGTCGAGCGGTTGCAATATTTTGCGGAGATGGGCGTAGAGCAGATTAAAGACATGGAACAATTGATTATGGTGGGTACCAAAGCGCCGGTCGCTTTTTTTGCCTACCCTGGAAAGCCTAGCGAGTTTTATGCGCCCGGCAGCGAGCTTCATACGCTAGCAAATGTCGACGAAGATGCCGAAGACGCGCTTACTCGATTAATGCAAGCCATCGGTGCTGAATCGGAGAAGCCCAGATTGACGAAGCTGGTAAAAGCGGGTCCAGGCAAAGATGGTCTTTCCCCCGGAACGATTGGTATGACATTCGCAGAATACCTGCCAGTTGACGCAATTGTTGTTGATGAGGGCGCAACCGCAGGGGGTGCATGTTATCCATGTAGCGCAAACGCTGAGCCACATGACTGGTTGACGCTAACTGGTGGTTCAATTGGTTATGGGTTGCCAACAGCGATTGGGGCAGCTGTTGCTTGCCCCGACAGAAAGGTTGTCTGTAACCATGGTGATGGAGGTGCGATGTACACTATCCAATCCCTTTGGACAATGGCCCGGGAGGATTTGGATATCTGTGTGTTAATTTTTGCTAATCGCAAATACCAGATACTTCAAATAGAACTTGCCCGGGTGGGCGCGCAGACGATGAATAAGAAAACAATGGATATGTTGGACATTAGCAATCCGGATTTAGATTTTGTCAAACTTTCCGAGGGTATGGGAGTGCCAGCGACAAGAGCTACGACAATCGAAGAGTTTAACGAACAGTATCGTACTGCGATGAACACACGCGGGCCTCGGTTGATTGAAATCATGCTGGCATAACTTCTCGCCTGTTAAGTTGCCCTGACACCATAAATAATAATAAAAATTGGAGAATCAAGGTGAATGAATCTTTTGAGGTGGTGATCGTCGGTGGCGGCGCAGCGGGCATCACTGTTGCGGCGAGTTTGATGCGGAAGCATCCGTATTCCAAAGTCTGTGTTATTGAGCCAAGTGAGGTGCATTACTATCAACCGGCCTTGACGCTGGTGGGTGCCGGCGTGCAAACCGTTGCCCAGAACTCAAAGCTCGAGGCACATGTGATGCCGAAAGGGGTTACATGGATAAAAGATAAGGTGGTGAGTTTTGAGCCCGAGCGAAATGCCGTCACTATTTCTAGTGGTGCTCAGGTTGGTTATGGCTATCTTGTTGTCTGCGCCGGACTCACCTCTGACTGGGAAAAAATCGATGGTTTGACCGAGACGTTAGGCCGAAATGGCGTCAGCTCAAATTATAGCCCTGATTATGCTGCCTATACTTGGGAGTGTATTCAGGGTCTAAAGCTGAATGATGGCGCTGCCTTATTTTCCCAGCCTCCGATGCCTATTAAGTGTCCAGGTGCGCCGCAGAAAATTGTTTATCTTGCTGCGGACTATTTTCGCAAGCATGGCCGTGGGGACATTCCGGTTGTTTTTAACTCAGCAACACCGGGTATATTTGGCGTGCCTTATTTCGCTCGAGCTCTGATGGATGTGGTTGCGCATTACGGTGTTAACTTCACGCCATCTTCGAATCTGACAGCCATTGATGGTGAAAAAAAGATTGCCACATTTACCGACAATGATGGCGTAAAAAGTGAAGTCCCATTTGGCATGTTGCATGTCACACCGCCACAGTGCGCGCCGAAGTTCATCAGTGAAAGCTCGCTCTCCGATGACGCTGGCTGGCTTGATGTCGACAAGAACACGCTACAAAGCACGAAGCACTCGAATATTTTTGGTTTGGGTGATGCGACCAACACGCCTAATTCTAAGACAGCGGCAGCAATCAGGAAGCAGGCGCCTGTTGTTGTGAAAAATCTTGCTGCCGTAAAACGTGGAGCCGCCCTGACGCCCGATTATGATGGCTATGCCTCGTGTCCATTAACCACGGCATACGGCAAGATGATGTTGGCGGAATTTCGCTATGGTGGTGAAGTCACCCCCACAATTCCGCTTTCGCCGAAGGTGCCTCGCTCAAGTTATTGGTACATTAAGAAGTGGGGACTCGCGATGATGTATTGGGACTTCATGCTGAAGGGGTATGAATGGGATGTCGCCCACAACGTCAATTTTGCAGAAGACTAAATGTAAACTTCGGCATCCACTATGCGTAAATTTGTTGGATGTTCAGATTTTTTAGAAAACGCTGGACCAGCCATTTTGGGAGTAATGCATTAATAATCCAGAGTTAACAAAACGCACGCTGATCGCTTATTCGGGTGTGACGATCCCTATGGCGGCGATGGGTATGCCCGTTGCTGTTTATCTGCCTCGGTTTTATACCGAGGGTATGGGTTTGTCGTTGGTCACAGTAGGCACAATTTTTACCCTCGCCCGAATCTGGGACGTAATTACAGATCCGGTGATGGGGATTGTCATCGATAAGTTTGATACCCGGTGGGGCAGACGCAAGCACTGGATTGCAATCTCGATACCCATATTGGTGCTCTCTGTCTGGATGGTTTTTATGCCTAACCATGAGAGCGTTTCAGCAGGCTATTTGTTGTTTTGGCTGATTGCGCTTTATTTAGGTTACACAATGTTAGCAATCGCTCACCAGTCTTGGGGCGCAGAACTCGCGTTAACTTATGATGACCGTTCTCGCTTGTTTGGCTGGCGTGAGATATTTGTCATTGCTGGCATGACGGTGGTTTTGGGTATCCCTGCAACACTCGAGTTAACAGGTATGAGCAGTCAGTCGGCAAAGGTTGCCAGTATGGGTTGGTTTTGCCTGATCCTGTTTCCTTTGCTCGTGGTGCCAACCCTGACGATGGTACCAGACACCCGCAGCAAGCCGCAGTCAAGTGTGCCATGGGCCGAAGCAATCAAAGTACTGGCGTCAAACAAGCTTTTGTGGCGTTTACTCGCGGCAGATCTTGCTTCAGGGTTTGGTACAGCCGTATCAGGTGCGCTTTATATTTTTGTTGCCTCCACTTATTTTAATTTGCCAGAGCATGCGAGCATCGCTCTGTTGTTCTATTTTCTCGCGAGCTTTTTGGCAATGCCAATGTGGCTCAAATTGGCGTATGTGGTTGGCAAAGATGTTGCTTTGAAAATTGCCTTGCTTTACGCAGTGATCATCAACCTTGGTTTAATACCGATAGCTGAGGAGGGCAGTGTCGTTGGCCTCTGGGGGTTTACCATTGCGTTTGGGGTCGCTTTTGGTGCTGCGCCAACCCTGCTGCGCTCGATGATGGCGGACCTGACAGATGAGGATGAACTGCGTTCAGGGCAAAAACGCCCAGGTTTGTTTTTTGCCCTACTGACAACAACAAATAAATTGGGGGCTGCATTTGCTGTCGGCGCCAGTTTTGCCATTCTGGAAGTAGCGTTTGGTTTCGTTCCCGGAGGAGATAATTCTCAAGAAGCACTGGATGGGTTGTTGTTTACCTACTGTGTTGGCACGGCTTTTGGTTTGTTTTTGGCTTTTTTATCAATGTTAAAATATCCACTGAACCGCACTGCACACGATGAGATAAGACTTGAACTGGAACGGCGGCAAGTGTCCGAATGAGATACTGCGCCGGTTCCATTCACACCACAGGCATAGTATCTTTCCTGTTCTCCAAATAGCACACACTTTTCAACCCAAATACTACAACGGAAAGCGACCATGAAAGACGAGACGAAACTAATTCACTCAGGCTACACCACTGATCCTACGACCCACTCAGTGGCTGTACCGATATATCAAACTGTTGCGTACGAGTTTGATAACGCACAACACGGCGCTGACCTGTTTGATTTAGCTGTGCCGGGTAATATTTACACCCGGATCATGAATCCCACTACTGATGTGCTAGAGCAACGTGTAGCTGACCTTGAAGGCGGTATTGGTGCCTTAGCAGTGAGTGCAGGCAGTGCGGCGATCACCTATGCTATTCAGAACATAACGGAGGTGGGTACTAACGTTGTGACAACGCCGCAGCTATACGGCGGTACTTACACGTTATTTGCACATATGTTGCCGAAGCAGGGTGTTGAAGTTCGATTTGCCGCCGATGATAGTCCAGAAAGTATCGCCGCACTGATCGATGATAAAACCCGAGCTGTTTTCAGCGAAACGATTGGTAATCCGGCAGGCAATATTGTTGATATTGAAGCACTTGCTAAAGTGGCGCATGATCATGGCGTGCCATTGATTGTCGACAACACCGTTGCTACCCCTATGTTGATTAAGCCCATCGCTTATGGCGCTGACATCGTTGTACATTCACTCACAAAATACATGGGTGGCCATGGCACTTCATTGGGCGGAATTATCGTCGATTCCGGTAATTTCCCTTGGGCTGATCACGCGGACAAGTTCCCAATGATGACGACACCTGAAGCATCCTATCACGGGGTTGTTTATACAGAAGCCATGGGGCCAGCAGCTTTTATCGGTCGTGCCCGAACAGTGCCACTTCGAAATACAGGTTCAACGATTTCTCCCTTCAACGCGTTTTTAATTCTTCAGGGGCTGGAGACACTTGCTCTGCGCATGGAGCGTCATTGCAGTAACGCGCTGGCTGTTGCCAATTATCTCAATCAGCACGAGGCAGTTGCGACAGTTAGTTTCGCGGGTCTGTCAGATAGCCCTTACTACGAGCTTGCTCAGAAATATACCAACGGTAGTCCGGCCAGTCTGCTTACTTTCGAGGTTAACGGTGGTTACGAGGCGGCGGTCAAATTCTATGACCAGCTCGGGTTGTTCAAACGTCTTGTCAATATTGGTGACGCCAAATCTCTGGCATGCCATCCATCATCAACTACTCACCGTCAGATGACCGAAGAAGAGCAGGCGAGTGCCGGCGTAACGGCTGGCATGATCCGATTGTGTATCGGCATTGAGCATATCGACGATATCATCGCTGATCTTGATCAGGCACTAAAAGCTGCGCAATAAGCAAAGCTTTCTGTGTTCAAATTACGGATCACTGTTTCATGCCGCCGAGCTAGTTGATAGAAACGAGGTCCAGCAACCAATCAGAGTTGCTGGCATCCTCGTTTATCCGGAATTTTCGCAGTAAGTAATTTAGTTGTGGCGCTGCAAGCCTCAATTCCTCGAAGTCTATTTTGTTGAACTGCAACATCGTGGTGCTTGTGTCGAAGCTGACTGAATTGCAGTTCGTTGTTGCTAGTGGTTGCCAACCAAATTCGCAGGCAATGGAAAGGATGTGATCTCCTTGTTTCGCCTCGCCGTTGACAAGGATATACCAGCTATCGTGACTTGGCGTGAGGGTTGTTCCCGCCTCAAATTTCTGCAGTTTGCCAATTCGTCCTATTTTTTCGATGACAGTTGAACTTAAACTGGAAAATTGTGGCAGATTTGCTATCAATGGTCGGATTTCCCAGCGACCAAGCAGTTCTTCCCTGAAGCCTTCAGCATCAATAAACGAAGAGAAGGTCTCCTCTGCAAAAACACATACGGTTACTGGCGTAGTTGCCACTACGGAAGCGTTTCGCATCGTTGCTCCGGTAATTACTGCCATTTCACCGATGATATCTCCGGCTTGGAGCTTAGCCACCGTAGAAAATTCCTTGCCGTCGTGACTAACGACATCACAATAGCCAGTAAGTATCAAATACACATAACCCCGGGTTTCGGTGTCCTGTACAATGATGACGTCCTCAGTGTTGTAACGTCGTATTTCCTCGTCGGCGAGCAGGCTGCGCATCCAGCGATTCGGAAACGGCTTGCCTAGCCAGATGTTGAGATAGTGGCTAACCTGAGAGGTGTAGATGCTTGGGTCGCCATCGATTACTGAATACCGCTTGCCGGAGCTAGCGAGCGAGAAGGTGGTGTTGAAGTCGTTCGATAGTTCCTCAACGTGAACAAACACTACGCGGTCTGACTGTGATTTTAACGCATCGCCGGGATCACCATGAATACCGCCAGCGCCGCCATCGGCGACCAGCATATTGAATCGCTGAGAATAAAGGCTCTCAAGGCATCGGACGGTTTCATCGCGCACCTGGCCTGCCTTGTTCATTTGCTGGATGGCATCCATAGAATGATTGTCACCAACGATACAGAGCTGTTTTGTGTATCCCTTGTGAATAGTCGAAAAGGTAGCACCAATCGTTGGGATGCTGTGAACAGTGATGTGCGGGTCGATAGTGAGGCCGTAGTAGTTAATTGATTTGCCCGGCACGACTTCGACAAGCTTGAAGTGTTCCTGAATAACGGAGATTTCCCAGCCGAGACTGCAGGCAAGTTTGTCCATCGCCATGCTGTAGATTTCTTTGGTCGTAATAATTTCAACTCGATGAGGCATCATCATGAGCGGAAACATACTGCAGTGATCGTCATGCAGGTGTGTTAAGAAAACTGCAGAGACCTGATTTTTTGATATACCTCTAGCGAACAGGTGTTGATCAAGAAATGGAATTGAATCAATTAAAATGTAGTCGCCGTTATAGCACAAAGCTAATCCGGTACAGGCTTCGTCAACGGTGAACCCGGAAGCTCCGCCAAGCACCTCAAGACCCATTTTGGCCAGCCCTCCCGGCACATAGTCAGGTCGTACAGGGTAGGATGGACCAATGACCTGATCTTCGTTCAGATCGATGGAAACCTCACCCTCATTGTTTCGAACGAGATATTCATCAGGCCCTGTATGTTCTATCACCATGGAATTGGTTTGAGCTCGGCCATTCTTGAAGGGCGATAGATTGAAAAAGTCCTCTATCGGTATGGTGTTGCCAGTTTCATCGGACAACGCAAGCGTCTCTGATACCGCAAGCCATTCCTCCTTCAATGTCTCATCTGTCTGCCATTGGTCGAATTCCGCTCTGCTGGGACCATTGAGTGCGATCCGTAGCAGCCTTAGTGCGTGTGAAATATCTTTTTCACTGCCAACTAACGAGAGCTTTCTGCCTTCAGCTAGGCCGTTCGCAACGAACAAGAAAAAATAGAAGGGAAATTCAAGGTTGTTAAGTATCGAGCCATCTTTCTCTTTGATATCGGTGAGAACCAACGTGTCGAATGATTCAACGCGATTTCGAAGCAACCCTTTAAGCACTTCAGGAGGTTGTCCAATTAGGATTGCGCTGTTGCCATCGCAAACGATCCGGCTTCCTTGCACGGGAGCCATTACTTCAGGTTTCGGCATAAACAGGGTTGAGCATTAAATGGGTTGCTCTCGAGTGTAACTAAAGCGCAAGATCGGGAAAAGTAAGGAAACCGCGAAACGATGATTATTCGGTAAAAGTTGTAAGTGATATGTAACGATCCGACACTCGCGGCGCGACGCAGATGTCGAAAGTTGACCAATAAACGACTAGAATTCAGCCCTGTCGCAGCCGCAAGATGACAGCGGTGCTTTTATCCATAATAAGTTTAGGGGAATTCGAATGAACGAAGCCGTACAGCTTGATGCTTCCGAAAAAGCGTTGTTTCGTGAAAGTGTTAAGAAATTTTTGGAGGTTGAAGTTGAGCCCCACTACGAGACATGGGAAAAAAATGAAATTTGGCCCCGAGAACTTTGGCACAAGCTGGGCGAAAACGGCTTTCTCTGCGTCGACATGTCCTCAGAATATGGTGGGTTTGATGCTTCGTTTGAATTGAGTTGCGTTGTCGTCGAAGAGGTTTCGAGAGCGGGATACGGTGCCCTTGCATCCGGTATTTCTGTTCACTCTGACATCGTTGCACCCTACATTATGCACTTGGGTAGTGAGGAACAAAGGCAGCGCTGGCTACCTGGCATGGTAAGTGGCGAAATTGTTGGTGCGATAGGCATGACGGAACCCGGAGCCGGTAGCGATCTTCAGGGCATGAAAACCTCAGCTGAAAAAGATGGTGACGAGTTTGTTATCAACGGTCAGAAAACATTTATCACGAATGGTCAGCACGCTGATCTCATCGTGCTGGCAGCAAAAACGGACCCCAAGCTAGGTGCTAAAGGCGTTACGCTGTTTACTGTTGATTGCCATCTCGAAGGATACCAAAAAGGACGTAATCTGGAAAAAATGGGGCTGCATTCCGGTGACACTTCTGAAATTTTCTTTCAGGATGTTAGGGTCTCATCGAGAGACATTTTAGGTGGTGAAGGGCAAGGTTTTGCGAATTTGATGAACGAACTGCCGAGGGAACGACTGATTCTTGCTGTAGGTTGCGTGGCAGCGGCAGAAGGCATGTTGGACCTTACCGTCGAATATACGCTGGAACGTCAAGCGTTTGGAGCGCCAATAGCAAAACTACAGAACACGAAGTTTGTTTTGGCAGATATCAAGACGGAAATTGAGCTCAATAAAGCATTAGCAGAAAAATATGTCGCGAAGTACGTCGATGGAGACTTAACGCCCACCGAGGCCTCAATGTCAAAACTTGCCGCCAGCGAAATGCAAGGGCGTGTTGCAGATCAATGTGTACAACTGTTTGGCGGCTACGGCTACATGCGAGAATATCCGATCTCACGAGCCTATCTAGACGCACGAATTCAGAGAATCTACGGTGGTACTTCCGAGATTATGAAAGAGCTAATCTCGAGAAGCTTGGTCGGTAGGTGAGTCGTCAGCAGTGACGGCCTAAAAGGAATCTGAAATGCCTCGATATGATTATTACTGCGATGAAAATGGCCGCACCGTCGAAGTTGTTCATCCCATTGCTGCCCGTTTAGAGCGTTGGGGTGAATTATGTGAAAGAGCGAATATTGAACCAGGTAAGACAGATCTCGAATCACCGATACGAAAGGTGATCACGATAGCGCCCATGGCTAACACGCCGACAGGAGACGTGGGTCTGAAAGAAATGGGCTTTACCAAACTCGTGAAGAGGGATGAAGGTGTTTATGAAAACGTGACTCGATCAGGTACCGAGAAAAGGTTTATGAAAGCTAACGACCCTGCCTCGATGCCGAATTTTCATAATAAAATTAACGACTAAGAGAGAATTAGGAAAGATACCTAACGCCGTCTGCGCGGCGGTATTTGTCTTGAGATTTTGCTCATTGGATACTGTGTTTTGCCCCGTGCAGGCGCTGTCGCTTAAAGCTGAGTGTGCACTCATGCAAGCCGTGGCGGTTCCGCCCGCGCTAACAATGCCAGTGTTAAAGTGCGCGAAGGGTGAAATCGTTTGAATCAGCCGGGTTTTTGATTGACGACTTTCTCCGGCTTGATGAGCAGATGTTCGGTCACCTCAAGCAAGCGCTTTGTGCCAACCTCGCTGTTAACACCAATAAGGTGTTTCGCGTTTACCACGACACTTGGCACGCTAGCGACCTTGTAAGCGCGACTGAGCGTATCAGCCTTGGCCAGTCTCCGCTTCACATTCTCCGATTCAAAAGCCTGTCTGAATGCAGCCTCAGTTGTGCCTTTGCCTTCAAACCATGCCGCTACGGTATCCAAAGACGCGAGGTTACGCCGCGCGGTATGTATGTCCGCGAAAAACCTCACATGATTCTCTTCAAGAATGCCTAGTTCTTGCATGGTGAAATAAGTCTGACCGTACAAGCGCCATAGATTGCTGCCTAGTACCGGTGTGCGTACAAACTTCACGGTGTCTGCGTTTTCTTTAACCCAGCTTTCGATTTCTGGATCAAAATTAAAACAATGCACGCATCCGTAAGAAAAGAATTCCATGACTTCATCTTTTCGCCCTCTGACTTTGCCGGGCTCTGCCAGCACTTGGTAATGCCTGCCCTCTACAAAGTTGCCATCAGGAACGTCTGTGACCACCATTGTGCTGAAATAAATCACAATCGCGATAGCGATAGCGCCAACGGCTCCAATGGCTATTTTCTGTTGTTGTAAAAATTTCTTTTTCTTGTTCGCCATTTGATAAATCTCTGTTTTATTGATCAACCCTAATAAGGAGAGCTTAACAATTTGATGACTCTTTAGACAATTGTGTACCATGATGATTCTCGAATAATAAATAGGATCACAAGTAATGACTCAGATGCCAGCAATAAGCCTCGCGGCTGTACCAGGACGCAGGAAAGCAACCATAGAGCTCGCACAGGAAATTGAAAAGCGCGGGTTTAGTGGTATCTACGGCCCGAGTCTTGGGGATTCTATGGCGCTGTGTGAAGCGTTGGCTCTGGCGACAAATGAAATTACCTTCGGAACGACCATCATGCCGATTTATTTTCGGCAAGTGACCGACTTTGCGCAAACGGCATCGTTTATTCACGAGGTCTCAGATGGCAGGTTCAGGTTTGGAATTGGGGTCAGCCATGCGCCAGCACTCAAATCAAGAGGTATATCTGCTGGCAAGCCCCTCACAGACACCAGAAATTTTGTAGAGGAACTTCGTGCAGTACCCCGCGCCGGTGAGCTTCCACCGATTGTGTTGGCGACCCTAAGGAAGAAAATGATTGCTTTGTCAGAAGAAATTGCTGAGGGCATGGTCTTTGCTAATGGGGCTAGGTCACATATGAAAGAGTCGCTTGCGACACTGAGCTCGGCGGCCCGTGACAATGAAGACTTTTTTATTGGCGATATGATACCCACTTGTATCAATGATGATGTCGAGGTTGCAAAGGCGGTAAATCGAAAAACCCTCACTTCGTATGCGATGCTGCCTAACTATCGAAACTATTGGAAGGAAGCTGGGTACGAAGAAGAGATGACGGCTATCGAGCAGGCGGTTGAAGCTAAGGAATTTGATAAGGTGCCGGCACTTCTCAGTGACAAATGGTTAGCTGATACGACCTTGTTTGGCTCAGCTTCTGCGGTCAGAGAGGGCGTTGAAGCCTGGTTTGACAGTGGTGTTAGAACACCGATTCTCGTGCCTTCTTCTGCCAATGGCGGACAGATGAAAGCTTTTGAAGAAATGTTGGCTATTTTTTAGGATCGCGACGCTAGGTTTGCAATATTGATTGCGCGCCTTTAACAAATTTTTTCTCCTCATCGCCTTCGAGCGCCTTTTTAGGCGGTGGCTCAGGTACCCGTATGCCTTTTTGGCATGCGGGGCGCGCTTTCATTTGATCGAGCCATCGGTCAAGGTTCTCCAGTCCTTCACGAGAGACACCAGACCAGCGATAGGTTCTAACCCAGCACCAGTTGGCGATATCGGCGATCGAATAGTCATCTGCCAGCCATTCGCTGTCTTTCAGTGCTGTATCCAGGACCTCGAATAGCCTTCTTGACTCATTCTGGTATCGCTCGATAGCAGGCTGTATTTTCTCTGGAAAGTAGCGATAAAAAACATTGGCTTGTCCCATCATGGGGCCTATACCACCCATTTGGAACATCAGCCATTGCATAACTCGAGAGCGACCCTTTTGATCCGTTGGTAAAAGTTTGCCAGTGAGTTCGGCGAGGTAAATCATGATTGCGCCGGTTTCAAATACGACAAAGTCGTCGTTGTTACGATCGACGATGACAGGAATTCTTCCATTCGGATTCATGGCGAGGAATGCTGGTGTTTTTTGATCCCCCCTGCTTAAGTTGATCGGATTGACGTTGTAGGGTAGCGCAAGTTCTTCAAGGGTAACGGAAGCTTTATGCCCGTTGGGCGTGCCTGTTGTATAAAGATCTATCATTCAATCACCGTATGTTATCTTGGTTAGTCGTTGCTTTTCTTGCGAGTGAGTATTGCGAATCAAAGTGGTTGGCGCGATGTGATACTAAAATGCTACTGCTCTCTGCAGAATCTTGTCGTAGAAGTCGCTATCAAGGCGGGCATAGCAGGGCTCGCCAGGCTTTTTGACCAATACATAGTCGTCAATTTTATCGAGATGAAATGCTTCTTCTCTTAAACTATTCTTTTGCAGCTTGTGCGTTGAGGTTGTCGGCAATTCAGAAAGTATCCTAATAAAAATAGGTCTTGCATAACTAGGCAGACTCTCAGTGATGTGGTCGCTGAGGGACTGCAAATCAGCGTTACCCATCGAAACGCCCTCTCTGAAAACGATAGCAGCCATGCCTGCGCGACCGTCTGTGCCCGGTATTTTTACACCATAGGCATTTGTGAACACCACATCCGCGTGTTGGTTGATGATTTCAGCCAGTTCATTCGTTGAAACGTTTTCGCTCTTCCAGCGGAAGGTGTCGCCAATTCGGTCGACAAATTGATAATGCTTTTGACCAAAGGAAAAGCCTACCTCGACGGTCTTCATGAGGTCTCCGCTGTTAAAATAAAGGTTGCCCTTAGTAATAACATCACGAACAAGCTTCTTTTGAGTGGCTTCGTTGTTGGTATAGCCTTCAAATTTGGTCGTGTCGGTGATTTCAATTAAAAGTAGGCCTGCCTCCCCGTCAGTCACTTCGATACAACAACCATTGCTATCTCGAATGATTTTTTCTTGTGCAACGTCATAGGACACCAGTTTTACCGGCGCGACACCCATGCCAACGGTGCACGCCTTATTAAGTATATTGCCAAAGCCGCCATTGCCCTCACTGGCTGCGTAAAACTCGCCGATGCGGTCTATCTGGAATCTTGCTTTGAACTGGTTCCATATGTCTGGTCGAAGTCCATTTCCAACGATCGTTCTAACCGGATTGTCGGCATCGTCTACCTGTTCAGGCCTGCTCATCAAATAGCGAATCAGTTCGCCAATATATATGAAACTTGTGCAATTGTTTTTTCGAATGTCTTCCCAGAAAGCACTGATAGATAGTCGCCTTCGAATCACGGTAGATGCACCAACATGGAATGCTGCCAGTAAGCCCATAATGAGTCCCGTTCCATGGTACAGGGGAAGGCAGTTGTACATTCGATCGTTGTGATTTATCCGCAGCAGACTCACGCCGGACATCTGTGACCCCGATATCGCTCTTTTATTAGAAACAATGGCCGCCTTGGGCAAACCCGTTGTGCCTGACGTGAAGATATAGAATGCTGTCGAACCTGTCTTTATGGTCTCTGTCACCGAGAGGTTTCTTCTATCGCCTGAGTCGTCCTCGGGATCTAGTGTGATCGCCCAATTTGGCAGGTCGGTATCTTTACCATCTGTCACCATCAAAAAGTCTTCACCATCACGCATTTCTACCTGATCTTTTACATCACTGAGAGTTTTTGTTAGCTCTGAACCAAAAATACACTTCTGAGAGTCAGTAAGATTGATACAGTGCGTTAGTGGTTGTTTCGTCAGATTTGTGTTGATAAGACCAGCGGTCGCACCGGATTTGTTAATGCCGAGTAAGCAGACAACAAAGGCGATGCGGTTTTGCATAAACAGACTGACGCATTCACCCGGTCTGATGCCCTGATCGATTAGATTATTTGCGATAACGTTAGCTCGTTCGTTCAGCTGCTTCCAGCTGACCTGCTCCCCTTCGCAGAGTAGGGCGATTGCATCCGGACGGACGGCTGCTTGCACCTCAACTAATTTGGCCATGCAGTCACTGCTGTCATCCGGTGGAGATTTCAGTCGGGCCGCGCTAAGTAGTATTTTTAAATCGCCGAAGAAATTACCAACCTTCCCCATGGAACACCTATATGATCAAATCATGAATACAAACTAACAAATGCAGCTTTTGGTAACCACCTGATTGTTAATAAATCGTTACAAAAAGCCGTTGCACGAAAGCATAGGGGAATAAAAACATGCGCTTTGCCAACGAGATTTTTAAATTCACCATTGTTCTACAGATGTTGTCGGTTGCATCGGGAACGGCGTTAGCAGCAGACGAAGGGGCATTGGTTTTTACCGAAGAAATTCCCAACTATCTCGATTACTCCGATACGCTCTCAAGTTCTGGACAGCCTTTAGCTATACATATTCCTTTGTTGGCACGAACGGGCTTCGATCAAATCATTTATCTTGCGTTGACGACAAATATTACGGCGATTCAAAAGGAAGATGAGCTCGCACTAAAAAACGGTATGGACTTCTTGCACGTTGCAGTCGATTTTGAAAGGCCAAGTCTGCGAAACTTCGAGTTGTTTGCAGCAATCTTAAATAGCTCGGCAGATCAAAAAACTCTTGTACATTGTCAGGTAAATTTTAGGGCTTCCACATTTTTGTTTCTGTATCGGGTGATCTATCTCGGCGTACCTATCGGCGAAGCTAAAAGAGACCTGGATAAAGTCTGGGGCCCGGATCAAGTTTGGTATCGTTTTATTACAAACACCTTGGCCGCCTACGGTCTGTCGCATGAATGTGATGCTTGCGATTGGCAAGAACGTGAGTTTGATTAACCCTCTAAAACTTGTGTGTTTTGCTGAGATGCGGTGTCAGGCCTTGAATTTTGATAACCCTTTCCATTATGTGTGTTTTCCTAAGTTGCGATGTCAGGCGGTAAAAGAGATCGAACCTTGAGAGTAGGGTCAGTTCAAAAGCGAGTTGAAATGTTAGTTTTTATTTACAATTCGAATACAACAGTTTGATGAAGGAGTGTTGTGAGAGATTGACCATTGGAGGCGAGACAATTTGCCGTCCAGTCGCGACGAAACGCCAAATACGCCTACAAAATAGGGTTTTTGGCGCTCTTTTTAGGGTCAGATGTCGATATTTCGACACTAATCATGCTGTTTCCATCTAATTTTATAGGGTAAATCTCGTTTTACTGCTCAAGTTACTAACATTTCCTCGCGAAACACTGTTTTCACCTAAATGCAAATTGTTTTGATTCGATTTTTGCGGCGGATGTCTGCAAAGCGTTGTTTAATGGGGTCTACAGAACGACTGTACAAAAAATGATCAGATTGACTCGAAGGCCGTCTGATGTGGATGTGCTGCACACTGAGCGGAGTTATCACCAGACTTATCCACAGAAAATGTGGAAAACTCGATCATCTTTGCCTGCAAAAGTTAGTAAGCACACACCAACTATCCGAATTCTTGGAAAATGACCTATTTATCGGGCTTATGATGCTCTAGAAGGTTGATAGTGGGAGATCATAATGGTGTGATGAGGCGAGAAATTTATGGATAGACTCATCAAATAGGAGTGTTATGACGATAGAAGTGTGCGGATATTGTGACGATAAATTCTCCAAAGTAAAAGACCTGCTTGCCAGCAGTGTTCAAGCTGGAGATGACCTAGGCGCCTCCTTTGCTGCGACCGTCGATGGCGAGATGGTTGTAGACCTCTGGGCCGGTACGACGGATGAAGCACAAACGTCACCATGGGAGAAAGATACGATCGTCAACGTCTACAGCACCACCAAAACAATGTCATTCCTCTGTGCGTTGGTGCTGGCTGACAGAGGACAACTAGATTTTGACGCCTCGGTCGCAACTTACTGGCCTGAGTTCGCACAAAATGGCAAAGAATCAATCAAAGTGTGGCATTTGATGAACCATGCGGCTGGATTGTCTGGGCTCGAAGTCCCTGTTTCCACAAGTGATATGTACGACTGGGACAAAATCACGGGTTTATTGGCGGCGCAGGCACCTTGGTGGGAGCCTGGGACTGCAACGGGCTATCACGCGATCACTCAGGGTTACTTAATTGGTGAAGTCGTCAAGAGAATCTCGGGAAGATCTTTGGGGCAATTTTTTGCTGAAGAGATCGCCCAACCACTAGATGCAGATTTTCATATCGGTGTGCCGGAAGATGTGTTTCCGCGCATAGGATGTCTTATACCGCCGGGTGGTGGTGATGCCAACCCGGCTGTGCAAGGAGATCAGGACTCGATTGTAGCGCGAACTTTCCGAAATCCGCCGGTTAGCGCCTTGGAATCGAGGACGAGTGAATGGCGAAAAGCAGAAATACCTGCCGCCAACGGCCACGGGAACGCGCGCTCCGTCGCCCGGGTCCAATCTGTGCTCGCCTGTATGGGCGAGGTTGATGGCGTTCGACTGCTATCTGAAGAAACAGCAAAGTCAGTGATGATTGAGCGTATATCGGGAACAGACCTTGTGCTCGGAGTTCCCATGAGTTTTGGCCTCGGCTATGGCTTGAATCCGGTTGTATCGCCCGTTTCTCCAAGTAAAAATGTCTGCGGATGGGGTGGTTGGGGTGGCTCTGTCATTGTTGTTGATCAGGATGTTCGTGCCTCAATCAGCTATGTCATGAACAAAATGAATGATGGACTGACCGGAGATATGCGTTCAGCGAATCTGATCAGTGGGTTTTATCAATCACTATAAAGCTAGGGTATTGCTATATGCCGTCGAAAAAGCGCGCAGTTAGGCACCGTTGTGCCTGAATTTGTTGTCAGATGTCGAAAGACAAACACTGATCCAGATCGATTTCTCGAGGGGATTGGTGCAGGAGCGCATGCAGAGTACCTGCCTCATATCATGGTAAATGCTCTGTTCTTGTCAAAAGCCCATCGGCCTGACGTGAAGCTGTCGCTTGTTTTCGAGGAAACTCGAGACTATTCGAGAAGACTGGTGCTAGATGGTGAGGCGTTGGGCTCAGTGGGTGGTCATGATGAAAGGTCGTTGTTGATTTTTATCGCAGCAGCTTTGCGAGAGGCGGCTGGCATCGCTAAGGAAAAGTCTGTTGTAGCCTCAAACGGCGTGATTGTTGAAGCAATTAGCTTCGAACATCTGGTCAAGCGAGAGGCAGAGCAGCGCACTGTTTTTGTGCTTGATAAAAAAGGCGAAGACCTGAGGGATATCGACCTGCCCTTAGACGGGGCTTTTGTGCTTACTGATCATATCCCAATGCCAAAAAAGACTTTTAAATCCATGCTAAGACAAGGGGTAAAAAAGATCTCCTTGGGCCCTCGCATGCTTCATGCATCCCAGTGCATCACGTTGATCAATAACGAATATGACAGGCGTTTCTATCGCTGATTATGTACTTTCCTCAATAAAGCTAAGGCAGGTTATTGGTGCTGCTGATGCGAGGGCATAACCGGTTGCACTAAACGCCTGTTCAGCAAGTCTCGATATGTTTAAATGCTAGGCTGCGCGCAGGATGTAACGATTGTTTGCGCCTGCGTATTCGTGAATAATCACAGCGTGATTATTAAAGGGCAGTAATGAGTTGCTGCTATAACAAGAGATTTAAACGGCAAAAATTATGACGACAGAAGATTCAGCTAACACAATTAAATCCATTGCTATTTTGGGTGGCACAGGTGATCTAGGCGGAGGCTTGGCGAGGCAATGGTCCCGTGCGGGATATCAGATTCTGATTGGATCAAGAACCGAAGAAAAGGGTAAAGCGGCTGCCGGAGATTTGTTGGCAGAATTCCCTGATCTGAACGTCACCGGGCATGAAAATCTGGCAGCAGCGACGGCCGCTGATCTTGTCGTGCTCACTGTTCCATTCGCGCACCAGATCAGCACACTTGAGTCCGTCAAGTCTGGTCTAACAGGCAAGGTCTTGATCGACGTTACAGTGCCATTAATGCCACCCAAAGTGGGCACGGTTCAGATGCCCGAAGCCGGTTGCGCAGCCGTCATGGCGCAGGCGTGTGTTGGTGATGATGTGTCAGTAGTCTCTGCGTTTCAAAATGTAGGTGCCATGCATCTTCAGGAAGATCACGCTATCGAGTGCGATGTTCTTGTCACGGGCAACAAAAAAGCGGCACGAGATACAGTGATCAGTCTGATCGAAGCGCTCGGTTTGCGTGGCTGGCACGCGGGGCCTTTGGCGAACGCTGCAGCAGCGGAAGCACTGACGTCTGTGCTTATATCAATCAATCGTCATCATAAGATTAATGGTGCCGGTCTTGTTATCACCGGGGAATCAGGCAGCTAGGCTGTCTGGTTTTATTTGATATGAAGCTCCAGTTTATTGGTCTCGAAAACGTCCCCATGATCGAACCGGGTGATGACCTTGTCGCGGTGATTGAGCAGTCGCTTGAAAGTATGGGTGAACGATTGCAAGAGGACGACGTTTTAGTACTAGCGCAAAAAATCATCTCGAAAGCAGAAGATAGGTACCTTGATTTGCGAACTGTCGAGCCAACGGCGGAAGCGATAGCACTTGCGGCTGAGGTCGACAAGGAGCCTAACAAAGTGCAGGCAATTCTTGACGAATCTAACGAAGTTGTCCGCAAGCGTGCCGGGGTGTTGATCGTCGAGCACAAGTTAGGTTTTGTGCAAGCAAATGCTGGAATTGATCAATCTAACATTTCCCATAAGGATGACGACGGCGACAACATATGCCTGCTACTGCCGATTGATCCCGATAAAAGCGCGGCGAAGTTGCGCTCGGAGCTGATGTCGCGACATGCCGTAAATGTCGGGGTCATTATAAATGATTCGATAGGGCGAGCTTGGCGAAACGGTTCCATGGGTCTCGCTATCGGAGTTTCTGGTTTTACCGCCGTTGAAGATTATATTGGTGCAACAGACATTTATGGCCGAGAGCTTATGGTTACGGAAGTTGCCGCGGCCGATGAAATGGCCTCTGGTGCATCTCTTGTGATGGGGCAGACCAGTGAAAAAGCACCGATCGTGCTGGTGAGAGGGTATCAACCTCGAGAGCCTGAAGACACTACACGCGTTGGCGTGAAACCGTTGATTCGGGAAAAACAAATGGATCTTTTTCGTTAGTATGGTTAGTTCAACGACAAAAAATTGTTTGGCAATTTCCGGCGGTGTCGGTGGGGCGAAACTTGCTCTGGGACTGTCGCATTGTATGCCGGCCGAAAGACTTTGCGTTGTTGCTAACACCGGTGATGATTTCACTCATTTGGGTTTCAAGATCTGCCCGGACCTCGACACGGTGTTGTACACCCTCGCCGACTTGAATAACAAAGAGTTGGGTTGGGGTCAGCACGGTGAGTCTTGGAATTTCCTCAACGCGCTCGAGTCAATGGGCGGTGAAACCTGGTTTCAGCTAGGTGACAGGGATTTGGCAACACACTGTATCAGAACTCAGATGCTCGGGTCGGGTGCCAGTCTAACGGAAACGACACGTCACCTTTGTCAGGCGCTGGGGGTGAGTGTCAATCTTTGTCCAATGACGGATGACCGGGTCGCAACGATTGTACACTGCGAAAATGAAGACCCTGTGAGCAAAAATAAATCCATTGAGCCCATGGCTTTTCAGCACTATTTCGTTCGGGACCGTTGCCAGCCCGCAGTCACGGGTTTTTCTTTCGAGGGAATCGAATCAGCTGAGCCTAGCGGTGAATTTCTTGCTGCGCTGGCCAGTAACAAGCTTGGTTCAATCCTTATTTGTCCTTCTAATCCTTTTGTCAGTGTTGATCCGGTACTCAAGCTCCCGGGAGTACTAGACGCCATGAAAGCATCACCCGCGCCAGTGATTGCCGTTTCGCCCATTGTTGGTGGGCAGGCGATCAAGGGACCTGCGGCGAAGATGATGGCTGAGCTTGGAATGCCCGCCAGTGCGTTGGCTGTGGCTAAACATTATCGGGGCCGTATTGATGGATTTGTCATAGACGAAGCGGATGCGTTGCTCAAAGAAGAGATAGAAGGATTGGGTATACCCACTATCGTGACTAAATCTGTCATGGTAACGTTAGAAGATCGCATCGCGCTGGCGAAAGTGGTACTCGACTTTGCCGATCAACTGACTTCCTGAACGACCAATTAATCACAGACGGCCTGGCAATTAACCTTCAAATGAATACGACTGCAGTTATCCCCATCAAGCAGCTAAATGACGCCAAAAAACGTCTGGCAGATCATCTGTCTTCGGAGCAGCGTCAGTCTCTGAGTCAGGTGATGTTTGAGGATGTGCTAGAAGCAGTGACAAGCTGCGACCGCATTGGTGAGGTCGTGGTTGTAACCAATGATGAATCCGTGGCGGCAATCGCCGCTGCTTTTTCTGCCCGGGTTTTGCCCGAGCCTGATACCCGTGGTTTGATTGCTGCCGTAAGCCATGCAGCTGCATTACTTTCGACAGAAGGTGTAAACAGTATGGTCTTTCTGCCCGGAGATGTACCATTGGTCTCTGTTGACGAACTTGAAGTTGTTCTGGACGGTTTCGGTATGCGCGACCATCCTGAGTTACTTATCGTTCCGGCGGATGATCTGGGTGGATCAAACTGCGTTGCCTGCTCACCACCCAATTGTATCGAGTTCAAGTTTGGGGAGGATAGCTTCAGGAAACATTTAAGAGAGTCTGAATCGAAAGGCGTTGATACCTCCATCGCGCGACTGCCCGGAATAGGACTTGATGTCGATACGCCAGACGATCTCGCACAACTAAGCCAGATTTTGTCGCAACAGAATACTCAAACACATACTTTCAAATTTCTGGTTCAATCTGGTTTGCTTTTAGACAAGAAAAATCAGTCTGAGAGTAAGCTAACCCAACACCAGACCAGGTAATAGAGCCCCATCGGATATAAGTTATGACTTCCAGTAATGAACATTTGATCTCTGAATTGCTCGAGACAGCGTTGATTAAGCCGCTTTCGGATTCAGAGATACTCGCATTATCAGCGACTACCAACACCGCGGCATTGATGAGTGTGGCTGCTCAAATAAGAGATTTTGGCCATCAAAATGTTGTGTCTTATTCTCGAAAAGTGTTCATTCCTCTTACGCACTTGTGTCGTGACGTTTGCCATTACTGCACGTTTGCGCAAGTGCCTAGAAAACTCAAGGCACCTTACCTGACCCCGGATGAAGTGCTAAAGATAGCGAGTGATGGCGCTAAAGCGGGTTGCAAAGAAGCGCTCTTTACACTTGGTGATAGACCAGAAATGCGTTACAAAGCGGCGCGAGAGGGCCTGAAAGAGTTGAAGCAGGATTCGACGCTTTCTTATCTCCACGATATGGCCGAACTGGTATTCGCTGAGACAGGCATGCAGCCACACTTGAATCCAGGTCTTATGGATTCTACGGAGCTAGCAGCGCTGCGTAAGGTGTCCGTTTCCATGGGCATTATGCTTGAAAGCGCCTCGCCAAGACTGTTGGAAAAAGGTATGCCCCATCATGGCTCGCCAGATAAGGATCCTGCATTAAGGCTAGAAACTATTCGTTTAGCGGGAGAGGCTAAAATACCGTTTACTTCCGGCATATTAATTGGCATCGGTGAAACGAGGCGGGAACGAATCGAATCGTTGTTAACCTTGCGAGCGGCAAACGTTGATAACGGCCATATTCAAGAAATTATTATCCAGAACTTCAGGGCTAAACCTGAAACCCTAATGGCGAATGCACCAGAGCCTGATCTCAACGAACTGCTGTGGACCCTGGCGTTAGCGCGTATTATCTTCGGGGCAAAAATGAATATTCAGGCGCCACCGAATTTAAGCCCTGGTGTGCTACCGCAAATTGTTAACGCGGGCATTAACGACTGGGGTGGTGTTTCGCCGGTCACTCCCGACTTTGTAAACCCCGAGGCGCCATGGCCTCACTTAGCTAATCTTGCGTCCGAAACCGCCAATGCCGGGAAACTTCTCATCGAGCGTCTGGCAATCTACCCTGACTATGCCGTTGATGCAGAGACTTGGCTCGATCCTGATATGCAACCTCTGATACGCAGAGCGATTGATGGTGAAGGTTTCGCCCGTGCCGATACGTTTACGGCTGAAACTTGGTCGGCTGGTGCAATAGGTGATCCGCCTGAGGCTGATCTCGCGAGAGTGACCAATATACCCCAGCGAAGAGTCAGTGAAGATCTGGGGGAGATTCTGCAGAAAGCTAAGTCTGGGAACGAGTTGGCAGAGCACGAAATCGTTCGACTGTTTAAGGCCAGAGGAGATGACCTTACTTATGTTTGCCAGGCTGCAAATGATGTGCGCAAGCAGCTGGCTGGCGATGAAGTCACGTTTTGTGTCAACAGAAATATTAACTATACCAACGTTTGTTATTTCAAGTGCCAGTTCTGCGCGTTCTCTAAAGGCAAGATGAGTGAAAACTTGAGGGGTCGACCGTATGATCTCGACCCGGAAGAAGTCATGCGTCGCACGAAAGAGGCTTACGATCGGGGAGCGACAGAAGTTTGTCTGCAAGGTGGCATCCACCCGGAATACGATGGGAACACCTATATCGAAATTTGCCACAGTATCAAGCAGGTGGTTCCGGAGATGCATATTCATGCCTTCTCGCCGTTAGAAGTCTGGCAGGGAGCGCATACCCTTGGATTGGGTTTGTCAGAATATCTGGGGCAGCTGAAAGAAGCAGGACTGGGCACGCTGCCGGGAACAGCAGCGGAGATTCTTGACGACGAGGTAAGGGCGACACTTTGCCCCGATAAGCTAAATTCGGCCCAGTGGCTCGAAGTTATGGAAGCTGCGCATGGTCAGGGGTTTAACACAACCGCGACCATTATGTACGGGCATATCGAAAAATATGAGCACGTTGCACGCCATCTGTTAAAGATTCGTCGACTGCAGGAGAAAACTAACGGCTTTACAGAGTTTGTTATTCTGCCTTTTATTCATATGGAAGCGCCAATTTATCTCAAAGGTAATGCAAGACAGGGACCGACCTTTAGAGAGGCTTTACTTATTCATGCAGTTTCTCGCCTGGTCCTAAACCCATTGTTCCGAAATATTCAGGCGTCATGGACGAAGCTTGGTCACGCAGGTGTGACCGCTTGTTTGAATGCCGGAGTGAACGACATCGGAGGGACGTTGATGAACGAGACGATTACTCGTGCAGCAGGTGCCAGCCACGGTCAGGAAACAAGCCCGGAAGAAATGGAACGAATGATTCTTGCTGCAGGGCGTGTGCCACGCCAGCGAACGACAGACTACGGAGAAGTCAGCGAGCTGCAGAAGCAGCGCGGTCGAGGCGCAAAGACCTTACTTGAGCCTGAATATACATCAGCAAAAAAATATGACCGGAAAAAGTCTGGAAGTAAAAAGAAGGATCTTTACCGTCCCGGACTCGATTCGGACGGCAAATTATCAGCGCCTTCAAATGATGATCAAGGCGAAGACAAGCTCTCGGGTGCCGATATTATCTAATCAAGTAATATTTCGTAGCCACAATATAAACCCAACAATAACCAGTGCTAGATGGTTAGCAACAATAATGCGAGGATTTAGAACATGCCAGTGCCCCAAAGAACAGCGTTAACACTCCCGGATCCAAGAGGCGTCAACGAAACGATAGAGTTAGCAAAATGGGCTGAGGCCGAGGGTTATGATGATCTTTGGTTCGCAGACAGTTCAGGTGTTGATGCGCTGACAACGGCAGCTGCGGTCGCGCTTAATACCAATCGATGTCGTATCGGCACGGCTATTATCCCTGTGTTTTCTAGAACACCAGCGGTCTTGGCGTCAACTGCTCACGTGTTGCACCAACTGTCTAATGGACGATTTATTCTAGGGCTGGGTTCTTCAAGTCAGACGATGATGGAAAATTGGCATGGACTAGAATTTGAGAAACCATTGTCGAGAGTAAAAGAAACAACGCAGCTGATCAAAAGCATGTTGAAAGGTGAAAAGAGTGACTTCGACGGCGCAACAGTTAAGAGTAAAGGCTACCGGCAGTTGCCGCTTGATGATGGCGCGCAACCGGTTTACATGGCTGCCTTGCGCAGCAAGATGCTCGAGACCGCTGCCGAGTTTAGCGATGGAGTGATTCTCAATTTGTTCCCTAAAGATTCGCTACCGAGAATGATGGAACACATAAAAATCGGTGCAGAACGAGCGGGCAAGAAACTTGAAGACGTTGAAATAGTTTGTCGACACCAAGTGGTTGTTAGCGACGACAAAGAGAATGCTCGAAATTTCATTCGCCGAGGTTTTGCGCCCTATTACGCGACGCCAGTGTACAACGCGTTTTTGGCTTGGTCCGGGTATGAAGATGTCGCTAAAGAGATCGCCGAGGGTTGGGCGGCGAAAGATCGTGATCGAACGACGGGTGCACTTGATGATAAGTTAGTCGATGACATCGCTATTCTGGGTTCGATGGGAGAGTGTCACGACCGCATCAGGGAGTATGGTGATATGGGTATTACGACCCACATCATCTCATGTGTTTCCCCCAAAGATGCGCAGGCAACCTATGACGCATTTACTGCCAAAAATTTCAGCTTCTGAGAAGTTTGAAGAACAGTAGGCTATTGTCTATCCGGCAATAGTATTTGAAACATCATTAAATCTAAAAACAGAGGATAAGAAAATGAAACTAGGCATACTCAGCGGCTATTCCGGACGCAACATGGACCTTGGCATTGAGAAAATACAGGCAGCGGAAGCGATGGGGTACGAGTCTGTATGGACGGCAGAAGCCTATGGGTCAGACGCGGTAACACCAGCTGCTTGGATTCTTGCTAACACCAAGAAAATGAAAGTAGGCACCGCTATTATGCAGATGCCAGCGAGAACTCCAGCGTGTACAGCGATGACTGCGATGACTTTAAACCAGCTATCTAATGGTCGGTTTATTGTTGGTCTTGGCGCTTCCGGCCCACAGGTTGTTGAGGGCTGGCACGGTGTTGCTTACGGTCGACCTATCACCAGAACGCGTGAATATATTGAGATTTTGCGCATGATTATGGCAAGGGAAGGTAAAGCTGAGTACGAAGGTTATCACTATAATCTACCCTACAACGGTGAAGATGGCACCGGGCTAGGAAAACCGCTCAAGAGTATTCTGCAGGCTGATACCAGCATTCCCATTTATACTGCGTCAATTACTAATACAGGCCTCGCAACCAGCGCCGAGCTTGCCGATGGCGTGTTCCCAGTGTGGATGAATCCGGATAGATATGATGTTTTCGAGCCTAGCATTAGCAAGGGATTGCAGAAAGCGGACAAGACTTTGATGGACTTTGATATTGCGCCATTCGTTACGTGCATTTTGGGTGATGATGTAGATTTTTGCAGAGCCCCAATAAAAGCGAATATGGCGCTCTATATTGGAGGCATGGGCGCAAGAGATAAGAACTTCTACAACGATTACGCGAAGGCGTTAGGTTATGAAGATGCTGCTGTAAAGATTCAGGACCTGTATCTTGCGGGTAAGAAAGATGAAGCGGCAGCGGCTGTTCCAGACGAGTTGGTAGATGCCACACATCTTGTGGGTCCAAAAGATAAAATCGTCGAGCGACTGCAAGCTTGGAAGGCGGCGGGTGACAAGGGTCACGTTGGTAATATGTTGATAGGTGCCGGTCAGCCAGAAGCGCTGGAACTTGTCGCTAGCGAAATGCTTTAGGTTGTAATTGAGATCGTTGGTCAGTGACACTGGCGTTTTATGGCGTTGCTGACCAACCCCTTCATTTTAAATAAATATATGAGCTACACCTTAACTGCCTGTAATGATATTACAGAAATTGGACAGGAAGCATGGGATTCGTGCGCTAATCCTGTTTCATCCCAATACCTGCCGAAGCAGGTTCCATACGACCCCTTTATTTCCTATTCGTTTCTGCACGCGGTTGAAAAAAGTCGTTCTGCGGTAGCAGAAACAGGTTGGGCGCCTTATCACCTTTTGCTCGAAGATGAACTCGGGACTGCTGCGGGTGTTGTTCCGATGTATCTGAAGAGTCACTCGCAAGGAGAGTATGTTTTTGATTATTCCTGGGCAGATGCATTTGAGCGCGCCGGTGGTAAATATTATCCGAAATTGCAGATCGCCGTACCCTTCACGCCAGCAACTGGCCGAAGGCTGTTAGTGACTGATTCTGCGGATGCGGAGTCGATTCAGGAATATTTGTTGGGTGGTGTGACGCAGGTGGCGGAAAAAGTTGGCGTTTCGTCAGTGCACGTCACCTATGCTGAAAAAGCGCAGTGGGAAAAGATGGGATCACTGGGTTTTCTTCAAAGAACGCACCAGCAATTTCACTGGCAGAACCAGGAGTTCTCCGATTTTGATGATTTTCTCGCTGCGCTATCGTCGAAGAAGCGAAAAAATATTAAACGGGAGCGAAAGGCTGCGCTTGCCGGTGGCGTTGAAATTGAAAGATTAACCGGCTCTGATATCAAAGAGCAGCACTGGGATGCCTTCTACCGATTTTATATTGATACTGGCGGTCGCAAGTGGGGAACACCGTACCTAACCCGGGAGTTTTTCTCCCTTATCGGCGAGACTATGGCCGACGACATTCTGTTAATCATGTGTCAACGTGATGGGCGTTATATCGCAGGTGCAATCAATTTCATTGGTGGCGAGTGTCTGTTTGGTCGTAACTGGGGGTGCATAGAAGACCACCCGTTTTTACATTTTGAGGTGTGCTACTACCAGGCTATTGAGTACGCAATCGAGAAAGGGCTGAATCGGGTAGAGGCGGGTGCGCAGGGCCAGCACAAACTCGCGCGAGGTTATCTGCCAACACATACATACAGTGCTCACTGGATTGTAAATGCCTCCTTCAGGGACGCAATTTCTCATTTCCTTGAACAGGAAAACCGATATATTGACGAAGAAATTGAATATCTTGACGAACATTCCCCATTCCGACGCCCATCATCAGGTTAAAGGTTGCGGTTATAAAACGGTCACGTTGCCCGACATGACTGCCCCAGTTACTTCTATAGGCTCTTGATTGCGGATTGTTTGTTGTTGTCCGGCAGACGCCTGATGTGCGAGTGCAATACCATCAAGATTCATTAACGCTCATTGTTCGCTAAAGCGCAGAGCAAGGACGAGAGGGTTTTAAACCACGCTAACCTCTCTTTAGTGGGCATCACAGTGCGACAGAAACATTCACTTTCATAGCTCAGCGTCAACGGACGTTTATTACGATGATATGCGACATGAGAGATGAGACACGAGACACGAGACACGGACAGAAACAGAAACAGAAACAGGAAAACTAAAGTAAGAATTGCACTCAGTGAAGAGAAAAATAGCGTGGCTCGGTATTTTTGTGCGGTCTCTGTACAATTGAAATACTAAGAGCTGTTGTGAAGTTGGTATTGATGAGGTTGCATGGATGTTTCCTCGATATCCTCTGGAGAGTAGATATGGCAGAAAAAGAATATTACCTCACGGATGTGTTTGCTGAGGGACCCTATGCGGGTAATAGACTTGCGACCATCATTGACGCCTCAGACTTAAGCTCGGAAGAAATGCAGCGTATCGCGCTCGCTTTTAATTTTGCTGAAACAACTTTCATTTGTGGTGGGAATTCGGAGGATGGTTTTGATGTGCGAATTTTTACACCTGCGGCGGAAATTCCTTTCGCAGGCCACCCAACATTGGGAACCGCTTACCTGCTGCGGCAAGTACTCAAGTACGCTGACGCTGACCTTGTCGAATTGAACCTTGCGGCTGGAAAAATACCGGTCACTTTTGGTCGCGACCGTGTGTTGTGGATGCGACAGAATCAACCGATATTTGGCGAGCAGCCGAAACACGAGGTTGTCGCCGAGCAGCTTGGCATCGACATGAACGATATCAATACGCATTATCCTTGCCAGTATGTTTCTACGGGTCTGGAGTTTTTGCTTGTCCCCCTTGTATCGACTAAAGCACTCAAACGCGTTTCGATTGATGTTAACGATTTAGCACCTGCAGTGTTGCTCTTTAGTGAGGGTGGTTACGAAGATGCACAACAAATGTCAGTAAGAATGTTCGCTGCCGAGTTCGGTATCAGTGAGGATCCGGCAACCGGAAGCGCGAATGGTTGTCTTGCAGCATATCTTGTTGAGCATAGATATTTTGAAACTTCTGACATTAATATCAAAGTCGGGCAGGGCTATGAAGTACAACGGCCATCCCAGCTTTACCTGCGTGCAAGCAAGGATGTACTCGGTAAGTTTGATGTTAATGTCGGGGGTAGGGTAAACCTTGTTGCTAAGGGGCAGTGGTTGCTGTGAGTGCTGCAAACACCCTACCTAATATTATTCTTGATGAAGCGGCTTTAGACTACGCTCGTATTTTGAAACAACTGGGTTGTCAGGAAGTCTTTGAGTGCCACACATATTTTGCCGAATGTCCGGTTGAGTGCAATATCTTGCTAGGTAGTGCGCCGCTTGCGGAGAAATTTCTGCAGGCTGGACATCGTGCTAAATGGATTCAATCAACCTGGGCCGGAAATGCAAAGCTGATCCCTTTTCTCAAAAAAGCCGACACAATACTTACCGGTGTGAAAGGCGTATTTGGACCATTAATTGCAGAATATGTATTCGCCTATCTGCTACCAGAGATTCGAGGCACAAAACGATTATCTAATGCTCAGGCAGAAAATAGATGGGACAGCTTTGAACCTGACACACTACAGGGCAAGGAGTTTGTCTTTATTGGTGCTGGCTCGATTGGTGCCCATGTCGCGAATATCGCACGCGCGTTCGGCATGCGGACTGTCGGTGTATCAAGAAGTGGAGTTAGCCTCGATAGTTTTGATCGCATGTATTCCGCAGACAAGCTCGAACAAGCTATGCGAACCGCCGACTATATCTTATTGTCTGTGCCGGAAACGCCTGCATCCTCGCGGATAATTGGCCGTTCGGCGCTTGCAGCAGTGAAACCCGGTGCGACGCTGATCAACGTTGGGCGGGGCAGCACGCTGGATACCTCTGCGGCGATCGACGCGCTCGCGGCCAATCAGCTTTCATTGGTTGTTTTAGACGTTTTTGACACGGAGCCTTTGCCAGCTGATAGCCCTTTGTGGGGAAAACCCAATTTGATAATAACCCCTCACATCGCAGCGGTCAGTCATCCCCAAGTGATAGCTAAGAAGTTTTTAAGTAACCTCGCTCGCTACAAATGCGGTGACGACCTTGTTGATGTGATAGACCCTTTGATTGGTTACTAGTGCTCTTCGCTTTTTAGTTGGGTGCTTTTTTAAATGATTTTGAAAAGAATGCTAGAGACAATGTGATGAATGATTTGGAAAAACTGCAGGATCAGTCGCCTCATGCGGAAGCGATTGGGTTTGTGTTAACGGGTACCGACGGCCCAGCTTGTTTGTTTAAAATGCCATACGCTGAACATCTGATTGGTGATCCTGATACTGGCGTCATTCATGGCGGCGCAATCACTGCCATTTTAGATAACGCATGTGGTTGGGCTGTTCGAAACCACCCGGACTGGGATAGCGAGTCGAGTATGGCAACGCTGGATCTAAGAATCGACTATATGGAGCCGGCAGTACCACACGTCGATGTGTTAGTGCGTTCCGAGTGTTTCAAACTCACCCACAACATCGCTTTTGTTCGAGGGGTGGCGTATCAGAAAGATGTAAACGACCCTATCGCTACCTCAATGGCAACGTTCATGTTGGGCACACCAAATACCCCAAGACAACCAGCAACCCGGAGCCGCTCATGAAAATACTGCAGCAGCTCAGAAAGGAGGGGAGAGCCGACGACATGCAAGCGCTGGCGGAACATATACCTTATGCCCGCTTTCTCGGTGTGAGGGTAGATCGGAAGAATGACGAAATGATTACGGTGATGCCTTTCAAAGACGCTCTTGTCGGTAATACTAATCTTCCTGCGATTCACGGTGGTGCAATAGGTGCCCTGTTAGAGTTGACGTCAGTGTTGCAGCTGCTGCTTGACACGTCTTGCGAGAAACTGCCAAAAACTGTCGATTTCTCGATTGACTATTTACGCTCGGGCAGGCCGCTGGAAACCTATGGCCGTGCAATCGTCACGCGTCAGGGGCGCAGGGTCGCGAATGTGCGCGCCGAGCTATGGCAAGACGATCCATCGAAACTGATTGCACTCGGTCATGGTCATTTCTTATTGGCGCCGGTTTGAATATGTGTAATCAAATCAAAGGTCATAAAACAGCGAGTGGCGTTCAATCATGATAGACCTCAGTGTCATTCAATGGCTCGATCTTGCAGGTGTGTTTGTTTTTGCTTCGAGTGGTGCGCTTGTGGCGGCGCGTAAGCAGCTGGATATTTTCGGATTTGTCGTGATCGGATTTATCACAGCGGTCGGGGGTGGCACGTTACGGGATATGTTGGTCAACGTGCCAGTCTTCTGGATTCAAGCATCAATTTATGTCTGGATCACATTGGCAGCCTCCGTGGTGACTTTTGGTTTTTCCAGATTTATTGATCAGCGCAAACAATGGATTGTCTGGTTTGACGCAATAGGACTGTCGGTTTTTTGTGTGCTTGGCGCCAGCAAAGGGTTAGAGATAACCGGAGATCCGCTCATTTCTGTGATGATGGGAGTCATTTCAGCTGTATTCGGTGGTGTTTTACGTGACATTGTCTGCAATGAAGTTCCGCTCATTTTTCATGGTGAGATTTATGCCACGGCTGCGTTTCTGGGTTCTGTTCTTTTTGTTAGTGCAATGAGCGTTGGAGTTTCAGAGAATGTTGCCCTTTGGCTCGGAATCGTCGCGGCAATGATGCTTAGATCTGCCGCGGTGATCTGGGGTTGGTCGTTGCCAAAGTCTAAAGGGCTTCACGACTAATACTGGCTTTTATGACCTCCGGCGCATATTCTCTAGCTTCGAGATAATCATCGTGAGGACGCTAATCGGGCGCAAAGCGAAACGCAAGCGGCGCAACCCGCGGTAACAGTGAATCACATAAAAATGTAATCAAATTTGAGGAGTTGAAATGTCAGACGTATATATTGTGGAAGCCTGCCGGAGTCCTAACGGAAAAAGGGGTAAAGGGCTTGCGGGAATGAAACCCGCAGATTTGCTGGGTGCTATTCAGCGCGCAGCGCTTGAGCGTAGCGGTGTTGCGCCTGAAAATATTGGACAGGTTGTTGGTGGGTGTGTGTCGCAGGTCGGAGAACAGACATTCAACATTGCACGTATTGCCTGGCTTTCACAGGGACTCCCGCTTGAAGTCGCCGCTACCACGGTTGATTCACAGTGTGGTTCAAGTCAACAAGCAACCTCGATGGGTGCCTCTATGATCGGCGCCGGCATCGAAGATGTTGTGATGGCTTGTGGTGTCGAGATGATGAGTCGTGTACCACTTGGTTCTGCGATGAAAGATGGCTCTCCGATGGGCGAAAAGTATGCTGATTATTACCAGCCGACTAGCCAGTTTATGGGCGCAGCAATGATTGCAGAGGAATACCAGATTACCCGTGCTGATACCGATCAATTTGGTCTTGAGAGCCAGCAAAAAGCCATTGCGGCTTGGGATGAAGGAAGATTCGATCGGGAAGTTGTACCCGTTGAGGCCCCGATTCTGGGAGAAGATTTCAAGCCGACTGGTGAAACAAAAGTTGTCAACAAGGACGAGGGCTTAAGAGCAACAGATATAGACTCTTTGAAGGCCTTGGCAGTTGTACCCGGCCAGGAAATCCATACTGCGGGTAGTAGCTCCCAAATTTCAGACGGGGCTGCCGCCGTAATTATGGCGTCTGAAAAAGCCGTTAAGGAAATGAATTTGACCCCACGTGCGAAAATCGTTGCTCACACTCTGGTCGGAGTCGACCCTGTGACGATGCTGAAAGGCCCAATTCCTGCAACACGTAAAGTGCTCGACAAAGCTGGCCTCAAACTTGAGGATATCGATATCTTTGAAGTAAACGAGGCTTTCGCCTCGGTGGTGCTTGGTTGGGAAAAAGACTTAGGTGTTGATCACTCAAAAGTAAATGTAAATGGCGGTGCGATTGCTTTGGGCCATCCAACGGGAAGCACTGGTGCTCGATTGATTACAACGGCATTGCACGAACTTGAGAGAACTGGCGGACGTTACGCGCTGATAGCCATGTGCTGTGGCGGTGGTCTTGGCACAGGTACGATCATAGAGCGAGTGGCGGACTAGTTCCAACCAGTGTGAATTGACAGCAAGCAAGGGTCGGCCCAGTCAAAGACAGGGCCGGCCCTTTTTCTTTTGTGCGGTACCAATTTTGTTTTTTGCTTACTGTGATATGAGTTTGTCTAGTTGATTGGCAAAAGCTTGTCTGTCGGCTTGCGACAATGCGGGTGGACCACCGGTATTGATACCGCTACCTCTTAAGGTATCCATGAAATCGCGCATATTCAGGCGCTGCTTGATGTTTTCTTTACTGTACAACTCGCCCCTTGGATTCAAAGCGAGACATCCCAGCGAAAGCACTTCGTCTGCCAGAGGAATGTCTGCGGTGATGACCAAATTACCGGCATTTGCTCGTTGGACAATATAGTTGTCTGCGACATCGAATCCGGAAGGTACTTGAATTGCGCGAATAAAAGGGGATTTGGGTACAGGAATCAGCTGATTCGCAACGAGCGTCGTGGGCAAAGATTTGCGGTTGGCTGCTCGAAACAAGATCTCTTTGATTACTTTTGGGCAGGCATCGGCATCTACCCAGATTTGTTCAATCGTCATGTATCAATCTGACTCCAGTCGTCTTTTTCATTTCGTCTCGTCGTTCATAGTATTTATTAAAAATTTCTGTGTATCCACTAAGTTTAGATTAACGACTCGCTCGCATGATTGCTTAGTCAGCGGCAACCGGATTACTATGGGTCGCTCTCACCATTGCTTGCGAAGATCATTATGGCCTCTCCAAAACCTATCAAGTGCTGGAACTGCGGCGAAGCATTGGTTGGTGTGCCTTTGCCGATCAGTAGACATGCTCACTGTGCTAGCTGCTTTGAGGGGCTACGCTGTTGCCGTTTTTGCCAGCATTACAGGGAGCTGGATCATGCAAAGTGCGCTGAAGATCGCGCGGATCCGCCTGTCATTAAGGAGAACGCCAATTTTTGTGAGTTCTTCAGACTGAATCGAAATGCTTTCAACCCAAAAAGTACGGAGGCCAGTGGTGCTGCTAAATCGAAGCTAGATGCGTTGTTTGGTGGCGAAGAGGGCGAGCAAGCAGAATGCAATGTTGAGCCCAGCACGCCCGCGGCTAAACCCAGCGCGCTGGATGACTTGTTTGATGACTAGATAAGGACGGTCGCTGACCGGCCTTCTTGGTTTGGAGCATACATCCTGCTAGCGAGGACTAAGCAACGTTCTGCTTTGAAGCTTCCAAACGTGCTTTGAGGTTTTCTAGCTCCTGCCGGAATGCCGGAGGAACCCGATCACCATACTCATCAAAATAATCGCTAATGAGTGGTATCTCGGCCAACCAACCATCTACCTCAACTCTTAATAATTCTGCGATCGCATCTTCGCTAAGATCCAGTCCGCTGAAATCCATTGCATCAAGTGTGGGTAAATTGCCTATCGGGGTCTCGATTGCATCGGCGGTGCCATTACAGCGCTCGAAAACCCACTTGAGCACCCGGCTATTTTCACCGAAACCCGGCCACATAAATTTGCCGTTGTCGTCTTTGCGAAACCAGTTAACGTAATAAATATTGGGTAATTTTGCACCAGCTTGCTCGCCGGTCTTCAGCCAATGGCTCCAGTAATCAGCCATGTTGTAACCGCAAAATGGCAACATCGCCATGGGGTCACGTCGAAGCTCGCCAATCTTACCGGCAGCAGCGGCGGTCTTTTCGGATGAAACAATTGCGCCGAAGAATGTACCCTGTGTCCAGTCGCGCGCTTCATTAACTAAGGGCACAACTGTTGCTCTTCTGCCGCCGAAGAGAATTGCGCTAATTGGCACGCCCTTAAGCTCTTCCCACTCATCAGCGATCACGGGACATTGGGCCGCGGACACTGTAAATCGGGCGTTCGGATGTGCTGCAGGTTCTGCAGAATCCGGCGTCCATGGATTTCCTTTCCAGTCAGTCAAGTTAGCAGGCGCCTGGTCGGTCATACCTTCCCACCAAACATCACCGTCTTCTGTGAGTGCCACGTTGGTGAAGATGCAGTTCTCTGTCAGGCTGAGCATAGCATTTGCATTAGAGTCCATGCCTGTTCCGGGCGCAACGCCGAAGAAACCAGCCTCTGGGTTAATCGCGTAGAGTTGTCCGTCATCGCCAAACTTCATCCAGCAAATATCATCACCAACGGTCTCAACAGTCCAGCCAGGTATAGTAGGCATAAGCATTGCGAGGTTGGTTTTGCCGCAGGCGCTGGGAAAGGCGCCCGCAATGTAGTGTGAGGCGCCTTCGGGATTCGTCAGCTTCAAGATGAGCATATGCTCAGCGAGCCAGCCCTCATCACGCGCCATAGCAGAGGCTATCCGCAGTGCAAAACACTTCTTGCCGAGGAGCGCATTGCCGCCATATCCGGACCCAAAAGACCAGATTTCTCGCGTGCCGGGGTAATGAGCGATGTATAAATTGTCAGGATTGCAAGGCCATTTAACGTCGACTGCACCGTCGACCAGTGGCTGCCCAACGGAATGTACGCAAGGAACAAAGTCTCCATCTTCACCAAGCTGATCAAGTACTGAGGTGCCTACCCGTGTCATGATGTGCATATTTGTCACGACGTAAGGTGAGTCGGATATCTCGACGCCAATGTGCGCGATAGGTGAACCAACGGGACCCATGCTGAACGGGATTACATACATGGTGCGTCCACGCATGCAGCCATCGAACAAGCCGTCGAGTGTCGCACGCATCTCAGCTGGCGCTTTCCAGTTATTATTAGGCCCTGCATCGATTTCTTCGTCTGAGCAAATGAACGTTCTGCTCTCTACCCGGGCGACATCGGCGGGGTCTGAACGCACAAGGTAGGAATTTGGTCTGATATCGTTATTTAACGGTGTCGCAGCACCAGCGTCGACCAGCAAGCGCCACATCTCGTTGTATTCCTCAGTGCTGCCATCGCAGATAACCATTTGATCTGGCTTGCACAGAGCTTGCATTTCATCAAGCCAAGACGATAACTTGTTGTTTTTTATCATAAAAATAAACCTTCATGGCATATGCTATCAGCTGATTTGCGCCATTTTTATCTGTAATATTTTGTCTGGGACTGGAGTTCAGAATCAGGGTTTTTCAAGACGAATTCTGTCAATTTTGGCTAACCTGCTTTGCACAAGCAAATGAAAATAAGGAATATATTGCTGTCCAAGTTTGCGCATTATTAACGCTAATGTAGACGCTGATTCAGTACTCGATCTCCTCAAAGAATACCATCAAGTATAATTGTTGTCTTTATCAATTCAGCGCGAATGGCTTTAACATTTGCGAATTGTTTCCTGATAAATTCACGCAATTCAAAGACGCATTTCGGTTAAGATAGCGCGCTCAAGGTGTTTGGCACCTACCCTTAACTAAATTCAGACGATAACTCCTGATGTCAAATCCATCATTTGGTAGCGTTGCCCAGCGCAACGCGCCACAAACAAAGCATCTTTTTGAGTACAGGCCCTATTGGGCAGAGTGCTTTGGCACAGCACCATTTCTCCCTACAACCAGAGAAGAAATGGATCAGTTAGGCTGGGACAGTTGCGATATCGTGTTGGTGACGGGTGATGCGTATGTGGATCATCCCAGTTTTGGTATGGCGGTGATCGGCAGAGTGCTTGAAGCCCAGGGCTTTCGAGTTGGCATCATTGCGCAACCCGATTGGACAAGCACCGAGGACTTTCAAAAACTTGGGCAGCCAAATCTTTATTATGGCGTCGCCGCCGGCAACATGGATTCAATGATCAATCGGTATACGGCGGATAGAAAAATTCGTCATGATGACGCATACACTGCGGGAAACATTGGCGGTAAACGTCCGGACAGGGCAGTGATTGTTTACTCTCAGCGTTGCCGGGAAGCTTTTCCTGGTGTTCCCATCGTCATTGGCAGCATCGAAGCAAGTCTGCGACGTATCGCTCACTTTGATTATTGGAGTGAAAAAGTGCGCCGATCAATCATTATGGACTCCAAAGCAGATATTTTGCTTTACGGTAATGCGGAGCGCGCCATTGTTGAGTTGTCTCATAGGTTGGCTGACGGCGAGGCAATTACCGAGTTAAGCGATATAAGAGGTACAGCTTATATCGTTAAAGAATTACCTAACAATATTGATATGGTAGATGAGTCTACCTTCGAGCAAAAAGCGGGTGTTGCCGGGAAAATAGATGTCGTGTCTCTGGATACAGCAACCGCTGAAGCGAATCCTTACGAGCGAGTGCAAAATTCGAACTCGGCAGCCGACGAGCGTGAGGAAACTATTTATGATTTAGAGCAATCATATGTTCCCGACGAAACGAGTCATATGGTATCTGCCTCGTTTATCAAATTACCTAGTTTCGAAACAGTAAAAAACGATAAGGTCATGTATGCACATACCTCGCGGATATTTCATCGGGAAACGAACCCATACAACGCAAAACCTCTCGCTCAGGCTCATGGTGATAGGTATGTGTGGTTGAACCCTCCACCGATACCCTTGACCACAGATGAAATCGATAGCGTGTTTGGACTGCCATATCAGCGAGTACCACATCCAACTTATGGTGATGAAAAGATTCCTGCTTACGAGATGATCAGGTTTTCCGTCAATATAATGCGTGGCTGCTTTGGCGGCTGTAGTTTTTGTTCTATCACAGAACACGAAGGCCGGATCATCCAGAGCCGCTCGAAAGAATCGATACTGACAGAGCTCGAAAATATACGCGATAAAACGCCAGGATTTACCGGTGTGATCTCTGATCTTGGAGGCCCGACAGCAAATATGTGGCGTCTTGGCTGTAAGTCGCCAGAAATCGAAGCAAGCTGTAAACGGCCATCCTGTGTTTACCCCGGTATCTGTAAGAACCTGAATACTGACCAGACCCCCTTGATTGACCTTTATCGCAAAGCAAGGGGTACCGAAGGCGTCAAGAAGGTGCTTATCGCATCAGGCTTGCGCTATGACCTTGCGGTCAAGACGCCGGCATACGTGAAGGAGCTTGTGACTGAGCACGTCGGGGGTTATTTGAAAATAGCACCGGAGCATACGGAAACCGGTCCATTATCAAAGATGATGAAACCCGGTATGGGAACTTATGATGAATTCAAAGAGATGTTTGAACGATTCTCGAAAGAGGCTGGCAAAAAGCAGTATCTCATTCCCTATTTTATTGCTGGACACCCCGGTACGTCGCTGGAGGACATGTTGAACCTCGCGTTGTGGCTCAAGCGAAACGGCTTCAAAGCTGATCAGGTTCAGAACTTTTATCCTTCACCAATGGCGACTGCGACAGCGATGTATCACAGTGGTAAAAACCCCTTACGACGCGTGAGAAACAATTCAGAAGACGTGACGACGGCAATGGGTGGGCGACAACGTCGTTTATATAAAGCCTTTCTTCGGTATCACGATCCTGATAACTGGCCAATGCTGCGTGATGCCTTGAAGAAAATGGGGCGGAAAGATTTGATTGGCAACGGAAAAATGCACTTGATTCCATTAACGCGAGCCCGGACTTTTGGTAAGCCAGGTAAAACGCAAACGTTCAAAACGCAGCACACGGGTTTGCCCAAGAACCCGACCAAAAAGCGAAAAAAATAATTTAGGTTTGCCCGTCGTCTGTCAGAACTACCCGCTTATCTGCGGCGAGAAGGCGGTGCCTTGTACAAGTTGAAAGCTGCAACGTCGCGATCGTAGTAGTCATCAGTCGGTTAAACGGCAGGCATCGTCGCGCACTCAAGCGGCGCTTTAAATACTCTACTGATATTGTTTGTGATTCTTTATTTCTCCTGAGCAGTTAATTCGTATCCTTGCGTCCGTGTTTCAGTACGGCCTGACGAGCGATTGTGAGTGCACTACCGTCGATATATAGTGGATGACTTTGTTATCACGGAAGCCACTCTTCAAAGCGGCGACTAATGTTGAAGATCAACAGGGGTAAAACAATGTCCAATATGTTCAAAGCAAAGAGAATCGTGCTGGCGTCATTGTTCGCTGTCGCACTTCTCCACTCTGTCTTCGCCCACAGCCAAAATGTGGGAGATATTTTGCTGATGAAACAGCGCACGGAGCTGATTGATCAGCTGTTGGCGACACGTTTGCAAACTCTACCAGCGCGGCTCATGCGTCGTGAAGGCATTGCTATGTGGGTGTTGATAGCCCGAGAATACAATGAAGATCCGGTTGTAAAAACCATGTTGCCGGGTACCGCCTTTGCCGCGCGTCGCCGAACGATGCTAGTTTTTGTTGATGAAGGTGCTGATGGCGTCAAAGGCTACGCTGTCTCCAGATACGGGGTTGGCGATTTCTTCAAACCAGTATGGAACCCGGACGAACAGAAAGATCAATGGCGGGCGCTGGCTGACTTTATTGCTGAGAAAAATCCAAAAAATATCGGTATTAACGTTTCGTCCACGTTTGCCCTGGCTGATGGTCTTACCCACGGGGAACACACGGGCTTCATGTCTGCTTTACCCGGGAAGTTTAAGAAGAGAGTTGTTTCTGCTGAAAAGCTGGCGGTGAGTTGGCTCGAAACCCGAACCCGTGAAGAGATGGCTGTATATCCCTCGATTGTAAAAATAGCGCACGACATCATTGCTGAAGGGTTCTCGAATGAAGTTGTTACACCTGGCATCACAACGACCGACGACGTTCGGTGGTGGTACAGAGACAGAATAAGAGAACTACGGTTGCAAACCTGGTTTCATCCATCGGTCGGTGTGCAGAGGTCTGGCAGCGATGTGACCAAGGGCAAAATACTTCCGGGCGATCTATTGCATGTTGATTTCGGGATTATCTACCTGAGGCTTAACACCGATACCCAACAACATGCCTATGTGTTGCGCCCCGGAGAAACTCAAGCGCCGGCTGGCTTGGTGGCAGGTCTTAAAACAAGTAATCGGCTTCAGGATATTCTAATATCGAAATTCAAAGTGGGACGAACCGGTAACCAGATTTTGAAAGCCGCTCGACTGCAAGCGCTGGATGAAGGGATACGCCCGTCAATCTACACCCACCCTATTGGCTATCATGGGCATGCTGCCGGACCAACTATCGGCATGTGGGACAACCAGGGCGACACCGTCGGTCGCGGTGATTATCCGATGTATGCGAACACGGCTTATTCAATTGAGTTAAACACCACCGTATCTGTCCCGGAGTGGGGCGGGCAGGACGTGAAGTTCAAACTAGAGGAAGATGCCTTTTTTGACGGCAAGAGCACCGTTTATATTGATGGCCGACAGCAGCAGTTTTTGCTAATCAAATCGAATTAGCCAAAACCAAGATAGTTTTCGACCAGATTTGATTTTCAAGTGCATTGCCGTGCACCGAACTCAGGCTCTATGTGGGCACCTTGGTGGAGCCTGACGATCTGTCTTTCTAAAAAAATGACCGTGGTTTGCGGTTGAGAATGGCTTTCACTGCTGGTTCGAAATGTTCCAAAGGTAACGTTGGGTAATTGGGATCAAAAGATGCCTGGTCCCAGTGGTGGCAAAAATCTACGCAGGCTTCGTAGTAGGGGTGATCTTTATAACGATCTCTTTCATTCCGATTCTGATCAAAGTGATGAAAGTAATAGTAACCCTGAAACAATCCGTGGTGTTCAATGACCCAACAGTTTTTCTCACTCACGTAAGGGCGCAGCATTGCGGCAGCGACTTGGGAGTGATTCGCGGGTGCAATTACATCGCCAATATCATGTAAAAGCGCACACACTACCGTCTCTTCGTCTGCTCCGTCATGCTCTGCGCGAGTAGCGGTTTGTAGTGAGTGTTCCAAGCGACTTATGTGGTAGACCGATGGGCCATCCATCGCGCGGAGCCACTGCATCATGCGGTCTGACAGCCCCGTCGCAAGTTCTTCATCGTATGCAGCGACGAGATCGTAGTCCGCCCGCTTGCCATCTAACATTTGGGTAAAATTTACCTTTTTCATAAGGAGGTATACTGTATTTTAGGGTATTAATATCTGGCGCTCTTGCCTGTTACGCAGTGAGTTGACGTCGTTTATCGCCGCGCGGATTAACTGCTTGATTAAGTTTGTCAATCGCAGAGCGACTCCTCGCCTATGGGCGAGAGTCGCACAGTCTTCAACTTATCTACCGAGATCGAATCCCTCGTGTTCATGCCCCAGCCTGTTATCTAGCTCTCGGTACTCTTCACCTTCATACTTGCGCACTTCGGCACGTCCCACCACCATGTGATGAACCTCGTCTGGACCGTCGGCGATGCGCAGTGATCGCTGAGACACCCACATGTTCGCCAGAGGGGTCCACTGAGTGACGCCGGTGGCACCGTGCATCTGTATGGCTTCATCGATGATATGGCCAATCTTTTTCGGTACATTGGCTTTAATGGCGCTGACATAAACCCGCGCTTCTTTATTGCCAAGTACATCCATTGCCTTGGCGGCCTGTAACACCATTAACCGACAAGCATCAATTTCGTACCGGGCTTTAGCTACGACTTCGATGTTTTTACCGAGTTGAATGATAGGTTTGCCAAATGCTGTACGGGCTGATGCGCGCCGAATCATCAACTCTAACGCGCGCTCGCCGGCGCCTATGGATCGCATGCAATGGTGAATGCGACCAGGTCCTAGACGGACTTGCGATATCTCGAAGCCCCGACCTTCTCCTAGCAGGATGTTGTCTTTGGGTACACGGCAGTCACGGAACCTTACGTGCATATGGCCGTGCGGAGCCTGGGTTTCGCCAAAAACTCTCATCGCGCCAAGAATCTTCACGCCGGGCGCGTCAATAGGCACCAAAATCATCGATTGTTGTCTGCTCGACTGTGCATCAGGGCTGGTCTTAACCATCGCAATCATCACTTTGCAGCGCGGGTCACCCGCGCCCGAGGTAAAATACTTCTCGCCGTTAATGACCCACTCATCACCTTCAAGCACGGCCTCGGTTGAAATATTCTTGGCATCGGATGAGGGGTGCCCAGGCTCGGTCATTGCGTACGCGGATCGAATTTCGCCTCGCAACAGTGGTTCAAGCCACTGTGCTTTCTGTGCTGCTGTCCCAACTCGCTCAAGCACTTCCATATTGCCGGTATCTGGTGCAGAACAATTTAAAGTTTCCGAGGCTAGTGGGTACTTGCCCAACTCGCTGGCGATATAGGCATAGTCAAGATTGCTCAGCCCCTCTCCTGTGTCAGCGTCAGGTAAAAAGAAGTTCCACAGTCCCGAGGTTTTAGCTTTTTGCTTCGCGTCTTCCAGCAATTCCAGCTGGCCCTGTGCGTGCTCCCATTCGTGCTCGCGCGCTTCACCGAGACGGTCATACTCGGCCATAATAGGCACAACATTTTCCTGAATGTGCTTTTTTACGGCGTCCAACAATGGGCGCGCTGCATCAGACATTGTCAGATCAAACAAATCGGGGTTCACAGACATGAGGCATTCCTTTTATGCGGGTTTGTAATAGTTAAAACACTAACCTTGGAGCAAAGGATAATCCAGTCAAATTAACGCGATCTACACTGACCACCATAAATTTGGCGGCTTTGCTGAGCTAGCAGCGATCTGCTTCTCATGCTGTGTCCGCAGGGGCTTGTACTGATCCTTGCGCCGCACCGCCCTTGCTGAACAAACCGCTTGATCAATTAAATAGACTTATTGTTTCACGTTACTAAATCGCCGCGTATTCACTGCAGGTAAGCTAGCTGGCCATCGTTCTAAGACATCGTGATTTTCTTTGATTGGGCCAATAGTGAAATTTTTGCTAAGGCAAGTCTTTGTGTTTTGAAATGTGTAATCTAACAGTTTTGATGTGTTTTATTGTGGCGGTTTATCTTGGCCTGGCAAATCAGTGTTTAACTTGGCAGTAAAATCTAGCTCACCGCTGCGATAGCCTCACACAACGCATCGCAATTATCCGGCGTAATTGCAGCAACATTAATCCGGCCGTTCCCGACAATATAAACAGCGTGTTCATTCTTTAATTTTTCAACCTGTTCAGGGCGCAAGCCTGAAAAACTAAACATACCGCGCTGTGAGGTGATGAATGAGTGATCTCCCGGTACACCTTTAGCGGTGAGTGTGTCGGCAAGCAGTTGGCGCATGTCCTGTATGCGATCGCGCATTTGTTCGAGTTCCCCTTCCCATTGTGTGCGTAGCTTGGGGTCATTCAGTATAGTGCTAACGATAATGCCGCCGTGTGCGGGTGGGCTGGAATAGATGGCGCGGATAACAGATTTTATCTGACTGGTCGCGATATCTATGGCTGCTGCATCAGCGGCGACCGCAGTCAGGCTGCCGGTGCGTTCGTTATAGAGTGCAAAGTTTTTTGAGAAACTACCGCAAATGAGTATCTCTTTACCCGGTTGCACTAGTTTCAGTGGTCCCTCGCCATCTTCTCTGATGCCCTTTGCAAACCCCTGATAGGCAAAGTCGAGCACTGGCATTAAGTCGTTGCTATGCACTAGGTCAGATATCCTCTGCCACTGTTCATTGCTTGGGTCGACTCCTGTGGGGTTATGGCAACAGCCATGAAACAGGACGGCATCTCCGGCGGGAACGTCTGCCAGCGCCGCCATCATTGCGTCGAAGGCCAAGCCGTTAGTTGTTTTATCGAAATAGGGGTAACGCTTTACTTTCAAGCCGGCAGTTTCGAATATATTAATGTGATTTGCCCAGGTTGGGTCGCTGACCCAGATTGTTTTGCTGGGCGAAAGCTTAGTTAAAAAATCCCCAACAATTCTTAGTGCGCCTGAGCCCCCTGGGGTATGTATAGTGGCACTGCGACCCGATGTGACTGCCTCGTGGTCAGCGCCAAAAATGAGCGGCAGTACTGCGTCATTGAAAGATGAAAACCCTTCTATCGCGCTATAAGCTTTAGTGTCCTCGGTCGCGTATATTTTGGCCTCGGCCTCTTTCACACAATCCAGCAAAGGGGTGTTGCCTTGCTCGTCTTTAAATACACCCATCGACAGGTTTATTTTGGTGGGACTTGTGTCTTTGTTGTAAAGCTCGGTGATGCCCATGATTGGGTCTGCGGGTGCTTTATCCATCAATTCAAACATGTGTGTATCCTCGAGCTTCGAAACTTTGTTGCGGGTTAAAATTAATTGTTGAAGGTGAATTGAAGCGGCGCGGCATCACCAGCAATTTTTACTCGGGACGTTTTAATCCCTTGAAATAAGATCTCTGAAAATTAATCGCGCGCCTTTACCAACCAATGCCTTGGTGTTTTCAAAAGGTGTGTTGGGATATCGATCTCTCCGGTTGCTCAGAGACCACAAGCAACCGGAGAGAGTTGATATCTGCTGCGCTTTAGGCTGCGTCATTTACATCTAACAGCTCTCGTAGTTCGCGCTTCAGAAATTTTCCACTCGCGTTTCTCGGCAACGCTTCGCCCATTAACCATATATATCTTGGGATTTTGAACTTGGCCATGTGCGCGCTGCAGTGTGCTCTGATGCTCTCTGCTGTGAGTGTGGTGCCGTCTGCTGGGAAGATAGCAATGCCGACTTCTTCACCCAGTCGGTCATCCTCCACGCCAAAAACTGAGCATTCTGCAACGCCCTCGAGCTTGAAAACGACAGACTCAACTTCGGCGCAATAGATGTTTTCACCGCCGCGCAGCACCATGTCCTTTACGCGGTCGACGATGAAAATAAAGCCATCTTCATCGATACGTGCAACGTCGCCTGTGTGCAGCCAGCCGTCTGTAATTGACTCAGCCGTCGCCTCGGGGCGATTGAGGTAGCCTTTAATCACTGGGGCACCTTTGACCCAAAGCTCGCCAACTTCACCCTGTGCTACTTCGTCGCCGTTCGCATCAACACACTTGGTTTCAAGAGTTGGTACCGCGGGGCCGCAACTTTCGGGCCGGTCAACAAAAAAGTCTCCGCTGATGTTGGTAATGATGCCGCAGGTTTCGGTCATACCATAACCCGTGCCGGGGCGGGCTGTTTTTACTTTTGTATCGATCTTGCCAACTAGATCGGGTTGTAATTGAGCACCACCGCCACCGAGGGAGGTCAGGCTCGATGTGTCGTATTTGTCAAAATCGGGGTGTGAAATCAGCTCTCTCGACATCACAGGCACACCGGTCAGGTTAGTGATACCTTCCGCTTCTATGATTTTTAGCGCTTCACCTGCATCCCAACGGTACATGTGAACCAGCTTGCCGCCAGAAATTGTTGCACCCTGTGCAAGGCAGTTATTTGCTGTGACGTGGAAAAGCGGCGTGGTGACAAGCCCCGAGAGCACCGGTGCATCTTCAGGTGCAGGCATCGGTACGTTGTTCACTTTCGCCATTGTAGCGCCAACGGCGCTGCCGAAGAATGCGATGTTCAGAATGTTGCTGACACAACCGCGATGTGTGAGTTGTGCACCCTTGGGTCGCCCCGTGGTCCCTGATGTGTAAAAAATACAGGCATCGGCATCCGGGTCAACAGCGACTTCCGGCAAGTCACCCGGCGTTTGGATAATGGCGGTATAGGCTAATAGACCCTCAGTATCATTGGTTCTGACACCCACAACTTTCATGTCCGGGAAGTCTGCTCTGATATTCTGGAAGCGCGCGAAGCGCTCTTCGTCACAAAATAGGGCTTTCGGTGCGGAGTCGGTAAGGCCATAGGCCATTTCCTCTTCGATCCACCAGGCATTCATGCCGACACAGGCGACACCCTGGGTCATACAGGCCCAGTAGATGAGCATCCACTCTGGGAAGTTACGCATTGAGATGGCCACCCTGTCGCCGGGTTCAATACCTTGCTGGCGCATCCAGTTTGCGATTGCAGCAACTTCACGGTGGGCGTCTGCATAGGTTCTTCTTTCGTCTTGATAGACAAGATAGTCGCGCTCGGCAAAAGCTGCAGAGGCAAGCCAGACTTCTCGAAGGCTGGGTGGCGCTTGCGCGAATGTACGAATTGAAACGCCCCTGACTTCTTTTTCGACAACCTCAAATGGTGATTCAGGCCCGATCAGGCCTCCCCATATTTCTTTTAACTCGTCGTACATGCCTGCTTGTCCCTCGTAAATGTTCTCATGGTGTGTCGGTTGCGATAAGTGCCTGATGGTAATCACCAGCGCTTAGGATATCCTTCCTGATCGACCGTTCGTGAATCCAAGTGCGCTAAGATAGGGATTCTTGTGATTTGATGCAAATATAGTTGGAGAAAGTAAATGGAATACTTGCTTGAGGGCGTGAAGGTACTGGACGTGGCTTCATATGTTGCTGGCCCTGCGGCGGCCACTGTGATGGCAGACTTTGGTGCCGACGTTATTAAGGTAGAGCCCCCAAGCGGCGATAACTACAGGTCTCTGGTCGCTGCTTACCGAACTAACTATTACTGGTCGTTGACCTCACGCAATAAGCGGGACATTGCGATTGATTTGCGAGGGAAGGAAGGTCAGGCGGTGTTGCATAAGTTGGTTGAAGGTGCTGATGTCATTCTGATGAATTTTAATACCACGCAGTTGGCGAAGTATGACCTCGAGTACGAGACGCTCAAGCAGATCAACCCCAAGCTGATATTCGCCCACATTACGGGTTACGGCACAAAGGGGCCAGATAGCGGTCGGCGTGCTTATGACGTTGCAGCATGGTGGTCACGCTCGGGGATTCTTGATTTGATGCAACCTCCGGCGCAAAGACCGCCGAATGCGGTCGGCGGCGTGGGTGATCACGCAAGTGCAATGTCGCTGTTTTCCGTCATTATGATGGCGCTGTTTCATCGCGAAAGAAGCGGCGTCGGTAGCTACGTCGCAACGTCGTTGGCGGCAAATGGCGTCTGGTCTAATGGTATGCACCTACAAGCCGCGATTGCGGGATACAACTTGGCGGATGTGATGAAAGAGCATGGTTACCGTAGCCACTTTATGATGCCCTATTGCACCCGCGATGGTCGCTACGTGCAGCTGGTCGGCGCGGACCCGGTGCGTGAGTGGCCACTGCTGTGTAAAGCGCTAAAGCATCCCGAGTGGCTCGAGGATGAGCGGTTTCAGAACATGGCTGGAATCATGGAACACAGAGAAGAGTTACGCCAACGATTTGCTGAAGGTTTTGCTAAGCTGGACCTGATGGATGCCGTGCGGCTACTAGAGGAGGTGGATGCAACCTTCAGTGTTGTTGAAACGATTAGCGACGTGCTCGAAGATGCCCACCTGATAGAAAACGAAGCTATCGTTAAAGTAGAATCAGACAACCCTGATTATCAATGGACCATCGGTAATCCGATTGAAGTGGGGGGGTTCAATAAGAAGCCACCCAAGGATGGGCCAGAGATTGGCGAGCATACTCGAGACATCCTCGCGGAAGGCGGATTTTCCGCGGAAGAGATATCAAACCTCGAGCAAGCCGGTGTTGTTAAGCAGCACGCCTAGCCAATCAAACAGCACTTCCAGTAACATGAAGCAGTACTTCCAGTAACATGAGGTCGCTTGAGCAGTCGCTGAAATGATACTGCTGGCCCCCTGGCAGGGTAACACTATCGCAGCGGGTCAATTGGTTCGCTGATGTGTTTCCGTCTTCATCCAGCGTCAACAGGTTAAGCTCACCTGCCATGACGAAATAGAACGCAAGTGCTTCCGCTTGCTCACTCCAGCCGGTAGAGGCCGCTGTGCGTTTTCTCGACCCGTTGGGTGCTTCAGGTCGCAAAGCCCTCACACTGGCAACCCTCTGGCTCGCCGCTGCAACTCCCGTCTCGCGGTAGTCAAACCGGACACCGTTTGCACTCATATTTTCGCTAAGCCATGGCACTTCATCGGCAACGTGATGACAAAAAGTCTGACCACCGTATACTTTTCCCGGCAGCAATGCGCCGGTGGGGAGTTCGAGCGCATGGTCAATGTTTGTCATGTGGATAGCAGGCACGCCAATCTCGATCACTTCGAGGTGATCGGAAGATTCCAGCACGCGATGCCGGATGCCGGGTGGTTGTGTCACACAGTCGCCGGGTCGCAGCGTCATCGGCTCACCCTGATCTTCGTAAACAACCTTGACCCAACCCCGGTAGCAGTAGATTAATTGAAACGCTATTTCGTGAAAGTGAACCATGTCGTTGACGGGGCCACCCACGGGTATTGATATGTGTGAGGCAATCATCCTGCCGCCAAACCTGCTGGGTATCAGATCGCGGTAGAGCATGCCGGCACGTCCGGTGACCTGATCCGGAGCGTCTTCGAACCTCGTTATTTCAACAGGATAGTTTGCGAGGGTTGGCAGCGTCTCGATATGTCCCCCAAAAACGACCTTCGTGCCGTTGGGTGCCTGCAGCGGCTGATGTTGTCCGTCCTGTGCTGGATTAATGGCGAGTCGTATTGTGGGTGGCTCGCAATCGGCATTACGATCAATACAAAGATGCAGGCCGTGGCCAGAGAGTCTTGCGACCATCGGATTGTCCGCAGGTAGTATTTGATCGAGACGAAAACCGAGGTTGGTGAAAAACGCCATATCTGCGGGCAGATCTGTGCTCGGGATTATCAGTTCTGCCTGCGGGGATGTTGGCTGGTTACTCATTCTCGTTGTCTCCGTGGTTCTGCCATTGCGGCAGCTCTTTTTTTCCCCGGGGAGAAATCTCGTAGATACCTTTTTCGACTCGCTCGTACCAACCGTGGTGATTCCGATAAAGAATATTTCTGGCTTCTGACAGTGCTAGTGCGCTGGCAACATCTGATGCTTTGGTTGGTCCTGCTTTTTGTAAGAACTCAGCGACAAGTATTGCTCGTTGTCGGTACGCTGTCATGATGCCTTTACGTTTCTCTGTGCCTCCGGTATTGGGGTCACCCACACGTTTGGCAAATTCTCCAAGCAAGCGTTGTTTGCGAACCTTTGATTCCCTTGGCTTGTAAGGGATTGGATCAAGAATGATCTCGATGCTCCCGGTTTCACGAGATGGGTCTATCAGGATCAAACCGACACCCAGTCTGCGGAGTAGTTTGTTGATCCGTTTTTGTTCTTTGTTGATGATTTTGGTACTTCGAGGCACCCCGATATACACATTGGATGTCAAACCAAGTCGTTCGACGGATTGCAGGATTACTTGCAGATTGAAGGTGAGCTTGAGTTCGACAATTACGGGAGGTTCATCTTCCCGGATAGCCATTACATCACAATTCTGAATCTCGCCTTTGACGTCATAACCTTGATTTTCAAGGTAGTTCTTTAGGGGCTGATATAAGTCTGATTCTTTCATGGTCAAATTGGAATTCCTGGCAGTCAGAGTGCCTTAACCATAAGATATTGAGAGTGCCCCCGGGGGAAGTTTTCTGTCTCCGAAATAACAACGTAGCCGTACATTTCGTAAAAAGGGCGTGCCTGAAAGCTGAAGGTGTGGAGCCTCACAAACTCTGCGCCGAGTTTTTTCGCTTCCTGTTCCGCCTGTAAGAGCAGTTTTGAGCCATAATCATTGCCGCGTAGCGAATCAGAAACCCAAATCACATTGATATGAAGCATGGTCCAGACAACTGAGCCGATGAGGCCGCCGACCAGATCACCTTCCTCGTTTCTGATCGCATAACCAAGATCGATGGTTTCTCGTTTGCCCACGAATGGCTCGTTGTATTCGTCCAGCCTGGACCGAAGCTCACTGTTCTCGGATGCCTGGAGATCGTTGGTTATCTTCAGTTCCATTTCCCTTTTATCCCCTTTTTTTAAACCAAGCCCATCCATGTGCCAGCAAAGGGTGTCAATACGGTCCTGGCCGAAGAAGGGTTCGCCGTTGATGACAAAGGTTGGTACACCCCAGTGTCCGGCTTCATCGAGAAAATTCTGATTCTGCTCAATCTCCTTGATCTGTTGTCCGGATTTGATAGCTGCTTCCAGCTCACCCAGGCTCAGACCGGCTCGTTCGACTGCTTTCTCGAGATGATCGCCCTCGTGCCAGTTTCTGGTCCCGCCAAAAAGAAGATGAGAGACTTCAAAGGCAAACTCCGGCCCTCTACCGCGATGTTGTGCTTCTACGCCGAGGTAGCTGAGGCGGTAAATGTAGGGTTGATCTTCCGAGACTTCCAGGGTGGTCATGTCCTGCACAATGGGGTCAGGAGATGGCCATTTGTCTGACATGCCGAGAAAGCGCGCGCGTCGCGGCCAATCCAGTTGAATGTACCTGGCCCGTGGCGCGTTTGCCGGGCTAAACAAGGTTTCCGGGGTGCGAATGGCAACCGGTAGTATCGGGCGCAGGTTTAAATTGATGTTGTAGTTCTTTTTGATTGCCAGCATCCCCGGTGTCGCCAGGTACGAATAGGGGCTCCTGAAGGAGAAGTATACGTCTACGTCGGTCATGGTTTAGTTCGCCTGTATTGTGTATCCGTTCATGGTGACGACAACCTTGCCAACAACCTTGCGCTGGGTCAGCATATCCATTGCATCAACCGCCTGTTCAAGCGGGAAACCGGCACAGACGTAAGGGTCTATTGCACCAGATTCAAGTAGTTCTGTTAGCTCGCGATCGCATCGTTCGCCTATAGCAGGATTTCGTCTGCCAATTTCACCGGCGCGGACGCCGATGACCGAGATGTGTTTAATCAAAATGTGGTTGACCGCTGCTTTTGGCCACACACCGCTTGTGAAACCTATAGTGAGTATGCGTCCATCCCAATTAATGCAGCGCATCGACTCGTCAAACACCGAACCGCCAACCGGATCATAAATAACGTCAGCGCCCCTGCCGTCTGTCAGCGCTTTTACTTTCTCGCGAAAACCGCCCAGGCTGCCGTCTTGCTGGGTGTAGTTGATGATATGGTCTGCGCCGCGTGATTTTACGACTTCAAGTTTTGCGTCGTCGCCACCTGTTGCTATCACAGTTGCACCGAGATGTTTGCCAAGATCAACGGCGGCCATCCCCACGCCTCCCGTCGCGCCATGCACCAACAATGTTTCACCGGGTTGCAGGTTTCCCCTGATCGTCAATGCGACGTACGCGGTCAAATAGGTTGTTTTGTAAGAGGCAGCCTTTTCGAAAGAAAGACCATCGGGGATTTTTTGAATGGTGTCACAGGGTGCATTTACCACCTCTGCGAAGCCACCGTGGCGGATACCCATGACGACCCTGTCACCCGGTTTGATATCTTTAACGTTTGCGCCAACTGCAACGACAGAGCCGGCCGCTTCTCCGCCAGGCGCAAAAGGCAGCGGCGGTGCAAACTGGTACTTGCCCTGAATCATCAGAATGTCTGGAAAGTTAACCGCACAGGCCATCAGTTTGACCTGAACTTCACTAGCGGCCGGTGCTGCCAAATCGACTTCGTCTAATGTAACAGTGTTAATTTCCTCGCTGATCTCGTGACAGCGAATAGTTTTTATCTTCATAATGAAATTCCCAATGGTAAGGCTTAAGGTACCAGTGAACGGGTGCAATATCATCCCCGGCTGAGTTATTCTAAATCCCTTATAACCTTGAATTAATCGGAGACCCCGTTTGGAACAATTAACTGCTCAGGATGCCTCATTTATCTATGGAGAGAACACCCGCAGCCCAATGCACATTGGGGGTGTGGCGATTTATGACCCTTCGACGGTCAATGGGGGCAAGCAGCGTTTTAAGGATATCCTACAGTTCATTGAAGACAGGTTGCACCTCGCAAAAACTTTTCGAAGAAAGCTGGTAGAGGTACCTTTTAACCTTGATTACCCATACTGGATAGAAGACAAAGATTTTGATCTTGAATTTCATGTCCGTCATATACGGCTGCCTGAACCGGGTGACTGGCGGCAGTTCTGTATACAGGTCGCCAGACTTCATTCCCGACCGTTAGACATGACCAAAGCCCCCTGGGAGCTGACCGTGATTGAGGGTCTGGACGCGATTGAAGGTCTGCCGATTGGTTCCTACGCGGTGGTGACAAAAATTCATCATGCTTGTATTGACGGAGTTGCAGGTGCAGATATCACTGAAGCATTGCATAGTCTTGAACCTTATGGCGCTATGCCGCAGCGACCTGAAACGCCTTGGCGGGGCGAAGATGAGCCCAACCCGGTGGAACTTGTGACCCGAGCACAATTCAATAATTTTACTCAGCCGCTCAGATTTGCCGAAGTTATGGCTCGGGCAGTACCGGCCATGGCAAATTTTCAGTCGGGACTTGCCCAGCGAAAGTTCGCGGTGAATACCAGAGTGCCGAAAACCCGTTTCGGTCGTGTGATTTCAAGTCATCGTGTTATCGAAGGGCGAACCATTGAGTTGGCGAAGGTGAAAAATGTAAAGAAGGCAGTGGAGGGTGCAACGATTAACGATGCTGTGTTGACCATCTGCGGTGGTGCTCTGCGGAAGTATTTGCTGTCAAAAAAAGAATTACCAGAATATTCTTTGGTTGCCATGGCGCCAATTTCTGTTCGGTCGAACGGAGAATCAGGTCAGGAAGGTAACAGTGTCGCAGCGATGACAGTGGCACTTGGGACCAACATTGAAGATCCCATTGAACGACTTAAATCGGTGCACAGGGCGTCTATTTCTTCCAAGGAGATGACGAATGCCGTGGGTGCAAAATTGATGACCGATTTTGGGCAGTTCGTCCCATCGACAACTGCGGCGCTTGCCTCTCGGCTTTATTCTGAGGTGAGCATGGCAGAGCAGGTGACGCACCCCTACAATTGTGTCGTCAGTAATGTGCCTGGGCCACAATTCCCGCTCTATTCAGCGGGTGCCAGACTGGTAACCCAATATGGTCTGGGTCCGTTACACGATGGTATGGGATTAATGTTTCCGGTCTTCAGTTATTGTGGTCAGATCACTATCTCAGTCAACGCTTGCCGTGACATGGTGCCAGACCCTGAATTCTTCGTCGCTTGTCTGCAAGAAAGTGCAGATGAATTGCTTGAAGCGACAGCGATTAAAGATTGAACAAAGACGATGGTGCCCAACAGTGGGTGAATCTTAAAAACTTTATATTTAGCAGAGTACGATGACAATGATAGAAGGAATTGACGCAGAAAAGATAACGGCTTGGTTCGAAAATGCTGTGCCTGAACTCAAAGCTCCATTGCAGTTCTCGCTCATCGCTGGGGGACACTCAAATCTGACTTTTCGCTGCACCGATGCTAGCGGCAGAGATTTTGTTTTACGTCGTCCGCCACTGGGGCACGTGCTGGAAAGTGCCCACGATGTAGCGCGAGAGCACAAGATCGTATCGGCTTTACAAAACTCAGGTATCCCTGTGCCGACGACTATTGGCGTTTGCACCGATGTCGAGGTGAACGGCGCGCCCTTTTATGTGATGGACCATGTCGATGGACTTGTGTTGCATGACTCAGTTGTGGGGCAGGAGGTCGGCGATACTGACCGGCGCGCGTTGGGACTTCATGTGATGGAGGTGCTTTCTAATCTGCACAAAATTAACCCTGATGATGTCGGGCTTGGTGAATTGGGACGTAAAGAAGCTTATCTGGCGCGGCAGTTGAAGCGTTGGAATAAACAGTGGGTAGCGACCAAAACACATCCAGTGCCGGAAATGGAAGAGAGCGCAAAACTGCTTGAGGAAAGAATGCCGGAACAAGTTGGGGCAACGATCGTCCACGGTGACTACAGACTTGGTAACATGATCATCGCGGGCGGAGAGATTCGGGCTGTGCTCGACTGGGAGCTTTGCACCCTTGGAGACCCGTTGGCAGATGTGGGTTATTTGCTGAATAACTGGGTGTCTCCAGATGAAGTTGATGCCATGGAAGGAGATTCTGCGCCGACGGCCGTGGGTGGTTATCCATCGAGAGATGAACTCTGCAATATTTACGCAAACAATACAGGGCGTGACTTATCCGAGATTAATTACTATCGAGCATTTTCACACTGGCGGCTAGCGGCTATAGGGCAGGGCGTTTACAAACGGTATCTGGTAGGCGCAATGGGAGAAGATCGGGACATGGATCTCGACAAGTACAAGGAAAGTGTGACTAATCGGGCGATCCAAGCGCTTACGCTTCTGACGACTTAGGAACAACCAGAATGTACATTAGCGCAGTGGCTAGTGAACTGTTTTATTGACAGATCCCATCGCAAGTAGACGTTTGCTAGCGACCTGCGTGAGTTGTTCATCTTCGCATTCTTGCAGCACCCGGGTGTAAGTGTCTTGGGCTAGCGGTATCTCTCCTTTCATTTCATAGATAGCGCCAAGCTGAATGTTGAATTCACTTTGGTTCGGTAACAGCAATAATTGTCTTTCAATACAGGCTTTGCTCTCGTCCCACGCCTTGTTCTTCCAGAATATTTGTTTCAAATTGTCGAGTACCCTAATCAATATGCTGCGATTGGTGGCTGCCTCAAAATAATTCGGTTGAATGGTTGCGCGGGGGCCGGCAATTTGGCGCAAGAGCGTTGCGCAGTCAGGTTCGCTCAGAATTCTGCCTGAGAAGGGGTCAACGATAACGTGTTCTTCAGAGCCGTAACGCACTAAGAAGTGCCCGGGAAAATTGATACCTCGAACAGGAATGCCGAGACGCTTCCCCAGACAAATATGAATCAGCGCAAGCGAAATTGGTATACCTTGGCGCACATCAAGGACATGATTCAAGTAACTGTTTTCCGGCGCGTAGTAGTTCGTTACATTGCCACTAAAGCCCTCTGTTTGATGAATGAATTCACTCAGAGCGGAAGCAGATACGCCCAAAGAGGACTGACGATTGATTGAGAGCTCGTATTTCTTTGCCAGGCTATCAAGCATGTCGAGATAGTTTTTGACGCCAACGCTGCTATTGCTTTCAGCGGCAATTAGTAACATTGATTCATCCAGCCGTATATCCTCATCTTGCCGGCTAACAGCGATTTCGAATCTTTCTCTGGCTTCTTTAGCTCTCATGATGGCTGCATCTTTACAAGGTTGTGCAGGTTATGCAATCCTCGTTGCTAATTCTTGTTTACTTATCCCTGTTACTTGTCGGTCTGCTCCTTATGAATGAACCTATTTCGCCCCCATCGCCGCTGTTGAGATTGATGGAGGGGAGAGCTGGTCTGGAAGCAACTCAACTTTTGTTGCAATTGCCTATCCTAAGATTTAGTGCGCGTAGGGGGCATGGTGAGCCTGTGTTGGTATTACCTGGATTTATGGCGGATGACACCTCTACGATAATCCTGCGCCAGTACCTCAACTCGATAGGTTACAACAGTCGGGGGTGGGGACAGGGTGTTAACGCCCAACGAATGATGGACCATCTACCCGGTGTGCTAGCCACGGTCCGTGAACTGCATGATGAATATAAGCAGAAGGTTCGTCTGGTGGGTTGGAGCCGGGGCGGTATTTTGTCCAGAGAAGTTGCCCGGGACCATCCTGAACTAATTGAAAAAGTGATTACGATTGGATCTCCCGTAAAAGGCGGCGTGGGGGCATCAAGCATCGGTGCCGCAGTCATGCGCGAAACAGGTCTGACATTAAAGGATATCAATCAACTGTTGCATTCGCGTCAGCGTAAGCCGATTAAGGTGCCCATTCGGAGCATTTACAGCAAGTTTGATGGGGTTGTTGCGTGGCGCGCCTGTATCGACGACACAAGCCCTGACGTAAAACATTTTGAAACAAAAGGGACTCACATCGCCATGGGTGCAAGTGTTGAAGTATTTAGACTTTTACCGAAGCTGCTCACAGCTGAGTGAGAATGGTAAGAAAAACCACAAGACGGCAGAAGAAGATGGACGAGCGGGGCACTCTCGCGGTAAGCACTTAACTGGATTCAATTCGAGAGCCAACGGTGGATTGTTGTTGAAGATGCGGAGATAAAAGCAACGCGAGCCATTGTTTTGTTGCCAGGTTCGAATAGGTTTTTTCGGCGATAGGTTCTCCGAAACAATGACAGCTAACGGTGTCGCTGACGCTCTTTAAACGCTTCTTTAGCAACCTTGTTTTCCTGTTGTGCAACTTTTGCGTCGCTACCGATATGCACTTTTCCCTTCTTTTTTGCCAACTGCACCTGACGCTCTCTTTCTGTAAATCTGTGTTTTTGAGTTTCGGTAAGGTGACCAATGCAATGCGGGCAGCTGACTCCCGGTTGATATGCATTGCTAACTTTGTCTTGCGCTGTAATTGGCATCCTGCAGGCATGGCATTGGTCGTAATGACCGCGTTTCAGGTCATGATCGACGGTAACTCTATTATCAAAAACAAAACACTCTCCTTCCCACATTGATTCCTCTTTGGGAACATCCTCGAGGTATTTAAGAATGCCACCTTCAAGATGGTAGACCTCATCAAATCCCTGTTCTTTGAGGTATGCAGTGCTTTTTTCGCAACGAATGCCGCCAGTGCAGAACATCGCAACTTTCTTATGCTTGATCGGATCCAAGTTGTTTTTGGTGTACTCGGGAAACTCTCGAAAAGTTGTTGTGTGTGGGTTAATTGCGTTTTTAAATGTGCCGATCTGAACTTCGTACTCGTTTCTAGTATCTACAAGAAGGACGTCAGGATCAGAAATAAGATCGTTCCACGCTTCAGGTTTTACGTAGGTGCCGACGATATGGTTCGGGTCAATTGCATCGACGCCCATGGTGACGATTTCTTTTTTCAGTTTTACCTTGGTTCTGTTAAATGGAATTTCACTGTTATAAGACTCTTTCCACTGGATGTTGTGTAGTCTGCCTTCGAAAATGTCGTCCTGCCTGAGGTAGTCGAGCAGCTTGTCTATCGCTGACCTGGTGCCTGAGACCGTGCCGTTAATGCCCTCTTTTGCCAACAGCAATGTACCGCGGACGCCAAGATCTTCCATTTTTTTCTGCAACGGAGGCTTGAGTGATTCGAAGTCTTCTAGGGTCGCGAATTTGTAAAGCGCACAGACAACCATGGGCATAGTTTGCGAGTCGGCCTGTTCGTCTTGGTCGTTTGAAGCAGAAGTTTTGGTGGTGTTCATATTGATTTCAGTCTTTGAAATTGCGCTATTATCAGCGTGTGGATCGGTATTTTAGTTGACCTTGGTCAGGGGAAGAAGTGATTCCTTTGCATTAATGATTAAAAAAGTCGCTCAGTGAGGGATTGTCAGGTGGGATAGGGCGTTTGGATATCGGTTAGTTTGCCTGTTATTCGCTAAATAACGGCATATTATTGGGAGTATTAAGGGATGCAAGTCCTCTCGCTGCGATATCTCCAGGAACTCGATGCTGATGACGTTTTGATTGTCGAATCGTTTTGAGCGACGTGAGATGCGAGCGTCCGCGTTGAGTAGCGTGTACCTTTGTGTAAGATCCGAGCCTGATGGCAGAAAAATTTAAAGTTTAGTGTGAACTCGGTTTTTGTAGCACTTCCGTGTGATCCTGCTAGAATGCTCGCCCTCAGAAATTGGAAGAAATAAAATGCTGAAGATTGGTGATAGTGCCCCTGAATTCGAGTTACTAGACGAGAATAGCGACGCTATCAGCTTGTCGAGCCTGCTTGCTGATGGGGCACCCTTGATATTATATTTCTACCCAGCGGACTTCACTCCGGCGTGTACCATGGAAGCCTGCAGTATCCGTGACATTCACGATGAAATTCTCGACGCTAACCTCAAGGTCGTGGGCATCAGCCCGCAGTCGGTAGAAAGTCATCAGCGCTTTAAAAAATCACACGACTTGCCGTTCCCCTTGCTGTTTGACGAGGGTAAAAAGGTGGTGCGGGCCTTTGGTGTCGACGGACCTATGGGATTCGGCGTTAGGCGAACCACATTTTTGATAAATGCTGAAAAAGAAGTGCTCAATCGAGTAAATTCTGAGTTTTTCGTTGGCAGCCACATCAAGTTCATTGAGGCCGCGATTAAAGCAGCCTAATTCGAATTAGGTAAAAAAAAGGCTGAAGCACATCGAGTGTTCAACCTTTTTTACAGCAGTAGTTAGAAAACGAATCGCCCTACCGAATGTAGATTTTCTTGATTAGTATTGGAACTCAGGCAAATTAACGATCATACCGTCTAGCGCTTCAGTCATGGGAAGTTGGCATGAAAGACGAGACCTTTCTTCTCGGTCTGGGTTGAGGTCAAGCATAGAGCTTTCTTGATCGGAAATCGCTTCGAGTTTACTGGCCCAAGCGGGATCAATAACAACATGGCATGTTGCGCAAGAGCACTCACCGCCACAATCTGCGTCAATTCCAGCGACACCATTGTCGATCGCAGCATTCATTATTGATGCACCTATTTCAGCATCGACTTCGATTTCCGTACCATCGTGCTGGACAAACTTGATTTTGGCCATTTGGCTCTCCTAATTTTTAGTTGGTCTGATTTCTGTAGATCGATTCCGCTGGTTGCCTAACCCGCCGAGATCCCCTTTAAGGACGCGTATTTATAACTGCGCGCAAGTCTATGTAAAAGGTGAGATTAGGACAAATTAGCGCACATTTCTAAAACAGGTTTGAATCTCGTCAACAAAGGTCTTTGGCTGTTCGGCTGCAGCGAAATGGCCGCCCTTTTCGAGCACGTTGAAGTGAATTAGGTCTGTAAATCTGGATTCTGCCCATCGTTTAGATGTTTTGAATATCTCTCTAGGGAAAATGCTACAGCCTGTTGGCAGCGTGATTTTATCAGCTGAAGTACCACCGGCGCCAAAGCTCTCCCAGTAAATGCGGGCCGACGAAGCGCCAGCATCCGGAAGCCAGTACATCATGACATTGTCGAGCAGTTCATCTCTGCTTAAGACGTTTTCGGGGTGACCGTCGCAGTCTGTCCATTGGTAGAATTTTTCGATGATCCACGACGCCTGGCCGATAGGAGAGTCTGCTAAACCGTAACCAAGAGTCTGCGGCCGTGTTGACTGTTGCTTTGAATAACCGGAATCGTGATCCTGATAAAATTTCATCGCGGCAAGCGCGCCCTGTTCCAAGTCGGTTAAATCGTCCATCTTGTTTGGATCTGGTGGTGCGATGGGCATATTCATGTGTATCGCTTGGCAGTGCCCTTTATTTTGAACGCCGATCATGGAAGTAACGATCGAGCCCCAATCTCCACCTTGAGCGTAGTAACGATCGTAACCAATACCGACCATTAACGTGTTCCAGGCGCCGGCAATTTTCTCGATGTTCCAGCCTGTCGTAGTGGGCTTGCCTGAATATCCAAACCCGGGCAGCGTGGGACATACAACATGGAATGCATCTTCGGCGCTGCCACCATGCGCGGTCGGATCAGAAAGCGGTCCAAGAACTTTTTGAAATTCAACGATGGAGCCCGGCCAGCCATGGGTGAGTAATAGCGGCTTCGCTTCCTCGTGTTTTGATCTGACGTGAAGGAAATGGATATCCAGACCGGCTATTTGAGTCATATAGCCATCCCACTGGTTTAACAACGCAACTCGACGTTGCCAGTCGTAATCATTCTGCCAGTATTCTTTAATCTCCTTCATGTAGGCAAGCGGAATGCCTTGACTCCAGTCTGTCGGTGTTTCCTTGTCAGGCCACCGCGTTAGCGCGAGCCGGGTTTTTAAGTCGGCAACATCCTGCTCAACATAGGGTATTTCAAAAGGTGTCACGTTGAGCTGTTGAGTGTCTGACATATTGATTCCTTGCTTTAAAGCCATCACGCGTGTGATGGCATTATGGGGTTAAGTCAATTTTGTCGGGATAATCACTATTTTACCGATCGCTTTACGATTCAGCATCTTCATCATTGCGTCACCGGACTTATCCAGACTTGCAGTCTCTCCGGCCTGAGGGTTCAGCTTCTTCGCCGCTATCCACTCCAGCAGTTTTGTTAGCACTGGACGTGATTCCAATGGGTTGGCTGAAATAAAACCGCCCCAGTTGACACCAACAATCGAACACCGCTTAAGCAGGGGTAAATTGAGTGGCACGGATGGGATGCCTCCACCGGCAAATCCGACAACGAGGAAGCGGCCATCTGGACCTAAAGATCGAAGTGCGGGTTCTGCATAATCGCCGCCTACAGGATCGTAAACGACATTAAGCGGTTTACCATTGAGCGCCTCTTTGACATCGTCACGCCAGTTCTCTTTCGTATAGTCGACGACATGGTCTGCACCAAAAGCCAAGCAGGCATCACGTTTAAGTTTGGTTGAGGCTGCAGCGATCACTTCGGCACCCATCGCCTTGGCGACATCAATTGCAGCCATGCCAACGCCGCCGCTGGCACCAAGAATAAGAATGCTTTCTTTTTCCTTCAGTTGACCGCAAAGCTCTAGACCGTGGTATGCGGTGCAGTAGTTGACGAGAAAACTGGCTGCCCCTTCGTGGGACAAAACTTCTGGAATGGGTGTGCACTTAGATTCAGGCATGCATACCAGTTCAGCGAGTCCGCCTTGGCTGGGCATTGCCAGAACGCGCTGACCAACGCGCAAGTGTTTGACTGCCTCTCCGGTTTGTTCGACGACACCTGATACTTCATTCCCGGGGATGAACGGGAGTTTTGGTTTCATCTGATATAAACCAGCGACGGTAAGTGCATCGACATAACCAAGCCCTGTGGCATGTATACGGATTAGCACTTCGTTTGCATTAGGGACTGGGTCTGCTACTTCCTGTATTTTTAATTTGTTGGGCGAATCAAACTGATCACAAATTACCGCTTGCATTGAACATCCATAAATTAACGTCTGATATGGAATGAATATAACACAAGTATTTGCTCTTAATTCGGGCTGACGAGGTCAATTTCGGTAAGTTCGCGAAATTGATGAACGTACATTCAGATTGGCTGCAGTTCCATTGGGATCGCCTCGCTTCTGCCTACCATTACGCCGATAATATCGTCACCCCATGTATACTTTTCGTTCATCCTGGTGTTGATGACGTTCATGAGGTGTTTGCGCTCGACAGCATGATATTGTGCTTCTTTGCCATTTCTGGCCATCGTTATATTCGGATTGGCCTTCATGCGTAGATACCAGCCCGAGTCGGCTCCGGCTCTTAGATATTGTTTGCCTTCGTAATCAACGACCCACAGACGTGTCGTGGCGACTTCTCCCAGATCATCAACCGTCTTTACTTCAACGACTTCTACTCGCTCAGAGGCAACTATCTGTAGCACCATGACACCAGCAGACAATATGAATGCGACGGAAAGTATCGACAAGATCAGTTTTTTCATGCGTGCCTCTTTGTAAAAATATAGTTTAATATTAAACAGTTTAAAGCTAAACTATACGCCGTTGCAACCCGAAGGTCGTTGCAACCCAATTATTAACTCTCAGTATGTTTTTCGTTTGATCCAATAAAGTAGCAAGGAGTGATTTGATGTCGAGAGCTAGGGAGCGTGAAAAAGCCGATGCCAACAGCAACGGAGAGTTGACCTTCCGGTTGTTTAACGAAATAGGCATTATTGCTCAGCTATCGACCACCCGATTTGAACGCAGCTTGCCTTATGGCATGAATCGCCCGCAGTTCAGTATTCTAAATTGGTTTTGTCGGGTTGATGATCAGGCGTCACCGAGTCGACTCGCCAAAGCCATGGAAGTGACCAAAGGCGCGATAACCAATTCTCTGAAAAAGTTAGAGGCAAAAAAATTTATTACTGTCGGGCCCGATGAAAAGTCAGGTAGACAGAAAGTTGTCAGGTTAACAACCAAGGGACGACAAGCGCGTGATGAAGCTATTCTTTATGCCAGCCCAGCATTCGAGCAGCTTTTGCAGAGCCTATCTGCCGAAACGATGAGCGCTTTAATTCCTGAATTGGAAAAAATCAGAAGAGCATTAGATGAATCCCGGCTGTAAAGCACAGTCGCGTTAGTTCATTCTCGTTGGACTTGATTGATCGCAGAATAGCGCTAATCGATGGCAGAAAATGATTCTATCGGGCGAAAATTTGGCTGATAGTTGTATGGCCGCAGACTATTCGCAACGGACGATTTACCATCAGTGCTAATTTGCGCAGTGCAAATCAATAAGCGTCGTGAAATTGACATCCTGATAAACATCTCATTCCAACTTTTTCGCGTGCACCTTGCTATAAACCGTTAGCTAAAGTGATGCGGCAGCGTTGGAATAGTTATGCTAGTCTCAAGATCATAGATCTGAATCATATGCCGAAAACCCAAGGAGGTAGTTTCATGGTCTCAGAGAAAAAAACAGGGGTCTTTTATGCTAAAGATCCTCAAGCGGTAGTGGTAATGAGCGATGGAAAAGAAGTTGCTAGATACCGCAGTGTTAGTGAGTTGGTTGAGACCCATTTGAAAGGTCTGGCAGCATTGGAGCGAGCGCTCGACGAGACGATTGAATCGCAGTACAAATCTTGAAATGCTGTCGTTGTTTCGCAAATATAACGTGTCCCGACGCGACACTATCGGGCTTTGTTTAAGTCATTTTCCCTGTGATTATTTTGCCGGAAGCGCGCCGGTCAAATATCAATCGATCAGCTAGGACTCAAAAGCAATAGCAATAGAAGCCCCTTCAACCTTTACAGGATATGTTTTGATCGGTTCAAAAGCGGGTGGCGATTGAGCAGAACCGTCTTTCAAACAGAACTCTGCGCCATGATAAGGGCAAGTAATACAGCCGTCCTGAAGCTGTCCCCCTTCCAGACCGAACTCCGCGTGACTGCAGAGATAGGCGATGGCGTAGTACTCACCGTCGTGTTGTACCAAGAGAATTTCTTCGCCTTCCAGATCAATAAATTTCTGTCCACCTTCTTTTAGGTCACTCGTGGCAGCAACCACATGGTATTTCATTGTCATTTATCTCTCGTAACCGTTTCGGGGTGCGACAAATTGTCTCATACTTTGTGCGCGCTTTGGCGAGTTGTGTATCTCTGAAGCTGACTGCCGTGATCAATCGTATTTAAAAATAATCCCAGTGTTCGAAATGACAGAAAGCACAGGTTCAAAGCTGGAAGCGTCACGCTCTCATCTGTGATAAGACATTGTTGGCGTCAAATTTTGAATTGAAAGCAGTGCATTGGGCGTGGGGTGAGAGGGCAGCCATTGTTGATATTGTTGGACGGTGATAAGCAGCCCGCTAAAATCGTCTCCTTTAATGAGAGCCTCAGTCGATGCGTGTATAGTTGCTGATTGACTCAAGTTACAATTTCTATGCTTTCCTTTCTTCTCAAACGTAATAATGACACCTCCTTTTTAGGATGGCGTATGGTTTCGGTTGCGTTTCTGGTGGATTTTATTGCCGTTGGTTTTTTCTTTTACTCCTACGGGATCTTCTTCAAAGCAATCGCCATTGAATTCGGTGACTCACGTTTTGGTGTTTCTATTGGCGTAACGGTAACTCAGGGTGTCGGTGCTGTGCTGGCGCCTTTTATTGGGCGAGCCTTAGACAGGTTTCCGCTGAAGAACGTGATGGCTTGTGGGGCGGTATCGATGGGTGCTGGTTTTGGGTTGCTCGGTTTGGTTCAAACACCGCTGCAGTTTTATCTCGTACTGGGTGTTTTCGTTGGGTTTGGTGCCGGCGCCATGGGACAACTTGCCACGTCCAAGCTGGTGAGTAATTGGTTCGTACTAAAACGCGGTTCTGCTCTGGGAATAGCCGCAACCGGTATCTCGGTGTCTGGTGTAGTCATGCCGGCAATCAGTGCTTGGATCATTGCAACGTTCGGTTGGCGTGAAGCATTTATGACCTATGGACTGATCACGTTTCTGGTCGTCGTTCCGGTCGTTCTCCGGCTCGTGATATCAAGACCTGAGGATGTTGGGCTCCTGCCTGACGGCGCGACTGAAAAAGGTGCGCTACCACCACCTAAACCACCACTTCGCACTCGAGATTTTCTGAGCCAGCCAAACTTTTGGATTTTGCTGACGGTCATCGGGTTGCTGTTCGGCATTCAAAGCGCAACGTTGATTCACATGGTGCCGCAACTCACCGACCAGGGGCTATCTCTGGTCGCGGCCTCCGGCATAGCTTCCGCCACTGCTGGCTTCGGTATTGCCGGGAAGTTGGTTTTCGGCGTGTTGGTAGATCGTTGGGATGTGCGTCATGCATTGTGGTTGGGCATTGGTTTCCAGTTTGCAGGGCATTTGTTCATGTTGTTTGTCGAAGGGTATGTTGGCTTTCTCTTAGGCGCCTGTATGTTTGGTTTTGGTATGGGAGGCGTGGTGCCCATGCAGGGAGCTGTCGTCGGCGCGGCATTTGGCAGGGAATCATTTGGTCGGGTACTCGGAGCTATGAGGCCGCCAATGGCAATACTCCATCTTGCAGGCACACCTTTCGCAGGCTGGGTTTACGATGTGACGGGAAATTATCGTCCTGCGTTCTTTACTTTTTTAGCACTGTATTTACTCACGGCGCTGATCGTTCTAGCATTAAAGGTTGAGACAAGGTCGAAAAATCGGGCAAGAAAGCCCACAGGAGGGCAAAATGAGTCAGCGATTAATTGAGCCTGTGCCAGATAAGAACGTGGGCGCAATTGTCACCGGTACTCACTTAGCATCATTGGATAACGACGATTGGCAAGCAATACTTGAAGCCTTTCATGAATATGGTTTGCTAGTGTTTCCTGATCAACACTTAAGTGATCAGGCACAAGGTGACTTTGCACGACGATTTGGCGAACTTGAAATGATCGTTGAGGGCAACGCTGCTGTGCCGCTGTCGAACAGAACCAGAGACGGTGGCGTTGCAGATAAAGACGATCACATTATGCAGGTGCTACTGGGTAATGAGGGTTGGCATACTGATAGCTCTTACATGCCGATATCAGCAAAAGCTTCGGTGCTCTCTGCGCACGTTTTGCCAACATCTGGCGGTGGCACTGAGTGGGCAGATATGAGGGCAGCGTATGAGGCGTTGCCCGAAGGTCTTCAGGAGACAATACAGGATCTTGCTGCCTTTCACTCGCTGAAGTATTCGCAAGCTCGCGCTGGAATGACTCAAAGTCGAGGTTATGGCTACGATGTTGAGGAACCACCTTTACGCCCGTTGGTAAAGTTCCATCCAGTGACAGGGAAACCGGCGTTGTATATTGGCCGCCACGCTTACGGCATTCCTGGTTTAGAAGACGCTGAGTCCGAGGCGTTACTCAACAGGCTGCTGTCATTTGCCTGCTCACCTGAACGTTGCTACGAGCATCACTGGCAAGTGGGTGACCTGATTGTGTGGGATAACAGGCGTATGTTGCATCGAGCGCGACCCTATGACACTCAGCAGGCGAGGGTGATGAAACACACTCGAATAGCCGGTGATGCAAGAACCGAATCTGGGATGTTGGTGGCTTCCTAGCCTCTAATGCGACGAACGCGAAAAGACCTTCCCTTTAACTTTCCTTCTGAGAGTTTTTTCAGCGCAGCCTTGGCTTTTACCTGTGTCACAGCGACATAGGCGCAACGATCAAACACGTTAATTTTGCCCACCTCTGACGCTGCGATTCCATCTTTGCCGGTGAGCGCACCAACAATGTCTCCCGGTCTGACTTTCTGTTTTCGTCCGCCATCAACTTGCAACGTCGCCATCGCGGGATAAAACGTTGGTTTATTGAGAAGTTCGGGTTTGGCAAGTTGATGCTGCTTCAGCGAGGTGTCAAGAAAAGCTTCCAATCTGTCTAGTTTGAATTGTTCCCGGGTGGTACAAAGTGTGAATGCTTGCCCTTGGTTGCCCGCGCGGCCGGTTCGACCGACTCGATGGATATGTACTTCCTGTTCTGGTGCAATTTGATGATTGATGACCAGGTCCAACTCATCTATGTCAAGTCCTCGGGCAGCTACATCGGTTGCAACCAGTATTGATGCGCTCTTATTGGAGAATCGAACAAGGATCTCGTCTCTAGATTTTTGCTCAAGCTCACCATGCAATGCCAATGCGCTGAAGTTTGCGGCGACAAGCGCATTGGCAACCTCTTGAACCTGTTTGCGCGTGTTACAAAACACCAGAGTAGATTCAGGCTCAAACTCTAGTAGGATTAATCGAAGTGCTGTGATTCGGTCTTCGTCATTCTCGATTCGACAGACATACTGTCGAATACTGTCCTCCGAATGCATCTCCTTATTTTCAACCCTGCGAGGCTCACGCATGATTTTGCTTGTCATCGCTTCAATTTCTCGTGGAAACGTTGCGCTAAACAACAAATTTTGCCGAACCGAAGGCACATGTTTGAGAATGGCATCAATTGTCTCGCTAAAACCCATATCAAGCATGCGATCTGCTTCATCAAGCACAAAGGTTGTGAGATTTTGTAGATCCAGATTACCCTTGCGCAGGTGTTCCTCGATGCGTCCGGGCGTACCAACGATAATGTGCGCACCGTGCTCAAGGGAACCTACCTGAGGTCCAAACGCTGTGCCACCACAGAGTGTCAGGATCTTAATGTTGTGCACAGTGCGGCCAAGCCTGCGTAGTTCTTTTGATACTTGATCAGCGAGTTCGCGTGTAGGGCAGAGAATAAGGCTCTGGACTCTGAAACGCTTCACTTCTAGTTTTTGCAGAACCCCTAAGCCGAAAGCAGCCGTTTTGCCAGATCCGGTTTTGCTCTGCGCGATGACATCAAACCCCTGCAGAATAAGGGGCAGGCTTTGTGCTTGAATCGGCGTCATTTCATGATAATTGAGACTGCTAAGATTCGTTAGTAGCGCTTTGGATAATTCGAGTGTATCGAATTTTCGGTTGTCGGATGTGCTCATAACGAAAATGACCGTGTGGCTGTTAAAATAGCTGCTGAATCAAGCGTTCAACGCGTTTTTTCTTGGGATCACTCAATCAGCCGGTTTTGTGTTTCAAACCTAGACCGCCTTTAAGAATAAGGAGCGCATGCTCGTTATCGTTCGGGGAGTTCTTGGCTGATGTCTTGTGACAGTTTTGTGTGGGCGCTTTATTGACTAAGTAGTTGTTCTAATACACGCGTATCTTTTGTGAAGAGACGTATACCCTCTGCTAGTTTTTCGGTTGCCATTGCATCCTCGTTGAGTGACCAACGAAAAGCGGCTTCCTCCAGCGCCATCTTTTCTACACCACCTGTGGGCGCATTTTTATCGAGCGTTTGAATTAGCGGCTTATCGTCCTGATTGAGCGCTTCCAGCAGCGCTGGGCTGATCGTCAGTCTGTCACAACCCGCCAGCGCCTCAATTTCACCCGTATTTCTAAAACTCGCACCCATGACAACCGTATTAAACCCGTTAGATTTATAATAGTTGAAAATTCTTTGTACTGACAAAACGCCGGGATCTGTCGCTGCCGTATATTCGATGTCAGTATTTGCTTTCCACCAGTCTAGTATTCGGCCTACGAAGGGTGAAATGAGAAAAACGCCGGCGTTTGCACATGCAACGGCTTGTTCAAAAGAGAAGAGAAGCGTCAGGTTGCAGTTGATACCTTCGGACTCTAGGGTCTCTGCGGCCTGAATTCCTTCCCATGTGGATGCAAGTTTGATCAGGACGCGATTGCGGTTGAAACCAAGTGCTTCGTATTGATTGATCAGCGCTCGACCTCGCTCGACCATTGCTTTTGCATCGAATGACAGTCGGGCGTCAACCTCAGTGGAAATTCTTCCGGGTATCAGCTTGAGGATTTCTATGCCAACTAACACAGCTAACCGGTCGCAAGCGAGATCCAATTGTGCCTGATCTGATTTGCCGTGAGATAGCGCAAACTGCTTCGCAGCCTCAACTAGCGGTGAATACTGCGGCATTGCAGCAGCTTTCAGTAACAGCGATGGGTTGGTCGTAGCGTCTTGTGGTTTGAATTTTTTCATTGCTTCAATGTCACCGGTATCCGCAACCACATCCGTCATCGTTTTTAATTGTTCAAGTTTACTTGGCATACCCATGATCCTTTGCTGGCGAATTGGCGACGATATCTGCTTGAGACGACTCGCGCGTATATTACAGTAAAACAGCCTGCTTAAGGGTATTAAAGCCTGTTTAAAATGGCGGTGTTTTTGACTTGTCACTGTCTGTTAATGCTGAGTTCCAGTGCGCTATCACCGGTATCTCCATTTTTTGTCTGCCGATTGCCACCCTTTCGACACTGGAAACTCATCATTTCAAGGTTCAATAGGTTAGCGAGAAATCTATTGAGAAGCGAAACGTTGTGTTGAGGAGAAAACTGTGACATTTAAAAGAAAACGCATCCCCCATGAGTTGATTATCAGGGATCTGCAATGGGAGCAGCCCTATGAAAAGCATCGCTGGTTGTTGTGGTCAATTGCGGCGCTGTTAGGTGCTGGCATTTTATCGTTTATCATTATTTTATCGATGTTCCCGGGAATGAGTGATGATGCCTCGATCGATAGTCGTCCCACAGACATCAATTTTGAGGGAGCGGAGCCAGTTGCGAGCGGTATTCAAACGGAAACTCGGATTGTTTTGCCAATTAAAACGGGCGTATGGGAGGAGGCCGTCTCGAACGAGTGAAAAATACTTTGCGTGGCAACATTAGGGTGGACTACTGCCAGGCGAAGACCGGTTGATCAAAGTGTCCGACCTGAGTGTGCCTGTTAAGTATCGCGACTTCCCTGAATTGATAAAGCATGGCGCCTGTGGGAGCAAAAATTCTATCGTGCTCGTAATTCATTGACAGCACCTGTCTGTCGCTCTCTGGTATTTTCTCTAGATTGGGAGACTTCGGGTTAACGAGATCATTAAAACTGAAGGGATGTATCGAAGCGACCTCGTCGGGATTCGGGCGCAGTTGTTCGGCTTTGATGTCTGCCCAGAACACCACAGGCGTGATTGCATATCCCGATCGCGTAACATAGTCGTCAAGCGTGCCCAGCAATGCAGATGCAGGCAAGTCGAGATTGATTTCTTCGTGCATTTCCCGGCGGGCTGCATCAATGAGCGATTCGCCTTTATCAACGCGACCGCCTGGTAAAGCCCACTGTCCTGAGTGCGCGTTAAGTCGTGGAGAGCGTCGAGTGACGATAACAGCGCAGGTGTCATTGTGAGCGTAAACAGTGATGGCAACCGCAGCGGACACAAGCTCATCGCTTAGCCGCCGCTGATCATCAAAGTTATCGACCCGCTCGTGCAGTAGATCCCTGTACTGGTTGGTAAAAGGAAACCGGTTTACAGCCATAGATGTCAGGCTGTTCTCATATCGGGCAGTTGATAGTTTGTCTCGTCGAGCTCCGCACGAATAGTTTTTTTATCAATTTTACCGGTTGTTGTTAAAGGAATACTCTCAACAAAAATGACGTCATCCGGAAGCTGCCATCGTGCAAAAACCGAAGCACAGTGCTCCAGAATTAAATCGCGAGTGACATTGGTTCCCTCAACCAGAATGACCAACGCAACCGGCCTTTCATCCCACTTGGGATGTGGTTGCGCGACGACTGCCGCTTGGAGAACACCTTCCAGCGCAATAATGTGATTTTCCAGATCAACGGACGAGATCCACTCTCCACCTGACTTGATGAGGTCCTTCGAGCGGTCAGCTATTATGAGGTATTCTTCCTGATCGATTTTTGCCACATCGCCGGTGACCAACCAACCATTGTGAAATTTATCGGGCTGAGGGTCGTTGTAGTACTCGGCTGCAATCCACGGTCCGCGAATCAGCAGTTCGCCAACTGACTCTCCATCATGGGGCACCGGGTTCCATTCTTCATCAACAATTTCAATATCAAGTCCCGGAATCAATAGACCGGCCTTGGCGATATTTTCAAACTGTTGGTCTTCTGTGAGTCTTCTGTGTGAGCGTTTGGCAACTTTTCTTGACAGAGTCCCGAGAGGGTTTGTTTCTGTCATCCCCCACCCTTGCACCATTTCAACGCCATATTCTTCCCAGTACCACCGCATCATTGATACGGGAGGCGCTGATCCACCGCAAGTGAGTCGAGACAGATTGCTCATGTCATATTTGCTTCCCCCTTCGGCTTCAAGTATCGCTTTGATTCCTTGCCAGATAGTGGGAACACCGGCGGAAATAGTGACCTCTTCGTCAACGATCAGTTGGAGTAGCTTGTCTGGAGACATATATTTATGGGGATAGACCTGCTTGCAACCAAGCATCGAAGCAGTGAAAGGCATGCCCCAACCCATGGCATGAAACATGGGTACGATGCCGCAAAGCGCATCAAGTGCAGATAGACTCACTGAATCGGTCATTGCCTGAGCCATCGTGTGCAGGTAGGTTGACCTGTGAGTGTACATAACACCCTTGGGTTTGCCTGTTGTGCCACTGGTATAGCAGAGCCCCATGGGTGCATTTTCGTCGATCTCTGGCCAGTCAAAGCTGCTCGGCTGGTCTGCTATAAAATCCTCGTAGTCGATAACATCTGTAAAAGTTGACTCCCCATTCTCACCGTAACGACAAATGACGATAAGTTCGACGGTGGGTATCTTGCCTTTTAAGGGCTCGAGTAAAGGCAGTAAATCTTCGTCTGCAAATATGACCCGGTCCTCAGCGTGATTAATGATGTATTCCAAATCTGTCGGTGAGAGGCGAATATTCAGTGTATGCAGCACTGCACCCATCGAAGGCACGCCCTGGTAGAGCTCGAGGTGGCGGTAGTTACTCCACATAAAGCTTGCAACACGATCTCCCTCTTTTATGCCGAGCGCCTTTAATGCGCCGGCTACTTTGTTGGCGCGTTCCCAGGTCGTCTTTAAGGTTTGTCTGTGGGTACCATTTTCCAGTAGGGTGACAACCTCTTCGTTGGGGTCGAGTTTAGCGCCACGACCCAAGATTCGAGAAAGAATAAGCGGAGTTTGTTGCATTGTCATTGAGATGCTCCTGACTGTTTTCGCAAGCTTTTAAAAGGTCGCTAGGATAGCGGAAATTGCACCGGGTTTCAGCGTAATGTCGATAAATCAGGGCTAGTATTGGCCATTTTAGATCGATTTGGTGCGTTGCAAAATGAAAGTCCTCAGTTTAGAGGTGGATTTAATCGACGGTGCTTTCGTCGACTGGGCGTCTAAACCGGGTCGGGCTTTCAGGAAATGCGTTTCTACCCGGTTCGCGCCAGTTTCCAGATGACAGCTGAAACAGGTCGTTTCACTGAGATGGTGAATAGTCTTGGCTAAGCCATTAGATTGTCCGGACAGACGACTAACAATTTGAATCTTGCCTAGCTTGCCCAACGAGTGAGCGTTGCAATAATCAAGGTTCGACGCTTTTTTCAGGGGCTATTTCCCAAGAAGCTCTTTCAAAAACCGGGGGAAAAAGATCGATGCTGCCAGTAGAAAGTAGCCATCTATCAGCATAAAACCGCCGATAATCCAGAATAGGATACTGTCGAAGCTCATTGCTGCGACTAACAGAATTGAACCTGCGAGCATAACGATTGCACCAGCAATTTCTTTCATTGGTCTTGACCTGCTATCACTTTACGCATGTTTGGCACATTGGCAGATAACTAAGGTTTTCGCAATCAGGCCGCTGTCTAGTCGTGCGTGTGCGGGTTGAAACCGCGGCGACTAGACTAAGCATTATCCACTGCAAGGCTGATAAGGGTGGTAGACGACCAAGAAACCAGGCGGCAGATAGCATCCACGGACATTGGAATTTATAGCGTGAACCACGCGAGTTCATTAGTGTGGAAGTATAATTGCCAATTGTCTGGACCTTGCCAGCAAGATGCCGTCGGCGGTCCAGATGCATCCATCCTCCACCAAATAACCATTGCTCGCTGTGCTGGTCTGAAAATCGACCAGCAGAAATTCGTCCAACCCGTAATTTTCTGGGCAATCCGCGAGGAAATGTACCGTGTGATCTACGGTAGGGCAATGCATTGGTGGGTCCAAGTTTTTTGTAAACAATCCCGGATACCAAGAGTCTGAAATTGCAGCTATTGCCAGATCGTCGAATCGTCTGGCTTGACTGAACCGGGTCCATCCACCAACACGAGCTGACTCTGATGGATCTCCCGGAGTCGGTCCTATGACGATACGCTGGTCAAACTGGTCCCTGAAGGGAACGTGACCTTTCACACCTTGCTGCATGACGTTGTCGTGGCTGACATTTTCGGGTGCGATAACTTCCGGCATTGTTAATTCTGAAAACTCGACCGCAGGGCGTGCATTGCCAAAGGTAGCAAGCGCGATGGCGATTGTTTTGCTATTTTGGCGTAACGTAGCGGTGACGCTGCTGAGCGTTCGTCCAAGCTTTTCTATTTGAACTTCGAGGATCGCCGGTCCCGCAATCGAAGCTGATAGAAAATGATAGCTGATTGAACGGGGCTGCAGGGTTGGCTGACCAGCTGCTGTAGCCAGTTCTAATTTCATTCCGTTTAAGATGATCGCCGCAATATAACCGCCGTTGGGTCCGACGAACACCTGCCAATCGGCGCTGATGTTTACCTGGTAGCTGGCACTTTTACTGGTCGCGGTAGCGATGCGAGACAGATTAATGTCGCTATCAAACGAATGCTGAGGCGTCATGATGTTGGCTTTGGCATTTTGTTCCATTGAGTATTTCTAAGCGTGAGATGCGTTTCTAGAATCAATACTCAATTGACCACCACCAATTGAAGAAATGATTAGCAAACCAGCCATTATCCCCATGTTCTTGAAAAAGTTCTGCGTCTCGTGCGCTTTATTGATGCCGTCTTCCATAGACCAGAAGTTATGCATAAAGATACTAATAACCAATACCATGCCGGCGAGGAGAAAGGCGGTCAGTTTTGTTTGAAATCCAACGATCATGAAAACCCCAAGGGCTAACTGCAGAACGATGGTAATAATGAGCAAGAGGGAAACAAATGGCACGCCATGGTTAGCCATATAGGCGCTAGTCCCCTCAAAGTCCTGTATTTTCATGATACCGGGCATGATGAAATAGATACCCATGAGAAAGCGTCCAGCCAATAGCGTCAGGTTGTTAATTGCCAGCATAAAACGTTGCATCCTTTTCTTGATTTAGGTTCAGGGATTGAGTCGTTTCGCCATGCTACCATGATGGTAGAAGGCCTCGACAGTGAAGATTACCAGTGCACTCCATATACAAATGAAGGTGATAATCCGGTCTAGCTCAAAGGGTTCGTCGTAAACAACGATGGCAATCATCAGGGATAAAGAGGGTGCAAGGTACTGAAACATGCCGGCAGCTGTCAGAGATAGTCGGGTGACAGCAGCCGCAAAGCAGAGAAGTGGAAAAGATGTTACTACACCGCCAAGCATCAGCAAGATGTTTGTGCTTGTATTGAGCGAGCCAAAGGATAACCCCACGCTGTAGTGCAGCCAAACGAGCATGACCAGAGCCAGTGGCAGTAGTGTCAGGTTTTCTATCGCCAAGCCCGTAATTGCCGGAAAGTTCAGGTTCTTTCGCAGTAACCCGTAAAAACCAAAACTGAATGCCAGAGTCAGTGATATCCAAGGAATAGCGCCAAAGAAAATGAGCTGTAGTGTAATACCTGCACCAGCAATAGAAATTGCAAGCCATTGCAGGGGGCGCAAGGATTCCTTTAGAAAAATCATACCAAGGAATACGCTGACCAGAGGATTGATAAAGTATCCGAGTGCAGTCTCAACAATGTTATTGCTGAGAATGCCATAGATGAACACCAGCCAATTTCCAAAAAGCAATAGCGCGGTGCCGGCGAGTATCAACAGCTGATTGCGGGTTATTCTGAGAGTGCCCAAGTCTCTTTTTACGGCAAGAACTGCAAGCAGTAAAACGGAAGACCATAGGACTCGATGGCAGATGATTTCCAGAAGATTGACATGGCCCACCGCTTTGAAATAAATCGGTGCGAATCCCCAAACGGAGTAAGCTGCGAGGGCAAAGTAAGCGCCTTGTATGGTTCTTTTCTCAAACACTTGTTAAATCATCGGGTTTTTTAAGGTACGAGACTGTAGCGACGAGTCACTGCTTTAGCAATAGGGTATGTAAAACTGCCGCAGAAAACGAAATTGGTTTGTTCGGTCTTTTTCCGCGTAGTTTTAAACGAGATGATTGCTTTTGCCCTGCATCAATCTTGTATTGAACTGAAAGTTAATTTGGCGGTTTGATTCGGACGTGCAAGACAGACCAGCGTATTATATTTCCGGTGCCGCAGCTTTCGCGAATCAAGCGTCAACGACAAAAACCGCAGTGCCAGTCACTGAAACCATCATCATGCCATTGGTTTGGCCGAAGCTTTCATAGTCGACGTCGACACCGACAACAGCATTTGCACCTAATTCTTCAGCCCAATCCTCTAGGTCTTCGAAAGCGATTTCTCTGGCCTTGCCAAGCTCGCGTTCGTAGGATGCTGATCGCCCACCGACAATATCTCTCACAGCGGCAAACATATCTCTGAATATGTTTGCGCCAAGAATTGCCTCACCGGTAATCACACCGAGGTACTTTTCTACTTTCTTTCCTTCGATTCCGGGTGTGGTTGTGACAATCATGATTGGTTCTCCATCTGAGTTGTTGGGTTGCCAAATAAATCAGAGGTCGACGATGAGGATCTCTCCGGAGGCATTCACAGGTCGCGCCAGGTGTTTGGCAATGACTTCAACTTTATCGTATTTCTTCTTGCAACGTTCAGCCAGTGCGGTGAATGGAGAGCGACAGGGGTCAGAAATCATCACGGTTTTTACACCAGCCTTTTTTGCTCGATTGATCAAGTTAAAGAGCATGCCAGTCATTTCGTCCCAGAAACAAATGTCGGCACCCAAGATAACATCGTAATTTTTTAATCGTTCTACGGTGAGCTGTTGAAATGACACTTTCTCTCCAACGATTTCAACTTTGTTAATTTCTGCATGTACCTGAAGGTAAGGAAGTACATTTTCATCTGCATCTATTCCCGTTACTCGCGCATCAAACTCTTTTGCACAGTAAATGCCCAACAATCCCCACCCACAACCTATTTCCAACACCCTGACTTTCTTTTTCAGCGGATTTTTCTTTAAATAATTCATGATGAGGAAACTGGAATTCCAGAATTTGTTACCATGCAATTCCGCAACATGGCCCTCGCGTTTCAGGCGTCTTATCTCTTTGTGATTTGCATTGAGTATTTTTACACCATAGGCGGTGCGGTTAGTCGGTTGCGCCATCGTAAGTTTGCTCACTTGTGCATGAAGCGCGGTATTCTAGCCTGATTGATGTTCATGTACACCCGATAATCGATTTGGTACTACATTTTCTCTGCCTCACCTTTTTGATTTTAAGCGTTTTTAATCAGCCCAATGGCTATGCGGCTGTTGGTGTAAGTCTCCTCAATCGTGTTACTCAGGTGCAATTTACGTTGACTCCTCGCAAATGCCTGATGGCAGTACACGGACGATTTAATGTTGATCTGCGATCTTGTTTAAAAGGGGGAATTAGTTGACGTTATTTTTGGTAAATCCATGTAGTATTTTACGTAAGTTTAAATACCGTGAACAAGAGCGTTTGGCCATGAGCAAAATTCAGCAGTTACTTCAATCAAGTCAACCCAGGCTTTCCAACAGCATCCTACCGAGTTTTTTAGTGCTGTTAGCGCAATGCAGTTTTTCCGTAAATACTTATGCCGTAAGCGCCACGGAACAGGCGAAGCAAATTGTTGTAGGAAATGACACACAAAGAGATCTGAGCGTCACTGTTTACAACGACAACTTTGCGCTGGTGCGAGAAGCGCGTGAATTAGTATTGCCCAAGGGGCTTGTGGAACTTGAATTTCAAGACGTGCCGAAGACAATTGACCCGACCTCTGTCACAGTGAAATCTGTCGATCAGCCCGATCAGTTTTCAGTGCTGGAACAAAATTATCGCTATGACTTATTAAACAGGACAACGCTGCTGTCTAAATTTGTTGGCAGAAAATTGAAATACAGCCGAAGCGTACTGACAGGTTCTAGCTATGAAAACAGTTTTCGTGAAGGCAGTTTGCTGGCGCTTGATCCTGAGATAGTGGATTTTGGTGATGAAATTGAAATCGAGCCTGAAGGCACAATCACGCTGTCATCTGTACCTGAAGAGCTTACATCGAAGCCAACACTCGTGTGGCTCCTGGAAAACCAGGTGCATGGGGCTCAACTGCTGGAAACATCCTATCTGGCTAACAGGATTTCTTGGCAGGCAGATTATATTGCTGTGCTTGACGATGAAGCTGGCCAGTTCGATCTTTCAGCTTGGGTAACAATGAATAATCGTAGTGGAGCGCGTTTCCATGATGCTCAGATCAAGCTGGTGGCGGGAGACGTCAATCGAGTAAAGACAGATGAGCAGGCACGAGAAATGCGCTTCACTTCGCCTGCTCGCGCGATGAGCGATGAGATGGCTCAGCAAGAGTCCTTTTTTGAATATCATCTTTACACCCTGCCAAGGAAAACAACCTTGGCTAACAATGAGACTAAACAAATTAATTTGATGTCTGCCGACGGTGTCGGGTTTACGAAAGAGTATGTGCTTTTGAGTCAAGCGGGTAATCAACGAAGGGCCCAGATCGGAGAGTCAAAGTTTGATGTAAAACTGAAATTCGATAATCGGGAAAAAAACAAATTAGGTATGCCTCTACCTGCCGGTCGCGTTCGCGTTTACCAAGAAGATTCGAGTGGCGCGCTGCAACTGGTTGGCGAGGATAGGGTGAAGCACACGCCCGAAGACGAGACCGTTACTCTGTCCGTTGGTAAAGCTTTTGATTTGGTCGCAGAAAGGAGACAAACGGCCTATCGCAGAATTGGAGATAAGGGTATTGAGGTGAGTTATGAAATTACTGTGCGTAATCAAAAGCGAGAGAATGTAAGCGCGATAGTTCAGGAGCGGATGTTTGGCGACTGGATAATTAGTGGTGAGAATCTGAAGGGCGTAAGACTGGATGCAGCGACTTACGAGTTTAAATTTGACGTCAAGGCAAAAAGTGCTAGAACCATAAAGTACACGGCACGAATGACTTACTGAAAAGCCTGGTAGGTGCTAGAAAACACCGAAGCTATTAAGACCGACAAAAGTTCCGCCATTTCGCTCGCATAACACACGCATGAAATGTGCAAACCGGTATCCGGTTGCGCCTCCACCTGCTGCAAATTGGACTGGAAACCCAATGCCGTGAATTCTGACTAATCGCTCACCATTTTCATCCTCAGTGTTGATCTGGTCGATGCGTTCTATAACACCTGAAAATGATCTGCCTTTGAAGTCATCTCCAAATACATAAATGCTGATTTTTCGGCCTGGCCGGTAAAACGTTCCCACCGCGTCAGCGATGCCGTTAGTCGGGTTTGAGCGGCTCTGAGCCTGCCAAAAGCCAAGGCGTTCGATGATATCTCGACGCCTTTCCTGGGTGTCTGTTATCCACTCGCCCGCGAAGCGTGGAAACATATAATGTCCTTGGTCATTCATGACCTGTATGCCTTTTAGTTGAGGATACACGGCAAGCGTTTCAGAGACCTTTCTGACCACAAGAGGCCAGGCGACACTACGCATGCTGCCAGATGTATCGATCAGAAAAATGACATATTCACTGTCGACAGGAATACCCCCGATCATGTTTGCTTCCTGCTGTTTCTGGTACTCGACGAGGAGTTTTTGCAAATCAAGAGTCATCTTTTGTTTCGCTTCAGCCAATTGACCTTGAATGGTGTTGTCAATTTTTGATTTGTCTACGGTGGCCTCATACTGACCCTTAAGAGCTTCGAGTTTTGCTTCTAGTTGCGCAAGCTGCTCGAGTTCATCAATTTTTTCGTCCTCTTTTCTAATCATTTCCCTGTTAAGTTCTCGGGTTTCACCCCGAATATCAAATAACTCAGCTTCTAGTTGTTCGAGGTAGGCGGTTAGATCTTCGATCGTTTCTTCCAATACAATCGGGTCAAAAACTTTAGTGAGCACCAGCAGCAGAATAATTGCACCAAATCCACAGCTCACAACATCCAAAAAGGAGAGGCTGATACCTTCGACTTCCCGTCGTTTGTTTTTCATTATGGCCAATCCCTCGCGGGTGCAAGAAAGGCGCCAGCTGTTAGTTGTGCCAATATCCAGAAGTTAGGCGATGCGAGCGGATCACCTTCCATCGGGAACAGGATGATGTTCACCGGAATGTCATTGGGCAGCTCGTCTAAGGCGCTGGAGAAGTATCGGGCTCGTTGTCGACTGCTGACGATGGGATCATCATCTGGCGCTTCGCCCTGAGTGGGCAATCCGTCTGTGATTAGGTAGATATTGTCTGGGCGAGGTTTCAGTTGCCGAGCATACGCGAAAGGTGCATGCAACGAGGTGCCGCCCTCTGGCGCTTTCTCGGCGAGTGCGGCAAGTGTATTGTCCATGTTCTCGCGATCAATTGTTTTTTGCCAACCCGTGCTCTCGCCCAACTGTTTTGCTTCAGTGTTGAAAGTGATAATTTGAAATTCGGCTTCTTTGGGTAAGTTCGCGACAACCCAGTCGATAGTTCGAACTGCGCGCTGCCATTTTTCTGCGGCAAGCTTCGATTCCTTGGACATATTGTTGAGCCTGATTGCATTAACAATCGTCTCGTGGAGCATGCTAGCGGACGAGTCCAGCATAATCAGTATGCGTTCCCCGCCCACATTGAGTCCGGTCAAATATTGACGGTTTCCCTCACCGACGAATGCGCGGAGGCTCGTGCCTGCGGTGTCGTCGCCAACAACGCTGCCCTCTAGTATTGCTTTGTCTTCCTCGAGTAATTTTAACTCTGTTTTTAGTTTTTCAATGGTATCTTCAGAGCTCGTGCCTGATTCCGATAATTCAGCAATTCTTTGGCTTAACGCCTCTATCTCCTCAAGTATTTCAAGTGTTGTGCCTTGAGTTTCTGTAATGTCATCCTTGGTCTCATCCACGGTAATACGTAGTTCTACTAAATCTTTTTCACCGTCGAGCACTTCCTTCTCGAGTTTTGTAACCTGAGCAAGTAGCTGAAGGTCCATGTCCTTATCCACGGTTTCAGTTGCATGATTGATGATTAAATAGATAAGAATTACAGCGCCAAAACCACAGGACATAATGTCGAGGAACGACAGGCTGAAGGCATTAAATTCTCTTCTTCGGGCCATAAGTTATGTTTCAACAGATATTAATGTAGCAGTTTCGTTGCCCAGCGTAAGTCTATCTCCTGCTGAGAGCCTAGTCCCGTTGGTTACCGGTGCGTTGTTTAGAAGTACTTGGTCGGTATCCTCGGGTAACTCGATTGCCGCGGCCTTGTTCTCGCGATAAATCACGCAAACAGGGTTTGTTTCATTAATCTCGATCACGTCATTGTTGGCAATGCCCAATGGCAATCTCATGCCAATGGCGCTGGCATGAGCGTTTAGTAGCAGGTGAGTTGGTGTTGCTTCGGGTGAGTGAATCGATGTACGCCCAATATGTGGATTTGTTGAGTGCTGTAGGTCCTGAGGTTCACTCTGCATTTTGGGTAAGGGTAGGCTGGTCACGTGCGCAACTTGATTGTCTTGCACAATTTTTTCCAGGTGCAGTTCGGTGCCCTGCGCGACGGCATCATCCTCAAGCACCGCGACTTCGACGTTGCTAAGTAACGCAAGGGAATCACTGAAGCCAGGGAAACCCTTGAATCTGTGTGAAACGTACAGTTTTGCCCGCTCGTTTGTTGGTATCTGATTACGTATAGCTTGAATCACCTGCGGGTAAATATTAGTACACGCGGAAAGCAGTTGATCAGGAGAAACGTTCACTGAGTAATTAGCGTTTTTATGTTCGAGCTCAAATGGCTTGTGCGTGGTGTCAAGATTTTTAATCCAAGCTGGCAGTTGATCGTAAAGTGCCTGTTCACTCTCAGCTTGGTACATAGGGTCAAAGCGTGAAGACTGGATGAACTGGTCAGCGATAATGTTCGCCCAGCGGTCCCAGAGCGTAAATAGACCGGATTCCGCGACCGTCAATGTTTCCGCTCTTCGAAGCAAGCCATCATTTCTAAAAACAGAGAGAACAATTCTGTGAAGATAAATGTCGAGATGAAACACAAGGTTGTGGGGGCCGGGGGTCGCAACTGACACTAAACCTATATCGACGAGGCCTTTGACGTTCAGTTGGCACTCGTTAGCCATACCAAGCAATAGGGCTAGCTGGTTTTTTGTGTAGTGTCCTGGCACCGCGAAAACCAGATTTTCGACATCTTGATCAAGTTGTGATGCGATGTGCTCCAGATGCGCAAAAGCCAGGTCTGCATGATGACGAACATTCGCAGTGCCGTTAGCCATGGTTTCTGTGCCGAGCTGGTTCCAGTATTTGTTGTTCGTCCATCGGGGTAATCGTCTTGCGTTTGCCGCGCCGCGATCGCCAACAAGTAAATTGTTGCCGTCGAGTACCGCATAACCAGGGCTTACCGTGACAAGTTTCCCGCTTTGGAAAACCTGAATACCGGAATCGTTAAGTTCAATCAATGTAGCCAATGAATAATTCCCGCTTTACCTTTGATGATTATTGCACCTGATTCTGAAGATTTCTGATCAGCCGGTTGTCGCAGTAGTCTTCCGCGTCCAAGACCAGTCGTTCTTGAGTAAGCTGCAACTGATGCATCAAAAACATGATGAGTATGCTGATTAAAAGTGCAACGAATGTCGAGTTAAAGGCGATGCCTAAGCTCTGGGTAACGCCTGCGATATCACCTTGTACAGCCTTGTGCGCTTGTCCGAGTGCCTGACCGATACCTCTAACGGTGCCGAGGAATCCGATCGAAGGAATTGCCCAGGCAATATAGCGGATCATTGATAGCTCAGAGTCGAGTCGCTCAGATTCTGATTCACAGATCCCTCTGATGGTGCTTGAGACGTCCTGAATGTTGCGCGTCGACCTAAAACGATGCAGGGCGGTTAGGAGTGCGCGAGGCAGCAAAAAGCCATGCTGTGATTCTGGTAGTGCCTGAATGGGACGAGAATACTCTCGTGCGTCCTCGGGTAGAATGCTCGTGCCAAGGTTGATCGGCAGCAGGTCGAGTTGTAGCAAGTTTCTCTCTCTGTTGGTGAGCACCGCTTTGTAGCCCATGAGAGAAATCGCCCAAAACATCAGGATAAAGCAGGCTTCTTGTTCAAAATCCCTGATGACCACATAGGTTGACCGTTCCGGTACAAAGTCTGGATTCGCATTGAGCTCTATCGCTTGCTGCTCGAGAATCGCTGTCGCATTGGGCCTGATAATAGAGACATAAACAGCGTGAACGATGATGACAGCAATAATCAGTGAAAAAAGTTGGAAGATGAATTCAACAGGCAGTTGTTTTCGCACAGGTTCTCCTAGATGTTCGTTGGGAAGGCGACGGCTTTTTCAGTGTCGATTTCCTCACTTGGTATAAAAATCTGAACGCGCTCTCTCAAAGTCGCTGGCGCTTCAATTGCGTCTGTTTTCGCGGCTTCGTCTTCGGGTGCTGGATCAGTCTTCGGATTCGACGATACAACCTGCGGTACTTTAAGCTCTTTGGGTGCCGCGACTGATTGAGCGTTTTGTGCCGTCGGTGGTGTCGAGACCTCTGGTGTTTCTGCTTCACCAGCGTAAGTGAAGGCGACCCCGTGCAAACAGATCAGGCAAGCTGCCCGCCTTACACCCACGATGATATTGGATAATTTCATTCAACGTACCTCGCTACACGAAACCCAACATCGGTTCTCGCTTCTTCGCCGTAGTCACGAAAAGTCCAACGTAACTCACTAAAGCGGCCATGCGTGTAGTTTGAACCGCGAATGACATGATAGTCACCCTCTTTTGGACCCAGCGGGTCGGTTAGCGTTTCGTTTGGTCTTCTAAGAGAGTAGAAATCGTGAATCCACTCAGAAACATTGCCTGCAAGATCAAAAATACCGAGTTCGTTTCCCTGGTAACTTGCGACAGGCGCAGGTCCGCGAAAGTTATCACTGTAACCGGTGATATGGTAAGGCACCATATTTGCAGCAGCCTCGTCGGCGTAATTGGCGTGAACCTCTACCGGTGGCATATTGTCGCCCCAAGGGAATCGGGTAGGTTTTGGACCCGCGGCGTACCTCGCTGACCAGACCCATTCCGCTTCAGTCGGCAAACGATAACCGGTGTTCATCGGCATCACGCCGCGCCAAATACCATCACGATACTCATACGCCGATGGTAGTCCCTGTTTTTCACTCATCCAATTACAAAATCTAATCGCTTGCTGCCAAGTGAGATTGACCACCGGTCTGTCGCCCTGGGACAGTAGAGCGCGCCCGAGAATGCCAGAATCGTGTTGGCTATCGAATTGAAGGTATTGATCGTTCGTCACCTCATTGACGCTCATATAAAAAGGCCTTGTTAGCTCAACCTTTTTTTCGATCTCGTTCGACCGTCTGCCGGGCTCTCTTCGGTTCGCGCCCATCGTTAAATTACCGGGAATAATCAGCTTCAATGCCTGACCGACCGGGTTGGTCAATTCAGGGGATATCGAAGCAATCTGCGCCTCATCCTCAGTTTGAAGTTTGATGAGCAGCTGCTGCGAAAAGCCAGGTCTCGGGGTAACGATGGCGGTGTGGGTTGCGTAGCCAGGTTTGGTGATCTCAAAGCGATGGGTTCGGGCCGGTAAGCTTAGTCTTTGAGTGGCCTCGTCTTGCAACGCTCCGTTGATAAACAACTTCGCATCGGCTGGCTCGACTTGTATAGAAACAATACCCAATATAGGTTTGAGCTGACGGTTAATGGAAATAGCTTCACCCGGATCGACAACGATAGTCTGGGCGGCTTGCTCAAAACCTGCACGCGACATGAGAATTTGATACGAGTTGCCAGGTGGCAGAGTGACATCCAGTGGTGTTTGCCCGGAATACCGTCCTCCGATTGTTACGTTCGCGCCAGGAGGATCTGAAATGATCGTGATCGTGCCGTCTGCGGGAATCAGCGTTTGTTTTGGAATTTCCTGATGCTCGTTGGCGACTATGTCGAGAACAGTTTCCCATGATTTGAATCCTTTCCTCTTCAGGATGAGCTCGTGTGTTCCTTCTAGGAGCTCGACAGTGCCGGGTGTTGTGCCGAGTTCAACGCCATCAGATAATATCGCGGCGCCGGCGGGTTCGGTGTTAAAGGAAATGTTCGCCCACGCTGGCGTTAATGCAAAGGTCTCTGTTTGTTCGATGCCTCGCCCTTCGATAGTGATTTCACTGTCAAACGGTTGAAACCTGTCTGACTCGATGTGGATGTCGTGTACCCCAGGTTCGATTGATTCTATGGTGAGGGGTAAATAACCAACGGATTGCTGGTCGACAAATAGCTCAGAGTTAGAATCCCTCAGCGTTTTTACCGTCAATATGCCAGGCAATTTCTTGAACGCATAGTTGACTATTTGGTCTGCTCGGTCATCGACAGTGAATGATGCGTCAAGTGGGTGATAACCAGGTGATTCTGCATGGAATGTATAGTCACCAGAAAGCATGAGATAACGCTCACCTAATTTGTAGGCAAAAAAACCGCTGGTAATCGAGAAGTTATTGGCCTCAGGCAACAACTGAAAGCTGACAGCCCTGGCACTGAATAGAAACGTTGCGGCTGAGCCTAGCGTGAGAAAAATGAGCGTAATCAGTATGGGTATAGGTTTGAGCACAAAAGTGCGTTTTTTTTTCGAAGCATCCGCTCGTTGAAAGGGGGTGGCCTCGATAACTGGATTGTTGTTCGAAGTCTCGGACATCAGATTTTTTCAGTGCAGCTAACATCGATGGATACCGCACCTCGCCCGCCGAGAAGAGTGAGGTTTTCATGAACGTCGCGATAACCCTTTCTGGTACCCACGATTGTGTAGGATCCAGGGATGAGCTCCATGCTCGTCTGGTCAATCTTACCGAGCGCAGCTATTCGGTATACCGTGACGTCAGTCTTGCTATCTGAGCGAATTTGTAATTCAACAGGTATTCTCGCGAGAGACACGTAGAGAGACAAATCCTTGATTTGTTTTTTGAGTTTGGGACCCCTGTTTTTTTCCCTGGAGGCCTGCACCAACAGTTTTTTCGCTTTTTTCAACTCGGCATCTTTGGCCATAGCAGCAGGAGATTTAAGGTAACGTTCGAGTGCTAGATCAAGATTATTTCGCTTTAATGATAGCTGGTAACCTTCTTTGGCGAAGACCAGAGAGGTATCCTGATCAAGCGCGTCCTTGTAGGATTGCAATGCCAAGCCCCATGCCTCTTGTTCGACTAGGGCGGCAGAAGCTTGTTTCATTTTCGCAAATTGTGTTTGTTTCCGAGCAATCTCGATCTGCAGCAAGCCATCGGCTGGTTCTGTGGATTCGGGAATAATTTCCCCGGCTTCATTGAAGGCCTCTCGTGCGATTTCATAGTCACTCTTGCTCAAGGCTGTAAAAGCGCGGGACATTGCTTCGTTAAAATTCCGCTGGACGATACTGTCGTTTATACGATCCATAGCGACTCCGGCGGGGTCCCAGTCGGGATCGAGCTCGAATGCTGCAGCATACTTTGTCAGCGCTTTGTCAAATAATCGATTTTGTTCGAATTCCTCGCCGCGTTTCATCATCACCAATACCGTACCAAGGTTTTCTGCGCGTATCAGTGCATTTTCAATATCAGGGTTGCCCGGATCTATGGCATTCAATATTTTGTATGCCGCTCTTGCCGTGACGTCATCGCCTGCGAGCAATGCTGTTTCCCCGCGCGCTTGGTTTAGATCCCTAACCTCGTCCACCCGAGTGAGCAGTAAATCAAGCTGTTCCATCGCTTGCTGATAATTGTCCATCGCAGCTTGGTAATTTTCGAGTCGGTAAAACTCGTCCCCAGCGAGGCCTAATTCTACAACCGCGGAATACTCCTGACGTCCCCACTCACCAACAGCGAGGTCTTCCAATTGAAGCTGTTTACGCAAGAGTTCAGTGGCAATTGTTTTTCCGTCGATAATTAGACGTTCCCGTAAAGCGGCTTCCATAGGGGCCAACTTAACTTCGGCAAAGGTCTCAGTATCCGGGCCCGCGTTGACAGCCGGGTTTTCTGACGCTGTTGGTGTAACAATGCCAGCCTCTGCAGGGCTTTCCGTCTGAGACGCGACTACTGGCTTCGGCACAAGGGTTGGCAAGTAAAAAAATACGACCCCGCCGAGGACCGCGATGAGTGCGAAAATCATAAACGCCGTAGACGCAGACATGACACTTCGTTCTCTGGGTGTAGCGTGCTCGATAACGGGGAGGCCTTGCTTTCCTGCTAAGCCAGCTGGACCGTCGGCGGTTTTGATCGAGGCAGTTGCATCAGTATTGGCACTCTCTGCTCTCGAGAAGAGTGAGGGCGAAATACTTTCGAGATTTTCATTGCTATTTTGGCCGTAATTTTCGTCGATTAACCGTTGCAGCGTATTAATATCTGTCGGTCTATCTTGCGCGATCGGAGATAACATCGCCTCGAGATAATGCTTAAATTCAGCCGTTATCGGCTCGTCGACAACGAAAGCGCCCTCTGCCTGCCAATCCCGGTTCGTGGTAATTTTGTAGATCAACGCGCCAAGCGCATAAATGTCTGCTGCGATATCGGGCGCGTCGCCGTTGCGGAGTTGTGGGCTAAGATAGAACGAGCTGCCAGGGTCTTGTCGCTGTTCCACTCGCGTAAAGTGGGTGATCAAGGTCTGGTTGTCAGGGCTTACGACAATGCTGGCCGGATTAAGCGCTCCATGAGCAATACCAAGCCCGTGAAAAAAAGAAATCGCTTCGAGTAATTGTTCGATTAAAGGCTTTAGTTCTGAAAGTGACAGGGAAAGGTCGAGAGGTGCGGTTCCTTTATTGAATTGGGTAACAATAAAAGGATGTCCTTTTTCTGCACCTGCCTCAAGAGTTCTGACAATGCTCGGATGAACCAGTCCCCGAGTGGCGCGCAGTCTGACGGTTAGCGCCTCTACCTCTTTGGCGAGAGTGTCAGTTTGTTCTATCGCCGGGTAGATGTGGATTGCTACTCGTTCGTTTGACAGGCTGTTAACCGCTAGCCATGTTTCGCAGGGTTCGGCCTCTGCTGGCCCTTCGAGCGCGCTCGAGCGCATGTTATGCAACAGAGAGTAGTGGTCTGTGAATTCCTGCCCTTCGCTAAATTTCAGAGTCATAGATATCAGGCGTGCCAGTGTTAGCGGTCGTTCCGGGCTGGAAGCCCGGTTTCTTCAACATATATTTGTTTGAGAATCTCGCGCCACTCTTCGTACTGTATATCAGCTGTGCCCGTCAGTTCGACTGTGCGGCCCTCGATATCCAGCACATGTGGCGTGATTTCAGCCCCCAGTGATTCACTTATTTCTTTAAGCGCATTTTCGTGAACCTCGGCTTGTTGTCGCCGATTCAAACCTGACTTGAAGAGACCGATGCCCCCGCCGACGACACCGAGACTGGCTGCTTGGCTGGCGTATGTGTTGCTTTGCTTGCTTGCACTTGCCGCGACGCCGGCTAAAACCACGGCTGCACCGCCTAATGAACGTTTCATGGCTTCCTTGTTTAGCCGTTTTGCAGCAACAGCTTCATCATAAGTTGCATATCGCCACTCGTGGTAAGAGGCTTTCATGTCGCGAAAGAAGTTTCCATAGTAATCATCAAGCGTATCTACGAATAGGTACTCTCGCTCCTTAATCCGATTTACCCGAACCAGCATCTGGTCGTTGTTCGCCGGTAATTGCTGTACTTTAGCGATACCTTGCGATTCTGACAGGTAACCGCTAAAAGCTTCTGGCGATAATCGAATAGCGTATCGAAGGCTTGAAACCTGCTTTATTTTGGCGAGTTCGATGTTTTCTAGCTTCTGTCGGTATATCAAGATAGCGTTCGCAATATCGTTATAGATATCTTGGAATGGATCTTCCTTTGGCGCTTCATAGGAATATTTACTTGCAGTGTCAGTGAACGTGCGGGAAAGCCAAACTTGGCCGGTCGAGTCTGCGACGTTGACCTGAAGTTTCAATTCCTCGCCGTTTGAATCGAGAATTTTTCCGGTGATCAGAATGTCTACTGCTTCGGTAAATTGCGGTATGACTCTTACAGCGCCCCAGTTGCCGGTCAACTCGAGCGTGTCCTTCAGCTGATAAGCAATGTAACGGGCTTCTGCACGGCGAACATCGGGGATGATGCTTGAGTTTTCCAGCGCCTCTTCACCTTCTGGAATGCCGGGTTCGAGCGGCATAATGCCGATGTCCATGTAGAGATCGATCGGGGGTTGTGATTTAGCGACCATCGGAGGCGTAGAGTTCGCCCGAACGACCTCCGTAGAAGAACAGGCAGGGATAGCAGTTACCGCGCAAATGACACCGAACAAAGTGAAAATCTGCTTCACGATGTTATGCGAGGTTGTAGCTAGATACTTCATCACAAGCTCCTATAAATGTGTTCCATGCCCACCGATTCCTTTCGGTGAGACGAGTTATATTACGTAGCAGGCAGCTCCTTTAAAAGCCATTTAACTACCCGATTTGTACCTTGCGTATTCTTCCCAGAGTTTCGCCTGTAACTCGGGGTCCGTTTCTGACAATGCGGCCTCTCTCAATTGCTGCGCGACAATGTCGTCGTCTTGGCCATCTGGAATGTTTTCCGGCACATTGCCAACACTACTGCTTGCTGCGCTAGCCACTTGCGGACTTGCGCTCGCTGATCCAGTTTGACTGTCACCCTCGCTCGGTTTTGATGCGGCGCTTTGTTGCCCGCTTGGCGCTCCAGGGCGGGTGCTTTGAGCGGGCAAACCAGAAGTGGTCGGAGGTGCACCGTTTAATACGGTTCTCCGTGCGTTACCTATTTTGCCATCGAATATGTCAAGTGAATCATCAAGATCATCTTCAAGATCACCCAAGCGACCAGCAGATGCTTGGTCAGAATCGAGCTCGGGCAATCCGGCCTGTCTTGTCGTGAGGACGGCGGTAGACGCCTCCGCGAGCACGCGAGTGGCTTTCCCCAAAGCGTTTTCTGCGTTGTCGAACACGCCCTCGAGTTCCGGTGTCATTTCCCCGCCGTTTTCTAGCACGGCCTCTTTCGCACCAATCAAATCACCTTCGGCGACGATGACTGCTACTCGAGCGTCAGAGAGCATATCCTCGGCCCTTTCGAGTTCCTCTTCTGTGGTTGCAGATGCGACTGCTTCCCCAGCCTCCTGCAGCGCAATGCCGGCCTCCTTCAAGGCTTCCTGTGCCGCTCTAATCTCGTCGCCTAGGAGATCAGCTCCCCCGCCGACTCCCTCACCAGAGGTATCGCCTGAACCTGTGCCCTCGCCACTGGCAGTGCCACCTGAAGCGCCGCTGGCGGCGTCGCCCAGCATGTCTCCAGTTTTAGCGATTGAATCACCGGCTTCTTTTAAGTCGCCGCCAGATTGCTCTCGCTGCGCAGCGTCATCACTGCCGTCACCAGCTTCGCCGCTGCCACCTTCACTTTTCTTGGAGGAAAAATCTGGCAAAGTTGGAAAGTCAGGCATGCCATCTGAATCTGAGTCGCCGCTCTGACTGCCACTCTGGCTACCGTTTTCGCTGCCACTCTGGCCACCACTCTGGCCACCGCTCTGGCTACCGCTTTGACTGCCACTTTGGCCACCGCTTTGGCTCCCGCTTTGACTGCCACTTTGGCCGCCACTTTGACTTCCGCTGGGGCTTCCGCTTGGTGAGCTGCTAGGAGATCCACTGGGGCTGCTCGGGGATCCTTGTGATCCGCCAGGCATGCCCCCGGGCATGCTGGGCATGCTGGGCATAGAGCTCCCTGAGGGCGGTGGGGAATAGGGCACAGTAGCACGGCAACTGGCCAGCACGATGGCGACGGCGAAAGCCAACGTACTGTGGATAATAAACTGTCTTTTGGTCATAAGTGTTTTACCCTCATATATAGTAACGGGCAGACATATGGGTGTGGTGCTCCCACGGCCAGTGTATGGGATATCTTGCGTCTACCAGCCTGAATTGTAACTGAATATGAGACGTGGAATTAGCATGTAACTATATACGACCTGTTTTCAACGTGGATCGTTCAATGTTCCATCAAATATTTTCCTAAATGTAATACATAGGTCTCGTTCAATTGCGGGACTGGATCCTTTTACTTTTGTGGTAGGAATTAGCATGTGCAATGGGTACTATCTTGGAAACATCGTTCGTTGGATATGCGGGTTCTTCTTGATCGTATATCCTGTGTTTTGTACGGTAGGCATCGACGGACGGCGAATGTCGATGTTCAAATTGGACAGGATTAAACGAGTTTTATTGGAGGTAATTAGATTTGACGAAATATTGCAGCTTCAGTTTAGTCGTTGTATGCGTCTTTCTTCTAGGTGGCTGTACCACCAGTGTGACGGTCGAAGGGACAATACCGACACCCGTTGTCGAAAAAATCCCTGTGAATATTGGCATCTATTATTCAGATGACTTCAAAAAATTTCAGCACGAAGAAAGCATAAGACAGCACGGCAATTGGAAAGTGGATATGGGAGGGCAAAATCTTCTTTTCTTCAGAAATTTGATGACTGCAGTGTTTGTTGATGTGACGGAGGTCGATGCTCTCCCCCTGACAGGAGAGGATCTGACTGAACTCGACGGCATTCTTGTGCCAGAAATAGTCAAGTATGGCTTCTTAACGCCTAATGTGTCCGGTCTCAAGTTTTACTCGGCTTCAATTCACTATCGAATGACGCTCTACAACACTCAGAGTGAGAAATTAGGCGAGTGGACCATCGTGGGGTACGGCAAAAGTGAGCGTACGCTATTTGGAACAACGGAATCTCTGGGCGAAGCTACTGTGCTTGCGATCCGTGACGGCGGCGCACGGATCGCAATGGAGATGGATTCTCAGCCAGTGGTCCAGAGTTGGCTCGAGAACGTAACAGAATAATGATAAAGCATGCCACCTCACTGTTGTTAAGCCTCGCGTTGGCGGGGTGCGCATCCACACGAGTCGAAGAGCGGCGTGAAGCAACAACAGGCATCGGTGACCAAGAAGCGATTGTACTGCTGGGTCGTGCGAGTTATAGCGACCGGGAAACGGAAACGAGCTTCACTGACTGCGTCGCATCCGCTCTGGCCAAGGGCGAACGCCCGCTCAGGCTAGTGACCCAAAAAGACTTCAAAGATCAATTGTACCCTTGGTTTGAACCGAGAACGGCGCCGACATCTTCAAAAGACCTTGCTAAGTTGTTTGCTCAACCCGGCGTACAAAAACGAATTATCGAAACGCAAGTGAGATATTTGGCTTGGATCTCCGGTGACACCATCACCACCGACAGCGGCGGTAGTTTTAGCTGCACGTTGTCTAGTTTTGGCGGTGGTTGTTTCGGGGTGAGTTACTGGGAAGAAGATGCGTCTTACGAGGCTTCGATATGGGACGTCGAAAATATGACGACGTCAGGCAAGATAAGCGCAGATGCAAACGGCACGTCTTATCTCGCCGGGGTAATACTACCGATTCCGATCATTGCCCGGCCAGGCAATGCAGCCTGCAAGGCACTGGCTAATCAGTTGCGAGAGTTTTTACAGGGCGCGCCGATCGTAGCCGACGAAGTTTAAGATTCGTTTTCTTCTAGTACAGTCGGTTGAGTGCCTTTCTTCGAAGGGGCGTCCGCCGACTGATCGCTGACTTGTTCCAGCACTTTAAATGTTTGACGAAAGGTGAGTCCTTCGGTGAGAACAAGCGCTCCGTCGTTTATTCTAGGTCGAAACCTTGAATCTCTGAGCCAAAGACGAACTTTCTTCTTCTGATCTACTTGAGCATTGCTGTTAAGTAAACTGATATCCGAGGCACGACCATCTGGACGGACAGAGTAGGTCACGTCGACGAATATTTCTTCCCCTTCCTCTGCTTTGGTGGGTCTGCGCGCAATCACATTATAGAGCGGTGCCATCGGTGATATACGGGTGACCGAGTTGAAAATTTCGTCTCGCTGATTTGTTAATTCAGGAGATTGTGAGAGGAGGTCCCACGCAGCTAAATAGGTTTTTTCAGCTTTGCGATTGCCGGTGATCGTGTAGGTGTCGGCCAGATCAATCAGAGCAACAGCGTGCTCCGCGACATCAGTCATAGGATCTGACGAAATAATTCGAACGACTCTCTCCAGCGCATCCTCGGCGTATCGGCGTCCGGATATTTGTGCCATTCTAGTTTGGGCAAGCGATCTTAACGTGTTGACGAGTCTTAGATCAGCTGGACCGTAGTTAACCTCCTGAATTGAAAGAGCACGATCGTAGAGTCTGATAGACTCGGCAAAGATATCTGCCCGGTCCTTGCGTGTGATGGTAGGAGCCTCTGAAAAAACAGCGCTCGTGACGTAAGGTAATGCGATGCCACGCCGGCGAAAATATGCACCTGCTTTTTCAAGGCGTGGCACCAGTTCGAGGCTATCTTCGCCGAAGACGTTTTCACCGACCTTGAGATTAAATAGTTGTTGCCTATCAGCTTCCAGATAATTTTTTTGTGCCACGTTGATGTCGGCAATAAGGTCGACGACGTCTGTTTGCTGAGCGCTATAAACACCATCATTTCTGTGGGTGATATGCTGAGCGCGCCTTAGTTGATCTGTGGCTGTTGCAAGTTTGCCTTGTCTGACGAGTATATGAGCTTTAACCATCATTAGCGGATAGATATCTTTGTGAAAGACAGATTCTTCATCGACAAGGGAAACTGATCTTTCAAGCAATTCAAGAGCGACTTCAATTTGGTCTAATCGTGAATGGATTATTGCCGCGTTGGTCAGCACCCGCGCGAAGGTCAACCCATCTACGCGGCTGTCAGCTTCTATGTTGGCGACCAAGATTTCGCTCGTTTCGTCGGCCTGTTCAAAGTTGAGTGCGTCGATGCTATTGATGGTCTCGCGAAATAGTTGATTGTTTTCTGCCGAAGAAAACGACATATCTCTGAATAGGAATTGAGTTGGATCGCCAGCCGCACTAATTTGGGTGCTTGCGGTGCCCAGCAGAAAAGCTGCAAATAGACCGATAACATATCGTGATGACATATTTTACGCCGACGGATTATGGAAGGTTTGGGTAAGTGTGACGTTTTCTGTTGCTGCTGGTCTGCCCTCTACTAATCGAGGTCTGAATTTGGTTTTGGCGACTATTTTACGCATGGTTCGTAGCAGGCGCCCAGTAGCCTGTTCACTTGATACCTCTATATTGTCAGTTCTGCCCTGAGCATTCACGTTAAATGTCATGTTAATGGTGATGCTTGCTAACCCTTCGTCAGATTTCAACTGCCTTGGTAGTAAGTCAACTAATTGTTTACGGACGAATCTGAATGGCTCGCCAACAACTCTGAAGGTTTTCGATGCTGTTGGGTCTGTCGAGTTTTGGTTGAACAAAACTGAGTAATCGTCTTGCTGGAACGGTAAAACAAGTTTTTGCGGCTCTGCTTCTTGTTCTTGGTAGAGTTCATCGAAAGTGCGGTATTCTCGTGATGAACGACGATACCTCTTGATATTGTTGGTGTTCGACAAGGGAAAGGTGGAGGAAGTGTTTTCATTGACGAGATTGGAAAGCGCGAGTTCTTTTGGCGCCGAGAATTGGGTCTGTCGATCAGCCAGTTCCATTGCGTCCCAGGTGCGTTGATAAAATATCTCGGCATCGGCAAACCTGTTTTCGATCAGATATGCGTCGGCTAGCGCAAGAAAAACCTCTTGCTGCTTTTCTGGTGCAATACCGGGGTTGTCGGTGATAACAGCCAAGGCTTTTTCAAGGTGTTTGTGTTGGCTGGCAATGCCGCGCAGCCGCCGAAGCCGAGCAGACCGTAACAACGCGGGGAGGACTGCGACTTCGTTTTTGTTTGTTTCACTCAATGATTTTATCGTGTCAGAAAGCAGGCGCTGTGCTTTGTAATATTGCCCAGTGGCTGTATACCAGTCGATAAGTTTATATTTGGCTGGTAGTGCATCTAGGGAATCAACGCCGTAATTTCTTTCAGCAAGGTAGAAAGCAAATCTTTGCTGTTTATCTGCTTTCGTTGGAACGCCGTTGAGCAGATGAATTTTTGTCTTGATATCCACCGTCGCCAGTTGGTCCAAAGAAAGCACCCCTGCGTCTCTGTGTTGAAGGTGTTGGGCGCGGGCGGCAGCCTCTCCGGCAGCTTCAAGCTCTCTCAAAGCAAGATGACTGCGGGCCAAACCGAGTAATGGGTCGATGAGTTCGGGTGAAAAAATCCCTTCTGCAGTTTCGATTTCGTCTACCAGGCTCAGAAAACCTTCGATGGCGAGCGCGTAATTGCCCTGTTTTTCTTGGGCGTACGGAACAAAATCTTGTTGCTCACCGTATAACTGAGAAGTGCAGATAAGACCGATTGACAGAATGACAGTTTTAATGAAACGAGCTGTTGTATTCATATCTGAATCCGGCTATCTATTCCGTGCCATTATTAACCAGCACCCCGAGTCTGTAAATCGTAGTTTTGTAATTTACTCGGTGTGGCTTCACGTTTGAAATAGCGACCGGGGAGAAAATTCGATTTTTTGTGGTCTTAAAGCTTTCGGCGTTCTGGTAATTTCCGAGTTTATGAAGTTGAATTGCAAATATGTAACAGCGTGCACTTGTATGCTTTTTGTGTGGGTAAGGGGTAACGACAATGAATGAATTGGGACAACAAACGATTAGTTTTTTTCTCGTTGGGTATGCTTTGCGGGTTGCCCGGTTCTCCGCTTGTCGGCGACTGATGGGTGCGCTCTTAAGGCATGGCTCAATGTCCTTGCAAAATGTAATGTTGTTAACTTGTTTGATGATTTTGCCCGTCAAAGCATTCAGCATGTCCGAGGAAAACGAGATCAAGCTAGGCGCGAAAGAACATCAAAAAATTATTGCGCAGTATGGCATCTACAGGGATAAGGATTTGCAGGACTACGTTTCAATGGTGGGGCAAAGGGTTGCCGCTCAGAGCAGTCGGCCGAATCTCGAATATCACTTCACGCTACTCGATGATGAGATCATCAACGCTTTTGCCTTGCCAGGCGGTTATGTGTATGTCACCAGAGGTATGCTCACCCACGTCAATACGGAGTCAGAGCTTGCGGCTATCCTTGGCCATGAGGTCGCCCACGTGACAGAAAAACATGGTCTGCGAAATCAGTCCAAAGCGAAACTTCTTGAGCTTGCGGCACAAGTTGCATCAGTGGTTACGGGTACCGCTGGCGTCTATGACCTGGGGGGTATTTTAGGGGGCGTTTTGCTCAAAGGCTACAGCCGTGAATTTGAGCTTGAAGCGGATGCCGTGGGTTCTCGATATATGGCTAAAGCAGGTTACTCACCAGACGCAATGCTCAACACGATAGAGATTTTGAAATCCAAGGACCGGATCGAAATTGCGCATGCCCGGATAGAGAAAAGAACGCCAAAGGTTTATCACGGTTTTCTGTCGACGCATCCAGACCAAGACACTCGCTATAAGCAGGCGATAATGGAATCGAACGCTTTACTGACTGACTATAAACAGACCGTTGAGAAAGATGAGTTTCTCTCGAAGCTGGATGGCCTCAGATATGGACCAACGAAGCAGATAGGTGTTGTTAGGAAAAACGTTTTTTACCACAAAAAGTTGGGTATAAAATTGCGATTTCCGCAGGGTTGGCGCATAGAATCAGGTGGAAGAGGTGTTCGAGCTGTGTCGACGGTATCTGATGCTGTTCTCGCAATTTCAACGGCGAGGCTAAGTAAAGGCCTGGGTGGACGCGAATTTTTTGAGTCGATGGGGATGCAGATACGTGAGGGCAAGGATTTAACGATTGGCGGATTACCCGCTTACTTGGGTATTGCTGATCGTGCAGAGACGCCGTTTGGGCGTCGACCTGCTCGCGTCGCGGCCATATTTAATGAGCGGCGTCGAATCGCGTACATCCTTACTGGGGCCGGCGCTCAAGACTTGCATAAAATCGCTGCTGACAGAGATTTTATCGCGACTATTTTTAGTTTCGATAAAATGAACGCTGCGGATAGAAAGATTGCTGTCAAGCCTAAACTCGAGGTGATTACGGTCGAGCAAGGTATGACAATGGAGCAACTTGCTGCGGCATCACCGATTACGAATTATGCCCTCGATAAGCTGCGCGTCATCAATGGTCTCTATCCTAGGGGGCAGCCGGAAGTTGGTCAGAAGCTCAAAATAATCAATTAGCATGTGTTGCCTCATACCGCGAAATTGCCTGCAGGACGGGAACTGCCGAATGATGACTTTGGTTTAGAGCGCGACACTTAGAATAATGAAAGCAATTGTTCGAAGTTTGCCAACTGGGCATCATTGGTTATTCCGGGTATCTGACCCCGCACGATAAGGTGCGTCATACCTATTTGACTCTCATACTGCAGAATCTTCTCCCTGACATAGCCCGGGTCTCCCACGATGGTCCAATCATCCACGGTTGCACTTTCTGGGCGCATCGCATGTCCCATGCCGCCCTCAAGTGCAGTTTTTACTTCTCTTACCTGAGCCTTATTGTTGCTTACAAACAGCGTACGCATCACGGGTGTTGCGCTCATTTCGGAAAACCCTGCATTTTTCACATGTTCGCTGTGTGTTCGATAGTTTTCTGTCAAAGTCTCGAGGGTCTCAACTGGTGATGCCAGATAGGGCAGGCCAAGCGTGCCCGCTTGTTTGAGGGCAAGTGGTCCAAAAGCTGCCACCCAAATTGGCGGGTGTGGTGTTTGAATTGGGAGCGGGGCCAAACTAACGCTTGCCTGACCATCATCTGTTGAGTTAATAGGTTTGCCACGCCAGGCGTTAATCATGATGTCTAGATTTTTCTTAAACCTAAGTCGCTTTTCTTTCACCGGAATATCGAAAACATCGAACATGGCGGGCTGTACTCCGCGACCGACGCCCAGAATAACTCGCCCGCCGGATAAACGGTCAAGCACAGCGACTTCTTCAGCCGCGAGAATGGGATTTCTAATAGGGAGCAGATATGAAGTGGATCCCAATCCTATGCTGCGTGTACTGGCGGCAACGGCGCTGAGTAGCATTAGAGGTGCAGGCAGCGACCGATGATCGCCAAAATGATTCTCGGGTAACCAAAAAGAATGAAAACCCATGCGTTCCGCGATTTCACCCTGCTTTGCTAGTTCGCTTGCAAGGCCCTTTGTGCCTGACATCCAGGCTGTTACTGCGATTTTCAATCTAGGTGCTTTCCTTAAATCAGACGTTTGAGTCAAAGTGTACTCTTTCGTCAATTGTAAGCAACAATCCAATATCGTATCGGTTATTGGCAATGCGGGTGGAAACAATATTGCCAAGGGGCGTGGGTTTCTGCGCCGAGGTTTAACGCTATTTTATCTCTACCAGAGACATGTGGCACAATAACTGATTTTGCTGGCCCGAAACCGCCGGTGATCTGGGCCGTACGCGGTATCTGTTCGCCTGCAACAAGTTGATCAGGGCTCTAGACAGTATTTTTTACAAGGAAACCTGAAAATGACAAACCCTAAGACGCCCGTAATTATTGGAATCTCCCAGCTCCAACAGAGATTGTCGGACCCTCTTAGTGCCAAAGAACCGATAGATTCTATGGTAGAAGCTGTGCAGACAGCAGCGGAGGATGCGGGCAATGAAGCCCTGATCAAGGATATAGATTCAGTTAGGGTTATCAGAGGCGTTTGGCGTTATAAAAACCCCGCTGGCTACGTTGCTGAAAAGCTCAATCTGAGTAATGTTGAGTTAGTGGGTACACCATTCGGTGGCAACATGGTGCAATCTGTGGTCAACCAATCCGCATTAGATATTCTCTCTGGCACTCGTTCATTGATCGCGATCACTGGCGCTGAGTACGGCAACAGTATGGCTAAGGCAAAAAAAGCAGGTATTGAATTGCCAATTACCGAGACGTCCGGTGAATACACCAAAATGATAGGAGAAGATGTCAAGATGGCCGGTGAGGCGGAAATTGCCAGAGGTATTCGTCAGCCCATACAAGTCTACCCCATGTTCGAAAATGCTATCCGGTACCAGCGCAAGGAGACGATCGAAGCGCATCAGCTTAGAGTTTCAAAACTTTGGGCAGGCTTTAGTGAAGTCGCGGCGTCGAATCCACATGCTTGGATAAAAGAGCAGGTTGACGCAGAAACCATTCGCACCGCTTCTGCTTCAAACAGGGTGATTAGTTTTCCTTACCCTAAATTAATGAATTCCAACAATGCTGTAGATATGAGTGCTGCATTAATCATCTGCTCTGTGGAGAAAGCAAAATCGCTTGGTGTGCCGGAGTCGCAGTGGGTTTATCCTCTGGCGGGGACCGATGCGCATGACCACTACATGGTATCCAACAGAGACAATCTGCACAGCTCGCCAGCAATCCGCATTGCGGGTAACCGAGCGCTCGAGCTAATCGATCTGGCAGTTGCTGACTTAGACCATATCGACGTTTATAGCTGTTTTCCCTCTGCTGTTCAGGTGGCTGCGAAAGAGCTTGGTCTGGATGAGAATAAACCACTGACTATCACAGGTGGCTTGACCTTTGGTGGCGGACCCCTCAACAACTACGTGATGCACAGTATTGCAAAAATGGTAGAGCTGATTCGAAAAGACCCTGAATCCAAGGGAATGATTACGGCAAACGGGGGGTACCTGACAAAGCATGCATTTGGCATCTATTCGGGCATTGAGCCAGGCGCTGATTTTAAGTACGCGAATGTTCAGGACGAAGTCGATCAGACGCCTTTCAGGTCGAGCGTGGTAGATCATTGCGGTGAGGTTGAGATCGAGTCATACACGGTGATGTTTGGCCCCGAAGGACCTACCATGGGACATGCGGCATGTCTGTTGCCGGATGGTTCGCGAACCTTTGCGAATACTCAGGACCAAGATTTGATGCAAGCGATGACTGAGGTCGAATTTTGCGGTCGCCAGGCGACAATAAATGGCGAGGGTGTGTTCGCTCCGCGATAAATTTTTGCCAATCTGTGTATGTTTGGAACAAGTCTGAATTCAAAATGTGTTGCAACGAGTAAACCGCTAGTAAGACAGGAGATGGAATCGTGAATGAGTTTCTGAGAAAAATGGGTTATGGCGCTGATGACAAAGTACTGATTACCCACATCGACGATATCGGCTTTTCTCACGCGGCGAACGTTGCTTCATTTGAATGTCTAGATATAGGCGGTGCTTCTTGTGGATCTATTGTTACCGCCGGTCCATGGTTTCAGGAGGCTGCCGTTATCTGTCGCGCCAACCCTGCCTACGACGTCGGTGTTCATCTTACACTGACCTGCGAATACCCCACTTTTCGTTGGCCTGCTGTGAGCTCAAGAGATTACGCTTCGGGTTTGCTTGACGAACAGGGTTATCTCTGGCGGACCAGAGAAGATGCGGTAAGACACGTAACCGTCGCCGCAGCAGAGAGCGAAATGCGCGCTCAAATACAATTGGCATTGGATGCCGGCATCGAAATTACGCACATTGATACTCACATGGGAAGCGTCGTGCATCCGAAATTTTTGCCTGCCTATCTGGCGCTAGCGGATGAATTTGGTGTACCTGCATTTTTGCCAAATATCACCCGTGAGCAGCTTGCCATGATTGACAAAAGCGATATTGCTGACGGCTATGCTGAAGTGCTTGAAAAAATTGACACTCATCAAGTCCCAACCCTTGACGAAATATACATAGACACGCTAACACCGCTGACAGACAAGCAAACTTTTTATCGTGAGTTGATAAGCAAGGTAGGCCCAGGACTCAGTCATATGCTGTTCCACCCTGCAAAAATGGGAGAAGAACTGATGGCAATAGATAAAGAGAGACCTGAATCCCGGCATGCCGATTATTTAGCCTGGAAAGACCCCATGCTGAAACAGCACATATTAGACGCAGGTATTCATCTCATTGGATACCGTGAGTTGAAGCAAGCATTGTGATTTCTGATGGTGACGACTGAACCAAAGAGAGGAGCGGCGAAAGTCGTGCCACTCCCTCGACTCAATGATGTTGATGAGCTTGCAGCGGTTGTGCCGCTCATACGTCGGTTCTTGAACGCACCTGAAGCACGCCGGGAAATTCGAAATCCCCATGCTGAATTACCCGTCAGCGAAGATATTAAACGTAATGCCCGATCCTCGGCTGTTCTGATTCCTTTGATTTTGAGAGGAGATCAGCCAACTGTGCTAGTGACTAAAAGACAATCGCACATACGCTTTGGCGGACATTTGTGTTTTCCCGGTGGCACCGTGGATGCTACGGATGCCAATGCGATCGATGCAGCGTTGCGGGAATCCAGAGAAGAAATTCACCTCGACGCTGAATGTGTGGAAGTACTGGGTAGTCTTGGGAACTATTACACACAGGCTGGTTACCTAATGAAACCGATCGTAGGGATAATAAAGCCGCCTGTTTTTATCAAGGCCAATACTGATGAGGTCTCGGAAATATACGAGATAAAGTTATCGGATGTGCTGAACAGCGAAAGTTACCGCCTGACTTGGCATACGAGTATTCGGGGCCACTATGCTTTTGAGAATTTAGCCCATGTCTGTGCGAGCGACTATATCGAGTCAGACCAGTCTAGGGTCTTTTTTGACAGTAAAATTCGTATCGGAGGTCCGACCGTTTCGATTCTCATCGGGCTTTATGAGTCGCTACTGGCGTTTCGTCGCAACTTATAGGTGGTGTACGTCGGACTTTCGGTGTTAATGCTCTAGCGTCTGATCTTCAGCAATTGATTCATCGTGCTGACAGTCGACCCGGCGACAGGAAAGATAATTTCTGATGTGCGCCGCAGCCAGAACTAGCCCTCCAATGCTGGTTGTTATTCTCTCACCTGACGTTCCAAATAAATCGTGACCGAACAGCGCGGTAATCGTCAGTACAGTCAGACCAATTGCGCCCAGAGCAATCGTCCACTTGTCTTTGTGTTTTCGGCAGCCAACGGTGAGGGCGATGAGACTCGTCGGCAGTATCAGCACTAGCATGATCAGATGGAAATACTTTTCTTCCAACAGGCTGCCCTGAACGATCGGAAATACCGTCACCAACAGTGGAAGAGCCAGACAATGCAGCATGCAGGTGCCCGAGAGCACGATCGCAAGGCCATCGAAGATTCGTTCCTTTGTGTCAAGCGCCGCCGTTCTGGGGGGCATCGCATCTGTAGAGGTGTTTGGTGTTTTCATCAGGGGGCGAGTTATACCACAGGATGAGCTCGATTGTCTGATTTTTTGTGGCACTTGAAGCCATGATCTTGGTCCAAGAATTTTTTAGAGAATATCGATTTTTACGCGTTACTTCTCAGAAATCTGTCACTATAATGCGCGAAAAGTCAGGCGAGAATTTTATGGTTGGCAATCCTCTTTTTAATCAATTGTTCGGTCGTTCGCCAATAACACCGATCCAAAAGCACATGAACGTTGCTTACGAGACTGTGGGTCAACTCGGGCCCTATTTTGAAGCGGTCAACAGTGGAGATTGGGAACAAGCTAAGCACCTTTACGAGCTTATTTTGGAGCTTGAGTCAAAAGCGGATGATCTGAAGAGTCATATCCGGCTGAATCTGCCGCGAAGTCTGTTCATGCCAGTATCACGATCTGATTTACTGGAGTTGCTGCAAATGCAGGATCGAATTCCGAATCGGGTCAAAGATATCGCCGGCTTGGTGATGGGTCGAAAGATGAGCTTCCCAGAGCAAATGGGTGATGTTCTGCTTGAATTTATTGATAAATCAAAAATTACCTGCGGCTTCGCTCTGAAGGCGCTAAATGAACTGGATGAGCTGTTTGAAACAGGGTTCAGTGGCAAGGAAGTTGATTTGATTCATCATCTGATTTCCGAGCTCGATGAGGCAGAGCATGAGAATGACCGGTTGCAGGTAAAGGTCAGAAGCCAACTGTTCGAAATAGAGAAGGATCTGTATCCAGTCGAAGTCATGTTTCTCTACCGGGTTATCGAGTGGATCGGGGACGTAGCCGATCACTCTCAGACGGTGGGCAACAGAATGATGTACATAATTTCCAGGTAGCTAACGCAAGAGAGTCCGGTCAATGGAAGTAATATCTAACTACGGCACAATCCTGTTGATCCTCGCAATCGCCTTCGGCGTGTTTATGGCGTGGGGTGTTGGTGCTAACGATGTCGCCAACGCGATGGGAACATCGGTAGGTGCCAAAGCAATCACGATAAAGCAGGCGATCGTTATCGCGATGGTTTTTGAGTTTGCCGGCGCTTATCTGGCCGGCGGTGAGGTAACCTCTACGATTCGGAAAGGTATCCTTGACCCGAGCATCATGTCAGACAGTCCTGAATTACTGGTTTACGGCATGATGGCCGCGCTGCTTGCCGCGGGTACATGGTTGCTAGTCGCCTCAGCCTTCGGTTGGCCTGTCTCTACGACGCACAGCATCGTTGGCGCCATCGTCGGATTCGCCGCAGTGGGTATTGGTGTAGAGGCTGTGCAGTGGAAGGCGGTGGGCAGTATTGTTTCGAGCTGGGTTGTCTCCCCCGTCATGGCCGGTACGTTGTCTTTTGTCGTTTACATGAGCGTTAAGCGATTCATTTTTTCTGCGGAAGATCCGTTCATGGCCGCCAAACGATATGTGCCCGTCTACATGTTCCTTATGGGTTATGTCGTTGGCATGGTAACGTTGCTTAAAGGGTTGAAGCATGTAGGCCTTGATTTGAGTATCGAAGAGTCAATGTTCTATGCGCTGGGTGTTGCGGCAGTCATCACTGTGATTGGTGTTGTTGTTCTCTCTAGGGTAAAGCGGGTCACGCGCTCCGAACAGCACGACTTAATCAGCGTTGAGAAGGTGTTTGGTGTATTAATGTTGTTTACCGCCTGTGCGATGGCGTTTGCCCACGGTTCAAACGATGTGGCTAACGCGATCGGTCCCTTAGCTGCGGTAAATGGTATCGTCGAAAGCGGCGGTTTGGTTGGTCAGAAGTCTGCAACGCCCAATTGGATATTACTGTTGGGTGGTATAGGTATCGTCACTGGTCTCGCCATGTACGGCTACAGGGTGATGAAAACAATAGGGACTCATATCACTGAGTTAACGCCCAGTAGCGGCTTTGCAGCGGAATTGGCAGCTGCTACTACCGTGGTGATTTCTTCGGGCTACAGTTTGCCCGTTTCAACAACACATACATTGGTAGGTGGTGTGCTCGGAGTAGGACTCGCACGCGGCATTTCTGCTCTCAACCTACGCGTGGTAGCGACGATATTTGTATCATGGGTGGTGACACTGCCCGTGGGTGCTGTGCTCGCAGTGATTTTCTTCTACCTACTCAAAGCGATTTTTGGCACGGGTTAGTTTATCTCTCGCTGCCCTGTTTGAACGACAAGCAAAGCCAGAGGAGCATTTTTAATGAGCGAAAGTAATAAGTTCGAGAACAATACGGTCGTTGTGACAGGCGGAGCCGGTGTTCTAGGCCGAGGCGTTGTGAGTTGGTTTTCGGATCGTGGTGCCAGAGTAGCCGTACTCGATATTTCCGACGAGATACTCGCGAGCGCCTATCCGAACCCGGAACAGAATCATTGTTATATTGCGTGTGACCTGACAAGTAGGGAAGGTAGCGCAGAAGCCGTTGCTAAAGTTCTAAGGCAGTTTGGCGAGATTACTATCCTCTGCAATATTGCCGGCGGGTTTTTGATGGGGGACCCTGTCCATAAAACCGATGACGCAACCTGGAATTTTCTGTTTGATCTCAATGCTCGCTCTATCCTCAATATGGCGAGTGCGATTGTACCTGCAATGCTCGATCGAGGCGGAAAAATAGTGAACATTTCAGCCAGAGCGGGCGATGCAGGGGCAGCAAATATGGGCGCTTACACAGCATCAAAAGCAGCAGTCACTCGCCTCACGGAGAGTATGGCGCTAGAACTAAGAGAACAGAAGATCAATGTGAACTGTGTGATGCCTAGCCTGATTGATACGCCAAGAAATCGCGCGGACATGCCCGATGCTGACTTTGACTCTTGGGTGAAACCAGAAGAAATCGCGGCGTTAGTCGGTTTTCTTTGCTCATCTGAGTCATCTGCCATTCATGGCGCGGCAATCCCGATCTCTGGTCTCGTTTAGTTTTACTAGAATCAAGCCTCAAGATAGGTTTCGATAAGACCGATACCAGCAAATGATGTTCTGGCTAGTCGCTGACTTCAGTTGAGTCAGACGGTCGAATAGATTCACGTTCCGCATCTATAACGATATTTCTACCCGCGTGTTTAGCCCGATAGAGCGCTTCGTCGGCGCCGGCAAGCCATTGTTCAACGGATTGGTGCTGCGTTAGGCTGTTAACGCCGATGCTGACTGTCAAACGATCATTTTCGATGAGATCAGCACCCTGTATTTTGAGTCTTAGCTGGTTGGCGACATTGATCGCTGAGTCTCCCGCGGTGCCCCACAACAACAATAAAAACTCTTCCCCACCCATGCGAAACAGTTGATCAGTTTTTCGAATGTTATTCTGAATAATGGTGACGAGGGCTTTCAGCGCATTGTCACCCGCTGCATGACCAAATTTGTCATTAACCTGCTTGAAATGGTCGACGTCGATGATGAGTATGGAGACAGGTTCGGCGGTGCGATTGTAGCGGGATTTAACGTCATGCAGAGACAAGTCCATCTGCCTTCTGTTGAACACGCCCGTCAATGGGTCCTTTACTGCTTGATCTATTAACTGTTGATGCAAGTCGACGATCACACCCAGCATCATGTTCATCATGATGATGGTGAATACGTGTGCAGCAAATATTTTGAGCGCAAACTCTGTGCCAAGTTGCTGTTGTGCTAGCAGTGAGACTGGAATAGCAATAAACAGACCGCCTAAGTTCGCCGATATTCGGGGCAAAACGAAAAACATTGATGTAATCGCAGGATAACTCCACATCAATGCTTCAATACCCAGAACATAGGTCGCGCAAACTATCGCCAAGGTCAATGTGGCGAAGACAATAATATAAGAAACGGGATTTTCGGCAGCGCGATATAACTGCCAAGTAATCGTACTAAGCGCGACGGCAAATAGCAGGATGGCGCCGCCTAGCAGACTGCTGCCCTCCAAAACCTGAAATGCAGCGAAAGCATTCAGGGCAAGAATAGTGCCGACGGAAAAAAACAGCAGTACATTTTTTTGTCCGGCCTTAAGCGTCATGTCGCCAGCAAGAAGCAGGCTGTGAGTTTGGTCTGGGCTGCTTGCCAATTTAACACCTGATAATTTGCACACAATGATTAGAAGTATACGCGATAGTTTATTTTATAGAATATGTCGCGGGCTGTTGTTTGCTGACCGTTTTTCAAACCGAACGACCGCTTGCAATACAGTAGATAAAGCGCAGAGTTGCTTACTTTACGGTCAGTTCTGGCTAGTTTGGAAATGCGAGATTGCCTAGATGACCCAGGGCGCAACGGCTTTCCTAATGGTCTTGTTTGAAAATTGTAGCTAGTGAAAATTCGGTGCACGCTTTTCCATGAATGCCGAAATTGCCTCTTTTGATTCTTGCGTGCCCATAGATTCGATAAGGTGTGTTGCCTCCAGTGCTAGGCTGTCAGCCAGTTCTTGTTCGAGTCCCAGATGAAGATTCTTCTTCATTCTGCCGAGCGCCTGAGTAGGGCCGTTGGCAATTTTTTTTGCATACTCAAGCGCCTGTTTGCGAAACAGGTTTGGAGTAAAAACCTGATTGACAAGACCGATCGATTTAGCTTCTTTAGCTGTGATTCGCTCAGAGAGGTACAGCATTTCTTTCGCCTGTGCCAAGCCCACAAGTCTCGTTAGAAACCAGCTAGCGCCATAATCTCCAGACAGACCAATTCTGGCGAAAGCGGTTGTGAGGAAGGCATCTTCGGAAGCCACTCGTAGATCGCAGGCAAGCGCGATTGATAGTCCTGCGCCAGCTGCAGCCCCTGGTAAAGCCGCAACAGTAATTTTGGAATGCTCGTACAAACGCTGCGTCAGGGTCCTTTGTGCCTCTGTCAGCTTCTGAATGCGGGCTTCTTTTGTCAGTGGGGTTTTATCTTTCCCAGTATTGGCATCCGCGCCCATGCCACTAACGTCTCCACCCGAACAGAAGGCGTCACCAGCACCAGTCAACATAATACAACCGACCTCTTCATGATTATCTAGTTCAAGTAGAGTCTGCCTAAGCGCCGGCGTCAGTATGTCTCCTAACGCGTTTTTCTTGTTGGGTTTGTTAAGTGTAATGACGGCGACTCTTTGGTCGATAGTGCAAAGCAGTTCTTCAGTGCCAGTGTCTATTGTTGTCATGCTTTTTCCTTGCGGCATCGTGATTTCGCGCGGGATTCGTTGCTAACGATCTAACGTAGGAATCGAGTGCGCTGGATATGCTTGCATAATAGAACCAAATGTTTGTCTGAGCAATGTGTAGTGGGTAACAGGATGCCGATGAGACGACCAAGCTCGCCTGTTGTCGCTGCAGCGAGGATTCGGTTTGACGGCATACCCGCACCATGAAATTCCTTTGGACCGTTTGCCGATGGTTAAATGCGCTAATTGGCGCTGGGGTCGAGGTTGCTGAATGTGAGATATTGTATGGCGTTAATGGCTTTTCTCACGCAAAAAAGCGCAGCATTATGGGTAACAACTCAGTGCATGGCATATACTATTGGCCCTGATTGATTACTTTGGTGCAAAATATTTTTGAGCAAATACCAATATAGATGAATAGAGAATTTGATAATTACCTCAGCGCCAGATCACGATCGCTCGCAGTCAGCAAAATTCGGGAGATTGCTGAGTTGGGTTTTGACCAACCGAATGTTATCCCGCTTTGGTTTGGCGAGGGTGCTTGGCCAAGCGCCGAGAATATTGTTGCGACTGCGGTCGCTTCTCTTGAAGCTGGCGACCATTTTTACCAACCAAACAGTGGTAAAATGGTGCTGCGAGAAGAGGTTGTGAGTTACACCAACCGCGTTTATAACGCTTCAGTCGATGTATCAAACGTCACGATCACTGCTTCGGGGACTCAGGGATTAGCGCTGGTTGCTCAAGCTATCATTTCACCAGGCGACAAAGTTGTGGTGCTCGAGCCGGGCTGGCCGAACATATCTCAGTCATTCGAAATCTCTGGCGCGAGCGTGCTGACGAAAACGCTGGAGGTGAAAGAGGATCGCTGGCACCTCGACATGAACGAATTGCTTAGTGCGCTGACGCCTGAGACGAAAGCCGTCGTATTGAACTCTCCAAATAATCCAACTGGCTGGGTGATGCCCTCTGAGCAGCAACTGCAGCTTTTGACGCATTGTCGCAAGTACGGAATCTGGATCATCTCGGACGATGTGTACGCCAGACTGTATGCAGATGGCGCTGCGGCACCTTCATTTCTGTCCATGACTAATCCTGATGACCTGTTTATCTCCATAAACAGTTTTTCGAAGGCTTGGTCGATGACCGGATGGCGGTTGGGTTGGCTTATTGCACCGTTACAGCTAGAGAGCACGCTTGCGATGCTGACAGAGTTTAATATCGCATGTCCCCCCGGTTTTATTCAGCAGGCTGGCGTTGTTGCACTTAAAGAGGGTGAGGACAGGTTGCGTGAGTTACAGGGTCAACTTGAAAATAGTTATGCATTGGCCGCTTCACGGCTCAGGAATATGAAGGGTGTCAGGTTCATTGCCTCAACCGGAGCCTTCTATTGTTTCTTTAGCGTCAACGGAGCAACAGATAGTATGTTACTGGCACGCAAACTTTTGCAGGAAAGTGGCGTTGGCCTCGCGCCGGGCATTGCTTTTGGTGCTGCCGGAGAAGGTTACCTTCGGTTGTGCTATGCCCAGCCCGAAAAGGTACTGATTGAAGCCTTTGATCGGTTGGAGACGGTCATAAATTGAAAGCGCCGATCAACAGACCATCGTAACTGTCGTAAGCCAGCATTTTTCGCAATTCCCCACCGCTAGGATGTCGTTCCAAGAATAGATCGCAGACTTTCTATGTCAACGCGGCATTGGGTCGCGTTGTGGTTCAAAGAAATTTAAATCGTCTTTTGAAGTTCGACTGATGTAACGCATCTTGGACAGCGGGAGTTTTGCGGCTTGGCGTTATCTTTTGTCCCAATTCTTATGTGGCTGAGATAACAAACTGCATACCCGCGTGGTGAAATGAAATGCGGCGTTTCCGAAGCAAGGCAAAGGCCGGATTAAATTGTTTGATTTACTTACATTCCGTATCTTTGTTGCGAATCAGCAACTAGTATTAACTCCCTAAAAGCGCGAAAAATTAAAAGCACTAGAGAATTGCTATGGAGCATGCGATTGGCGCAACCGGACGTCGTTATCGACGATTTCGACAAGCTTTGTTCGCTTGAAATTGAAGTTACAGTGGCAGCTGAATTGAGGAATTAGATAGATGAAAAGTCATGAAATTGACTACGAAATACTCGGTCACGACATACAGCTCGTAGAGATCGAATTAGACCCGGAAGAGACCGTTGTCGCAGAGGCCGGGGCGATGGCTTATTTGGAATCCGATGTCGCCTTTGAAACAAAAATGGGTGATGGCTCAGACGCGGACGGTTTTGTTGGTAAATTATTCGGTGCCGGTAAACGTTTGATGACTGGCGAATCTCTTTTTATGACCCACTTTACCAACGAAGGTGATCGTAAGCGTAAGGTCGCCTTCAGTGCTCCCTTGCCAGGTTCTATCGTACCTATTGATTTATCGGAAGAGGGTGGTGAAGTCATCTGCCAGAAGGACGCCTTCCTCGTTGCGGCAAAGGGTACCGCGATTAATCTTGCTTTCAGTAAGCGTCTTGGTGCCGGTTTCTTCGGTGGAGAAGGGTTTATTCTGCAAAAGCTCGAGGGAGACGGGCTCGTATTTATTCACGCAGGTGGTACCCTGATAAAAAAGCAGTTGAACAACGAAACACTTCGACTTGATACAGGCTGCCTAGTCGCATTTAGTCAGGGTATCGATTATGACATCGCGTTGGCTGGTGGTTTAAAAAGCATGCTTTTCGGCGGCGAGGGCTTTTGTCTTGCTACACTCAGCGGCACAGGGTCGGTATGGATACAAAGCTTACCATTCTCCCGTTTGGTAAACCGAATCATGGCGGCGATGCCGCCGCCGGTGACCCATGACGCAGATTGATTACTGTAGCGATTGCCCGCGGGTCGTCACGGCCTTTCGTGCAGCTTCTACACTTTCTCTGCTCACTGCCGCAGATTGTTTTGCTGACCTTTTGGCCTCCATAACAAGCGCTTCATCAAAGTTCATACCATAGCCCTCGTCGATGACCTGTTTGTAGCCCTGCAGCATGTGGGGCATACAACCAGTCATATCTTCAGCTATTTTTAAGGCTGCGGGCATCAGCTCTGCTGGCTGATGTACACTATTCACTAGCCCCCAGCGTTCGGCTGTATCGGCATCGATGAAGTTGCCGGTGAGTGATATCTGTTTCGCGCGACTGATGCCGATCAACCTCGGTAGGCGTTGTGAAAGCCCCCAGCCTGGCATAATGCCGACGCGAGCATGGGTGTCGGCAAATTTAGCTTCTGTTGATGCAATCAAAACGTCACACATGAGCGCCAGTTCAAATCCTCCGGTAATTGCGAACCCGTTGATCGCGCCGATGATCGGCCATGGGAATTCGGCAATGGTACCCGCAAGGTCTACGACTTCGTTGCGTTTCGGTGTGAATCCCTTTTGACCGGCCTCCTTAAGGTCGACACCTGACGTGAAGGCACGACCGGCGCCGGTCAGAATAACAACTCTGATGTCATCCATTTGCTTCAGTTTAGCAAAGGTTGCAGCGATCTCGTTTCGTAGGTCTCTGCTCAAAGCATTTAACGTTTCAGGACGGTTGAGAGTGACAATAGCTATCGCGCCCCTCTGCTCTAACAGAACAATCTCGTTTGACATATTTTTACCGGTACTTTGTTGGGTTTTAACACAGTGTGAGGCTAATGAAACTTTGGGTCAATGAAGACATTTGTTGATTTTTATTGGCGCGAACGTTGTGCCAGCAAAGCAAAAGGTACGAAAGGTCGCGATGTTCTGGGCAATGCTGATGATGGTCATTCTGTGAGAAAGAAGCCTCCGGTCGTTTGCGAGGTGTGTATGAGAGCAAACATCTCAACAAAACAGTTCGCAGGTTCTGACATGCTTCGTAAAGACGGCGCGAAAATCGACGGCTGTAATTGCAACAAGGACGTGACAAAGGTGATTTGAAAAGCCCGAAATTGAGCACGGTTGATGCTGAAGATGGCGAGACCCTGTGTTATCAATAATCAGATGCGGGTCTCATGAGGAGATCTGTATATCGATAAGGTATCTGCAAAGGCTCGGCATATGTACCGATGGCGGCGACTCTGTGAATGAATTTATGGATGTACTCTTTGGGGACGTGAATGTCGCCATTCTGCTAGCAACGTACGAAGGCTGCTTACAAAGGCCAAAGGCTGGTCAAGAAATAAGTGATGCTGTGCCTCCGGGATGCCGACAAACGGTACTGACTTATCGAGGACTTCAAACATAAAGTCGGCGATTTCTTGGGAGAACAAATAGCTGTCTTCACCGTATACAACGCCGACCCTAACTTGCAGCTTGGCAAGGTCCTCATGCATGTTTTCGCCAAATTCGAATTTCTGAAACATAGTGTCGTCGAACTTCCAAGTCCAGCCCTCGTCGACCTCCATGATTGAATGGTGACCGATGTAATCAAGTAGATACGCATTGTCGCAATCCTGCGGAGGCATGAGTCTGAATCTTGCATGGGCTGCGTCGAAGCTCTCATATATTCGCTTTGCTTTAATCGGTGAACGTCTAGGGTCACGTTCCCACTCGAAGTCAGGAGGTCTGACTGCCGAGTCAACAAGCACAATACCCTCAAGTCGGTCGCGATACAGTAAACCCGTCCTGAGTGTAATGTAGCCACCGAAACTGTGGCCTACGATGATGGTGTCGTTACCAAACCCGGCGTCGTCCGCAGCAGCATTAATCTCGGCAGCAAATGATTCTGTGGTGTATCGTGATCGGCGACCGCTATCTCCGGCGCCGGACAGGTCTATTGCCAGAACTTGGTAGTGATCCATGAAGAAAGGCGCAAGGAATGTCCACCAGTGGGCGTGGGCACCGTTGCCATGGACGAGAACGAGCCCAGGTTTTGTTGCGTCGTCACTCCAAAGCAGGTAGTGAATGTCGACGCCATCGCAGATGACCGTTTTGTCTTTATAAGGGACGGCCAGGGCACGCTTAAACCACCCCGGTTGCTCTTTGTTAATCACAAATCTCTCTCTATTGGCTCAGCCTCGATGGTAGTAAGTCTAGCGAGGGCTTTTACTGAAAGCGAAGGCTTAGGCAGAATATAAGCGATCGATATGTTGTTACATATATGGATTGTTGTATGTCGGACTAAAGTGACAGTTCCACTCTGGCCTCGGTTTCGGTTTTCTCAACCGTCGGTTTGCATGAAAAAATGCGGGTTGCAACAACGCCGTTGTTCTCCATTTCTTGTCGTATTTTGTCACCACGCCGTTTTGCCAACGCTAGTAAAAATGTTGGAGCAGGGATGCTGGGTTCGGCTTTGATTGGTTTTTCAGCCTTTGCAGTTGAGTCAATTGCATCATCAGACTTTGTGGCGACGGGCACTGGGATGTCCAGTTGTGTCGATACACCGCAGATCGTGATGCGCATTTCCGGCCGGTCATTAAGCATTTTAGCTATTTTTTTGACGTAGCCAATGGCTTCTTCCGTTAGATCAGTCGAGCGTGGTGCAAACGTAATCGGTTCGAAACGCGGTTGTGTGATTGCACCCGCGATATCTTTCAGTAGCAGCAGGCTACCATAGGGCTGCAGTGCAAATTTTGCATAATTTAGTGCTGTTTTTTGCGCTGCACCCTGCAGAGCTTTGGATACAATGCCTTGAGTGCCAATCGAAAAGTTATCAAGATCTGTTTCAATGGGAACGTCAAGTTCGATGTCTCCGTGCTTATCTTTTAGGAGGTACAGCGCAAGTGCAACCGAAGCGCCATCGCTATTTTTGCTAGTAGCGTTGGTATCTGACATTTTCATCGACTCGATGAGAATATGGTTTTTAAGGTGTACAAGTCCCGATTCAATCTTCAGGTCGGCGTCGAGCGTGAGTCTGCCGCTTTGCACGCTATCGTCCATATAAGCGCTAATTTCATGTAGTTCGAAATTTTTCAATGTCAGGCTTGCCTCTCCTGTCAGTTGCTCGGAAACCTGAAACTTGCCTGCACTAGTGATGTTAGCGGCTCGTCTAACATCTTTCTGGTGATTGGCTGTGAGCTTATAGTCCAGAAGCCGATTGCGAGCAAGAGGGGCTACGCTGAGGTTAATTCCATTTAGCGCGAGTGTGATTTCAGGTGTGACCTTCTTGTCGCGAAAGTGTAAATTGCCTTCCTTTATGTCAAAGCGGGCGATATTAATGCCGTCCAGTGGTAGCAACTTTTCAAATTCGCCAGATGGTATCGATTCAGATGCCACCTCAATGTCTGTTTGTTTGATGTCGGATTTTAGTTCTTTAAGTTTGCCCCCCTTGTTTATTGTTAGGATGCTTTGATCGCCGCTGATCAATAACGACTCTGCTTCAAGTTTTTTACCTGAAACAAAAGAGACGGATGTAAAATCGATTTTCTCGACTTTGCCAAAAACCTGATTAGAAATGCCAGAAGCCGAAACGTCGCCGTCTACACGCATCTCGAAACCCAGAAAATTCGCGCTATGCTCAGGTGTTTTTTCAAACGCAAGTGTGCCCTGCCAATGCATTTTCTCTACGTCGTATTGCTCAAAACTGATTTTGTTAAATTTAATGTCCCCTAAGCTGGTGATATTTAGCTGCTCGTGAGACTTACTGGCCTGAAAGTTTTGTTCCGATGATACGTTGCCAAATCGCAGGTGCTTGTAAGAAAGATTGATTATTTCGCTAGGGCCTTGCAACTTCACGATGAAGTTGTTGGCATCACCGTTCAAATTAACATTCTGTTCTGTTGTCAGAGTTCCCGCGATGGGTTGTTTCAGAAAAGGTTCTAGTAATTTAAGATCGAAATCTGACAGTGTCAGTTGGCCTTGAAAGTTGTGTTGTGAGGATAGAGCGGATTGATATTGACCTTCAACACCGACTGTTGTTGCACCTAATTGAAACTTGATCGCCACATTAACGGGGGCTTCAGGGTCAGTAATGATGGGTCCAGCGTTCATAGACGAGATGGAAAGCTGATGCGATTGCTCATCTAGCGCCAAGTTCAGCTGCGTTTCGTTCACTTCGATACTGTCCAGTTGATAGGTCCAACTCGTCGTTTTAGCGTTGTTCATATCGACATCGTTGGCAGGTACTTTAAAACCTCCAATGTTCGTGACGTCGCCATTTTTCCTTATATTTGAGTTAAGTCCATGAAGCGTAATTTTTTTGACGTGGATATGCTTGCGGGACAGAGGCTTCAGCGCTAGTTCGATTATGCCCTCTGAAAGCGTTAAGACGTCGGCGACCTCAAGCTCGTTTATTACGAGCGTTCCGCTGAGCGGATTAAGCGCGATAGCACCAATAGATACATCGAGTGAGAGAAATTTAGCTAGTCTGGTTTCTAACTGCCATTTGATTAACGGGGTTAATCCGAATACGATCACAAGAACAGCACATGTGATGAGTGTGATGTAAATTCTAGCGGTGGGCATAATCAGCAGTGGTCATTAAAATAAAATTTTCAACCTTTAGTGGTATCTCTGTTTCCTTGTTCTTTGCGCTCATGAGCCCGTCCATACAAGGCGAACCGGCCGAGAGTGCGGATAAGAGCATGGAAGCACTGGTCACCTGTGCAGTTTATCACCGTATGATGGCTGGGTCTTTCAGGCGTGTTCGACAAATGCCTGAAATGGCTAACCTTGAATCGGAGAAAATGGATGAATATATCAGATTAGCGAAAGACGCGGGAAAGCGTGAGTTTGGTGGAACGGAAGCAATTGATTCTGAAGTAGAAGCCGTATTTTTAGAATCTTGGAAATACAATTTGAATAGAATGGAGAATAAGATTAACCGTAATTATAAGAACGTGTCGCGTCTTACTTATATTTACAAAAACAAGTGTCGAAAACTCCTTGAGTAGGGTTTCCAGTCCCGACGTCCAAAACCGGAATGACTGTGTATGAAACAACGTCAAATTGTTATGGTGTTATACAGCAGGTCGTCTGCGCTTGATTCGGAGGTTGTTGGCTGGGCGACATACGATGGTACGGGCAAGACGTTTCATCACCCCGGTGGTCAGGATGAGCCGCCCTATAATACTGGCCTGGAGGCGATGCTCGATGGCTGGCGGGTAATACAAATATCTCAACTTGTACCTCCTTATCCTGGAACAGAATACAGCACGTCTTTTCTCCCTTTTGAGATCGTGTTGGAGCAGCTGGTAGAGGTAGAGTAATCATGGACAATCTATTGACGACGCAACAAATGGCACTGTTTGTTGCAAGGGGTTTCCTTCGATTCGATGCGCTTGTACCCGAATCTATAAACGATACTGTCCTTGCGGCTATTGAAGCAGGAGGGGAGCAGGATGGGCTACTTATTCAGGATTCTGAAGTGCACAGCTACTCGCCAGGCACCCCGTTGTCTGAGTGTTATGTTGACCAACCGGCACTGAGACAGTTGCTTGATTTACCCTCGGTAAGGGGGATTATTCAGTCACTTGTTGGTCGTGACCCACTCTTTGATCATCATGCTATTCATCACTGTCCGCCGAATCAAAAAACAGCGCAATATATCCATGCAGACTCGATCATTGATACTAGGACCAATTTCGATATCCAGTTAATGTATTATCCGCACGAAATCACAGAGCGTATGGGTGGGACTAGATATGTCCCGGGCAGCCACTTTCGGCGGGTTAACGAAATGGCGATCGCGCGTTATCAGAATATAAAAGGTCAACAGCATGTAGTCTGTCCAGCGGGCACACTGCTCGTCATGCATCATGGTATCTGGCACGGCGGCGGCAGAAATCAGACGGAAAACCACCGCTATATGTTCAAGATTCGTCTCAATGCCACAGAGAAACAAGTGAAACTGTGGAACATCTCTGACCTTGATGAAAAGTCCGTGGGCCCCAAAGCAATTTTTGACCCGGATGCTTATCTGCATAGAGATCGAGTTCAGACGATTTTCGAATTACCCGAAAAATGGTTTCCCATGGATGAAAGTCGCCTTGAGATTGTGAATCGAATTAAATTGTGGCGTCACCTTGTCGGTGACGAATCATTTGACAGCCACTATTGGCTCTCAAGGCTAGAAAATAACAATTAGAATTTTTTGCAGATATCAAGGAAAGCAATGTGAGTAATATTAAACCCTGGGCGCGAAAGCAGCATAAAGTGATGGCCGATTGTCGAATCTTCACGGTCAACGAATGTTTGTCTGTGTCTCCACTCACCCGTAAGGAACATTCGTTCTATTTTCTGGAAACCACAGATTGGGTAAATATTGTACCGATGACAGATGCGGGTGAGATTGTCTGTGTGCGCCAATATCGACATGGCAGTGAAAGTATTACCTTAGAGATTCCGGGCGGCATGGTCGATATGGGAGAACAACCGGGCATCGCAGCAGCCAGGGAATGTCTCGAAGAAACTGGTTACGAAGTTTCACAAATTGAATCTTTGGGAGTATTGAATCCTAACCCGGCGATTCAATCGAATCGGTTGTTTACTTATTTGGGCCGTGGCGCAGAGCTGATAAAAGAAATTCAGAATACCCAGACCGAGCAAACAGAAGTTGTATTGCTGAGTATTGATCGAATTAAAGATATGCTACTAGCCGGTGAAATAGATCATGCATTGGTTGCCGCGACACTGTGGCGACTGCTTTATCATATGCAGGAACAGACTTCGTCAACCTGAACACTGAACATGCTTCGGTTGAGGTAAGGGTGCTAACTAGTCTTGTTGTTAGGATAAGCGAATTGCGCCTGTAGTTTTTTGACTTGTTACTATTACCCCTCTTCAAACTTTTCGTAAAAGCGCTCCCTATCCATTGAGAAGCTTGCTCAGCTTAATCTGTGTTTTTCATGGTGGGCGGTAATATCTTAGAGCTCAATAATCGGTAAATAAGACAGGTCCATTTTTACCTTTCGTTTTAGATTTCTGGCAAATTTTGATCGGTAGAAATCTGGTTGAATGCTTCTAGTTTGTTAAAGCGAATCATTGATTGAATTTCCTCCACGTAGGCGTCGCCACGCTCGGAGTATCGCTCGAGGCCCTCGGCTAGCGCGAATCCGGTGATTTCAGTGTTGGCGAGTCTCAGGTCAGCGCGAATTTGCCTTAGCTCGGTATAAGCTGAGTTGGTGTTCAAGTTAAGCACGTAACGGGAAACGCCTTCCTGAACAGAATTGAATTTAGCAACTTCGTGGTTTAAACCCGGTGTGCGTCTGGCGGGTTTAACACCGCAATTTGGGGTAAAACACCACATGCCAAAGTAATTGTTTGCTTCCACAGCAAATCTCGACGTGCCCCATGCCGATTCGTTGGCGGATTGAGCGAGTACGAGTGAAGCCGGTATAAGGTCGACTCTTGTGAGTAATTTTTCAATGTGACTTTGCTGATGGTTTTTTTCCGCTTGGCTATGAACTGTCATTTTGTATTTATTGCTAATTACGGTGAGTTGAGACAGGTCTTTCGTAGAGAGCAGCGGATTGTTGTTGTAGCGTTTCTGCAGCGCTAACAGTTTGCCTCGCTCTGCGAGCACTTGCGCGTTCGCGACAGTGATCATGGGTAGAAGGTATTCGAAGAATCGTTTTTTCTTGAGCTTTACATCGACGTATTCGACAATGGGTTTAGTCTGATCTACATGCCCTGATAGCGGAGCACTTGCGGAAGCTGCGGGTCTCTCGTTTTCGGATGTTGTTTGATTGCTGGTGTCATTTGAAAGATAAACTGTCGTAACAAAGAGCATTAGGGTGACGAGGACAATAACAATAGCGGGTCGCGTCATCGTTGGTTGCTCGACGTTAAAATCCGAAAGGTTACGCGCTTGTAAACGAGATCATAACTGCCAACAATAGTTATCATCTTCAGAGACGCGTCAGCTGCTTGCTCAAACGAATATAGCCCAAGTCGTGAAGGGATCAGCAAACGATCTATGTCTGCATCGGCAACCCAAGTGATCAGACTGGCTGTTTGATGAGCCAAAATGTCGAAGCATTCAGCGATAAAAGTCGTATCTTTTTTAACGTGGCGCAGACATAACTTCATAAGGGGTGCATCCTCGAGGGATATTATAAATTCGGCAATCTCATCAGAAACGTCAAAAGTATACGCTATTTTTTCGCTTTCCAGATGCTTTAAAAATATCAGATACTTTAATTTCTGATGTTTCTGTTCTCTAGTTGCTATGAGAACAGCGCCCAGTATGGGTTGTAGGTGTCTGTTCGCACGATGCGCTGGGACAGCACGAAAAGTTTGTATTTATAGGTGTTACCACCTCAGTTCTCAAAATCTAAAGAGCGTATAGCGGGGCTTTTAAATTAAGAAACTATCGGCATATTAGCGTTGAAAGCGTCGTGGACTCAAAAAGGATATCGGGTGCATTGTTTCTCCCGTCATCGTTAAATCAGCCATAATTTGTCCAAGGACCGTCGCGAATTTGAATCCATGCCCAGACAAACCTGCCACAAAATGCACATCAGCATTGCCCGGATACTGCCCAACGATAAAATGGTCGTCGCTGCTCATGGTGTACATACAGTTAGTGTAATGAGACAAATGGTCACCGACGTCGGGAAGGTATTGATTAAGTGCGCCTGAGATCTCCAGCAACGCGTTAGCATCAAGCGTATTGTCCAGTTCTGTTGGCGAAGACATCACCTCTCCGCCCTGATGATCCGCCATCTTTATGCCTTTTTTATCCATGGCTGGAAAACCATAGAAATTGTGATCGCCATCCTCGATGAAAAAGACTGGAAAATCATTCCCAAGCTCATGTTGGGGGGAGTGCTTGTCGAACCAAAATAGTGACTTTCTACGAATCTCGAGGAAAGGGCTCAATGCCGGCAGCAGGTCCGAGGCCCAGGCGCCAGGAGTGATAATCAGTTTTTGACAATGCAGCGTTTCTTCGCCGACTTGAACGCTGATACCGTTATGTTGTTGTTCCCAGCTTATTGCCTGACCCGACTTTAACTGCGCGCCGTGTTTCTGGGCAAGTTTGACGTGGGTCTTTACACAATCTTCAACTTTCAGAATGCCTGCGTTCTCATCGAAAATGGCAGTTTGTTCTGCTTTAAGGTTGATGCCCGGAAATCGTTTGTTCGCAGCCTCTGGGCTCAGTTGTTCCATTTTAAGTTGGTGTATCTTTGCGGCTTTTAATAATCCAGTAATGACCTCGCCGTCAGGGGGGCCGGCTTGCAGCAGTCCCGTCATGTTTAACAATTCATCCCCAGACTCAACTTCTAGTTCTCGCCACAGTTCGAAAGCATTGCGGAGCAGGGGAACATAGTCTGGGTGTTCAAAATAAACCAAGCGTATTAAGCGACTGTCGCCATGAGAGCTGCCTTTGTCGTGTCCCGCAGGATATTGATCTATTCCAAGAACATCAGCTCCGCGTTTTGCCAGATGATACAGCGCAGCACTTCCTACGCCGCCAATGCCCAAAACAATATATTCATGGTCTGTCTTTGTCTTCTGTCTGCTCATGTTGCTTTTCTAACGACCTCTGAAGAGGGTATTGCAGGGTGGTTAAAGCGGGCGCAGTCTTGTGAAGCCAAACTCGATGTCTTCATCTGCCTCATCGTAGAATGGGTCTCCGGGTAATACGAGATCGTTGTACCTGTTAACCTTTACCCTTTCGTCTAACAGATTCGCAGAGGCGGCCGCTATTACATCATCTGCACTTTTGAATAACGATAGTGATTTAACCATGCGCAATGTCGGACTCATCAGCACCATTTCTTCAGTTTTGACTTTCTCGAGTATTTCAAGCGGTGATATCCACTCCGAATGAACCAGCTCGTTATCGTCATGCAACGGAATTTGATTTTCAGGCATGCGGCTGATAAAAAACCGCGTGTCGTATCGTCGAGGAGGGCCTTTGGGGGTGATCCATCGCGCAATATAGTGCATAGCGCCTGCGTCGAGTATCAGGTTTTCTTCTTCAATAATATCGAGAAAGTCGCGCTCTGAGGCGTTGACACCCTGTCGGTGCACATTAAAACGCGCTGAGTTTTGTTTGCCAGCAAGACTTAATGGTTCGTGAGAATCTTTGTCTAATGCCAATAAGATGCCCGCTTCTTCGAATGACTCCCTAATCGCCGCGATGTAATAACTCAAGCCACCTTTACTCAGCCCCATAAGCGAGCTGGCTTCTTCATCTGACCTATGGGCACTCAAAGCTTGAAATTTTTGCGGGTTGTCGGTTGCGTCGACACGGCCGCCCGGAAATACCCACATGCCACCAGCAAATACGATATTGGCATTTCTCTCCATCATAAAGACCTGAAGGTCGGGGCGGTCTGCGATTAGCATGACAGTTGCGGCGGGTCGAATCTCTACTTCATCTGGATCATAGTCGGACATTAGGTGTTTGGTTGTATCGCTGTTAAAGAATGTAAACATCACTGTAGCGGATATCACCTGAAGACTGCAAATTTCATAGGCTACCGCTGATGGTTCTTAATTTTCGCTGTTTACAATCCCTAAAGGTAATGGTGAAAAATATTTTGTGGGTCTGGTCGAAGCGTTTATCGCCGCAGACGCGCATACAGAGATTTGAGTAATTTGGTGAACGACGGTTGTCAGATTATCCCCTGGACTCGCGGTCAAAGGACAATAAAACTGATAGACAGTGAGCAGGGTAAGCGCATTTGGGCCCGGGTTGACCCAGGGCCAAGAAATTGGATCAAGACTAGAGGCTAGAGATCTACAGCCTCGTCACCAAATATTGCTCGGGCAAATGGCTCCACATTCGGACCCTGTCTCAGGTGGTGGCCACCATCAACTGCAAGGTTTACGCCTGTAATCCATGTCGCTTCGGGGCTACACAAAAACTCCACAGCATTAGCGATATCCTCAACTTGGCCATGTCTTCTGATGGGCATGCAATTCAGATAGTCGTTGTAAACGTTTTCATCGCTGAAAAGTCCGGTGGCGAGCTCAGTTTCCACTAAACCTGGGTTGACACCATTCACTCTAACGCTAGCTAGACCCAACTCGTCTGCTGTATTTCTGATCAACATGTCAATCGCAGCTTTGCTGACACAATAGGGTGCCATGAACCGATGGGTGTTAGTGCCTGCGATGCTGGAAATTCCGCACATCGCGCCGCCGCCAGCGGCGGCTATAGCTCGACCCGCATGTTTGAAAACGAGAAAAGTGCCGCGTAAATTGGTTCGCATGATGTCATCAAAATGATCAACCTCGGTTGCGATAACCGGTGATAGTCCGCCCATCCCCGCGTTTGCAACCGCAACTGCAAGCGGCGCAAGATGACTAGCGTTGCTGACCGCATCCTTGATAGTCGATTCATCAGAAACGTCACCGGCCAAAAATGTGTGTTGCCCGCCTCCGTTGATAGACTTTATTTCATCAACGGCATGCGCGAGGCGTGACTCAGAACGACCCAATATAAGCGTTGTTGCCCCCATGCTCGCGAAACGTTTTGCAATAGCGAGTCCGATGCCAGAGCCTCCGCCCGTAATAAGCACGGATTGATTTGCATAACGTTGTGCGGTTTCGATGTTATTACTCATGCTTTACCTCGCGCTCGCTTTTTTGGTTGGTTCGACTTAAGTGCATCCTTGAGATACTTACCAGTCTCCGACGCTTTTACTTTTTGAATGGCCTCTGGTGTGCCTTGCGCGATGACGTTGCCGCCGCCGGGACCGCCGTCTGGTCCAAGATCGATGATCCAGTCGGCAGTTTTAATAACATCGAGATTGTGCTCGATGACCGTCACAGAGTTGCCCGCGTCAACTAGCCTGTCTAGGACTACTAGCAGTTTCCTCACATCATCGAAATGTAGCCCCGTGGTTGGTTCGTCAAGAATATAAAAGGTTCTGCCTGTGGCGACCTTCGATAGCTCTCGCGCGAGTTTTATTCGTTGTGCCTCACCACCGGACAAGGTCGATGAAGGTTGTCCCATGTGAAGGTAGTCCAGCCCGACGTCAACGAGCAACTGAAGTTTGGACACAATTTTTGGATGTTCGGAAAAATGATCAACAGCATCGGCGATTGTAAGTTCGAGGACATCTGCAATTGACTTGCCTTTGTATTTTACTTCGAGCGTTGCTTCGTTAAATCGCTTACCCTCGCATTCCTCGCATTGAACGTGAACATCCGACAAAAAATGCATTTCGATTTTTCGAACGCCGTCACCTTGGCAGGCCTCACAACGACCGCCTTTTACATTGAAGGAGAAGCGACCCGGTTTGTATCCGCGCATTCTGGAACCGGGTAGCATAGAAAAAAAGGTTCTTATTTCATCGAAAACCTTGATGTAAGTGACAGGGTTACTTCTCGGTGTCCTGCCGATAGGTCGTTGGTCTATCGCAACGATCTTGTCGAGTTGTTTTAAGCCTGTGATTTTGCGGTGCGCGCCGACTTTCTGAGTGCCATTGTGAAACTGTCTTGAGAGTGCTGGATGCAAGATGTCGTTGACGAGGGTCGACTTACCTGCGCCAGAGACGCCAGTCACTGCTGTGAGAATACCCAGAGGAAAATCCACGGTAACATCTTTCAGGTTGTTGGCGCTTGCCCCTTCCACGGTGATGGCGCCATTGTGAGTTCTGCGCTCGGGGCGTATTTCAATTTGGGTTCTGCCTGAGAGATAATTTCCCGTGAGCGATTTCCTGTTTTTCTCCAAACTCTTCGCACTGCCAGCATGAACGATGTTGCCGCCGCGGGTGCCAGCACCGGGACCGAAATCAACGACATGGTCTGCAAGTCGAATAGTTTCCTCATCGTGCTCAACCACGACGACGGTGTTGCCAATATCGCGCATACGGCACAGTGTGGATAGCAATTTTTCATTGTCCCGCTGGTGTAGCCCGATGCTAGGTTCGTCAAGGATATAAATGACGCCCGATAACTCTGAGCCAACTTGGCTTGCTAGCCTGATGCGTTGAGACTCTCCGCCAGACAGGCTAGGTCCGAGTCGGTCGAGAGATAAGTAGGAAAGACCAACAGATACCAAGAAACTGAGCCGGTTACAGATTTCCTTTAATACTTCTGCAGCAATTTCTCCCGAGGCGCCTTGGAGATTCATTCCGTGAAAAAATTGGCTCGTTTGATCAATCGTCCATGCAGAGACTTCAACGATGGTTTTGTCGGCAACCCGAACCGAAGCGCTTTCGGGACGTAGCCTAACGCCCTGACAACTAGTACATGGTGAGTTCGCTAGAAATTGCGAGTACCACTTTTTCATGCCGTCGGAGCGGGTGTTTCTAAACCGTCTCATTAACCGATTAAGTAATCCTTCATAGCGCGATTGCGTCGTGCCGTGGCGACCCCAGTTAATCTTATACCGCTGTTCACCGGTACCATTGAGGATTTTGCTTTGTTGTATTTTAGTGAGTTTACGCCAAGGCTTATCGGTCGGAATTTTGAGGTGTTTGAACACTTGTCGGTGAAAGACTGAACCCGTAGAGTTGTTATCTGGATGTACCTTCCCGACGGGTTTTAGTGCGCCTTCCTCAAGGCTCAGTTCCTTGTCTGGTATCAGTAGGTCGGGGTCGAAGGCAACCTGCGTGCCCAAGCCATTACATTCCAAGCACATTCCCTGAGGGCTATTAAATGAGAATGCCTGAGGTGATAGCGCAGGAAAAGAGATGCCGCAGTCAGCACAGGACATGTGCTCGGAAAAAATTTGGTCTCTGCTCGGATGACCAGTGCTGTTGATGTTTGCTATCAGCACGCCTTGACCGAGTTTAAGCGCAGATTCTACAGATTCGGTTAGCCGTTCGAGGACCTCTTCCTTGATGACGAGACGATCAATTACAGCTTCTACTGTATGCTTTTTACGTTTGTCCAGCGAGTCGATCTCGTCGCTTCTGACGATGTCGCCATCAATTCTCAGTCTTACGTACCCCTGAACTCGAGCATCTTCAAGCATCTCCCGATGCTCGCCTTTGCGGTTGACGAGCAAAGGAACCATTAGGTGAAGGCGGGTTCCTTCGGGCAGTTTTATCAGTTCTCTTGCGATATGTTGTGGTGTTTGGCTTTGCACTTTACTGCCGCATTGGTGGCAGTGCTGGATACCAACCCGGGCAAATAAAACTCTTAAATAGTCAGATATTTCGGTGATCGTGCCGACGGTTGAGCGGGGATTTCTTCCCGTGGTTTTTTGCTCGATGGAGATTGTCGGGGAGAGGCCTCTAATCATGTCATATTTTGGTTTTTCCATCTGACCCAGAAATTGTCTGGCGTAAGCTGACAAAGATTCAACATAGCGTCGCTGACCCTCAGCATAAAGGGTGTCGAATGCCAATGAGGATTTGCCAGAACCAGAAACGCCAGTCAGAACAACAAGTTTTCGTTTAGGAATTTTGACTTCCACCGATTTAAGGTTGTGCTCTCGGGCACCTTTGATATAAATGTGATCGAGCTCATCAGCAGCTTTTTTCATTTTTTTCCTAAATGCGAATTCTGTATCAGTTGTGTTTTTGGCTGTGCTTTCAGCACTTCAAGGCGGTCCTGCGTGATGCTTAAGAGGCAAGTGAAAAAAGCCAAGTTTCGTGCAGAATTGGAACGTTTTACTATAACATCAGACCATTACAGGCGTCGCGAATAGTTTTGTCGTCAGATGCGCCGCCGTTTACGTTTTAATAGAGATTAATGATTAAGGTAAATACGCTGAAAGCCCAAACTGGGATGTTTTGTGTCTCACTCCCACTAACTATGCTGGCGTCTCATTTGTTTTGTGTTTTTCAGTCAACTGTTAAGACAAGTGTGTTTTGTTAATGCGATACGGTAAATTAAGACATTTGAAACTTTTCAGACGGATGCACCGAAAATCTTTAGTGACTTCGGAGATTTTTTTGCCGCGAATTTTTTATCGGAAAGTGCTAAGCGCGAACGCGCTCTATAGGATTTGAAACCCATGTTTTATTGGAAAAGGTTTGACTCAAAATGGGTTGAATGCATCGAGAAGGTCGTCCTTAATACGAATGCTCTGCGGAGTCACATATTCTTCATCAACAACGTTACCTGTAGTGAGAAAACCGTTAGACTCGCGCTTCGCGTCGGTTAACCTCGATTGGAAATCTGGTTTGATGGGTTGATCACGCGTTCAGATCAAAAGACAGTAAAAAATCAGTGGGTAAGATAAACACGGGAGCAAATAGAAACGTCATGGCAGAACCAATAGTAACCGGCTGCATGCTGGTCATCGGCAATGAAATCCTTTCGGGTAGAACGCAGGACACCAATCTTGCACATCTAGCAAAGGTGCTTAACGAACTGGGCGTGCGACTGGTAGAGGCGCGAGTAATCCCTGATATTGAAGAAGTGATCGTCAATACAGTGAATGAGTGTAGAGCGAAATTCGATTATATATTTACCACTGGTGGTATCGGTCCCACACACGATGATATTACCGCTGTTTGTATGGCAAAAGCGTTTGGTGTCGAGGTTATCAGACACCCTGAAATTGAGGCCGTGATCAGAAGACGAGATGCCTCGGCTGAGGTGATGGAATCACGGTTGTTGATGGCAAGGGTACCAGAAGGCAGTCAGCTTATTGATAATCCGACCGGTGGACCGCAAGGTTTTCAGATAGGCAATGTGTTTGTGATGGCTGGTGTGCCGAGCGTGATGCAAGCAATGGCGAGCACGTTTAGCGATAAACAGATAAAAGGTGCCAAGCCCGTAAGATCCCGCTCTGTCGGTGCTTACCTTGGCGAAAGCACGGTATCTGGTGCGCTTGAAGATATTCAAAACCAGCATCCGGAAGTGGATTTAGGTAGCTATCCCTTTTATCGCGAAAACGGATACGGCACCAATTTGGTGATGCGCGGTACCGATGAATCTGAATTGGAAGTTGTGAAGTCAAAGGTAGGGGAGATGATAAAATCATTTGGTGCCGAGCCATTCGACCCCTGAAACACGATTGTATCGTCTCCCGTTAGTGAACAATCTCTCTAACGGGATCCCAGAGTACTTGCTGATCGTCTATTGTATGTAAACTTTCAACTACCACGTGCCAACGAAAGAGAGCCGTTAGGCGTTGCAGCATGCTCTTACAGGACGACCCCGTATATCTATTAGTTAAGCCGCTCGAATGGCGTGTTGCGAGAAACTTGTTTCATACGGGCATAGCTGCATACCCGGAGAGCGAGAGCCCGCGAAAAAATCATTAGAAAATTTCTCTCAGTCAATGAAACTGAAATGGATATCGATTCAGGACTGGCATTGTGGCGATTATGTCGTTTTGCCGAGTCAGCGCGTTGGGAGAGGAATCTAAAAAAAAAGGGAGCCTGTTGGCTCCCTTTCTTGTCTTACTTTGGTGTTGAATCGAACTTAGAACTTCTTGGTAAGTTCTACACCAATCACGCGAGGTTCTGTAACCTGACCAGTTCGACGGAAACCTTCACCTTCACCGTGAGTTTCAAGCTGACGAATACCGATTTCGTTAAGCACGTTGTTTGCAAACGCAGCAATAATCAGGCTTTCATCGTCATTTTTCCACGTAGCTCTCAGATCCAAACGCTCGTAACCCGGAGTAGAGTCGAGGTCATCCTCGAATGGTGTATGGAATACACCGTCTACCCAGCTATAACTTGCCAGCATTTCAAGATTACCTGAGCTGAAGGGGAAGCCGTAGCTAACGTAAGCAGAGCCTTTATTCTCAGCTACGTTAGGTAGCTGATTGCCATTGATATCGTTACGGATTTCAACTGCGTTGAACAGGCTTGGTGGGATCCTAGGATCGTTTGTGTTGGCTAACAGCAACGATTCAGTGAACTTATTCGGAGTATACGAGTAGTTACCACCCAACGTCATGTTGTCAGTCGCGAGCCACAGAATTTCAACTTCGAATCCTTGAACCTCTGCACCAGGTGCGGGCAGGATAGATGTAGTTACACCGCCCAATGAGGTGGCCTCTGATCCAGAAGTGTGTATCTGAGTGTAATCATAGATAAACGCTGAGGCATTAACCTGCAGGGTGTTATCCAGGTGTTGACCCTTATAACCAATCTCGTATGCCGTCAACTCCTCAGGACCATAAGTACCTGTTGTGCTGAAGAAAACGAGGTTGTAACC
>CBFHOH010000011.1:0-129634 GCA_965657335.1 Candidatus Azotimanducaceae bacterium
CTGCTTGAATTAGGCAGACTTAACCTGTCGAGCGGATACCTGTTAACAAACAGCGACCAATTGGGAAGGTGTCTTACCGCGCGAGACGCGCCAATGTCTACTAACAGTGTCTACCACGCTGGATGTTATTCTGCTAATTGCTCGAAGTTAAGAGAATATATATTGGCGGAAGAGGTAGGAGTCGAACCCACCAGCCACCTTAACAGCAGCTCAACGGCTTTGAAGGCCGCGCGCCCCACCGGGAGCGACGCTCTTCCGTTGTCGATGATAACAAAGGTCGGGTAATGCAGTCACTAATGAACTGTCAGCTGGATAGGGGCTGATAAAACGGACAAACAAATGCATTCTTCGTTTTGTGCCGCAAACGGCTGGTGTGTTTCACCTTCCTGCCTGACAATAAAATCACCAGGATGATAAAGGTCGTCCTCGTCTGAGAAACAACCCTTGAGCACAACGGTGATTTCAGTGCCTTTATGATTATGTACAGGCGCTTTACCACCGGCTTTGATCTTAAGAAAAGACAACTCGTGTACATCTTCTCCGACGCTAATCGTTGCTGTCTTCAGTGATGGTGATAAGAATCGCCACTTGAGTTTTTCAGCGGGGAGAAACTGCTTGATGTAAGCGGGTAGGGTGCTCGAAAGCTCACTGATAACCTCGTTTTCTTCCTCGGCAGGGATAAAATCTTGCTTCCCGCTTTCAAACCGCTCGCCGTCTGAACTGCCACTGTCGATGCAAGCGAACACGCTATCTAGCAAATCGTCACTAACGGGGTCCGAGCTAGCGCGACCGAGCAATTCTCCGCCTACGGATTGGAGGCTTTCCACTGTTCTTCTGCACTGATCGCAAAATTGGATGTGAGTCGTAATGGCGATGCTCGGTGCAATATCCACTGAACCACTGGCGTATTCGACGAGAAAAGAAGAGTCTGGGTGTCTTTCAATCATGCGTGTGCCTCCTCTCGAGCTTCCAGCTCCAACTCGTTTTCAGCCAGTGCGACTTTTAATCGCTTCAGCGCTAGACGGATACGAGACTTAACCGTGCCGAGAGGAATGCTAAGTGCCTCCGAGACCTGCTGCCCAGAGTGGCCCTGAAAATACATCAATGCTAAGACCTCAGATTGCGCAGGAGGTAGCTTTTTGATTTCCGCGCCAATGTCTCTCTTGTTGCGTAGCTCGATGAGAGAGGAGTGTGGGGTGACGGTCGGCTCTGTGTCGTATATGTCATCGGCGTGCAGCTGATTTGGGTTTTGCCTAATCTGTTTCCGAATCCAATCGATGCGTGTGTTTCTAGCAATCGTGTAGATCCATGTGTTTGCGTTACTCTGGCTGCGGTTGTAGTTAGCCGCCTTGCGCCATACTTTCACCATGGTCTCTTGCACGAGCTCCTCGATGTTCTCCGAGTTTTGTCCAGCACCTGCTGCCAAAAATGATTTGAGCAGGGGTGCGAAGTGCTCAAAGAGCGCCGTAAATGCTTCTCTGTCCCCGTGGCTGCCGACTCTTTCGAGGCAGGCACTCCAGTATTGTGGCTCATCCATTGGTGCTTCTTTTCGCGCTGACTTAAAACGTATATGCATAATATAGGACTTCGGGTATCAATTTCATCTATTCTTACGCCAATGGTGTATCTTTGGATCACGACGAGTACATATATCTTCGTAAAATCAATAATTTGGTAAATAATTACCGGATATTATGCGATTCACCGCTAACTTTGGCTTAAAAAGGCGTTCGAATGACCGTAATGCGACATGCAACCAGCGTTTTATCTTTCACATTTATTACGCTAAATCTTTTGTTTTGGCTTCCTTTCTTGTTGTTGTCCGCTTTACTGCGATTCGTTTTTCCCTTATCCGCTGTAATATCGCTAACAGATGTCTTGGTCGACAAGGTCTATCGGATCGCCGCAGGGATACATGGCTGGTGGATTGAAACCGTATTAGGTGTCCGTTTTCAGATCGAAGATAAAGATCACGTGCTAGACAACTTGCGAGCGAATGAAAGCCCACTAATCATTGCCAACCATCGATCTTGGTTCGATATCTTCACGTTGCAAACATTGATCTGTAGAAATGGACCGATGCTAAAGTTTCTGATCAAAACTGAGCTGTTATGGGTGCCCGTTTTGGGTTGGGTGTGTGTTGCTTTGAATTTCCCTCGACTGCAACGAAAAGGTGATCGTGAAGCAAGATCGAGGGATCTTGAAATCGTCCAGCATGCTTCGTTACAGCTTGGCTCTTCCCCCGGCGCGCTGCTACTTTTTCCAGAGGGCACGCGTTTCACTGATGCAAAGCGAAGCGCAAGTAATTCGCCATATCAATCACTATTGCGACCTAAACCCGGCGGATTCGGTATGATTTTCTCATCCGTGCCAGACACAACGACGATCATCGATTTTTCCCTTGGCTATCAATCCGGTGATGATAATTGTTGGCGTTGTATGAGTGGATTAGTCGACGTTGTTCACGTTAAAGTCACCCGCGCGGCAAAAAGTAGTATCGATGGCCTTGAATGGCTAGAGGAGTGCTGGCGGCAGAAGGATACGTGGTTACTCGAGACTGATTTACCTTTGAAGTGATCTGATCCAACTCTTGATACGAAAAAATCAAAGACCTTATAAAAATAACGCTCCGTTAGGACAACGGCGGTAAATAAATCGGTTCGTCGTGAGTCGCGCTTCCTGCGTTGTCCTTGTTTCTCACGAGCACCACACAGGAGGTTCATATGAGTCAGAATCACATTTCAATATTTGGTATCGTCGCGGCGGTGTCTGTCGCGCTCGCTGTTTCTTTCGCAGGAGGTCAAGGCGGCTTGGTTGTTGCAGGGATGCCTCTTTTGTTCGCATTCGGTTTAGCGGCGTTTGTTATTCAGTGGATCGCCTTCATTCCTGCTTACGTCTATCAAACAGAAAAATATTTCGATCTCATGGGCTCCGTAACTTATTTATGCCTAGCTTTTGCTGCACTTTTCTTCTCGCAGCGAGAACCCGCGGCTATTCTAGTAGCATTGCTGGTGGCCATTTGGGCTGCTCGGCTGGGCACTTTTTTGTTCCTGCGGGTGAGCAGGGTAGGCCACGACAGCAGATTCAGAAAAATTAAGCCTGACTTTTTGCAATACATGATGACTTGGACGCTTCAAGGTCTGTGGGTTTTTCTTACGTTCGCTGCCGGTTTAACAGCACTGACGTCAAGCAAAGCTTACGGCATAGACGCGTTTGTTATTATTGGTGCGCTGCTTTGGGTCATCGGTTTCACTATAGAAGTGATTGCTGATAATCAGAAAACAGCCTTCAGACGCGACCCAGCTAATCAAGACAAGTTCATTACCCACGGCCTATGGGCAATGTCCAGGCACCCCAACTACTTTGGAGAAATTATGCTGTGGACAGGCATCGCAGTCATCGCCATACCCGCGTTAGAGGGATGGCAATACGTTACGCTAATTTCTCCTTTATTCGTCTACATTTTGCTCGTCAAAATCAGTGGCGTGCGTATGTTGGAACACAGTGCCAAGCGACGCTGGGGCAATGACGAGACCTACATCGCGTATCGGAAAAATACGCCTGTATTACTTTTAAATCCGATGTCTCCTGGGAAAGCGTCAATATGAACAATTTAGTGCCCCGTCCCCGGCTGGGTATTTCCAGCTGCCTTCTGGGCAAACCCGTCAGGTTTGACGGCGGCCATAAAAAAAACAGCTATGTCACAGGTACACTTTCCGATTACTTTGACTTCGTTTCATTTTGCCCTGAGCAAGCGATCGGTTTGCCGACACCAAGAAAGCCCATAAGGCTTGTTACCGAGGCTGAATCAAATAATATTCGTGCAGTCGAAGTGCGAGACTATTCGCTCGAGTACACAGAGCAACTTGACGATTACGCGCGCGCCGTCACACCGGAGATGGCTGGGTTCAGTGGTTACATTGTCAAGAAAGACTCGCCTAGCTGCGGTATGGAGAGAGTAAAAGTGTATGGCAAGGAAGCGAGTCCGCCAGACAAAAGTGGAACTGGTATTTTTACGGCCAGGCTGATGGCTCAGCGCCCGGACCTTCCCATCGAGGAGGAGGGTCGGTTAACAGACCCAAGACTGCGTGAAAACTTTGTAACACGCGTATTCACGATGTTTCGTTGGCAAACGCTCCTATCAAGTGGGCTTACGCGGTCCGGACTCATCGAATTCCACACAAGACACAAGTTTTTGCTACTGGCGCATGACGAGGCGGCCTATCGTGACCTTGGCAGGATGTTGTCGGATCTCTCTGCTAAAACCGTTGGTGCTGAACTCGATTCCTTCGCTGCTGAATACCTTTGTGCATTGATGAAGGGGCTAAAGCGATTGGCAAGGCCGGGCAAGCACGCCAATGTGCTTATGCATGTGATGGGCTACGTGAAAAACCATCTGACGTCAGACGAGAAAGCGGAAATGCTTGAGCACATTGAGGCTCACCGAAAAAATCTTGTCCCGGTGATTGTGCCTATCACGCTGCTAAACCACTTTTTGCGTAAGTATCCTAGCGATTACATCGCGGGTCAGTACTACCTCGAGCCACATCCGAAAGAACTCATGCTGCGCAATGGGATTTAATTCAACGAATCAACGGTCAGGTGACATCCCGATATGCTAGAAAGATCCATATTTATATTCCGGAGGGATCTGCGTTTAGATGACAATCTCGGTCTCATTGAGGCGATGGAAGCATCGAAACATGTGATTCCGGTTTTCATCATCGATCCTCAATTACTTGGCAAGTGGCGTGAAGCTGAAAAGCGCTTGACGTTCCTCACCATGGCGTTACGAAAACTGGACGAGGCGCTTCGCGCGCACGGCAGCAGGCTGGCAGTATTTGAGGGTAAACCCGTTGATGTCGTGTCTAATTTGATTGATTCCCACGCTGTAGATGGCGTTTTTATTAACAGGGACTACACGCCGGTTGCGATACGCCGCGACGCTGACCTTAGGAACCTGTGTCAGACTAAGAAAGTCGATTTCTTCACCTACACTGATCAGTTGTTAAACGAGCCTGAGTACGTCGCGAAGGCTGATGGAACGCCCTATACAATCTTTACCCCCTATTACAATAAGGCGCGACAACTACGAGTGCTCGAACCCGTTGAGCTTGATCAATCAAATCTCGAATACTTCGATCATGGTACCTCACCCGGCCCGATTAACCTGACGGGGCGCTCATCAGACCTTGAGCAACTGACCTCGCTGGATGTTGAAGACAAACTTGATCGCATCTCAGATCTTTCTGATTATGATGCTTCGAGAGATTTGCCTGGCATCGAGGGTACGGCGAGGTTGTCGGCGTTGATGCGTTTTGGTCTGGTAAGTGTCCGGCAGGTTTATCAAACGGTGAGCAGGGCGCATTCACACACGCACGGTTTGATTAAGCAACTTTATTGGCGGGATTTTTACTTCCAGATCGGTTACCACTTTCCTCATGTCTACCGCTCACCATTCCGCGAAAAATATCGCAACATCCCATGGCGTGATGAGGAGGCAACCTTTGCAAAATGGCAGCAAGGCAAAACAGGATTTCCGATCGTTGATGCAGGCATGCGAGAGCTGCAAGCAACGGGTTACATGCACAACCGGGTGCGAATGATCACAGCCTCATTCCTGACTAAAAACCTCCACATTGATTGGAGGAAGGGTGAGGCACATTTTGGCAGGCATTTGATCGATCACGATCCGGCAGTGAACAACGGCAACTGGCAATGGGGCGCATCTACAGGTTGTGATGCACAGCCCTATTTTCGTGTTTTTAATCCGTGGCGGCAGCAAAAGCGTTTCGACAAAGAATGTCGTTATATCAAACGCTGGATACCGGAACTTGCAAAACATTCGGCGAAGGAAATTCATGCGCTGGAAACGCGCGAGGACTATTACTTACCAAAGATTACAGATTTAAAAACGAGCGCGGAGCAAAGCAAAGCGATGTTCAAAGCCGCGAGCAGCTAGCTTGAGGATTTTACAATTGGGATGTTGTTGTGAAAGTCGTCGTCAGTGCGGCTAACGGGTTTTCTTTTTGAATTCGACAATTTTGCCATCGCCACCTGCTAGACGCTTGCTAGACTTCATATCCCCACCATCTATCCGTTGGGTCGTCGCTTCGGCAGGCGTATTACCCGAATTAATAGTGACATCCTTGTCAATCTCTAGGGTATTCATTAGCTTATGCAAATGACCCCTTGAGAGTCCTAAAACTTTCGCGGTTTTGCTGACATTTCCTTGATGCAGCATCAAGCACTTTTCAATATACGCCCGTTGGAACGTCTGGGTAGCAAATTTCAGTTCTTCTGTTGCGGAGTCCGCAGCAAGGAGCTGTTCCGCCGGTCGTATCATTCGCGCGGGTGGTGACTGCAGATCAAGATGGTGCAGCTCAATCGTTGAACTATCGTCCATTGCCGCTTCGATACAAGCACGCAAAATCATATTGTTCAATTCGCGTAAATTTCCGGGCCACGCGTAAGACGATATTGCGCCTAATGCTTGGCTCGAAAGTATGCTATTTGAAATTTTATGTGTTGCGATAGCTTTTTCACAACTCGTCAAAGCCAGTTGTACAATGTCGTCTTTTCTTTCTCTGAGTGGCCTAAGTTTTACCGGGTAGGTATTTATACGATGATAGAGATCTTCTCGAAAGTAACCTTGATTCGTGGCTGTCTCGAGGCAAGTATTCGTCGCACATATGAGCCTGACATTCGCTTTGCGGAGTTGTGTCGAGCCTAACGGGTAATATTGACCGTCGTTCAGGAACTGCAGCAGTTTGGACTGCATATCGTGACTCATTAAATTCACTTCATCGAGAAATAAGGTGCCGCCCTGGGCAGCGGATATTTTACCCTCGATAGCTGTAAAGGCCGAAGAGTGCGCGCCTTTGGCCGCGCCGAAGAGTTCACTCTCAAGCAGCGTTTCAGGCACCGCTGCGCAGTTTATCTCGATAAAGGGTGCATCGGCTCTCGGACTGTTGCTATGTACCAGTTTGGCGAGACAGGTTTTACCGGTGCCGGTTTCACCTGACAGCAGCAAATTGACATCAAGCTCTGCGATTTTCGTGAGCCTGTGAAACAGTCTGAGTTCCTTGTCCATGCTATCTGACGAGTTTTTCTGTCGGTTTGGAAATAACGCGTTAAACTGTGAAGATTTTACTAAAGAAATGGGGAACCATGGCTGGTGCATGTTGAACTGTTGTTCGCTTGTCGAGTTAGGCGCTGGCTCTTGATTTAGCCTGGCGTCCAGCTTAGTGCCTGGCGTGTTGCCCGATTTAGGTTTGCGTGGCTCGGAACTCACTTGGGCACCTTACGGTTTGACTTCGACTTACAGATAATAAGAAATAATCTTCTCTATCTAAATACGACATTGGGCTACTAAACCCGCGATTCTCACGACCTAAGAAACGGGTTTTCCGGCCGATATACGCCAAATGGCGTATATGCTGCGCCCTATTGGATGTAGTGGCAAACATGTTTAGACTACGAAGCATCAAGCAGTATATTTTGAGACTAGACTTAACGTTATCGATATTGGGGAACGAAAAGCTTGAATAAGCGGCTGTTGGTAGTTGAAGATCATCCTATCGTGAGTGAAGCGCTAGCCTCTGCGGTGATGGCTTTAGATTTATTTGATGATGTCGAAACATGTCTTTCGTTGAAAGATTCGCTTGCAAAACTCGAGCGGGATAAAAAGTTCACGCTCATAATGCTTGACCTACATCTGTCTGATGCCAGTGGTACTGAAAGCATTAACATGCTTAGAGAAACATATCCCGAGTTACCTATCGTCATATTTTCTGGTTCATACACGCCCGAGACGGTCACCAAGGCTTTTGAACACGGTGTTCGTGGGTTTATTCCGAAGCGTTCTGCGATGAAGATTGTTGTTGCGGCGATTGATCTGGTGATGAAAGGAGGATCCTATTTACCACCCGATGTGATCAGGATGCTGGGTATCTCGACCGGACCCAATCTTACAATTCCACGTGAGACAAGGGAAGGTTCTGCGCCTCAACTCGACGAGGGAGGGGGGCCGCGCTATCATCTAACCCGTCGTCAACATGATGTTTATTTGAGCTTGTTAAAAGGCTTGCCCAACAAAATAATTGCGACTCAGTTGGAGATGGCGCCAGCGACAGTTAAAAAACACCTTGAAAGCGTTTATAAAGAGTTGGGCGTGCACAGCCGCGCGGAGGCTGTGTTGAGAGCTCATGAGGTTGCTGTCAGGGACTGATATCTCAAGCCGAGGATTTAGTCGGTTTTTGCGAGTACCGCAGGGTTTCTTGCTGATAGTACGGGCGCCTCGACAGGCAGCGTGAACTTAATGGTCGTGCCCTCGTCGGGCACCGAGGTCAGTTTTAGATCTATTTCGAGCAAACTGGTAATTTGTTTAACGATGGCTAAGCCCATACCAACACCGGTATCTGCAGCACGTTCGCCTTTGCTTAATTGCACAAATTCACCAAAGATTGCCTGTTGTTTATCATGAGGTATCCCTACACCGGTATCCGTGAGTGTGATCTCGAATCCTTCATGGGTCGGTTTACCTGAAATACATACCTTGCCTGCAGAAGTGTACTTAACCGCATTGGCGAAAAGATTTCGAAATACTCGGGCGATCAAATCAAAATCAGTAAAAACGTTCTGATCCATATGGTGGTGTTCTAATACCAACCCTTTTTCCTCACAAGCCAGTTCAAATTCTTCAACGAAGGTTAGGCATAAGTCTTTGATGTTAAAAACGACAAGATACGGCCTTATCTGACCTTGCTCAAATTGCGAGAGATCCAGCAGACTGTCGTAAAGATGCCCCAAAGATTCGATGGAGGTTTGTTGTTTTCGCAAAAGATCCATCGACTTTTGATCCTGTTTTTGCATCATCAACGTTTCATTCAGTAAACCTATGGCAAAGAGTGGCTGACGCAGGTCATGACCCGCTGCCGCCATGAAGAAGTCCTTCATTTTATTTGCCGCACGGGCACTGTTAAGCGCATCGCGTATTTGCTGTTCCGAGTCTTTAAGTTGTAGCAGCAACTGGTTTTTCTCAAATCTGATCATGATGCTGTCTTTGAATGTCTGACTGGTAAAGTAAATCATCCGTAAACTTACGATCAATAGCGATGCAATGGCTGCCGCGATCGGCAAACCGTCAACGCCCTTAAGTAACCAGAACAAAACGGCTTGTCCAAGCAGGGGTAAAGCAGTGTGGGAATAGGTTCTGAAATCCGACGACAAGATGATCATTGCGCCAAGACCGTAGAAAGCAATAATTGCGGTGACAAAAACTTCCACAGCAGTGCCACCGAGCAAAGCGACACTCCAAATGCCCGTGCCTATGACGGTCTGGCTAAGCAAGCTCGATAAATAAAGTCTGCGGTCCATAACCTCGAGTTCTGATTCACGCCAGACATCGATGTGCTGAATCACCTCTCTAGCCATTAGGTAACGCCAAGAAACCGAAAGCATGACGGGAACGCACCAGATTAGGATATTGAGTAATGGCACTGTCTTGGAAAGAAAGACTGCACTTGCGCCACTGCCAACCGCGATGCCAATGAGCGAAGTGAGGGTAAGCATCGATTTTGCCCTGATAGATTCGCGCAAAATTTCTACCCTGGCCTCGTCTGTCGTTTCTTGACCCGTTAATTGGACGCTCGAACTAGAGTCTGGCTCAGCGACGTTTAACTTCGCGTCTGGCATGTTTGATTGCATGATTTGTGCATCTATAAATAGAAAACATGAACTGAGTCTACAGGAATTTGAGCTGAATGAATTGTCCCGCTAAGTTGTCTAGCATTTATCGCGGTAAAACATTATTTTGACTCAATGAGTATAAATTTATGGCAATAATAAACACGTTTTTGTGTCGATGTTCTGATGCTAGAAAACACGTTAATGGTCGATCTGCCTGAGACGTTAGTTGGTAAGGTAGCCGCTGGCAACAGATAGGATCCGGGCAGTTATCGCACATTTTCACAAGGCTGGAGTACTTTTGAGAAAAAATTGAAACTGACTTGCTCTAAGATCACAAACCGATTCGCAGTTACCGACAGATAAAAGAATAGACAAATTATGTATCGGTATTGGATTTGGCCCCATGCTTTACTCAGAGACGCTCAAAGGCTATATCGGCGAGGAGATGACTTGGCATGTAAACTCGGCGAGGATACAGCTGTGGGAGGTGAGACGCTGGTCACCGAGGGAGCTTACGCTGCAGCCTCGGATGATTTAGTAAATCTGTTTGAGCGGCGGGAAGCCGACATTTCAGGTCTAACGTTCCCATATTTTAAACGGCGGTTTAATGGTCGAGGTACTTAGCTTAACCCTCGGTTGAGGTGGTAATCTTAACTGTTGCCTCGGAAAATTCAGCAACCGCTTTAGCCTTTTCCTTGTCAGTCGTTGTGGACTTTGTGAGTGATATTCCTCTCGTCCGACGGGCGATTTCAGGCGCACTATCTTGTACCAGATAAACATCAGCATTTGCAGCTGTTACGCTGAGTTCACCCAAGGGCGCGGTGCTTGCATACAAGGTCAGGGATTCTTGACCGTATGGCGCGCCTACTTTCATGACGAATTGATCTTGATGCTCAGGTACTTCGAAGATTGTGACCCCTGCAAAATAATTACCTGATCGGTGTTGATTCGGCAAAATTTGGATATTGTTGCTATCAGCGTCAATGTAGATCAAGCGAGCGTAAAAGGGCTTGTTGCCCTGAAGATAAATTCGCATGTTTTCCCCTGTGACGTAACTGTCTTTATCCGTGGTGACCTTTACATTTAGGGGAGCCCTCGGATCACCGAGCAGCAGCGAATCGTCAACTGTGTCCATCACGGCTTTACTAGGGATTACCTCAGCCTTGATGCGGATGGTAAAACAATCTCCATCAAGCCAAGTTTCTTCTAAAATCTCAATAACCTTCACTTCAGCACTTTTAAACGCCTTGATTAGGTCGCTTTTCAGTTGGAAGTTTTCAACGACAGTCTCGCTCTCTAGGTAGGAACCTGCATATTCAACTGCCAGACGTTTAGCATCTTGGAGCGCGACATCTTTTGTTTGCTTTCTTGATTTATCATCACCTAGGCAAGACTGCCCATCTGCCTCGGTAATCGAGGATTGATTGGCCAGTAACGGCGAAGAGATCAATGACGCTAGTGTCACGGCGCTGAAAAAAAGTGTCTTGATGGTCTTTTGCATAACGATGCTCCTTCTACTGCAATAATTTGTTTCAACTACAATACGATGATAACGCCAGAGTCCTTAAGGAAACCTTTATCGATAAGCCCTTTCAATCTAGTTGAAGATTGATTGCCGAGAACGATTTGAGTTCGTGTGCTACCGAAAGTCCGAAGGGCTTTCAACACAATGGGTCGCTCTCCTACAATGGGATGGCGTTTTGCTGTGTCGAGATCACGGGTAAACAGCGAAACCAATTGGCCGCGTTCTTTTCTTTCATCCTGATGCGTTGCATTTGGGTACAATATGCCTGCACGCAACTGACGAACTTTTGGCGACATCGAGGGGATGAAGTTGCTGCCTCGTGCATCGATCACGAGACCAGTAGGCCCTGTGTCCTTTGCCGCGACCACAGTGGGATGGCTGCTGATCAGCGCTTCGAGAGACGTTAAACGCGCACTGAGTCTATCTAGCGCGCCTTGCCAAGCGGGTGCAGGCATTGTTTCTGCTGCAATGGCAGAGGGAATAAGCAATTCTAGGCTTGTGCTAAAAACGTTTGCCAGCGTAATCGTCAACCCATTTGGAAGAATTGACGCGCCGTTGTTTCCTGCCAATTGCTCGGGCACCAGCACCTCGCTATAGATTTTTTGGGCAAACTGGCCCTCTAGAGGCGCGGTCATACTAACGATACAACTTCCGTCTGGCTGAGGCTCACGATTTACCACTCGTGCACCTCGCAACACACCGCTTACGCTGGTTTTGATCACATCGCTTTCAACCATCATGTTGGCAACCACGGTGGTGCCTTCGACGCGAACCCCCTCGATTGATTCAAGCAGGTTACGCTGCGCATCGACGATGGCTGCACGACACGCCATCATGCGCCCCGTGCTCGGTGGCGCGTTTTCAGGCGCTATACCCGCGCCTTCGGCTTCGATCTGTGCGGCGCTCCAGTTGACACCACTATTGGCGCCGACCCATTCGACAAACTCTTCGGCTTTTGCCGTCGACGCACTCACGACGACACTGAGGCTTAACAGACAGCAAAAAGCATGCGCTCGGATACTAGCGCTTGATGAGACGGCATGTTTGAGGCTTTTATCTGATTGCATCATTGGATTGTTCCTATTTGTAACTTTTAGTCGTGTGACTTTTCTATCTTGCGCGATGATCGAAATGGCTAAAAAAGGACATCACCCAAAATCGTCATATTCGATGCAGCGGGTTCCCAGTTGTTATCCCGTGCATCTAATTGCAATGTTGATCCATTCTGCAGGTGGAATGGTTGGTTGTTACTGAATTGGTTGTTTTCGAGTTTGGGTTGAGCTTGCCCGGATATGATAAGTCCCGCAGCCTGTGCATCACTGATTATGCAATTCCTGATCGTAGGTCTGGCGCTTCCGGAGATTGTCATGCCATTAAATTGATTGTTGGTAAAAACACTATTAGAAATGAGTGGACTGCCTGCGGTGACATCAACTGCGATACCTGCACCATCAACATTTAGATAATCAACGGTAACCGGCTGGCTGGTTTGAATGGTCAAAAAGTTATCAAAACCCTGACCGGATCGATCTGTTACGATGACCGGCGCTGTGCTGTTGCCCATGATATGCAGCTCTCCAAGTACAGAGATTTTTGCGTTGCGAGATAACTCGAATTTAACACCCGGTGCGACAAGCAAAACACCGCCCGTATCGATTCTTGTCGCGTTGTTGATTTGATGTGGATTACCCGCCGGGGTTAGTTTATTAATACCAGAAATCACTGTGGGCAGGGCACCAGTAAGTATGGTTGCTTGTCCGTAACGCCGATCTGGTGCAGCAGTTGCTTCAAAGCGTTGACCGGGCCCTTTATTGCCTGCGTGGTCAACAGCCTTAATCGACAGATATACAGGTTTAAAGTTAGTAAGCCCCTCAAATCGATACTCGGAGTTTTCTGTTTCGATGGGCCTGGTCAACGCGCCGGTCTCGGTCATCGCTGTGGTAATTTGATACTTGGCAATATCCATGTCTCCCGGTGAACGCCAGTTCAACTGAAGGGCACCGTCGAGCGAAATGGCAGTGGCGTCACGGACACTTGAAGGTGGTGTGTTGTCGATGGTGACTAAACCATAGGGCGATACCCAGCTGCTGGTTTGGTTAAAGCTGTCTTGTAAACGGCCAACGACTGAAACAGCTTCAGTGTTGATGCCTCTGTCGATTTTTATCGAGCCCTGATAGTTGCCCGGCGTGGTTTCAGTGAGGTTAATTAGCCCCATCCCGTCGACTGACGCAACCGCGTTCAGCCCTGGGTCACCCATAAGTACGACTTCTAATTCATCGCCGTAGCTCAAATACTGCCCGGCGCCAGAATGAACCACATCTGCGATCGCCGGTTTGCGCTTCTGAGATAGGTTTGCGGGCTCGGGCATCTGTTTTGCGAGATCTCGGCCGAGTTCGTCCGCGGCGCGGTACAGATTAATGTCACCGTAAATGTGCTTAGCGGCAACCAGTGCGTTTAGTAACAGGCCGACAGGGGTTGTCGACACGCCGCCCGCATGACTCTTTTGCACATCCTTTACCTCCCAGATAGTGCCAGCCTTATCGCCAACAAATTTCAGCTCTACGCCAACTGCAACTTGAGCATAGACGGCTGCAAACTTTTTGTCGTAGTGGGTAATGTCGCCATACATAAGTCCATCAACACCAAGTAAATTCATCAGTTCTGAAGATGATTTAGCCTGAATCGCGTCTGGCGTATCCAGACCGGCGAGAGCAAGTCGTCGATCGACGTCCTGCCAGTGCAGCATACGGTAGTTTTTCGATGAAAAGTGGTTAAACATCGTGCGTCTGACGACGCGGTATGCGAACTCACTGGTGGTCTTATTTTGGAATGGTAAAATAGCCACTGTGGTGGGCAAGTCGCTTGTATTTCTACTTTTTTCGTCTGTGGACCCCGTTTGCAATGCAGGCAAGGTGACGACGGTATCCGTCGTACTAACTGCGCAACTGCCCAGGAGAAACAGCACTAGCGGGAATAACACTAAGATATGTTGAGATTTCTTACTTTTGACTATTGTCACGTTTCGCTCCTGAATTGATATTTACGCTACGAAAGCACAACAAGTAGGGCGACTGTCCCAGCTGGGTCTGAAGGCAGTGCTCTCTTGGGGCTAGTGTTCTTGTGCCTCTTCCTTTGCTTCTGTCCGATATAAACTTTGGTCATATAGCATGTTGTCATGAGGGTGAGAAATTGGCAGCACCGCGTTTTGCCTGCCACCGTTCCCCTTGTTGCCTCCGCCTAAGATCCAAGACTTGCTAAGTTGTTCTGTGAGTTCGGTGACGCCTTGAAGCGCCACATCAGTCGTGATGAGCACTGTGGGCAGTTGATTCATGACTGGGGTTGTCGCCTTAAACAGGGTTTCGGTTTCCTCTAATGTCAGTGTTGCCTGTTCCGTGAGTACAACGATGTTCTTTAATGCTAGTTGGAGATCTTTGTCGGTTTTGACGACCAGCTTATCTACATTACTCATCGTTGATTCGAGTGTGGCTAGGCTTTGCTCAAGTGACTCGATCATAGCTGGTAAATTTTTGCTCACTTTGGCTAAATTGTTAGTCACATCTTCGACGTTTTCTAGGCTCGCGTACATTGTCCCTTGGTTAACACTGATGCCAGTCGTAATCGATTCAACGTGGCTGATGATTTCCGTGATTTGATCAGTAATTTGTACCATATCCAGTTCCTCGAGCAGCGTGGCGAGGCCCTGCGGAGATGCGGTCGGTATGAACTCTCCACGTGGCATAATTTTTTCATCTTTAGCACCCGGAGTCAGTATCAGACCGCTACCTGTCAGAATTGTGTTTACGCCAATATTGGTGTCGACCTCAAGTCGGCTCCGCTTGCGGTAGAACTCCTGATATATCGTTGAGAGCGTGAGGTCTACACGTACTAAGCCGTCGCCTGTAATTGCGACATTAGTCACGTTACCGATGACAACGCCGCGCAGCGATACGCTAGCGTCAGGCGCGATACCATAGGTTTTATCAAGCACGGTGTAATATGGAATACCTTCATCTGCAGAAAAACTTTGGATGAAGGGGATCAGAAACCCGATCAAAAAAAGTAACATGGCACCGAGTACAAAAAAACCGACAACCCGGTCCCTTGCGCCGACTTCAAATGGTGTATATGCCGATGTTTTCATCTGTTGGAGTTGCCTATGAATATCATAAATTTAAGCTAACGCTTCGACTAGATCCTGATTCTCTATCTTGAGCACACGATCAGCGAGTTCCATCACAATATCGCTCGCTGTTGTGATGAGAACGACCATTGGGTGGTCGCGCTGGCGTTCCTTCAGCCTTTCCATTGTATCCTGTAAAAACTCGTCTGACATCCCGCCCTCCAGTTCATCAATCAGTAGCAATCTAGGTTTTACGATAAGCGCACGGGCTAAATTCACCGTTCTTGTTTGAACATCGTTGAGATGGTGTGGGTGTTGATCAAACAGGCCATCGTCTATTTGCAACAAATCGCAAACGTAATGTGCTTCTTGGGCGATTTCCGCAGCAGTCATGTCGGTATGAAATTGCAGCGGCAGGCAGATGTTCTGGTAAATATTATAGATACTCAACAACCCACGCTCTTCATAAACATATCCAACTTTGAAAGCGGATTCGGGATCAGTCGGCGCTAACAAATCAACACCATCAATCAGCACTTGACCACTAACACCGCTAAGGAAACCAGCGATACCCTTTAACAGACTCGTACCGCCATCTAGCACTTTTGTCTCAATGGCAATAATTTCATGCGGCGTCGCGCTCAACGAAACGTTATCGAATAACAGATGATCAGGATATTCGATATGCAAATTTCGTATTTCGATGCTCATTGCCCGTGTCTCATCGTGTATGACTTACCAAATTGGTCTCGCCTCATTGCGTATAAGCTAAGATGGATAACACAACGTTGATAAGAAAAAAGCTCATTAGTTGTGCCGTTGTTGAATTCGAAATAGCATGCGATACATCATCAAAACTGTCTGCTGCTTTTGCGCCAAAATGAATTGAAATAATACCTATCATCACGCCGCCTAGTAATGCTTTTACGGCGTTGATCGAAACTTCGTTGAGTGTAATTTGCTCCAGTATATTGGCAAGGAATGTCAGGAAAGAAATGTCTGGATCCGAAAACCAAATAAATACATAAGCTGACAAGAGACACACAAAGTCAAAATAGATAAACATCAAAAACAGGGAAATCGGGAAAGCAAAAAACACAGGTAACAGAAACATGAAAACGGGATTGATACCAAGACCGTGCAATACTTGGAATTCTCGCGTCATCCTCAGAAACCCAATCTCTGATGTCACTGCTGTTGCCGAACGTGATATCAGAATGATGCCTGAAATCAGTGGTCCCAGTTCACGGAAGACAATCACCACGAACAAGTAGCTGTATTGTGTGCTGATGACTTGTTGCGGAATATAATCAAATAGCCGAGACATGAGTAAAGCGCCGATAAAAATCGCAATCATTCCATTGATGTAGAGCGCTCGAACACCGGTATTATAAAGTTGGCGAATAAAAAGATTCAGAAATATTCTGCGTCGCTTTGGTTTGACGAGATGCTTACTCGCTGCCAAAGCGATAGATATGAGACCTATGATATCTAATAGAAAAATAGCGACTTCTCTGGGCCTGCGCCCAAAAAACTCGATGATCCGCCATGAATTCTGCGGCGGAGAGCCTTCAGGCTGATTTTCTCGTTCGCTAGATTCTGGCTTTAGCGTGTTCACAATGTCCTAACCCAATCACGAACAACTGCTGCGTGCCTTAGTTGATTCGCGGATTCGAGAGACTTGATTGCTCTGTTCGCGTAGCGAATCGCGCTAGCTGTATCTGAATTTTTTGCGGCGACGCGGGCCAGGCGGAAAAGCGTGTCGGCGATGCCGCGCGGGTCTTGTGCCAAACGATAATAGTCGAGCGCCCGTTCAAAATTTTGGCGGTTGCTGGCAGCAATGCCTGCCTGATAATAGATGAACGCCCGTTCTGCAGGGTAATCTGTGCGATCTGGATCGATCAATTCTACTGCTCGCGCCGGATCTCCGAGATAGGCGTACACGCTCGCTTGCTCTAATTGTGTAGCAGCGTAATCAAGCGCCCGCTTGAAGTAGGAATCATCTTGATGTGTTCGACCAAGCAGTATGTAGGTTTGGTAAGACACATCATTATCATTGAGTTGCTCAGCGAGTGTTTTCAGCGAGAGAGCTATCGTTCTGCCTTGCGTTAACTCATTGGCACCAAGAGCCAGTTTTGTTTTAACAGATTGGATGCGCCACTGACCGTAAAGGTCATCGAATTGTTCGTACTCTGCCTGTGCGGTGTCGAGGGCTCTGAGTCCTGCTGCGGTGTTCTGTAACATTAATGCATTGAGCGCGTTCTTTTCAGTCGCGGAAATGTTTGCGTTGAGTTGAGAAACCGGTGCACTGGCACAACCGCCTAGCATACCCGATAGGATGTTTGCCATTACGCAGCATTTTAAAAAAACTGAGACTGATTGTTTGTTAAGTGCTCTCATGCAGTTTTTCATTCTCACGCTCCAGAATTCTGAGGAGGGTAGGGAGCCTTTCCAGTGTGTTTACATACTTGTTCAAAATGACCTGCGCTTCTTCATATGAACGTCGCTGAATCAGTTCCCTAAGATTTGCACGTAGTGGCGAAAAATTCTCTGTATCGAGTAGGCCTTCCATTAAATCTGTAAAGTCGTCGTACTTATTCTGTTCGAATGCTTTTCTCGCTCGATTGAGTTTGTATCTCAGCGCAATAGGCGCCATTAATGAATTGACTAAAAAAGCCGTAAATAATGCGAGAAAGGTTACGATAAAATCTCCAACCTTATCCTTGGCAATGCTGATCCATTCGGCTAGTTCCGTGCTGGTTTGAGCTTCCTCTGTCGCACGAATTTCCTCAATAATTTTTCTCGCTTCAGTATTTAGCGGGTCAAGTGTAAGGGCTTTTCTAAGTTGCTTCTCCGCTTCGGCTAGCGAGCCAGAGATCATGAGTGCTCGACCGTATTCCACCAAGATAGTTTCTTTCATGGGGAAATTTTGAGCGGCTATTTTACCGACGGCCACCGCTGTCTTCAGGTTACCTGCGTCGACTTCCTGTTGCATCATGACAACCGCGGAACGCTCACTGCGCGCCCATTTAGCGTGCAGTTGAGCAATCTGCTCTAATAACGCCTGGTCAGCCTTATCTTCTCTCAAACGGGCTGAGGCCATAAGTTGCTCTTCCGCGTCGCCAGATTGTCTGTTTTCAAACAATTTGTTCGCCAACCGGCTTTTCAAGTTAGCGTCAGATGGAAATTTGATGACGGCAAGTCTGAGAAGTTTTATCGCATCTTTGCGGTTATCGTCGTCGTCGATCTGACTGATTCTTGCAAGGACTTGCTGCGGTGATTTGAATTCCTCCAGCGCGTCCGCTGCTACTGCCGCGTGTTGCTGGGCTCCTAGCATCACTAAAATAGCAAGCGCAAAGACTCGCACGCGGCTTATCTGACTGGTTCTCATGTTATAGCGCCACAACAATGAGAACACCAGCTTGGTTCATGGCTTGCAAGGTACTGCTGCTCTGCGAAATTTTCTTGGCGTCTCCGGAAGAAATAATGAGATCAGAATCGAGATTCTTATAAGTCGACAACGCTCTAATGATAAAAGGTGATGTCGCAACTCTTTGATTTTTTATTGCATCTTCTAAATCAAAATCGTATGTGACGCCGCGTTTTTTAACGATATTGTCATAGGAAGTATTTTTGCTCGGATAGATGATATTGCCTTCGTCGTCTCTGATCTTCGGTACCGTAGCAAGCTCAAAATTTGTGACATTGCTCGCATCGATAAGTAAGCCAGAAAATTGATTGTTCTGTTCATAGTTCGATATCGCTGTGGTCAGCATATCCTGAACACTTTCGGTGTCGCCACTGTTCATCCATTCAAGCAGTTTCTTATAGGCTTTGGCTTCTTCCTCGTCCCGAACGACAATGACGCCTGCTGCGTTAGCTTTAGTAAAGAGAAAATCCAACATCACGCCGGTCGATGTGTTTAATGAATCCGTGATCATTCCAGTAATCGGTGCTAGCGGCTCTCTGATAATTCGGAAGTGTTTCTGGCGCGGGTTTTGTACAACATTGTCAGCTAAAGCTTCAGCAGCGGTTTGCTCTGAGTAGACCGCTTCGAGAAACTTACCAGCTATTGGCATTGCCATCGTGACGGTCGCAACTTCGTTTTGATAATGCTGCTTGGTTACCTGCGCGCCCTTTATCAGGCCTTCTACTCGCGTCGCAGTTTCACGGCTTTGATTCATCGCCTGATCCGTTTTCAGAATGGAATTGATCCTGACACCCTTAGTCATTTCAAGCAAATTACGTTGGGCGTCAACAATCGCTGCGCGACGAGAGAGAATGCGCTTTTGTGCCGGGGAGGCATCTGGTTTGGCTGTACCGTAGCCGACAGCGTAGACAACGCCCTGGCTCCAATTGATACCACCGTTAGCCGATGCTTTTACCACTTCATCAGCTGAGCTTTGAAGTGACAACAAGCTCAGGTACAGCGCGCAGAGCGAGTATGAGATAGAAGATATTCGTAATTTCATAAGTGAGGTTCCGACGTTTGGTGAACACCGACATAACGCAGCAGATTAGGCGCCATGGTGTTGCGTGCTACTTCGGTGTCGTTGGAGGAATTGCCTTGCGCGACTTCGTCAAACGCAAAATATTTCTTTTGTGCCTCGGTGACTTTAACGATATATCGCCTTGTCTCTTCGTAAGGCAGATTCTGTTGTAGGTGAGCGTAGACTTCGTTCGGTGTCATGGTGTTGATGATTTTTGCTGCCGTTCGAACATTGGTCGCCCCGGTAAATGATTTGGCAACATTACCGGCACCTGTGTTGTAGGCGGCTATGGCGCAGTATTGCAAACTATCCGGGTCATCAATGTGTCGAAGATAGCGATTGTGCAGGATGTGAAGATAAGCCGCACCTAGCTCCATGTTGTTGTCGGGTTGATAAAGGTATTCAGGACCCAGCAGCGTCTTTTCGCCGTAGACTTTTTCGTAGGCGTCCATCGCACCGGATCTGGGCACCAACTGCATTAAACCGTAGGCGGGCACCGCGGAGCGCGCTCTGGGGTTAAAGTGTGATTCAGTTTCCATGACTGCCAGCAGCAGTGAGGGTGGCAAGTTTTGTTTTTCAGCTTCATTTGCAACCGTAGCAAGATATTCATCTGCTAAGAGATCTTTAAAGTTGGCTTTTAATGGCACTTGAATGGAGACTTTGCGCTTATGATTTTTAAGTGGCGTGACGGTTGCAGCAAATGGAGGAGAGACGGAATCAGTCTTGCTCGGGGCTAGTTTTTTATCAGTTAGCGAATCAAGCTTGAGCGCCTGACTGACGGCGTCCGCAAGCAAAGTCGGTGAAACCGGTTGGCTAAGCCCGGCCAGAACCGGTTCGTCTGATCTTTCCGTCATGTCTGGCTGAATGATTTCAAGTCCCCTCGACTCAAGATTTTTTTTCGCGTACTTCAGTGCGGTATCTTTGCCCGCTAAGTCCGCTAAATTGTCTGTCTGCAATGCATCATTGGCGGTTGCGATATCTCCCACGATCGATGCTACCTTGTCGTCGACGTTGATAATTCTTTCGATAGAGACAGTCCCCAGTTCAAAGTCGATCATTCGACGTATGTTCAGGTCGTCACTGTAGTCGACCCATGTTGTCTGGGTGGGAAGCCGAACTTCGTTATTGCCCCAGTTTTCCGCTACTTCTTCACTGAGCCTTTGATAGCCGTCTTCCATCGCCTCATTCAGTATTTCAAATTGCTCGTCCAACGTCAGATCAATCGAATTAAAGTTGTCTTCCAACAAACGGTCAAGTGCAGCAAAGGGATCTTCTTCCTCCTCAGCCATCAACAAGGGGGTCAATGGCAAAAGTGCAGCAAGCATGAGTGTTTGAATTCTAATCTTCATGTTAGCATCAGGACTCTGAGCCAAGCACAAGCACCACTCGACCCTGCGATAGAAAGTCTTCGTTATTCAGATTGCCGTGGTAGATTTTAACCGCGGCTTCATTCGACAGCACGACATTTGCTTCAGCGGAAATACTCGCCGCGCTAAGTTGAAGCGGGGCATCACCGACAAGGTCAGCATTTTCAAGTGCTTCTGCGGTCGTTTTCGCCCAATGAATCCAGTCCGAACCTTCGTTTGATTTGAAATGCGATGGACCGTAAATCTCCTCACCTCTCTCTGTGACTAACCTGACGCCGAGAAAAGGGTCAAAATTGTATCCCTCAAGGTTAATTACTAGGCCTGTGATTTTTCCTGTCGCAATGCTGGCGTCAGTCTCTGGTTGAAAACTTTCATGTTGTGATTGCTGCAGAGATCCAAGTAGAACCTGCGACAGTTTAGGTCTAGCTTTGCATTCTACGAGGGAGGCATTCACGCAGAGCCCCAATCTTATCTCTGCCAGCAGTTCTCCATCTTCCTCAGTGATGTTTTCTGCAACGATAAAGGCGCCTCGGAGTAATCCTTTCACTCTGTTCGCAACCAGATCACTTTCAAGTTGTGCATCTTTCACCGTTGTACCGGAAGTTACTCTGACGCCTTCGACCATTTCAAGGAGATTGCGTTGCGCGTCCACTCGCGCGGACCGCTTTGCTAGCAGTTTGGCTTGAATCTTGTTTATCGTCTTTGTGAGATCAACGGTGCCCATACCCGTAGCTTCGATCAATCCCTGAGTCAGCGCGTTTTCCTCCGCAAAAATTTGCGTACCGCTGAGTGTAAGTACAAAGGCAAGCAACGGCTGTTTCAAATTCATACACTATCCTTGAGCAGGGTAGGCGCTACCCGACTAATTGAAATTGTTTATGTTAGCTGCGCGTCCCCGCACAGCGGTCGATAGAAAGACAAAATAATTCCAAATGATTCTAGCCCATCCTCTCTCAAGTCCCTAATATTTAGGCAATTACTGAAGAATTGTGTAAATTATATCGACAGTGTATCCCGCGACGGATAAGTGCGAAGATGACTTGTAAGCTGATGTAAGTCGACATCATCGTAAATGATGGCGTCGGCATAGCGTTCTTTCTTGAGAGAATATTAAACTTTGTTGCAGTGTTGCTTATATAATGTCCGCGTCGGGCTTGTTTCGCTGGTTAGCGATTTGCGCCCGGGTTCCCTGTCGGTTATGCAGGCAAATAGTGAAAGGTAGGATTTTAGTGTACTCGGGCAGCCGTTTAAAAAAATTGACGCGGAGCAAGATCGTCTGTTGGATCCGTGTCACCTCAAAAGTTCTGCTGCTGGCAGCATTGGCAGCTGTTTTTCCTATCAATTCTTTCGCTGCTTCACGCGGACTTTCAGTCGAGTTGCGGGCTTCTGAAGCGCCGAACGCGCCGGTTGCTGAGGCCGTCGAACTATATGCTAATAGCTATGCCCTGATCATCGGAAACGACGATTACGTTAATGGTTGGCCAAAGCTGAGTAACGCGATCAAAGATGCAGAGATTGTTGCGACCGAACTCGAGAAAAAAGGTTTCGAGGTCGAGTTGTATCGCAATCTGGATTCAGATGGACTCAGCAGCGCATTCAAAAAGTTTTTTATCCTCAAGGGTGACGATCCATCCGCACGGCTGTTCGTTTGGTTTGCAGGTCATGGCGCAACCATTGATGGCGAGGGTTATTTGATACCTACCGATGCACCCGTTCCCAACGATGGTCCACAGTTCAAATTCTTATCGGTCGCGCTGAGAGACTTCGGTACTTACATGCGCCAATCGGTCTCCAAACATGTGTATGCGGTGTTCGACTCCTGCTTCGCGGGTACCGTATTTTCAAGCCAGCGCGCGTTGCCGCCTTCCGCTATTACCCGAGCAACAACTCTACCCGTAAGACAGTTTCTGACCTCCGGAGATGAAGACCAGGAAGTGTCAGACGACGGCGCGTTTCGCGAATTATTTGTCCGAGCAATTAATGGTGAGGAGCGGTCTGATGCAAATGGCGACGGTTATGTGACTGCCAGCGAGCTTGGTATTTTCCTGGGCGACAGAGTAACAAACCTCACACAGTCTCAACAGACGCCACGTTATGGCAAATTGCGAGACAAAAATTTTGACCGCGGTGATTTTGTGTTCCGATTGCCGAATGGCCCATCAGCAACCGCCGTTACTTCGAGCCCCGCAGCGGTAAATGATGGTGCAGAGGTCGCTTTTTGGGACTCGGTTAAAGACAGCGATAATGTGAAAGAGTTTGATGCTTATCTTATGCAGTTTCCTCAGGGAAGCTTTGCGGGTTTGGCTAGGATTAAAAAATCGAGTCTGCAACAAAAGCTCGCCGCGGCCAAGCAGAGAACGCGGCCGAGAGAGGCGTTTAAAATAGCCTTCCTCGACCGGGACTTGCAGGCGACGAAGACTGCCAATATCCGCCAAATTCCATTTCCAACGGCAAAGCGCGTCGGCAGATTGAGTCCGGGAGACCGCGTTTGGGGAGTAGGCCAGACAGAAACGAAGGGGGGCACCTGGTACAAGGTTGCTCGAGACGGAACAGATCTTGGATTTGTTTACGCACCGCTGCTCGCTTCTGTCGGCAATATTGACGAAATTATCGGTATCGAACCATTGGTTCGACCGATGCCAGCAGGCGCAGAAAGTATTTCTGTCCAACAAACTGCCTCGTTAGCCCAGCCGGATCAAGCGGATGGATTTGAGGAGGCCGCAAAGGAAGAAGTCGGTTCCCTAGTCGAAGCGCCCGAACCGACGACTACCGACGATCGTCTTTCATTCTTGGTTGACGACCTCATTGAGGAAACGACACTTTCTGCAAACGAACAGGTCCTTGACGAGGCGCCCACTGCGTCCGCAGATGCTGAGTTTTCAGGGCAACAGCAAGCCTCAGCGGTTGAAGCTGCGGCGGTCAATACTGCGGCAGTCGACACTGCGGTGACCTCGAGCGCAAACGAGATAGCGCTCGTCGTCGATGTTGGTAGCGAATTGCTGGAAGTCGAGAAAACCGAACTAGACACCACGCAAGAGAATCTAGCGCAAGACTATTCATTTCAAGACAGTGCACTTCAAGACAATACGTTACAAGACAGTGCCACGGAATATGAAGCGCCGCAGTCAGAGACAACGAGCGCTCAGGTCGATGCGAAGGTTGCCAGCATAGAAATGGCAAGTGAAGAAATAGTTCCGAAACAGACAACTGGACAAGTTTTGCAAACGGAAAATATTTCCCCCTCAGCGTCCCCTGAACCCTCACAAGCAGTTTCACGAGGGCAGGTATTGTCCAATGCAGTCGAGCGAGCAGAAGCGCAGTTGGCAGAGGCACGAAAAAGAGAACTGGAATTTAGAGGGCAAGCCAATTCGACCGGACTATCACAAACGAGTCCCATCGCTGTCGAAAAAAAGGCCGACTCAGTGGTGGCAGAACAAACCGTATCTGCGGCAGCGACCTCCGCCGTAGAGAAAGTAATACAAAAGCCGCCACCCCCCTCTCAGGTTGTTCAAACAGCAGCGACCGACGCAGGTCTGCAAGCTCAAAGAGAGGTTAGTGCTTATTTGAGACGTTACATCGATGCAGCTGAATCAGGTAATTCAAAGGCCCAATTTTCGCTTGGTTACATCTATGAAACAGGGCAAGAGGTGGAGAAAAACGTCTCGGAAGCGATCAGATGGTACAGCGTGGCAGCAGAAGCAAACGAAATTCAGGCAATGATTCGCCTTGGACTCCTGTACGAGAATGGTAATGACATCTCGAAGGATTTAACTGAGGCGGCCTATTGGTATCGCAAGGCGGCAAGCGAGGGTCATGCGGATGCCCAGCAAACCATCGGTTATATGTATGAAAATGGTTTGGGCGTAATTAAGGACCCCGCTGAGGCTGCCAGATGGTATGAGCGCGCAGCAACACAGGGTCGCGTCGCTGCACAAAACAACCTTGGCAGGCTTTATCAGCTCGGTATAGGGGTGGAAAGAAATCTGGACAGTGCGATCTTTTGGTACGAAAAAGCCGCGTCACAGGGCAGTGAGGCCGCGAGAAATAATCTGGCAGACCTCATTCCGGGCCGATAGCTGTAAGCTTATCTAGCTGGCACTAATCTTGGACTTCGTAGGCGATAGTAGGGTCATCACTTTTGAACATATAGAGTAGCAATTGGCTCAACACAATGTTGCCGTCTGCTCTATACCGGCCGTCCATAAAAGCCGCCATACCATCCTCACAGCCTAGGAGTAACCGCCAGCATGTTTTCGGCTGATCGATGTACAGCGTTACAGTAGGCTGGGGATGTGTTCCTGGACTTAGCGAAAAACGGCGAGTTTCAACCTCAAGATGAAACGGCTCTGCTTCAGTAAACTGAAATTGAAAGACAGCCTGCTCAGTCTGGAGAAATCCGGGTTTGAAATGGGGCGCTAACACTTCGGTTTGTTTCGCCAAAGTCGCGACTAATTCACTTTCACTCATTGCTACTACCTCGTCTTATCACAGCAGAGCCTCAAACACGCGCTACTCTACGATATTTCAGGGCCAATCACAAAAGCCAAGACGATATCTATGATAGACTACGTCGGTTTTTTTTGCATCGGAGTACAACTTGGAGTTTATTGCAGAGTACGGCCTTTTTCTGGCCAAAACCTTGACCCTTTTGATCGCCATAGTTGTGGTAATCATTGTTGCTGTCGGCATGGGGCAAAAAAGTCGTCCCGGAGATCGCGGTCACATCGAGATGAGAAACATCAATGAGGGCATCGAGACGGTCACGCGGAATCTAAAACAGATGACTCTGAACCCCGAAGCGTTAAAAGTTGCTCAAAAGGAGCAAAAAAAGAAGGATAAGCAAGAGGCCAAAGCGCTTAAGAAAGAGGCACACAAGGACGAGAGCACAGAAGAAAAACCGCGCGTTTTTGTCGTAGATTTCGAAGGTGATGTAGAGGCAAGCGCAGTGGAGCAATTACGCGAGGAGATAACTGCCATTCTTTTGATTGCAGAGCCCAAGGATGAGGTGCTTCTTCGTCTTGAAAGTCCCGGTGGTATGGTTCACGGGTACGGCCTTGCGGCATCGCAGTTATCCCGAGTGGTGAGCAACGACATTACGCTGACTGTCGCCGTCGATAAAGTAGCCGCGAGTGGCGGATACATGATGGCGTGTATCGCCAACCATATTATTGCCGCGCCGTTTGCAATACTCGGGTCCATTGGCGTGGTCGCTCAGATCCCGAATTTCCATCGATTACTTAAAAACAAAGATGTTGATGTGGAAATACTGACCGCCGGTGAATACAAGCGGACGCTGACGATGTTTGGCGAGAACACGGAGAAAGGTAGAGAAAAATTTGTCGAAGATCTTGAAGATGTACATCAGTTGTTCAAAGATTTTGTGAGCGAACAAAGGCCCGTAGTCGAGATAGAAGAAGTGGCTACGGGTGAAGCTTGGTACGGCAAAAGAGCGCTTGAGCGAAAGCTCGTCGACGAGCTTAAAACAAGTGATGAATATATTGTTGAGCGGTGTTCCGATGCATCGGTCTTCCACGTGAAATTTGTCGAAGATCGAAATAGAATGGATAAGCTAATGGATCGCTTTACATCAATGGCGACAAAACTCAAGAATGGCGATGAATTTCGGTCCGTTGGACCTTATACGTACTAAAAAGATTAAAACTGATTAAACACACATTTCATACGGAACGGATGCAAAAGACACATGACAAACTTCAAGGCATTTTGGGTAGAAAAGACAGACGACGGCGTAGCGCATTCCGTTATCGAAAGGTCAACAGACGATCTGCCAGCGGGTGATCTGCTGATTAAAGTTGAATACTCCTCGGTCAATTATAAAGACGCAATGTCTGCAAAAGGCTTACCCGGTGTTACGCGTAATTATCCACATACGCCAGGCATCGATGCGGCTGGCGTCATCGTTGAGAGTGCTGACAGTGCATTTGCCGAGGGGGATGAGGTGATTGTCATTGGTTATGACCTTGGTATGAATACAGCCGGGGGATATGGTCAGTACATCAGAGTGCCCGCGAACTGGGCAGTAAAAATGCCAGCTGGCCTTAATGCTCGCGAAGCAATGATTATTGGCACAGCGGGTTTCACCGCGGCGTTGTGTGTAGATAAGATTGAGCAGATGGGTGCACAACCATCTGATGGACCGGTCGTTGTTACTGGTGCAACCGGTGGCGTCGGCTCTGTCGCCGTTGCCTTGCTCGCAAAACTAGGTTACGAGGTCGTCGCGAGTTCTGGGAAAGCAGAGAAAAATGACTATCTAAAATCAATAGGTGCTGCGAGTGTTATCAGTCGTGACGAACTCTCTGAGGAAAATAAACGGCCAATGGCGGCTGAAACCTGGGCACATGGTATTGATACAGTGGGTGGTGAAATACTTTCGAATGTCATCAAAGGACTCAAGTACAGCGGAAGCGTCGCTATATGTGGTCTGGTGGCTTCACCGGCGTTTTCGACAACGGTACTGCCTTTTATTCTCAGGAACGTAAATGTCCTCGGTGTTGATTCAGTAGAATTACCGTTAGCAAAGAAGCAGGAAATCTGGGCCAGACTTGCAACCGACCTGAAACTTGACTCACTCGACACAATGACCAGTGAGGTGGCACTAGACGGACTTTCCGAAGTGATTGACTCAATTATTCAGGGTGGCGTTAGTGGCAGGACGCTGGTCAAACTGGGTGATTAAGAGATCGAGCGGCAGCAAAGCATAAATACAACATCATATATCGCTATTCTGTCATAGCCGACGCCGCTCATCGTAATCGGCGGTTTGTTTACGCCGATTACTTTCCCTCTTTTAGATACGAAATATTAAATACCAGCTTTCGTCAATATCAGTGACATCGGCAGCATGATGTTTCTCCTATTGCGCACTTTACGCCTCGAAACAATCAGCCCCAGTGGCCTTATCAGGCAGCCTGAACCCATCTCCCCGTATCCTTAGTGACGAAATCCGCATTGCGAAAAGTGGGGTAGGCGTCAAATAACCAAACAGGTTCGCAAGGGGGAGGGGGCGTTGTTAAAAGAACATGTTGATTATTTAGATCGAGGTATAATTACCACCTCTATTTTCGTTTGCTATACCTAGGATATTAATGAGCACTTTGTCTACTTTTCAGAACATTTACCAAAACCGTCTATTCGAAGCATTTATCATATCTATTATCATTGCCTCAGCGATGCTAGTCGGCGCAAAAACCTACGACCTACCAGAAACCGTGATTAGTCTAATTAGCATTTTGGATTGGGTGGTCACCGGCATCTTTGTTGTTGAAATCACCATCAGATTTGCTGCGCATGAAAACAAACGCCGTTTTTTCCACAGCGCCTGGAACCTATTCGATACGCTAATCGTTTTAGTGAGCCTCATACCCATTGAGAATACCGATATGGCATTGGTCGCCCGATTGGTGCGAGTATTCCGGGTGATGCGAATGGTGAGTTTTATTCCGGAACTTAGAATTTTGCTGAATTCTCTATTTATTGCTTTGCCGCGATTAGGTTACGTGATGCTGTTGATGTTTATTATTTTTTACATCTACGCCGCGGTCGGTAGCCTGTTTTTTGAGAATATTAATCCTTTTCTTTGGGGAGACATTGCTCGGGCGATGCTTACCCTTTTTCGCGTGATGACCTTTGAAGACTGGACCGATGTTATGTACGAAACGCTTGAGGTTCATGCCTGGAGCTGGGTGTATTTCTTGTCATTTATTTTTATGACAGCTTTTGCGTTTCTTAACATGGTGATTGGCATTGTGGTCAACGTACTGGAGGAGCAGCATCAAAAAGAAATCGATGAAGATCCTGACCAAGTGTCGATGGCAGACTTATACAGAGAAATCCAGTCGCTAAAAGCGGCGGTTGAAACGCAATCTAGTCACAGTACAAAAGCGCTTGATTGAGTGTTGCTTGCGCTTGCGCTTTCGGCGCGATAAGCACCAAACAAACCCTCATGTCGACGGTGTCGACATGAAGGTTGTCAATTGAAAAGTCGATAGAGCCTAATCCGGTAGGCCAAGTACTCGTTTCGCAATAATGTTTCTTTGCACTTCATTACTGCCACTATATATCGACGCGGCACGGGTAAAAAAGAATTGTTTAACAATAGCGCGCTCTTGTTCAGAGAACTCAAACTCGTCGATACCAAAACCGCGGCTGCCCCGCACTTTTGTGATGAGGTCATAGTTTTTTTGCTCGAGTTCAGAGCTAATTACCTTAAAAATTGAAGTGGCAGGTCCGGGCGTTGCACCGCTCTGGGTTTCCTCAACAACTCTTTTGCGCGTTAGTTGTAGTGATTCAGTATTCATCTGATAAGTTACAATTTCATCTCTTGTGAGGGGCTCGGCTAGCTTGCCGTCGATGATACCCAAATACTCTTTCGCGATACCGAGCAGACTCTCATCTTTTTTGCTAGTACTGCCTAACAGCAGGGACTCCATGCCTGAGCGCTCGTGCTGTAAAAGTCGCTTACCGACTGTCCAGCCTCGATTCAACTCGCCAACGAGGTCATCACGCGCAGCGATTGCATTGTCGAAAAACGTGTCGTTGAAGGTTGAAACACCGCTGAGCAACGGAATGGGTTTTACGTCAACGCCGGGTTGATCCATAGGCAAGAGCATGAAACTGATGCCTTCATGCTTTGGCGCATCCTTATCAGTTCGTACCAGAATAAACATCCAGTCAGCGTTGTGTGCACCAGAGGTCCAAGTTTTTTGTCCGTTGATGACAAATTGATCACCCTCAAGCACCGCGCGTGTCTGTAGACTGGCGAGGTCAGATCCTGAACCTGGCTCGCTGTATCCCTGACACCATTCAACTTCTGCACGGGCAATACGGGGCAAGTGACGTTGTTTTTGCTCTTCTGTGCCGTATTCCAACAGGGTTGGCCCGATCATGGATGTGCCAAAACTAGATAGGGCTGGTCTGGCGGAGATAGCTTTCATCTCCTGTAATAAAACGACGACTTCCTCTGTAGACAGACCGCCGCCACCATATTGTTTGGGCCAGCTAGGAACCGTCCAGCCTTTCTCAGCCATTCGCTCAATCCACAAGCGAGTGTCAGCATCTTTAATCTTGATCTTCGTGCTGCCGTTAGATATTTCACCTGGCCCCCTCGCGCCGGGAGGGCAGTTGTCCGCCAGCCATTTTCTTGTTTCTGATCTAAATGCTTCGAGTGCCATAGGAAACCTCCGGTCTGGAAAAACGTATTTACAGCGACAAGCTACCAAAATCTCCGTCACAGAACCAGCACGCCGGTGGTCGTCTCAGATCATGCGCCGCGATGCTTGTACCATCCTGTCAAAGATAAACGGGGTTCGGAGGCAAAGGGCGCTACGTAAGTGACTGAATGAATGTGTTCAACATCAAAAAGGCTAAGACTGTTAAATTCAGGTGACCAGGCATCTCTTGGATTGCCGTTTTTCTCGAAGAATTGAAGCATGCCGCCCCAATCAGGGTGCCATTTGGGTGTGAACCCAAGCACATAAGCTAGTTGCCTGTTTTCACTGACAATATTATCGGAATGTCTGGTCAAATAGTGCCCAGGGGCATAACGGGTATATTGACCGTCGGCCTCAACAAGTGCCGTTTGACCGCTGATAAATGAGACAAAGGATAACATCGAGGATGAATTGACAAAGTTGAACAGATTCTGAGCCTGAGTCGGGGCGGTGTTTGATCCTGGATTTGTGGTTTTGTCTTCAGCTGCTCCCATACGGTAACCGCCGTATAGGAATCCAACGCCCTTGTTCGCTAGTTGGTAGAGATCACTTTGCAACCGTTGCTGTGTTTCATGACTCATCGCAGCCATCTCTGCGGCGGTTTTTACGTGGTTTTTATTATCATGATGGTAGATGAGGTCGTAGTCTATTTGGGTAAGGCAACATTCCTGAATCTTTTTTGCATATGCCGCGTCAAAGATATTGTTGATACGGATTCGCTTATCAATCAAGAATGACTGCCTAAGTTCTGCCCAATTCAAATCTGGATTCAACATGGCGCTAATCTCGTCGCAGTTTCTCGGTGACGCCGATGGGCGTGGGGTATTTAAAAACAACAATATATGAGGAAAAGAGGAAGGTCAGAATTGCCGTCGCCTGAATGAGGTGAGACGCATGTTCGCCGATCAATTGTCCTGCACTCGCAATAAATGCAATCAACAATGAGAATTCGCTAATTTGCCCAAGCCTAAAGCCAATCTCCCAGCTGTTGGTATCCGTTTCACTGAGATTGAGTAACAGACCGTGAAACACGATAGGCTTTAGCATAAGTACTAGCGCGGCCATGATCGCTGCAGGGACAAAAATATCCCAGAGCAGGGCAACCTGAAATCCTGCTCCGAGAGAGAAGAAAAACAATACCAGGAAAAAATCCCGTAGAGGCTTCAAGTTAGTCGCGATGTAGAGCGCAATTGGGCTTGTTGCGAAACTGACGCCGGCGATGAAAGCGCCTATTTCATGCGACAAACCAATAAAGGTTGCGAGTTCAGATAGCCCTAGACACCAGCCTATGGCGACGAGAAAAATATACTCATGAAACGCATCGAACTTCGTGAGAATGTTTAAAAGCACATATTTCACGAACAGCCATGCAAAGACGATCAGCAATGGTAAGCCCAGAAGGACTTTGCCTAGTCGCGCGATGCCATTAAAGTCCTCCAGAAAACCACCGGTGAGCACGAGCAAAACAATAATCGCCAAAAAGTCCTGAATGAGTAACAGGCTGACAACCAGTTCTCCTGTTCGACGATGGTGCAACACTGTCGTTGGTAGCAGTTTGATACCAATAATCGTACTGGAAAACATCATCGCTACGCCGATGATACTGCTTTCGATCATCGTGTATCCAAACAGGAAACCAACCGCGAAACCCATGCCGAAAAAAGCAAGAGAGCTGAAAAGGCCAACGAGTAGTGCGTTACCTAACATGTTTGCCAATTTTGATGGCTGCATATCGAGACCCAGTAAAAACAGCAGAAAGATGATACCGATAGTTGAGACGTTGCTGATAATTGCTGGGTCGGAAACGAGTCCAGTGACAGAGGGGCCCAGAATAATTCCCACAGCAATGTATGTGATAATCATTGGCTGTCGAGTATAAAGTGCTATCGTCGCTAGCACCGCTGCGGACGTGAAGATCAGGAAAAAAGTGAACAATAGGGGGTCTGTCGCCATTTAATGATACTAAGCGATCGAAGCAATCGAGAACAGTAAAAAAGAGAATTTGCCCTCAGTATCAAAACTAGATCAAAATATTGATAGAGATTAAGGTGATGCTTCTCGACGATGTTATGATATATCTACACAGTAGGGTAAGACCGTTATCGGTGGTTTGCATCTGAGGTACTTTTCGGAAACTTTGTTTCGGTTACGATATTCGCTCCCTACTGCGCGAAATTATTAATACAGAATAGATATGTTATGAATGAAAAACCTGAATTTAAACCCGGTCTGTTGGTGGTCGATGATGAGCCAGCGGTGGGTAAGTTGTTGAAAAAGGCGCTCGCCGAGTTGACGGACGATATTGTCGTTGTTGAATCTGCTAAAGCGGCGCTCAAGGTCTGTCTCGGCAGGAGCTTCGATCTTGTTATCAGTGATATGAATATGCCCGAGATGGACGGTGCTGAGCTACTCAGTATTTTATCCAAAGATTATCCATCAATGCGTAGGATCATACTGACAGGCCACTCTGATCTAGATCAAACGCTGAAGTCGATCAACGAGGGTAGGGTGAATCGTTATCTGACAAAGCCATTTGGCATTAAGTCTCTGATTGAAGAGGTGAGCGCGGAGCTAAAGCTTGGAGAAAGAGAGCGAAGTGAGGTGACTCGGTTGCGAGACGCAATTGACAAGCTATCCGAAGAATAGTCGGCAATAAAGGTTTTCACATCAATCGATGCTTACGTATACTTCACCCTCCAATAAAAATGAAGCGAGCAAGTGATATGAGCGAAGAAGAAACCAGTTCGGATAGCGTAGTTGATGCCTTTAGCGCGGTTGCAGTGATATGCATCGCTGTCGTTGCATGTATTTACTGGATAAGCAGTCAGTAGCGAGCGTACACCGCCTAGAAAAAACGTGAACGTGCACTTTACGTGATGACGACGAAAAAGTGGCAGTTGAAAGCTTTGATTTCAGCCGATTCGTTTGTTACGGCAGCACCAAAAACACAACGCCGACGAGAGTCAGAACAAACAATACGGTGAAGAGAATACCGCCTAAGATAAAGGGTAAAGGACTGCCTGTGGTGAAATCGCGCTCGTAGTTTTCGTCTTTCTGTACACCGAACGCGGCAGCAAAAACACTCATCATCACTTGAAGGAAAGACGGCGGCTTTAGCTCTTCCTGGGTAGGTTGATTGTTGCTATTTTCCGTTTCGTTCATTCGAAATCCTTAACACTGTTCGAGGCTATTTGCTGATCCAATAGCTTACCATCATTTATAACTAAGCACCGGCGAAAGCCATTTTTCGGTCTCTTCCAGACTTTGCCCCTTGCGCTCTGCATAACTCTCGACTTGATCTTTCGCTATTTTGCCAAGACCAAAGTACCTAGATTGTGGGTGCGAAAAATAGAATCCGCTCACCGAAGCTGCGGGTGTCATCGCATAGTGCTCCGTGAGTTCCACGCCGATCTCTTGGCTCGCATCGAGCAAATCAAACAAGGTCGCTTTTTCTGTGTGATCTGGGCACGCGGGATAACCGGGCGCGGGTCTTATGCCTGTGTAACGCTCCTTGATGAGCTCATCATTGCTTAATGATTCATCGTTGTCATAGCCCCAAAATTCTTTCCTCACTCTTTCGTGCATACGTTCGGCAAAAGCCTCTGCGAGTCTGTCTGCAAGCGCCTTGAGCAGAATCGAATTGTAGTCGTCATGTTCTGCCTCAAAACTCGTTGCCAGCTTTTCAACGCCTAACCCAGCGGTTACCACAAAACCACCAACATAATCCTCAAGGCCGGTTTCTGTTGGTGCTACATAATCTGATAGGCAGAAGTTTGGCTGCTCGTTAGGCTTATCTGTTTGCTGTCGTAAATGATGCAGGCGGGTCCGCTCGCTGCTTCGCGCTTCGTTGGCGAAAACAGTAATGTCGTCTCCAATACTATTGGCTGGCCAAAATCCAATCACAGCGGACGCCTTGATGAGCTTTTGATCAACAATCGTTTTTAACATCGCTTTCGCATCGTTAAATAATGCGGTGGCACTTTCACCCACAACACTGTCTTCGAGAATTCCTGGGTATTTACCGGCCAGTTCCCAAGTAATAAAGAAAGGTGTCCAGTCTATGTAGTCAATAAGCTCTTCTATTGAGTAATCGACGAACGTTTTTGTACCGAGGAAGCTCGGTTTGGGCGGCACTTGCCAGTTGATTTGCTCCTGATTATCAACGGCATCTTGATACCTAAGCGTGTTTCCTTTGGGTCGACGATGTTTGTTTCGCTCACGGATTTTTTCGTATTCAGCTCTCACGCCTTCAATAAATGCAGGCTTTAATTCCTTGCTCATGAGCTGCGTCGCAACACCAACAGCCCGGGAGGCGTCGGCAACGTAAACGGTTGACTCTGCCTGGTAGCAGGGCTCGATCTTGACAGAGGTATGTGCTTTTGAGGTCGTTGCACCGCCAATAAGCAAGGGTAGGTTAACGCCTTGACGCTGAAGCTCCGATGCCACGGTTACCATCTCATCAAGCGAGGGTGTAATAAGACCACTCAGACCGATAATGTCGACCTGCTCCTCGACAGCTGTTTTGATGATTTTTTCAACCGGCACCATGACGCCGAGATCAATCACGTCGTAGTTGTTACATTGAAGTACGACGCCGACGATGTTCTTGCCGATATCGTGCACATCGCCTTTCACCGTTGCCATTAGTATCTTGCCCTTGGAAACTGTCGCGCTGCCTTTTTCTGCTTCGATGAAGGGCACAAGGTGTGCCACCGCTTGCTTCATCACTCTGGCACTTTTCACGACCTGAGGTAGAAACATTTTACCTGCGCCAAACAAGTCTCCCACGCGATTCATGCCTTCCATCAGCGGGCCTTCGATAACTTCGATGGGTCTTTTGGCGAGGGTTCTTGCTTCCTCTGTATCCTCGACGATGTAAGTGTTGATCCCTTTTACGAGTGCATGAGACAAACGTTCACTCACGTCATTTTCACGCCAGCTAAGGTCTTCTGTTTTCGCTTTGCTGGCACCACCCGTGAAGTTTTCAGCCACCGCAAGCAGCTGCTCGGTCGCGTCATCCCTGCGGTTGAAGATAACGTCTTCTATCGCATCTCTGAGTGCTGCCGGAATTTCCTCGTATATTGCCAATTGCCCGGCGTTAACAATACCCATGGTAAGACCGGCTTTGATGGCGTGGTAGAGAAAAACGGCGTGGATTGCTTCCCTGACCTGATTGTTACCACGGAAAGAAAACGACACGTTACTAATACCGCCTGATATTCTCGCCCCTGGCAAATTGTCAGTAATGTATTGGCATGCGTCGATAAAGTCCTTGCCATACAAGTTGTGCTCATCGATGCCAGTCGCTACAGCAAAAACATTTGGATCGAATATGATGTCTTCGGGTGCAAAGCCTACGGTATTCACCAGAATTTCATAAGAACGCGTACAAATTTCCTGTTTTCGAGCGAGTGTGTCTGCCTGACCCTTTTCATCAAAAGCCATCACGACAACCGCAGCGCCGTGGCGTCGGCATATTTGTGCCTGTTCGATGAACTCCTGTTCCCCTGACTTGAGCGAAATCGAATTGACGATGGATTTACCCTGCAAACACTTAAGTCCGGCTTCGATGATCTCCCATTTCGACGAATCAACCATAATAGGCACGCGGCTGATGTCTGGCTCAGAGGCAACCAGATTCAAAAAGCGGACCATGGCAGCTTTTGAATCAAGCATGCCCTCATCCATATTAATGTCGATGATTTGTGCGCCATTGTTGACCTGCGATCTTGCAACCTCGAGTGCTTCTTCATAGCTCTCTTCGCGAATCAGCCGAGCGAACTTTGCAGACCCCGTCACGTTGGTTCGTTCACCGACGTTGACGAAGAGTGAATTCTCGTCGATATTAAAAGGCTCTAATCCGCTGTAGCGACTGACTGGGTGTGGACTAGGCTCCGGGATTTTTCTCGGCGAGTGGGCTTTGCAGAGTTTTTTGAATTCGCTAATGTGTGCCGGTGTAGTGCCACAACAACCACCAATAACATTCACCAGACCTGGCGCCACGTAGGTTTCCATACTCGCGACCATCTCCGGGATAGTTTCGTCATATTCCCCAAATTCGTTGGGCAGCCCCCTGTTTGGATAGGTGCTGATGCGGCAGTCTGCAATTTTGCTGATTTCGGCTACGTATGGGCGCAGTTCGTCAGCGCCCAGAGCGCAGTTAAAACCGACTGAAATCGGATTAGCGTGCTTGATCGATGCCCAGAACGCCTCTACGGTCTGGCCGGACAGAAGGCGGCCTGAAGCGTCGGTGATCGTGCCGGAAATCATAATTGGCAATGCCCGACCAATCGTATCAAATGCCGCAAGTGTTGCGTAAATCGCTGCTTTCGAGTTCAAGACATCAAATATTGTTTCAATCAGGATAATATCGACGCCACCGTCGATCAGTCCCTTGATTGAGTTGCCATAGTCTTCTACCAATTCATCGAAATTGACATTCCGGAATCCCGGATCGTTGACGTCCGGGGAAAGGCTGGCAGCTCGCGTCGTAGGGCCAATCGTTCCAGCGACGAAACGAGGCTGGTTAGGTGTTTTGGCCTGAACTTCATCAGCCGCTGTACGGGCGAGTTTTGCTGACTCGTAGTTCAATTCATAGGACAGAGCCGCAAGATCATAATCAGCTTGGGATACGCGGTTCGCTGTGAACGTATTTGTTTCAATGATGTCCGCACCAGCATCTAGGTAATCAAGATGAATCTGTCGGATGACCTCCGGACGCGTGAGTGTGAGCAGTTCATTGTTGCCCTTTAAATCGAGGTGATGATCGCGAAACCGCTCACCTCGATAGTCTGCCTCGGACAATCCAAGTACTTGGATTTCAGTCCCCATTGCGCCGTCCATTACAAGAATTTCTTCTTCTAATCGTTGCTCTAGCAGGGTTGGGCAGTGTGGTTTACTTTTCATGAATGCGTACTTCTTTCTGGGTGGGTTCGGTAGCGTAAGCGTTGGCCGCTTTAACAGCGCTGCATGTTAACAGCTCAGCAGCGCTGGTACTTTGAAGATGTTTATTAGCGAGCATGAGTAGACTTCATGAAGCCGCTACCGGCTACAAAACCCTTTAAAAAGCAGGGGCTTAGACGTGTTTTTATGTTGTTCTGATTGAAAATGCATACCAATTCGCTAGAATGCTGATTTCTCAAGTACCGGATCAAAAATTTCATGGAAACAAGCATGGTTGAAATCACGCCTTCTGCTCAAGCTTATCTCGTCGAGCTATTGTCAAAGCAAGAAGACACGGATATTGCGATCAGAATATTTATTACCGATCCAGGCACGCCGATGGCGGAAACCTGCATTGCCTATTGTAAGTTGGGAGAGGAGCAATCCACCGACTTACCAGCCTCTTATGATGGTTTCAACGCTTGGGTTGATGAACGTAGCCTTCCTTTCCTAGAAGATGCTCTGGTAGATTACGCGCAGGACAAGATGGGTGGACAACTGACAATCAAAGCACCGAATTCCAAAGTGCCAAATGTCTCAGATGACAGTCCGCTCGAAGACAGAATCAACTATGTTCTTCACAGCCAGGTTAACCCCGGGCTCGCCTCACACGGTGGCATGGTCAGTCTCGTTGAAATTGTTGAAGAAGAGATTGCAGTGCTTCAGTTCGGCGGCGGTTGTCAGGGCTGTGGAATGGTGGATATGACGTTGAAAGATGGTGTTGAAAAAACGTTGTTAGAGCAACTACCTCAACTCAAAGGGGTACGAGACGTGACCGATCATAGTAATACAGAAAACGCTTACTACTAACGACTTCAGCGAGTTCTAAGTATCGCCGCGCCCGAGACCGGTGCAGCGATATTCAGACGATTCACCGGAGCGAAAGCATCAGGCCGTTCGCTCCAACAAATCTTCATTGGTTAGCGATGGTCTGTCTGGCAGCACACTCGCAACCTTGTCTCGCAGATTTCTAATCATACTTTCGGTTGTCGCCCAATCTACGCACGCATCTGTAATCGAAACACCGTATTTTAGGTCCGCTCTATTTGCAGGTATTTTCTGATTTCCGGCTTCAAGGTTGCTCTCAACCATAAAACCGACAATAGACCGGTTACCCTGAGCGATCTGGTTTGCAGCATCGTCCATTACTAGCGGTTGTCGCTCATGATTTTTCGAAGAGTTTTCGTGGCTGCAGTCGATCATGATGTTCGCTGGCACATTGGCTTTTAACAATTGTTGCTCACATGTTGCAACGCTGACCGAGTCAAAGTTCGTTTTACCGCCGCCACCGCGAAGCACGATATGTGCATGCTTATTTCCACGGGTATGAATTAATGAAACCTCGCCTTCATGATTTATTCCAAGGAAGCGATGAGGTTCAGATACAGACATTAATGAGTTAATTGCGACCGTTAGGTTGCCATCGGTACCATTCTTAAATCCAATCGCAGAGGAAAGACCACTCGCCATTTCTCGGTGAGTTTGAGACTCTGTTGTGCGTGCACCAATGGCACTCCAACTGATCATGTCTTGAAGATATTGAGGAGAGATAGGATCCAAAGCTTCGGTCGACGTTGGTATACCCATTTCAGCTAGGTCAACCAAAAGTTTACGCCCAAGTTGCAGACCTTCGGCGATATTAAAAGAGTCGTTTAAATGAGGATCATTGATAAAGCCCTTCCAACCAACGGTTGTTCTCGGCTTTTCGAAGTACACTCGCATTACCAGCAGTAGCGTGTCTGATACTTCCGCAGCAAGTTTTTTTAGCTTTTCAGCATACGCCATCGCTGCGTCAACATCGTGAATAGAGCAGGGGCCGACAACGAGGAATAATCTCGGGTCTTCACGCCTCAAAATTCGTTTCATTGCCAGTCTGGCATTTGAGACCGTCTCAAGCGCATGCTCTGAAGCCGGGACTGCCACCTTAAGTTGGTTAGGTGTAATGAGGGTTTCTTCGCTTAGCACGTTTAAATCATCCACTTTCAAATTTGTCATTTAGAAATTCCGAGTTTTAACTTGTCATTATTGTTAATTTTTTTTGGCAAATTTGCTTAGCATTTTCCAAAAAAAAACCCCGACTGGCCTGCGCCTTTCGGGGTTTCCTCAGGCGGTTTGGACCGCCTAGTTGTAAAACACAGCGACCTATTGGCTAAAGTAAAAGCCACTAAAGTAATAAAAACCTTGCCATGAAGCTTTCAAAGAGCTGACTCTTGAAATACAGGTGGCAACGTCGTTCTGGATAAGAGACGATTTCATTACGTTGGACAGTGTGTGTAGAGTGTTTCTCATGGCGGCAATCATAGCGGCTCGATCGATGGTTGCAAGTGTTTTTTAACCCCTCACGCGATAGAATCAGCGACATTTCAGTCTAACCGAGTCTCTTATGTATCTTTTCCGTTCTCTGGCAGCAACACTCTGTTGCGTTTTTCTACCTTTGTACGTCGTCGCAGGTGACGACAATCTTCTTGAAAAAATCGGATCCGTTTCGTTTGAGCCAATCTCAGAGTTGAGCGGTATAGTCAAAAGCAAACAATACGAAGGGGTTTATTGGGCACACAATGACAGTGGTGACGAACCACGAATCTTCGCGTTGAACGCTGATTGGGAGGTGATTATTCCTCCGTACCTGCAAAACGACTATGCATCAATTTCCGTTCAGGACTCGACGAGTGTAGCGGGTAACGGACAGGTAGGCTGGCCTGGAAATACAATTAAAGCGGCTTCCAATATTGATTGGGAGGACATCACGACCGACGGTGACATGCTATATGTTGCCGATATGGGAAATAACGGCAACGCTCGAAGAGATCTTGGAGTTTATGTCATCCCAGAACCGAATCCGAACGCGACCCAAGAAATCCGGGCATTAAAATTTTTACCGGTTCGTTTTCCAAGCCAACAGTATTATCCCGCTAAGAATTGGCATTACGACACGGAATCAATTTTTTACAGTGATGGTAGCCTGTATTTCATCAGCAAACATCGACAGCCTGGCCAGATTGACAAATGGCAGCAAGGCGCTGTGCTTTATCGCCTCGATAGCCAGTTTACAGATCGATACAATCTCCTCACCGAGGTGGAAAGGAACGATGATATCTTGCTGGCGACAGGCGCTGATATTTCGCCGGATGGTCGCTATCTCGCTATTATTAGTTACACAGCGGTCTGGGTCTTCAGCAAACCTGAAAAAGGCGATCGCTGGTTTTCTGCACCGGCGCGGAGACTCTCTCTGGACTTCCGGCAAATGAAAACCTCAGAAGCGCTAGCATGGGCAGATGACAATACGCTGGTCATTGGCAACGAAGAAAGAGACCTGTTTACGCTTTCTGTTTCAGACATACCCGTTTTTATCTCAGGCAAATAGCGTTTGTCACTGGACGCCACGATTTGACATTCTGATTTTGCTGCATAGTATGCGCAGTCTTGAACCTCAATCTGGTGAATAGCCGTTAAACGGTGGATCTTAATACTTTGGAATATCAACTAACATTGGTTTGGGTTCTGGCGCTGCTGGGGTCTGGATTTGTTGCCGGCTTTATCAACACCATTGCCGGGGGAGGCTCGATGTTAACGCTGCCTGCCCTGATGATGTTGGGGATGCCTGCGGATATTGCGAATGCGACCAATCGCGTTGGTGTGCTACTTCAGTCTGTCGCAGCTGTAAAAGGGTTTCACGACCAAGATCGATTAGACAAACAGGCAATCGGTCCGATTTTACTGCCTAGCATGGCCGGTGCGCTCGTTGGGGCGCTGTTTGCTTCTTTTTTGCCCGTTGCAGCATTGAAGCCGATACTGCTTATGACCATGGTTGGCATGGCGCTTGTGATGTTAATCAAACCAGCTGCCGTTATCCCTGAGCCCGGTACAGAGCCGCTGACGCTCAAGTCAAACCCCAGAGCGGCATGGGGACTTTTTATTGCAGGTCTTTACGGCGGCTTTATACAAGCTGGCGTTGGCTTTATTCTGATTGCTGCCCTCGCAGGCGGGTTACGCTACGATTTGGTGCGCACCAACGCGCTGAAAATGGTCTGCACTGCCGTACTCAGTTTTGTTGCCCTGGTTGTTTTTGTGCTCCGGGACCAAGTCTGGTGGATACCGGGGCTCGTGCTTGCGGGTGGCATGACGGCAGGCGCGGCCGTCAGCGTAAGGTTCGCAGTATCAGTTTCTCAGACGGCGCTGAAATGGATACTTTTTATTATGGTATGCCTGACGTGCGGTGGCGCGCTGTTGATGTAGGCAAGCACCGTGCTACGTATTGAAATCCAGTGAGTGCGACCATCGCTTGGATCATGGATAAAAATTTAAATAGAAATTAATAATTGAGAAAGCTGAAATGAATACCGAGCTTAATTCGAAAGAAGGCGATGAGGATGAGAAATATCCATCTAACTTCATTCGCACGATCATAGAAAAGGATATTGCTGCAGGTAAAAATAGCGGCAAGGTTGTCACTCGTTTTCCTCCCGAACCTAACGGTTTTTTGCATATCGGTCATGCAAAAGCCATATGCCTAAGCTTTGGCATGGCAAAAGAGTTTTCAGGTACTACATATCTCAGGTTCGATGACACAAACCCGTCGAAGGAAAGCATCGAGTTTGCTGATTCGATGAAAGAAGATATTAGTTGGTTGGGCTTTGAATGGCTGGAGGTACGCAATGCTTCCGACTATTTCGATCAACTCTACGCATTCGCTGAGCAACTGATTGAAGACGCAAAGGCTTATGTCGACTCTCAAACAGCAGATGAAATTCGAGAGATGCGCGGCAGCCTGACAATGGCGGGTAAAAACAGCCCCTATCGCGATAGAAGTGTGGCAGAGAATCTCGACTTGTTTCGTAAAATGCGCGACGGCGAGTTTGCCGATGGCGAACATATTCTACGGTTGAAAATTGATATGGCATCTCCGAATATCAATATGCGAGACCCTGCGATCTACCGAATCCGTCATGTGAAGCATCATCAAACAGGCGATAAATGGTGTATCTACCCGCTGTACGATTACACCCATTGTATTTCTGACTCTATCGAAGGCATAACCCACTCGTTATGCGATTTAGGCTTTGAGGCACATCGTCCGCTTTATGACTGGGTGCTGGATAATATTCGCGTTGACTGTCATCCCCAGCAGATAGAATTTTCAAGACTGAATCTGCAGTACACTGTCATGAGCAAGCGAAAGCTTAAGCAGCTGGTTGAAGACGACCTTGTAGATGGATGGGACGACCCTCGGTTACCAACAATCGCTGGATTGCGCAGAAGAGGTTACACACCGACAGCTTTGCGCGATTTTTGTCGTCGAATCGGTGTGACCAAGAGCGACAATAACGTTGAGTTAGCCTTGCTTCAAAGCGTCATTCGTGAGGACCTCGAAGACACAGCGCCCCGAGTAATGGGGGTCGTTAATCCGATAAAACTGGTGATTGAAAATTATCCGTCGGAAAAAGTTGAAATGTTAACCGTCGCCAATCATCCAAAACTCGAAGCGCTGGGAAGTCGTCAGTTGCCGTTCACTGGCGAGGCATACATTGATCGCGAGGATTTTAGAGAGGAGGCCAACCGTAAATATAAACGACTAGTCCTTGGTGGCGAGGTAAGGCTACGTTATGGCTACGTAATCAAAGCTGAAAAAGTGATCAAGAATGATGCTGGCGAGATCACAGAAATCAGATGTACCTATGACCCAGATACGTTGGGCAAGAACCCGGAGGGGCGAAAAGTACGTGGCGTCATTCACTGGGTTTCGGCATCACGCTGCCACCCAGCGGAAATTCGTCTGTTTGATCCTTTGTTTACCGTCGATTTTCCAGATGCCTCCGATCAGGATTATCGCGACTTGATGAACCCTGGCTCGTTGACGGTGACTCAAGGTTTCGTCGAGGAGAGTCTTAGTCAAGCCTCGGTAACGGCGCGCTTCCAATTTGAAAGAGAAGGGTATTTTTGTATCGACAACAAAGACAGCCGGCACGACCGACTGGTATTCAATCGCGTGGTTGGCCTACGAGATACTTGGGCCAAGATAGAGCAAAAAACAGGCTAGGGAACAACGATGGTGATGTCCTTGCAATATGTCCTTGAAGCTCAGCAGCGAATACATGGACGCATTCACACAACACCGGTCATGCAGTCGTTGCATTTAAACGAGCTCGCCGGTTCGACGTTGTTTTTCAAATGCGAGCACCTGCAAAAAACGGGCGCTTTTAAAGCGCGGGGTGCTGCAAATGCAGTTTTCGCGCTGAATGACGAACAGTCACAAACCGGTGTCGCTACTCATTCTTCCGGTAATCACGGCGCCGCGCTTGCAAGAGCCGCTCAATTACGTGGCATCCCGGCTTGGGTTGTGGTGCCTGAAAATGCGCTGGCATCGAAAAAGGCAGCGATCAAACACTACGGCGCTGAAATCATCGAATGCGTATCGACCCTAGAGGCACGCGAAACGACGTTGGCGATGCTTGTTAAGGAAAAGCAGTGCCAGGTGGTCGCACCCTATGACGATGAACTCGTGATTGCTGGTCAAGGAACCGCTGGTCTGGAATTTATAGAGCAGGTCAATGACCTAGACTGCATCGTAACACCTGTTGGCGGCGGCGGTTTGCTCGCGGGTTGTATTTTGGCTGTTGATGGCAACCTGCCGGTTTACGGCGCTGAGCCTGCCGGTGCCGACGACGCTTACAGGTCTTTTAAGACTGGGGTGAGAGTTGAATCGCACACGCCCTCGACTATCGCTGACGGGCTGCGAACTGTGCTCGGCGTCAAGAACTTTGAGGTGATTCGATCTTCAGCCAAAGATATCTTGCTTGTGAGCGAGGATGAGATCATCGACGCCATGGTTTTAGTTTGGTCAAGACTGAAACAGGTCGTTGAACCTTCCTCGGCAGTCACGCTCGCAGCGGTTCTTCGGAACCCTGATGTGTTTAAAGGTCAGCGCGTAGGCCTCGTGCTAACAGGCGGAAACGTCGATGTCGAGGATTTACCTTTCAATCGATAACGTTCTTGTTAGTCTTTGTGTCTGCGCTGCAGTTGCTTGTTAACCTCTTGCGGTTGGGGAAAACGGCCGGTGTTATATTTTGAATAAACCATCTCGCCGTCAGCTAGCACATCGAATATTCCTTTCCCCTCGGGAAACAACATCACATCTACGCCATATTCTGCTTTGATTTCAGCAGCCAAACTGACCGCTTCGGGTTTGTAGTTTCATTGCGCGCAGTAGTGAATTTCAATTTTCAAAATTTCTGCTCCGTGGTTTGTGCATCCAATATAAAGGTCATATGTTAGATGACCAACAGCCAGGCGAGGGCGCCAATTCCGTAGCCCCAAACCTTGCCTCGGTCACCGCTGCCATCAGCGAGTCCTGCATTAAGCTCTGATTCGGGGTCGCCACCATCCATCGTTCTTTTGATGATCGGTAATTCGAAAACGCAGACTGATATCGCATTCGCAAGGGTGACAGCCAGCAGCATGGCCCTGCCGGCTGAATCAAGGGGAATGAATGTGAAAACTAACAGCACAAGTAGCCAGTTTGCGACGGGTCCGCCTAGACTCATCGATAAAAATTGGTCGTTAGAGTTCTTTTTAAAATTAAACCCGAATATAAACGCCCCGGTCGGTTTGGGTACCATGGGGGAATACGCGCCAGCGATGCGAGCCCCGATAAAATGACCCCACTCGTGAAACAATATGGAAATGATTGAACCCGCCGCAAAGGCGTTGAGTACAGAAATAATCGTTGCAAGAAATAGATCCGAACTCTGAACCCATGCATCCGCAGCACCCCAAAGCGTGATTGCACCGAGAAAAGCTAATCCATGATATTTGACGGCGTTGAGCAACCGCTCGTTATCGGGAACCCTGCTCGGTTGATTCGTTGTATTGTCTGCTGTTTTGGTTTGTTCGCTCACGTCTTCTTCTCCACTCGGTGGCTATCAGGGTGCCAGTTCTACGGGTTTATTCCTGCAAGTTCAGGAATGATTTTTCTTCATGCTAACACACGCACAAATCATTTCGGGTCGCTTTTAGACAACGCAAATATCCAGCAATTTCTGCCCGTAGAAATTACTGTTGAAAACCTGATTCAGATCTGGCCGCAGCAGGGTCGGTATCGAGAGAGGAAAAATCTTGCTGTTGTGCATGGGTTACCGCGCCTTGCCGCTCTGTTTATTACTGAATGAACAAAAGATCGGCAATCTTGGTGTCATCGGCGATAAAAGGTGAAATTCTATCAATCACATCAGTAGCACTGGCCAGCAAGCCATCTCCGTCTTCACGGGTTTCAAAATTAAACCTCACCATCGGTTCCGTTTTTGAACGTGTCATAGAGAAACGCCACTCATCGTCGAAGTTAAAGTGTAATCCATCAAAGGTACCCACAGTGGTCGCGTTGGCTGAGTAATGATCAGCAAGTTCACTGAAAGCACGTTCTGATTCATCTAGTTTGAGACTGATTTCGGGCGTACAGGCATTGTTTTGACGGATGCCCGCGACCAGTTCGCTAATGGTCGCATCAGTCCGTTTAAGTATCTGCAGCATGCGTAGCATCGCCATCATGCCGGAATCGCAATGATGAAAGTTTCCGAAAAAGTGATGCGAAGAAAGTTCTCCCCCATAAACCGCATTGCTTTGCCGCATTCTCCGTTTCATAAATGCGTGCCCTGTTTCGGATCGCACGGCTTGACCACCGTACTTTGCGATGACCGCCTCCGTGTTCCAACACAATTTTGTATCGAAAACGATAGCCGCGCCTGGATACTGTTGCAGATATGATTCTGCCAACAAACCGATCACGTAATACGAGGGGATCAGGTCGCCTGAACTATCGAAAAACACACATCGATCACTATCTCCATCCCACGCAATTCCAAGGTCATAGTTTTCATGTGACATGTACTTTTTCATCTGACGGGTCAGCATAGGGTTCATCGGGTCGGCACCCTGCGAAGGAATAGGCCCCGGCAGCTTTCTGAACCAAGTGACGGGTAATTCCAGTTCCTTTGTTAACGCTCCGGCAAGCGTTACCGCCGTTCCGTTCAGTCCATTCAGCGCAAGGGCCGCGTCACTGAGCGTGTCTATTGGAAATTGTGTTTTGAGAAACTGGATGTAGGCGGGGTGTAAATCTTGCGGTAATCGTTCGCTTATACCGTCATCGAGTTGACTGTTAATTTCAAGTGAAACGTCCTGTTGATGCGCCATCTGAAACATGATTTTTTCGACGTCGGCAAGTCCGGTGTCGTACGTGACCGCAATGCCATTTTGAAGAACACACTTTAGACCGTTATAAATACCGGGGTTGTGGCTGGCGGTGACGATGATCGTTGCTGCAATGCCTTTCATCGTCGAGGCGAAGTAACCGAGTTCAGTGGTACAAAGGCCTAAATCGTGCACGCGCACGCCAGATTGCTGTATGCCGTCCATCAGCGACTGTTGGAGCGACAGGCTGCTTTCTCGCATGTCTCTGCCTACAGCAATGATGCCTTCGAGCTCGAAATGGCTGATGAACGCCTTGGCAAAACTTTCAACAAAAGGCTCGTTGATCTCGTCGGGATAGATGCCACGCACGTCTCCGAGACGAAAGGCCGGGTAGGGATGTTCTTGCATCAGTGGGCGCACTTGGTCTTGTTTTGGGACATTATATAGATCATTGGCATACTTTCAGGTTTTGTTTCGCTAGCATCGAAATATACACCGAACGTGTTCAAGAAAATGTCACGTAAATGTAGCGGTACCTGCAGGTACTTGTTTTCTTTTTTGCTATGATCCTCCAAATTTTAAGCAGGTTATCTAATGAAACCGATGTTAGTGGGTGCTATTTGCTTTTTCCAATGTTTGCTGGCCAATGCAGCAGAGGTAAGCGACCAATACAGGGCCAATACTTTGGTCGATTCGAATATTGTCGCAAACACAGGTCAAAACAGTCGTCATGCCCCGGTGCGTTTTTTTGAGTCGCTTGCGGTTGACGGCCAAAGGCTTGTTGAGGCGGACAATGAGCCTGAGAACTGGCTGTCCCATGGCCGAACATATAGCGAGCAGCGCTTCAGTCCGCTGTCAGATATAAACAGGTCAAATATTGATAACCTTGGGCTTGCCTGGGTTTATAAAACGGGTACTAAACGTGGTCTTGAGGCTACGCCGATCGTCGTTAATGGTGTGATCTATACGACTGGCTCATGGAGCAAGGTTTTTGCCGTTGATGCCAGGACCGGCGAGGAAATCTGGACATTTGATCCCCAAGTACCAGGAGAGGCGGGTCGAAATGCATGTTGTGACGTTGTCAATCGTGGTCTAGCGATCTGGCAAGGCAAACTTTACGTCGGCACCATAGATGGGCGCCTGATTGCACTAGATGCCAGAGATGGCAGACAACTGTGGCAAGTCATCACAGTCGACCAGTCCAAACCTTACACAATTACAGGTGCTCCCAGGGTCATCAAGGGTAAGGTGATTATTGGTAATGGTGGCGCAGAGCTTGGCGTGCGTGGCTATTTCAGTGCTTACGACGCAAACAACGGGGATATGTTATGGCGGTTCTACACAGTGCCGCCGCATCCCGACTTGGCGCTCGAAAACCCAGCATTGGAGCGCGCGAGACTAACGTGGCCGGAAGACTCAACCTGGGAAACCGGTTTAGGCGGTACCGTGTGGGATTCCTTTGCTTATGATCCCGCGCTCGACTTGCTTTATGTTGGTGTGGGCAACGCATCAAACTACAACAGGGCTACCAGAAGCCCTGGCGGTGGCGACAACCTCTACCTTGCTTCCATTCTCGCAGTAGACCCTGACGATGGTCAGCTTAAATGGCACTACCAGACCACGCCAGGTGAAAGTTGGGATTACACTGCAACACAGCACATGATTCTTGCGGATATAGAGATAGCAGGCAGAACGCGTCAAGTGATTATGCAGGCGCCAAAGAATGGCTTCTTCTATGTGCTTGATCGCGCAACAGGTGAGCTGATATCCGCCGAAAATTACACGCCGATTAACTGGGCGAGTCACGTCAACCTAGAGACAGGCAGACCCGTCGAAACAGGGAAAGCTGACTGGTCAAGTGAAATGGCCTTTGTAATGCCGGGTCCCGCGGGCGGCCACAACTGGCATCCAATGTCCTACAGTCCAGACACGGGCCTGGTTTATATACCAACGATTGAGATGGTTTACCCGTTCATTCCTGATACAGACTATCAGTACTCTCCGAACAGATGGAATACTGGTGAGGACTGGGCGACACTCGGACGCATGGCGGATTCCGCCTTCGGCACTTTTAAATTTTGCTCGCCTACTCAACTAACAGCTTGGGACCCGGTAAGACAGGAACAGGTCTGGCAAAAACGGTTCGAAACCTCAATGAATGGCGGCGTGCTTTCCACCGCCGGTGGACTTGTTTTTCAAGGCAACGGCTCAGGTGATTTCAGCGCTTACGCCGATGACACAGGTGAATTACTTTGGAAAATGCGCGCGCCAACGGCGGTTATGGCTGCACCGGTTACCTATAAGCTCGATGGTGAGCAATATGTGCTTGTGATGGCTGGCGCGGGTGGTATTTTTGGCATGAGTTTCGACAGCCTCGATTACGAGAACGACGGTCGCTTGCTTGCCTTTAAGCTTGAGGGTTCTGCCACAATGCCCGTGAGAGTATTTAAGGCTGGACACGTTGAACCATCGCTCAAAGCGCCGGTCATGTCAGATGCAGAAATCGATGAAGGATGGTCTCTGTACAATGTCCATTGCCTCGTGTGCCATGGACCCGCGGCTGTTAGCGCTGGACTGTTGCCTGATCTAAGACATGCATCGAAACAAACACACGAAGCCTGGGCTGCAATCGTGATTGGCGGCATGCTTAAGAACAAGGGCATGGCCAGTTTTGCAGATGTGTTAACACTCGAGCAATCTGAAAAAATTCATGGTTATGTTGTGAGACAGGCGATAAAAGAACCGGGTGTCATGCAACAATTAATTGAAACTGTCTCGCCACATGTGTGCATTCCACCCACTTGGGTTGCGAATTAATTCGCGGGTATTTTCTGATCAAAAGACGATGACTAAAGCCAATAACGCAATGCAAGCAGGATGGTTTTACGCTAAATAATTTAAAAGCAAAGGAAATAGCAATATGAGCAAGTTGTTTGAATCGATGGATTTTATCCGTGGGCCCGAAATGAAAAATCGGTTTATGTTAGCGCCGCTAACAAATTCACAAAGTCACGATGACGGTAAATTGTCAGAAGAGGAGTATCACTGGCTAACGATGCGCGCGAAAGGCGGGTTTGGTCTGACAATGACTTGTGCTGCGCACGTGCAAGCGGTTGGGCAGGGTTTTCCGGGTCAGCTTGGGGTGTTCGATGACGAACAGCTACCGGGGTTGAGTCGTCTTGCTGCGGAAATAAAGGCTAATGATAGTGTAGCGATTTGTCAGGTGCATCATGCTGGCATGCGTTCTCCTGCTGATATTGTGGGCAAGCCTGTATGTCCCTCCGATAATGATGAAACCGGCGCTAGAGGTTTGTCTCATGATGAAGTACGAGGACTCATCGACGATTTCGTTGAGGCTGCTGTTCGTTGCGAAAAAGCAGGATTTGATGGCGTTGAACTTCACGGTGCCCACGGTTACATCCTTTGTCAGTTTCTGAGCAGTGAGATTAATTTACGTACAGATGAATATGGTGGGTCTCTGGAGAACCGCGCTAGGATTATCCGGGAGATCATCGCGGGCATTCGTCAACGTTGCGGCGCGAATTTTTGTTTGGGCATACGCCTCTCGCCGGAGCGTTTCGGCATGAAATTGGCCGAAATCATCCAATTATCCGGCGAGCTGATGGCTGAGGCCGAGATTGACTTTCTGGACATGTCTTTATGGGATGTTTTCAAGGAACCGGCTGAGGATGAGTTTCAGGGGCGTTCCTTACTGTCTTATTTCTCCGAGCTGGAAAGGCATAATGTAAGACTTGGCATCGCTGGCAAAATTAGAACACCGGAAGAAGCGGAGCAAGCAATATCGTTAGATGTTGACTGGATTATGCTAGGCAGAGCAGCGATTATTCACCATGATTTTCCAAACCAATATCAAAATAATCAGCATTTTGTGCCGCTTGAAACACCCGTTAGCGCAGCGCATCTGCGCCAGGAAGGTTTGTCAGATAAATTCGTCGACTACATGAGCTCTTGGGCAGGATTTGTTGAAGAACAGCCCTGAGCGGCTTTTAAAAGAGCCCTGAGCGGCTTTTAAATAAACAGCCCTGAGCGGTTCTTGAATAAACAGCCCTGAGCGGCTTTTAAATAAACAGCCCTGAGCGGCTTTTAAAAGAGCCCTGAGCTACTGACGCGTTGGTAGCCAGTCGTGGATAATTCTAGCCGACTCATGATACACAGACTCAGGGCTGGTCCGGGTCCTCTTCAGTATTTTAAAACCATGGTCGGCGGTATCCAACCAGTGGATTTTTGCGGCTTGCATACCAGACACGGTTTGTTTCAGTAGTTTCTTTTCTGCCAGTTTGTCACGCGTGCCGCTTAAAAAAATTTGCGGCAGAGTAATCAGAGACATATGGTCCGCACGCTTCGTGTCAGGCTTACCTGAGGGGTGCAGCGGGAACGAGAAATAGACGAGAGCGTCGATACCCGGATGATTAGACATGTGTGTATTTTCGGCGGTTTTTGTCGCGACGTAATGTGACATCATCCTGCCACCGAATGAGTGCCCAGCTAATAAAATAGGACAACCGAGGTTTTTATCTATAAGTACTTGCAGAGCAGTCTCAATAGCCTCGAGACAGACTGGGATCGTATCTGTTCGCCTTTTTCCGGCTTGCATGTAGGGAAAATTAAATCTCAGCGTAGCAATGCCCTCTACCGCTAAACTTTCAGCAATACGCTGCATGTGCTCGTGTTCAAGATTGGCGCCAGCGCCATGAGCCAACAACATCACATGAGTCGTATCTTTCGGTATCAACCATCGCGTGGTCAGTTGCAACACCTCGCCAGAGACAGGGTGGGTGAACGGTATAGGTTTGTCAGGCAATAGAATGGCTTCACATAGTCGGTAACGGGTTTATTCAAAATTGATCGGCATTGAAAAGCAAGACGGCAGGGCGTTTATCTGCTAAACGGTTAAGCGAGCAAGAGACCTTCGCATCGTTTGAAAATAGCTTTGGTTATCAACTTGACCGACATTTCAGGTACTCGGTAAGTCGCATGACCAAGGTACGAAACACATTTGCTCTGTTTGTTCTCTTTGTTTTCTTTGTTTTCTGGGTTTTCTGGGTTTTCTGGGTTTTCTTGGTTTTCTGCGCCTTCGCCAGATTTTTTTATTTGTAAGCAGTTGCATTGCCGCAAATTGACGTATGATTCGACGATAGACGATCCTTGAGTCGAACACCGACCAGTAAATCCTGAGCAGCAACCTGTGAGTCGAGCTTGTATGGAAGAGAATAATTCAAATATCACGAATAAGAATTCAAATGAAGACTCAAATCCACAGCCGACAGGCCACGGCGGTTCACCTGCGAAAGCGATTATGTATGCGTTCGTCGCCAATGGGTGCATTGCCGTCGCTAAGTTGATTGCGGCAATTTACACATCTTCAGGCAGTATGATGGCTGAGTCTATTCATTCTTTTGCTGATTGCGGCAATCAAATCTTGTTGTTTATTGGATTAAAAGGCGCTGAAAGACCTGCGGACGAGGATCATCCGCTGGGGTATGGCAAGCTGAGTTACTTCTGGAGTTTTATTGTTGCGCTCATGCTGTTTTCTGTCGGCGGAATTTACTCAGTCTATGAAGGTTGGCATAAGCTTTCCAGTACTGAAGCCCTTTCTGATGTGTGGGTTGCATTGTTGGTGCTCGGCGGCGCAATTTTGATTGAGGGATGGAGTTTAGCTGGTGCTGTTCGGGAAGCTAATAAGATGCGTGGCAAACGAAGCTTTGGCCTGTGGTTAAAAAATACTCGGAACGCCGAAATCGTCGTGGTTCTCGGTGAAGATTTTGCGGCCATACTGGGTCTGGTGCTGGCTTTCGGATTCCTAACCGCAGCATTTTTGACGGGAAACCCTATCTATGACGCTTACGGATCCATTTGCATCGGGATCGTTTTGATTGCGGTAGCGATATTTGTCGCGTTTCGGATCCAGTCGTTGCTGATTGGAAAGTCAGCCGAACCCGAGTTGCAGGAACTGATTAAGAATTTCATCGCTGCAGATGAAAACATTGAGCATCTATTTAACGCGATCACCATGCAATTTGGTCCTCGTGTGATGCTCGCAGCGAAAATTAAGATGGATGACAAAATTACGGTTGCAGAAGCCGCAGAGCATATCAATGCATTAGAAAGGCAGATTAAGGCGGTATTCCCTCAAGTGGGTTGGTGTTTTATCGAGCCGGATAACACGGACGAGTAGATCTTTAAGTAATATGTACTATGGTTGGAAAATCGTCGCGGCACTGTTCGTTGTCATGTGCTTCACCTCGGGGCTCGGGTTTTATATACACGCGGTTTTGCTCCAAGCGCTTGTGTCTGAAAAGGGCTTTGGAGTCACCGATATTTCCGGCGCCGTGTCTATTTTTTTCTGCTCTGGAGGGATTGCGGGGCTGGGCATCTCGGTATTAATAGATCGATATGATGTGCGATATGTCATGGTGAGCGGTGCTCTATTGGCGTCGATCACGCTTGCTGCGATCGGTTTTGTCTCCGAAACTTGGCAAGTGTATGCCCTTTACCTGTTTTTCGGCATCGGATTCTCTGCATCCGGTCTGCTGCCAGCCACGACGCTAATTGCCCGTTGGTTTGTCGACAAACGGGCGCTGGCAATGTCTATTTCGACCACCGGATTGTCAGTGGGTGGTATCCTGGTAACGCCCATAACAGCGCTGCTCATCGAGCAGTCAGGGATTGCGTCGGTCACCCCATATTTCGGCTTAGCCTATTTTATTGGCGTAGTTCCGCTCGTGCTGCTTGTGATTCGCCCCTTTCCCATTGCGCATGTTGAGCCTGGGTCGCCTGATGAAATTATCGGCTCAGACGACAGATTCACGTCCGGTGTGGCGTTTAGCGTGACTATTCGCGAGGCAACTTTTTGGGGTTTAAGCGTTGCTTGGATCTTCGTCATGCTTGCTCAAGTCGGTGGTATCGCCCATCAATACGGCATTGTCGCGGAAAACCTCACGATGGCTGAGGCAGCCGTCGCACTTGCCGTTCTGCCGCTGTTTAGTGTCATTGGCAGGATCGCAGGTGGATTGATCGTTGATCGAATGTCTGGTCACACTTTTTCACTGTATGTCATGTTACTGCAAGGGCTTTCAATGTTTGTACTGGCGTTTTCCCATAATGCCATTGGTCTTATGCTCGGCTTAGCCATGCTTGGCATCACGGTGGGTAATCTATTAATGCTCCAGCCGTTGTTAATCGCCGATGTTTGGGGCTTGAGACACTACAGCCGGATTTACGCGACCTCTAACTTGCTGACCATGTTGGGCATTGCAGCAGGTCCGGTTTTGATGGGGTATCTACTGAGTGAGACGGGTAACTATACAGCCTCGTTTGTATTGGCGGGCGTCTCCAGCCTCATCGCCATTGCTGTTTTCTTTTTCTGGGGACCCAGAACCGAATCTAAGCATGCGCTGGTCCCGCCAAAGTCATCACAATAATACCTGCTATCAACGTTCGGCATAGGTCAATATAACCAAGCCCCATAAAAGTATTTACCAACTCCCCTATGGGAGTAGTATTGGTTCGCTTGCTGATGCTCATCATGCTGGGCTGCGGGGCATAACAAAAAAGACAGAAACCAAAAAATGACAGCTACTTCTCGAGGTACACGCTGATGATGGATTTAGATATAAGCGAACGATTAGTTCCCGTTCGAAACAAAATTGACAAATTTGTGAAGGAAAAAGTTGATCCTTTGACAGATGAGTTTCAGAACCTTGTCGGTGCTGACGGAGATCGTTGGTCTCTCAGCACGCGTCAGGTAGAAATCATGGATGGCTTGAAAGCAGAGGCAAAAACTGCCGGTTTGTGGAATTTCTTCCTCCCTGAAAGTCAGGGTGGCGCGGGTGTCAGCAATCTTGAATATGCTCATTTGGCTGAGGTCATGGCAAGAAACCCGATAGCCTCTGAGGTGTTTAACTGTGCTGCACCTGACACAGGTAACATGGAGGTGATCGAGCGCTTCGGTTCAGACGAACAAAAGAAAGAATGGCTTGAGCCGTTGCTTGATGGCAAGATCCGATCCGCTTTCGCGATGACGGAACCTGATGTCGCATCTTCGGATGCAACAAATATTGCGACACGCGCCGTGCTTGATGGTGACGAGTGGGTGATCAATGGGTCTAAGCACTACATTTCAGGTGCCGGTGACTCACGCTGCAAAATCCTGATTACGATGGTAGTCACTAACCCTGACGCGCCTAAGCACTTGCGACAGTCGCAAATTCTCGTCCCTAAAGACACACCGGGCGTGACGGTGGTAAGACCCATGCAGGTGTTTGGTCATGATCATGCGCCTCACGGCCATATGCACATCACTTTTGAGGATGTTCGCGTGCCTAAGAGCAACATCATCCTTGGCGAAGGGCGTGGCTTCGAAATATCTCAGGGCCGTCTCGGGCCAGGTCGTATCCACCACTGTATGCGCTCAATCGGTGTTGCTGAACGAGCACTCGAATTAATGTGCAAAAGGGCACTTTCGCGTACGGCGTTTGGTAAGCCGTTAGCTGAATTGGGCGGTAATTACGATGTGATCGCCGATTCGCGTATCGAAATCGACCAATGTCGACTCGCTGTTTTGAAAGCTGCACACATGATGGACGAAATTGGTAACAAGGAAGCGCGGAAGTACATTTCAGCGATTAAGGTCTCCGTGCCTACGATGGCGCTTCGGGTGATTGATAGAGCAATACAAATGTACGGTGCCTTGGGTGTCTCTCAGGACACGCCGCTAGCGGGTATGTGGATGGGGCAGCGAACGTTAAGACTCGCCGATGGACCCGATGAAGTTCACAGACGCGTAATCGCAAGAGAAGAACTTAAGCAATACTCTTAGGTTTTTCGGTGGCATTAAAAAAGGGATGATTTTCATCCCTTTTTTTTGCCTAAAATTCCTGCTGAAACACTATTTTTTGAGGGTCAGACGTTGAAAAATGCCGTCGAAGCGCGCGGGTTTAGCGGGTTGCGTTTACGCGGCAATCCGGCTTAAATGAAATTTTTCCGCTGGAGGCTTTTTGTTGCTTAACAGTACCTTACCAAACCAAGTTGGTGGGTTTTATCGCGCATGCTTAGTCATCGTATGCTTCGCCGTGTTTGTCTCTTTTCCCGGCGGGTCGCCAATTGCTGCACCTTCGGAGGCTCAAACGGCATATGAACAGATAAGCTATCCCAACACCCACGCGGGCTTACTTCGCAAAGCCAAAAATCTAAACGCCTGGGTAAGTGAGCAACCTGAAGCGGCACTCGAGGCGAACGATTGGTTCGAGGTCATTGACGAGCAAATAGCATTCGTCTTCCGGGAACGGCCAGAGTTAGTGGAAAATTCGAGGGAAGGGCAATTTCAGGAAGCTGAGGCTGCGCGGTCCGCGCAAGTAACTGATATCCAGCGCAGAGCCGATATCCTTGATGATATTGCAAGGCTGCTTGTCTGGCTGCAATCTCAGGCCATTTATCCAACATTCACCGAATTGAGCGTCCCCACGATAACGGCAGGCACATCGGCCGAGTTCTCTCAGACCTTTGCAGCGCCGAGTTTGATTGCGGAGGGCACTGTCATCGTCGTGGCAAACCATGCAAAGCTACCTTTTAGACTGCAGGCCCGCGATAGCAAGGCAAATAACTTTGTCAGCGTCACAACGTCAGGAGAGGCTCGGCTTGCGCTCGAAGCTTACTCACTCACGAGTGCTAAAGGAACCAGCAAGCTTTTTCCGGCCGTGAGCGTTGTCGACGGAGCGCTGAATACTGGCGATACGGTGACGATTCGATACCAGAATTTTCAGGTGCCAGAGAACGCGCAGGCGAACTTTGTGATGCCGGTTTACCTGATCTATCCCGAAGTTTCAAAACCCTACGGAATGTCGGCAGACGGTTTTGCCATTGTTGCTGACAAACCGGTGAGTCTGCGATCTGTGGCGCCATCAATTGTCGCTTCGGGGCAGAGTTTTGAGGTTAACGTCCAATTGGTTGACCGCCACGGTAATCTGTCTTTTGGTGCTACGCCTTCGCTGGACTTGTTAGTGGATGGTGTGTTTAAACAGCGCATTGAGAGAAGCAGTACTGCGGAACAGTCCTTCCAATTTAGTCTCGATAACCTCGGTATGCGAAATTTAGCGTTGCGGTCCGGAGGTGGAGGCCTTCGAACCTCTGTCAATCCAATTGAAGTTAGGCAAAACCCTGAATACCAACTCGCCTGGGTTGACTTAAGCGAACACGAACGACGAGGACAAACAGGCCTTGGGTTTTTGACGGCTTCGAATATTGCGTTGTTTGAAGTTGCTGCAGACTTAACTGAGGGTGGTCATACCGTTGTATTGACCCGAGCACCGGAAAAATTTGACACGCGAGAAGCCCGATTTTCTGCGCTGAGCCATGCCAGGTTAGCGCGTCGCTCTGTCGATGAACTTCATATGGCTGTCCCTTATGCGCCGACTGATATTAGGGCATTTGATCCGACGGCTGGCAGGCTAGTGGAAATTATCTCTGGTGACGCCACCTTTGCAGACTTTGGCACCCGACATGCATTGCAGGGTAACAGAATTGGGTTTACAGGATCCGGCAGTTCTCATCAGATGTTTGCCGGCAATTCGGCAGTTTCCGGAATGACCGCTGTCTGGCTGAAGCCAGAGGAATCAGTATTCGATGCACTCGCCGAATCCCGAACTTACGTCACCAGCGGGGCCAAGATGCTATTGGATGTTGAGGTGAATGGGGGCATGCCCGGTTCGCGGGTACCATATGACACACAGCGGATCATTTCCGGGCGCGTAAGCGGCACCAACGGTATCGTTGCGGTTGAATTGATGAGAAATGGTCTTGTCGTAGATCGCATCTCTTATGGTCACGCACGATCTGCCGGCGATGACATAGACTTGGCTGCAACGGACAAGGGGGATTCTGAGGTTCGCAGCGAGATAAAGCAGCAGTTAAGAGTTTCTTTTTATTCCTCCTCTGCGCCTTTAAGAGATCAGGTCGACTATCCGCGGAATGGCCGAGAGTGGATTGGATATATCAAATTGACGGGCGGCGAGATCCAACGTGCAAGTGCACCAGGATTTCGCAATCAGCGCAGACAAGGTGTTGCCATGCACCCAACAGAGAAAAACCGAGTCGACTTCATCACTTGGACCCGCGGGCAGGAGAGCAGCTTTCTTATTCAAGCCGATATGTCTGACGACAATGCAGTATTTGAGATTAATTTAAAAGAAGGTCGTGAAGATGAGGCTAGCAAACCTGCACTGAGAAAATCAGCTAATTTTTCTGGTTCCCGTCAACTCCTAAGTCTCGCAGAGTTACAAAACGGGCCAGTTGACAGGACCGTCGATGTGCAAGGTTACAGCGACAGAATTAGATTTGAATTGATCGATCAGGATCTGCCTTCGCAGCAGATGTTCCGGTTTAAAAGCGGGGATGTCAAAAATGCGAGAGCTGGGGACTTCTACAACGTTAAAGCTATCCAGCTAGATGACCACTTTGCGATATCCAGTCCTGTCTGGGTCGGAGGCTTCGACGTTTTACGCTAAACCCAATTTGGATTCTGTCTCTCGACAAGCTTTGCCTATCAGCGCTTTAATACTGGCAGCTCTGTTACTTGTATCCTGTGCCAATACACCATCGGTATCCGATCGGGTTAGCCTTTGGAAAATCACCAATGGTGAAGCTGTCGTTTACTTGCTGGGCTCTGTGCATGCACTCAAGCCGCAAGCATATCCACTTCCTCGTTCGATGGAGAGAGCCTTTTCAGAATCGAACCAGACGGTTTTCGAAGTTGACTTGATTGCAGCCGATGACGCGGCGGTCGCGCAACTTATCCAGCAATTGGGTTTCTATCGCCCCCCGCACACGTTGCAAACCGAATTGTCGGCAGACACGCTTAAATTGCTTAAAAGTCACTTAGCCAAGAAGGCAATCGCATTTGACGATGTAAAACGCATGAAACCTTGGTTTCTTTCCCTGAGACTGGCAATGGATGAACTCATATCTCTTGAGTACGACCCTGATCTGGGGATTGACCGTTATTTTCAGCTAAAAGCCCGCCGTTTGGGCAAACCTGTTATTCAACTAGAATCGATTCCAGAGCAACTGCAATTGCTCGCCAGCGATCCGCCCAATATTCAGGCGCTTGCGCTCAGAGTTGGCATTGAGGAATCATCGGTTGCAACACAGAAGCTGGAGGTGCTGATTGATGCATGGCGCCGGGGTGATGCCGATGAAATGTGGCGAGTTGCTATGGAGCGCACTGAATATCCGATACTGGAGGGACAGATTGAGAAACTCGTCGATAACCGAAATATAGCGATGGCGAATAAGATTACCGACTACCTAAGTGTTAAACAGACGACGCTCGTTGTGGTAGGCGCACTACATATTGGAGGACAGAAGGGAATTCTAAACTTGATTTCTACTGACTATACGATTGAACAGATGGGGCCAGAATAGCGTAAAATGTAAGTAATTAATACATATATATCATGTACATATGACGTATATTGAATGTATAAAGTGAAAAATTGCCAGACGAGGGTTTCACTTGTGTCGCGTTCCCCTCCACCGTATTCTGGGGCTTTTAATTAATTGACGGAACTTTCATGAAATATTTGCACACCATGGTTCGCGTGCTTGATTTAGAGGCATCACTGGATTTCTATTGTACGCACTTAGGTCTAGTAGAACTTAAGCGGTACGACAACGAGCAGGCAAGATTTTCTCTCATATTTCTCGCTGCGCCCGGCGACGAAAGCGCGCAGGTTGAACTCACATACAACTGGGACGGTGATGAATTGGGCGCCGGAGATAGGAATTTCGGCCATCTCGCTTACGCGGTCGAAAATATCTACGAAACCTGCCAGCGTCTGCAAGATGGCGGCGTCGTAATAAATCGACCCCCACGCGATGGGCATATGGCGTTTGTACGTTCACCCGATAATATTTCGATCGAGTTATTACAGGCAGGGGATGCCCTTAAGCCACAAGAACCATGGGTCTCCATGGAAAATACAGGCGAGTGGTAGGTCGACGCGATGCAGAACAATGATGCGAATGATGTGACGACCTTCTATTTCGTGCGACACGGCCAAATAGACGCTAATGTCGAGAAGAAATGGCATGGCTCCACCGATAGCTTGCTCAACGATACAGGGGTGAAGCAGGCCTATGCGATGGCTGAGTTCTTTTCTGAGCAAATCCCAAATATTTCTAGAGTGTACTGTAGTCCGCTAAAACGCACACTTAAGACCGCGCAGGCGCTAGCCGACCGGATCAATGTGCCGCTAGAGCATGAACAGGGCTTCAGAGAGTTTGGTATTGGGCGGCTTGAGGGGTTAGCGCACGAGGTGCTGGCAACCGAGCACAAGATGTTTGATTCTATCGCGAAGGACCACGATTTTGCGGTTGAGGGCGGCGAGTCGGTCCTCGATGTGCGAGATCGATTCCTTGCCGCTTTGTCACGACTAAAACAAAAACACATGGGTGAGCAGGTGGCTATTGTCAGCCATGGCGCAGCAGTTGCTATCCTACTTGCGCATTTTTTCGAACCTGCGCCGTACCCATTCCATGAGTATCACATGGACAACACGGGCATCAGCAAATTAGTGTGGGGGGATGCACCCGTGTTAGAGGTTTTTAATCAAGCTGAGCACATTTAGGGATTTGAAAGTTCCGACTAGGGGTTTGAAAGTTCCGACAGCGATTCGTCATGTTTTTCATCACAATCGTCCTTGGTATTTGGTTCCACGTTTAAAAATTGAAGGTAAAGAATGGTAATTGCTGTAGATGAACATTCCGACAGGAAAAACGAAGGCGTTGCGTTAAATTTGGCGCTTGGCATTGATCGCGATGAAATCATTGGGGCGATTCAGGAACTGGTTGACAAATTAACAACAAATCCCAGCGTGCTGGGTCTTGTTTGGCAAGCACTGGCAACCGACCTAGCCTCTATCACGATGGGTATGAGTAGCCTCAACCCACAAGAGGATAATCGTTTCAGTGACCCTGCTTGGCAGGAAAACCCCTTCTACAAGCGCGTTGGGCAGTATTACATGGCCTGGGGCAACGCACTTGATACCTGGGTTGAGAATTCCGATCTTGAAGACATGAACCGAAAGCGAGCGACTTATCTCGTCGGGATACTGAAAGATATCATGGCTCCCGTGAACAGCCTTCAGGGCAACCCACAGGCAATGAAGTTGCTATTTGAGACGCGTGGCCAAAGTTTTTCAAACGGTTTGCGCAACATGTTGGATGACTATCGCAACAATTACGGATATCCGGCAGTGGCCGATCGTAACGGGTTCGTTATCGGTGAAGATGTTGCCACGAGTGCCGGTTCTGTTGTGTACAGAGACGATCTGATCGAATTGATGCAGTACGAACCTACGACCGAGGTTGCGCATGAAACACCGTTTCTCTACGTGTTTAGCCAGGTAAATCGCTTTTATCTCGGCGACCTCACCAAAGATCGCAGCTTGTTTAAAGAATTGCTCAACGCGGGCATTCGCGTTTTCGCCGTAAGTTGGCGCAACCCGACGGTCGATGATAAGGCATGGGATCTTGAATATTATGCTGAGCACGTGATCACCGCGATCAATGTGATGCGAGAGATAACCGGCAGCGAAAAGGTCAACGTCATGGGGCTTTGCGCAGGCGGTATTACGACTGCTGCTGCGCTGGGGTTATTGCAAGCCAGAGACGAAGACCTGGTCAATTCGCAATCGCTATTTGTGAATATTCTTGATAACCGACCCGCAGACAGTGATTTTGGCCTTTTCGTATCTGAGCGTTCTATTGCGGCACAAAAAGCCCGAGTGCAAACAAACGGCATCTTTGATGAAAAGGATGTCTTTGAGATGTTTGCTTGGCTGACACCCGAAGAAAGTGTCATGGCTTTCTTCCGTGACAATTATTTATTGGGCAAGAACCCTCCGGTACATCCATTGTTGTTTTGGTCGATGGACTACACGCGAGTACCCGCAGGGCTGCAGTGTGATTTCCTCGATCTTGCTTGGGATAACCTGCTAGCGAAGAGAGAAATGAGATTAGGTGGCAAACGCATTGACCTATCTCAGATCACCTATGACACCTATATTATGGCCGGTAGCACAGACCACATCACACCTTGGCGGGGATGCTATAGATCGACCCAGCTTTTTGGTGGCAACGTGGAGTTTGTTTTAACCAATCAAAACCACACTCAAACCATCAGCAATAAACCCAATAAATATATGAAGTACTGGATTGCCGATGAACTGCCCACTGATACTGATGATTGGGTTTCCGCCGCCGAAGAAGTGCCAGGTTCTTGGCGTGAACATTGGATCGCATGGTTAAAAGAGCGCTCCGGCGATGAGGTTGAGGCCATAAAAACGATGGGCTCTGAAAGCTATCCGCCTCTCGATAAAGCGCCCGGTCGCTACGTTTTAGAGTGACATGCACGCAATATCTTCAATCACCCTTATATTCGCTTTGTTAGCGTACACGCTGCGCAAATGATGATCGTTAATCAAGACTATAACCAGCGCCAAGCTGGAGAGGATTAAAAATGGCAACTTATATCATGCTAAGCACGTTAACTGACGACGGCCGAAAAACGCTCAAGTCGAGACCGGAACGACTCAAAGAGGTGAACAAGGAGGTTGAGTCGATGGGCGCGCGCGTCACAGCACAGTTTGCCGTCATGGGTGGTTATGATTTCGTTAACATCATCGAAGCGCCGACAAACGAAGTGATGGCGCGAATTACGGTAGAGCTGGGTTCTCGCGGCAGTATTCAGATCACCACCTTACCCGCCATTGAAATTGATGATTTCGTTGCCATGCTCACCGGAGACGGGCCTGGCGGAGACTAGATCATGCCTGCTTACGTATTACTGTCCCGGCTATCAACGGCAGGCATGAAAGCCGTCGTTGAGAAACCCGAGCGAATTCGTCACATTCGTCAAGTGTTAGAAGAGTATGAAGCAAACATCCTGGCCGATTATCAGTTGCTCGGGAAGTATGACCACTGCACTGTGTTCGAGGTGTCTGACAACTTCAGAGCGCAAAAGGCAGCGCTACAACAGGAATTGACCAGTTCAACTGAGTCTCTGCTGTTGCCAGGTATTGATATTGAATTGTTTGAGCGGATGGTCAAGCAGGAGATCCGCACCGATGGTCCCCATGAGTGGCAAATCTCTTGGTGGGCTAAAACCATTCGTATTCTTTTTCGCTGGCGTCACTTTACGCGTCATATCCGGCATGCTTGCAAACCGTTTACCGTGACGGGCAAGGAAAATTTCAAGGCACTGAATGGACCTTGCATCATTGTCGGTAACCACACGAGTCACTTTGATTCTCTCGCGTTGTTTCAGTCTCTGCCACAGCGGATTAAGTGGAATACCTATTTTGGCGCTGCGGCTGATCGCTGGTTTCTAAAAAATGGTGGTGGAAGAAAAGAACTGGAACTGCAACCTTGGTATAACTCTCTTGCCGGCGCAAGTTTTCCAATAAAGCGCGGTGGCGGCTCAAAGACGTTGGATTATTCCAAATGGTTGCTTGATCAAGGCGCTAACCTTGTCATTTTCCCGGAGGGTACCCGTTCGACCAGTCGCAAGATGTCTCGTTTCAAACACGGCGTATCGCTCCTTGCACTTGATCGCAATGTGCCAGTAGTGCCTATTTATTTAACCGGACTCTCAAAATTGAGGCCCAAGGGTACACGAGAGATTTTTCCGGGACCAGCGAGCGCAAACATTCAGCCACCAATTTACTTTGAACAGGGAACCAGCGTCGAAGACGCGACAAGGCAAATTTTCAACGCCCTGAATACCGTCCATCAGCGGGTGCTAGAACATGGAGATGAGGCTGGTCGTTGGGACTGGTCGCCGGATTAGTCAGCTGGTCTGACGAACTTCGGCAACAGTGTTTGAGTAAGCCATGCTAACAAATCTGCTAACACTTCATCGCGATTGATCTCATTGAACATTTCATGTCGGCCGTCCTCATAATAGCGCGTATCCACTTTCAGGCCGGCCTCCTGATATCTTTCGAGTAACCGCTCAACGTCTTTGAGTTCACGATGTACAGGATCAGCAGTCCCTGAGAAGAGATAGATGGGCAAACTATTTGGTATCTTTCCAACGTTCTGCTTTTTTTGAGTCCAGTTAGCACCAGCAAACATGAGTCTTAGCGAAGCAGGGAAGGGTACAAAGCCACACATATTGTCATCAACGTAGGCCTGCACCTGACTGGTATCCCGACTTAGCCATTCAAAGCCGGTACCTGCGTCTGATCCTGTTTCGAAACCTGTGTTGCTATTGTCAAAAACCAATTGTTGTAACAAGCCGCTTACTTTGTCATCTCCACAACGCCAGGTTTCGACGGTCGTAATTAGTCTGACTAACCAACTAAGCATGGGATGCGTAAAACCCGGGCTACCAGATAAGACGACTGCGTCGACGGTCTCTCCGTGCAACTCAATATACTGCTGAGAAAGCATTGAACCCATACTATGCCCAAGCAGAACAATCGGAAGATCTGCGTGGTTAGTTTTGTGCGCGGCGACCAGCTCGCGAAGATCCATCAACGTACGGTTCCAGCCATCAGGACCAAATTGACCCAATCTCGTCGCCGTTCGGCCGTGTCCGCGATGGTCGCTCGCGTAAATGTAATAACCAGCGTCGGCTAGCTGACTAGCAACCCAGTCATAGCGCGCAGCATGTTCACCCATGCCGTGGGCGATATGTATGACGGCTTTTGGCGGCGTCTTGGGAGCCCAGGCATAGCAATGCACATCAGTTTTGTCAGACGCAGTAAATTTAAATGCTTTCATGTTAAGGAGAGCCGGTTTTTAATATTTGATCTATCGCCATGGCGACGCCATCTTCGGTGTTTGCGCCAGTCACAGTTTTTGCTGCGGCTTTGACAATGTCGTCTGCTTGACCCATCGCCACGGCGCTGCCGGTGATCTCGAACATTGCCATGTCGTTCTCTGCGTCGCCAAAGCTCACAACTTCATCTAAGGAAATGCCAAGATGTTGGCAGCAGACTTTGAGTGCTTCCCCTTTATTGGCAGCTTTTGCTGTGATTGTGATCACAACCTTGCCGCTAGGACCTATCGAATCGTAGATGTTGACTACATCAGCATATTTCGGTTTTAACTTCTCTTTAATCTCTTTGTTCAGTGCCGTACCCTGAATCGCGGCGATGCGCGGCGCGGCGTGTTTGTCCATTAATAATTCAGGCACCCAAATCATTTCCGACGGCATCTGCGACATGTCCGGTTCACCATCGAGTTTGAGCACAACCTCATTTTCTAGCGTAATTGTTGCGATACACCGATGTTGGTTACAAAGCGCAAACAAGTCCCGAGAAAAATCATCGGGGAGACGATGATCAAATATATCTTGATCGCTGTCTGGCAAATAAACTTGTGCACCGCTACAGGCAATGATGGGTTTGCTAATGCCGATTTCCGAGGCAATTCGCTGGGCCATATGACGCCAACGCGCCGTAGCAATAATAATTTCAAAACCGGCGTCATGCGCAGCCTTAACTGCCAGTCGGTTTCTTTCAGATAGGTCGTCGCCAACCAGTAGTGTACCGTCAAGGTCGATCGCTAATGCTCTAAATGTCATGGAAAGTTTTCATCATCAATAGTCAGTACAAAACTAACATGATTGCCTAATCCAGACCACAACAGGTGAAGCTGAGCCAGCCGCTTCGGCAGTTGCACATGCGCTTCCTGAAAAAGCCCTATTTGTTTTGTATGATATGACTGCTAACCGTACGATATGGACAGTCGTTAAATAGGTTTTGCAAAGCCCATTACCCGCGGGCCAAAAAATAAAGCTTCAACAGGCTCGATTAATTATTAGGTGAAAAGAAATGACCCAAAATGTACTTCAACCAACCGGCGATCAAGTGCGTGCGTTTCGAGACAGAGCGACGGGTGAACCAATATCGATGTTAAATTTGCTCCAATTTAAGCAAAAAGCCATTTACGAAGATGGCCGTGAATCAGATCTCAGTGGCGAAGAGGCTTACCAGCTTTACTGCACAGCCTTCAATGAGATCATGAAGCCAAAAGGCGCGCGCATCGTTTATTCGGGAGAGGTTAGAGGTTTTCTGATCGGCGAGGGAGAGGGCACCTGGGATGCAGTCGCGGTCATAGAATATCCTTCAACTCAGGTAATGCTCGACATGTTCAGGGACACGGAATACCAGCAAGCCCAGCAGCATCGCGCTGCCGGCCTTGTGGGTCAAATGCTGGTCGAGTGTGGGTCTGGATTTTCTTTTGGACAGGCAAAATAATGACTGCAGGACCTTGTCGCGATCAAAGGCATCACAGCGCGATTAATCCGGCGCTCGCCAGTGGTATGATGCGCTCGGGCGGTTACGTGCTAAGCGAATGTTGACCAAGCATTGGGTCCGTCGCCTATCGGGAACGGATTTTCTGAATATTCGTTTTACCGCCGCAAGTCTGACAATGTGCTTTTTTCGTAAGTTAAACCAACAAGTCTAATCAAAGTGTTTATACAATGATGAATCGTCGTCTCTGGCTCACCCGAATCGTTAAAGGGTTCTCTATAACCGGTGCTGGTTTTCTTGCCTTCCCGTTTTTTCGCGCGCTAATTCCCACAGCGGACGATGAAACGAGTCTGGAAGTAAGCGTTGATGATTTAAGACCAGGACAATCAAAAATTGTTCGCTGGCGGGGTAGAGATCTGGTGGTACAGAAGCGCTCCCAACAGATGATTAAGACGATCGGTGAGGGAAACATTGATCTTAAAGACCCAGACTCTTTGCAATCAGTTCAGCCTGCATTTGCTGAAAACGCGTACCGGTCATTAAGGCCAGAAATTTTTGTGACTTACAATTTATGTACTCACTTGGGATGCCAGGTGGTGCGTTCGAAGGATACTGCCTTGGGCTTCTCGTGTCCTTGTCATAACAGTGATTATGACCTTTCGGGGCGGGTCGTCAGCGGTGCTGCTGCTCCAACCAATCTTGAAGTTCCTTCCTACCGTTTTATCTCGGGAAACACTCTGGTGTTGGAAGTTGCCGAAGTATGATTTTGCCGCTACCGTCAGTAGATAAGGCGACATAACGAAGCTGTCGTTCTCGCACGCCGGATCAACCCCCTAGACATCCGTCCGCATTCACAGGCTAGCTGGCATACAAAGGTAGCGTGTGTGTTGGATGATATTGGCAGTTTCAAAGTGATAATGGTAAAACTCTCACCACTAGTCTCCGTGAGTATTTGTAAAAAGAAAAATGAAACACCTGCTTATCACATATCATAGTAAAGACGGTTCCACAGGCAGGATGTGTGAGCGTGTGCAAAAAGGCGCAAATCATCCTGATATTGAAATAGAAATTAGAGCCCTCTTGGCCAGCGAAACGTCAGCTGAAGACATGACTTGGGCTGATGGCATTATATTTGGTACACCCGAGAATTTTGGTTACATGTCCGGAGCAATGAAGGACTTGTTCGACCGAACATTTTATCCACTGGAAGGGCAGTTAGAGGGAATGCCTATCGCTATTTTTATTAGCGCTGGCAATGATGGTACGGGCGCATTGAGTAGTATTCGAAGAATCGGTAACGGGTATGGCTTTAAAGAGGTTCAGGAGCCTCTCATCTCTGTCGGTGAGCTCACAGATGAAACCTTGGACGCCTGTGAAGCACTGGGTATGTATCTTGCTGCAGGTCTTGAAGGAAGCATATTCTAATTCGCTGATTCTGTGCGTCGAACCTGCAACTCTTATCCTCGACACTTTAGCTGTACATATATACAGTGACGTGTGTAAGATTATCTATGACCTACGATAAACTGATACCCAGCGGTGCTCATCATGATAAAGCTAAGCACCGAAAAGATAAGCAGCCAAAAGATAAGTACCTGAAAAATAAGCATGCGAAAGGCAAGCAGGTAAATGAAAGCGTACTGAGTCATGCGCATAACATCGACCTGAATGAACTCGTCACCGCAAGCACGCTGGCGATGAAGGGCAGGGGGGCCGTGAGCAACCCCAGTAATCGATACGATTCCGAGTCTATGGTTAAAATCGATGATGGCTGGACGGCCGAGGTCGCGTCTACTTCGGTCCAAACGAAGCTGATACCAGCACCGTCGAAAACAATCATCTCCAGTAATAGTTCTCCTGATATTTCGTTTAGTAAATCGATTAATCCCTATCGTGGCTGCGAACATGGGTGTATCTATTGCTACGCGAGACCGACCCATGCCTTTTGGGACATGTCACCCGGCCTAGATTTTGAAACCAACATTTTCGTGAAAGCTAACGCCGCGGAATTGCTTGAGCAAACACTCAACAAGCCGGGTTATCAGTGTGAGCCGATCTGTATTGGTGCGAATACGGATCCTTACCAGCCCTGTGAGCGAACTGAACGGGTTACCAGAGGTGTGCTCGAGGTTATGCAAAAGCATCGTCACCCTTTCTCAATCATCACAAAGAGTGATTTGATGCTTCGTGATATAGAAATTTACGAGGAAATGGCACGAGACAAACTTTGTTCAGTTGCGGTCAGCCTAACGACATTAAGTAATGAAACTAAACGGAAGCTTGAACCTAGAACTGCCTCGCCCGCAGCAAGGCTTCGGCTCATTGAGCAACTGAGTCTTGCCGGCGTGCCTGTGACCGTGCTTGCAGCCCCCATGATACCTGTTGTAAACGACCATGAGATGGAAGCTATTCTGGCTTCAGCTGCTAACGCCGGTGCAAAGTATGCCGAGTATATTTTTCTGAGACTACCGTTGGAAATTGAAATGCTGTTCACTGAATGGCTGACGGAACATTACCCCGGTCGCGCGAAGCATGTGATGAGCATCGTTAGGCAGAGCCGCGAAGGGAAATCCTATCAATCCGGTTTTCATACGCGGATGAAAGGGCGGGGCGTCTTTGCTGATCTGCTCCATCAGCGCTTCAACATTGCGTTACGAAAACTGGGTCTGAATGAGGAATATCCCAAGAGCGAATTAAATACCCGAGCATTTCAGCGAGCTAACCAGCAGCTTCAGCTATTCTAATTAAGTCTGCTTGAGGTTGCTTGTGTTTAGAAAGCTAGGTGTCGAATACAAGATGAACACGGCGATTTCTTTTTCCCTTGTTCTCAATCTTTGAGACCCTCACAGCGCCAATCTCAGAAGTATTGTTCAGGTGTGTTCCACCACAGGGCTGGTAATCGATATCACCGATTCTCACCATGCGTATTGTACCCGCACCCCTCGGCGGCTGAACTGACATTGTTCGAACGAGACCTGGATTCTGATCCAACTCTTCATCAGTAATCGAATCTAATGATAGCGCCGTTTCGGATTGAACAAGTTCGTTTAGCCTAATCGTCAGATCTTCCTTGTCTAATTGATTGTCACCAATATCAAAATCCAGCCGGCTTTTTTCTGCACCGACAGAACCGCCTGTCACAGGAACGGGTATCAGCGAACCTAACAGGTGCATGCAGGTGTGCATTCGCATATGTTTGTGGCGACGCTCCCAATCGAGCTCGAGCGTTACTTGGTCTCCCACCTTGAGGTCATGCGCATCGGATTCAAGCTGATGGCTAATCGCGTCGGCTGTAGCGCCTTTTCGAGTATCAACAATTCGTAATGAAGCACCATGGCTGCTGACTGTGCCCTGATCACCAGGTTGGCCGCCGCCCAGCGGATAAAAAATGGTTGCTGCAAATTCTATGCAGTCTGCCTGCACCGCAGTGACGGTCGTGGTAAGCGTTCTCTGGTAACTGTCTTGATAGTAAATTTTTTCTGCCACGTTTACTCCTTTTGGGCTGCTAATGACTGCCTGCCACCTGATTTGTTAACAACCACATAAGCCGAAGATATTCAAAGTACGGTTCAACTTTTAGGTATTCATCATTGCCATGGATGCCGTTGTTGTCACCAAGAACAACCCCAGGTCCAAATCCGTAAGCCGCAATGCCGGCAGCCCTGAGCTGCGCAGAATCGGTAGCACCTGTCAGCATACTGGGTAGCACAACAGCACCGGGATGTCGCTCGGTAAGGATATCTTCGAACGCTCTGAACATATCATTTTGTAGCGGTGCGGGGTCATGTGCAGGGCGTGTCACTTTCATGGGAATAATCTGAATAGCGTCATCATCAATAATCGCGCTCAAGTCTTCCCACAGTTGTTCTGGATCCGCACCGGGTAACGCCCGAATGTCGAGGGTAGCCTCAGCACTTGATGGGATGACATTGCGTTGGTAGCCACCATTAATGATCGTGGGAACTACCGACGTGCGTATAATTGAAAAAAAAGCAGGGTTAATATCTTGTAACTTAGCTTGTGTCGCTAGGTCGGGATTCGGTTTCAGAATATCTCTGTAAACACTGGCTTCTGCCTCTGGACGTGTTTCTGCTAATCTTCTAAAGAATGTTCGGGTCGTTTCATTCAGTTCCATCTTCAGTGGCGTATCAACGAGCCTTGCAACGGCTCTAGCGATAGCGCCTATTGCGTTGTCGCGCGTTGGAACAGAACCATGCCCTGCAGTTCCACTCGCCAAAAGTCGTGCACGCCTCGGCGTTTTCTCCGCTGTGCCGATAGAAAAATTGACATATTTCCCTGTGCGAGGATCGATCGTTCCACGACCACCCTCGTTGAGGGCGAATTCGGCGTCGATCTCCTCTAGGTGATTTTCCACCATAAAGGTTATACCCAGACCGCCACCGCCTTCTTCATCGGCAACACCAAGGAAGATTACATCGCGATCCAACGGCACCTTGTTTCGGTGCAAAGCCAGAAGGATCTCCAGCGAAACGGCGACAATACCCTTGTCGTCAGCGGCGCCTCGACCGAATATTTTGCCGTTCTTGACGGTGCCGCCAAACGGATCGAAGGACCAGTTCTCCGGTTCAACCGTGACAACATCTGTGTGCCCTAAAAGCAGCAGCGGGCGTTTGCTGCCATTGCCTTTTATGCGAGCGACAATATTTGTTCTGCCAGGCTTGGCCTCGAAGGTTTTGTAATCTATGCCTTCGGCTTCAAGTCGCTTGCCAAGATAATCAGTGGCGAGATATTCATTGCCCGCCGGTTGTGATGTATCGAGTTTTATAAGGTCAACAAGCGTGTTGAGTGAATCAGATTCCAGACGCTGCCAATCCGGCTCCATCGCATGAATGTTCGGAGAAGTTGAAGTAAGCGCGGCCACAACAAGTGAGAGGATAATTCGCATGGCTATTCCTGTAAGTTTTAGCGTTCGTATCGAACTGCTTAAGATAAAATCAGAAACGAAGGTACCCGAGCTAGGATAACTGTCTTCATCACAATAGTCAGCAGAGATAACACGGTGATGAGATCTGGATTTACAGTGCTCGTTTTACGAATAGCAGAATGTCTTCTATCTCAGTACGATCTCGGATGCTTTCCTCGGCAAATTTTGCCAACACGACACCATCTCGGTTGACAAAAAATATGCCAGGGTGCGGCACCCCGTAAGCTCGATGCCCTTTTGGATAATCTTCATTCAAGATGCCAAATGCGAGCGCTGTTCGACCTTCAGGGTCGCTCAAGAGCGGGTAATCAAGCTTGTATTGCCTCACGAACGCAGCATTCGATTCAACCGAATCGTAAGTCATCGCCGCAACATTGACGCCGAGATCAGCAAACTGTTTTTTTGCGTTCTGCAGCTGCACGAGCTGCGCCTTGCAGTAGGGTCACCAGTCGCTTGAACGATTAAAAAAGAACAGGAGCCCATGCTCGCCAATCAGGCTTTTGTTCGTGCGTACACGGGATGTGTGGTCCTGTGCATTTATCTGCGGGAATTCGGTACCGGTTGGTATACCAGCAGCCCATTCAGCATGAAGCGGCGTGATTAAGAAGAACTGGAGGCAAGATATCAACCAATAGACACGGTATTTACTCGCATTGGTGAACCATCTAAGAATGGTTTTATAGCGCAGGTAATTTTTACCACAGTCTTGCTTGCAAGTCCGTTTGTATCGTTTATCCATAAATAAATGCAAATCAGGGTCAGCTCATAAGGTCAATCAGCGTTGAACTTTCAAACGTAAACGGAGATGATTCCGATTCGTATGGAAGCAATAGCTTTTTAGTGTAACCAACATTGAAAAGCAAGCCTCGCGCTGACTATGGATCGTCATGAAATTTTCTCGAAGCCACATTCTGATCACACTTTGCCTGTTGATGACCGCGGTGGTTATGCCAACTTCAGCGGCTTCGCGGTCAGGGACTCAACAATTAGCCAAACAAGAAGCGCTGCGCCGATTGACAACGGAAGACTCTCAAGCTGTCGTTCATTACATCGTCGCAAGCGGTGATGCACTTCACTCGGTGAATGTTTTTAAGTTGGTTACCCGTGACCTCTACTGGAGAAGTAAAAATCTCACCCTCGCTATCGTACTTGGTCAGGCAGGTGTTCAGTTTGGGCTAACCGAGGCACAACGGCTTAGGAATTCAGATCCGGCAATGGCTCGCGAGTTGAGGAAAAATGCCAAAACACTTGCCTATGATCTTTCATCATTTTGCTGGCCCGGATGGAATGAAGCGGGCATCACAATACCTGGCGTACACTTGTCCATTGGCCAAGACCTCGCTCGGATTAATCTGCGGCTCGCGAACCAATTGGGTATGGCGAATGTCACCCTGAGCAGGGCTTATTGGCTCGTAGGAGCGCATTACCTCGGCATAAAACAATATGAGAGGGCCCGCAGGTCCTTTGTGGAAGGCGCGAAATATTCTGCAGGCTCTGATACGGTTGAAGCAGAGTTGTTGATAAGAGGCTATATCTATCTCGCTGACCTGTTGAAAAATCCGGAGAACAAGAAGCTTCGAGCAGAGTACGCAGCCGTTCTTGAGGAACTCAAACAGACACAAGAGGGGGCTTACTTCGGTGAGCAACTCGAAACAGCAGAATACGTGTTTACGCGACCACCTGGTGGCGAACTCGTCTTACATTGAGGCAAGCAAAGTTGATGTTGAATCACGATATGTCGATTCCGTGTGTAGTCAAAGCTGATGAAGTCGATTGGCTAGCAAGTCCGTCAAAAACCGTTCTCCGGAAGCGATTTCATCTTGTTGGTGGACCAGAATCGGGCCAAGTGACATCGCTCGTAGAATATCAGCCAGGGGCGTCTTTTCACCGGCACGAACATCCACAAGGCGAAGAAATACTGGTGCTCGAGGGGGTGTTTTCAGATGATGCCGGAGATTGGCCTGCGGGGTCTTGGCTTTTGAATCCAGAAGGGTTCGCGCATGCGCCTTATTCCAGAGACGGCTGCCTTTTATTTGTAAAGTTGAGGCAATATCCGGGCACTGAACATATGACGCTATTTTGGCCTCAGCTGGTTACTCGTCTGAGATCCGCGGGTCCTGACCAGCGTGCGTTAACGGATAGGTCCGAGAATGTCGCCGTTCGCGTTTTGTTGAATCACTCGGGCGAGTCGATTTCAATCATTTCCCTTGGTATTCTGGCCGGAACTCAACTAAATATACAAGCTGCCCCCCCTGAGGGTTCACTCTGTCAGACCTATGAGGGTGGCGTCGAAGGCTTTGTACTCGAAGGTATTGCCGAAATGAATGGAGAGATTCTTACCCGACATGATTGGTTCAGATTACCGCCTGGCGCGACATTAAACCTCACTTCAAAGGAATGTACGTTGTATCTTAAGGAAAATAACGTCAAACGACTGAGAAATGTCAATAAATGACCCGCTTCAGAAGCAGGTTTGGTGGTACGAGTTCCAGCATTTCGATTATCGAAAGTGAACGGATGATCATTCGTGTTCTGGACCCCTCGCAGGCAGAACTGATGGTCAAGTTTCGCAACGAGAACCGCGAATTTCTTACCCCTTGGGAACCAGCAAGATCGAACGAATTTTACACGCCCGCGTTTTGGCAGTCCCAGATAAGAATGGCGCTCAGACATTATCGTGAGCAATCGCACTTGAGCTTTACCTTACTTAACAAAGCAGAGACTGAGGTGCTTGGCGTATGCAACTACTCAAATATTATCCGCGGCACGTTCCAGTCTTGTCATCTCGGTTATGCGACGGCCGAGAAGCACCAGTCACAAGGGTATATGGCTGAAGCGATCAATGCTTCGATAGGCTATGTATTCAATGAACTGAATTTACACCGTGTCATGGCAAATTATATGCCGAGGAATGCCCGGAGTGGGGATTTGCTCGCCTACCTTGGCTTCACCGTTGAAGGCAGAGCGGCAAAATTTCTCCAAATTAATGGCGTTTGGGAAGACCACGTTCTGACATCGCGTATTAATCCAAAACATCAATAAATCCTGCATTTTTTCACGCCAAGTAAAAGGTAAAAAGTAGGGATTTCCTCAAGATGCAACGCGAGTTGCTTGCAGACAGCGTTTGTCTGTCAATCTTCCATTAACTCTCCACGCACTCCTACACATAACGTGAATTCGAGAAACACCCTATAAGTAACTGATATTAATGATGTATATATCTTTATCCGGCACGAATGACGGGTTTGACCGCCACACCAAGAAATTGGCATGAAGTTTGTATATTTACAATTATGAAGATGTCTAGCAAAGACTGCTTTGAACAGAATGTGATTTAAGTGGCAATTTAGAAGTGAGCAAAAACCTCTCCTGAGGCTATTTTGGGACCAATCCTAAAAGGTCCCTTTTTTTTGCCTGTTTTCGAGAACGATATCGAATCATCTTACTTTCAACAACAGAACAAGCAGAATCGGCGTTCCGACCGCCTGTAAAAGCATAAAACGCACCAGTACTTGAGTATTCGACCATCCCATCTTATGCCTTACATGATCGTGCAGTGGGTAACGGATTTGCCTGAATATACCGATTTTCAAAAACCGCAGCAGCGCAACCTTAATCATGCCTGTTGCGCCGTTTACCAGCACCATAAACGCAACGACAAGAATTAGGAACGGATTACCGCAAGCGAGCACAAGAATACCGAGCAGCAAGCCTATGGGCCTGGAGCCCGCGTCGCCCATGAGAACTGCACTAGGGTAGCTGTTATGCCACAGATAACCGGCGAGGCAACCACTCATCACAAACGCCATGATGGCCCAATCGGCACCCTGCGCGTAGTGCGGCACCAATAGGTACTGCGCTATCGCTGCATGCCCAACGATGCCGTACAGAATGATCCCTAGAAAAATGATACCCATACCGGAAAGCGAAGCGGACAGGCCGTCGACACCATCGGTGCAGTTGGTTGCGTTAATCGACACCCAAATCAGTATCGTGGCCGCGGGGACGAAAAGTGCTGGCCCTATATCAATCGCATCCTTAAACAGGGGTAACCAGATTGTATAGCTTTCCAACTGGCAGATTATGATTGATGCGACAAAAGAAATAACCAGATCAATGGCACCCAAGCGATATTCGCTCCAGCCACCGATTGCTCTGTCGTCTAGGTAGCCAACAACCATCGCGGCAAAGACGCAGGCGATAATTCCGACAAACTTCCACTCAAAAGGTACGACCAGTAACGCTATAACGATAAATATCGGAATAAACAGGATTCCGGCACTCACGGGCTTACCAATACTTTTTTCCGCATCTACAGCAAATTCGCGACCCCGGTCCCGAGGTAATAAATGCCAAAGCTTTGGTAGGTACCACCATGTCGCAAATGCCGCCAGCGCAGTACCCAGACCGGTTAAGAAGATGTAAGACGTAAGAAGTCGGAATGGCCCCGCAACTTCAGCAAGATATTGACCCAGATGATACAGCAAAGTGTTGGTTTCCTGTGTTCAAGCAGTGTGATTTAAGGAGGAGAGTATAGGGAACTATGTTGTGAAAAGAATGGATGCTTGTTGGAAATAATGCCTAATATTCCTTGCTCAGGCCACTTTATAAGAAAAACCATCATGAATTTGCCGATATGGCTGTTACTACGCAGGCAGATTGGTTGAAAAACCGCCGTACCAGGTTCGTGACGGCATGAGGTCCTGCGATATCCGACAGAGATCAGATAAACCGTCTCAATGAAGCCATTGTCAATTCGATCTAAAACAACTTCTTATTCGTCACGTTTCGCCGTCTCCGATCCATTTTGTCGAGACGGATGGCTTGAAATCGAGCATGTGATTAAGCACGCCATCTGCGGTCTCGCTGGCGATCAGCAAGTTTCGATGTGCTGGTTTAACGAATTGCGCATGGGTGGCTTGATCGAGAAACTTCAGCAATCCATCGTAGTAGTTGGCAACATTTAGTAACGCAACCGGCTTTTGATGGAATCCCAGTTGCGACCAAGTAAGCACCTCAAACAATTCCTCAAGTGTGCCAAAACCACCGGGCAACGCAACAAAACCGTCAGACTTTTCGGCCATGAGCGCTTTGCGTTCATGCATCGAGGAAACGATGTGCAATTCCGTGAGATCCGAATGTGCAACTTCTTTATCCGCCAGCGCCTGAGGTATCACGCCGATGGCTCTGCCGCCACCGGCAAGAATAGCATCGGCAATTTCGCCCATGATGCCCACACTGGCGCCGCCATAGACAAGCGAGATAGACCTTTCATTCATGGCTTTTGCTAACTGCCGCGCGGCCGCGGCAAACGCCGCTTCATTGCCAAAACTTGAGCCGCAATATACGCAGATTGAATTCATGGGGCGACACCACCTTCAAGACCCAAGCGCATCAAAGTTTTTTAGCCTCAGCCTCAAGATCCGGCGCATTATGCGACTGCATGGCGGACTGCGCGTTTGCCTGCTCTTGCATTGCTGCAACCGCGTTGTCATTTTCCATTATCTTGGCGACCACTGCTTGGCCGGCGCGCTCGAAGACTTCGCGGTGATTAACAACATAGTCTTGTGATGCTCGATATTGCTTTAGGTACCCGTTCACTTCAGGCACAACATACCGCGCGACCAGGTCCCAACTGTTGAAGTTATCTCTTGGCGTCACCCAGTCATGCACAAAACCAATGACAGTGCCAAAACCGCTCGTTACATCAACCATCTTGGTGATAGCGTTGACGAGATCGTCCGGCGTGCCAATCACAACAGCAGAATCATCACCCTCTGCCATCATTTCTATCGCCTCATCAGGGGATTTAAATTCCTCAGCACCGGGACGCATCAGTGTTCCCACGGTGTATTCGTTGTGCCAACGCTGCAAACCATGCTTGGCTTGTTCTTTCGCTAGCTCACGTGTCTCGGCGATATGCCAATTCATCACAATACGCCAATTATCTCTACTCACTACATGGCCACTTTTCGCTGCAGCTTCCTCTGCAAAGCCCCATTGTGTGGGGAGCGCTTGTAAACCGGCTGTAGACGTCGAACCAATAGAGAGTACGCCGGTGCCGTGCTTACCAGCCAATGTCATACCGGAGGGTGATATCATGGAAGCAACGGCAAAGGGCATATCTTCCTGCAATGGCAATAATTGCAGCGCTGCATCTTTGATAGTGAACCACTCGCTTTCGTGGCTAAAACGCGCGTCACCTCGCAGGAGTTTTCTGATCACACCTAGTGCTTCGTCCTGACGATCACGTTGAACCATCGGATCGATGCCAAGCGTGTGTGCATCTGAAGGTAGGGCGCCGGGACCCGAACCGAAAATTGCTCTACCGCCAGTCATGTGGTCAAGTTGCACCATTCTCTGGGCGACGTTAAAAGGGTGATGGTACGGAAGCGATATCACCCCAGTACCGAGCTTAATCCGATGACTGCGCTGACCCGCGGCGGCGAGAAACATTTCCGGAGATGCAATAATTTCCCAACCAGTCGAGTGATGCTCGCCACACCAAAACTCCTCAAGGCCTAATCTGTCAAGATGTTCGACGAGATCTAAATCCCGCTGAAACTGCAGCATCGGGTGCTCCCCAATCGGATGATGTGGTGCGAGGAACGCGCCAAATTTTAGTCGTGACATTAAATGCTCCTAATTATTTCTTTTTCTGATGTTTCGGTTTACTTCAGTCATCCTCTGAGTGCCGTTGCATCAAACAACCACTGGACACTGAAGGCACCGGTTATAAGCGCAGCTGTCGCGCGGATATTTTATACTAAGTGGTAATCGTCACCGTCTTTCCACGCTGGGAAAGCTGAGCGGTAAGTCTCTAACGGCGCCTTTTCAAGCGTTACGGTCGAAATGTTGGCCTGGTTACCCATGTCCTTAATATATTCTCCTTGATGGTTTATCACACAAGAGTCTCCGCGGTAGACCGTATCGTTACCATCAGTGCCTACTCTATTGACGCCAATGACATAGGCCTGATTTTCAATCGCCCGTGCCTGCAGCAATGCTCGCCAATGAGTAAATCGCGCTGCAGGCCAATTCGCCACGTAGAGCAGCAAATCGTATACCGCTGTTGGTGCTCCATCGATTGTCTGTGTATTCCGACTGAATATTGGAAACCTGAGGTCATAACAAACTTGGGGACAGATACTGAAATCTTTAATACTCAGAATGATCCTTTTGTTACCAGGCGCATAGTGTTGGTGTTCTTCCGACATTCTGAATAGATGCCGCTTGTCATAGCACTGCACGTGACCGTCTGGTTGAGCCCAGATAAATCGATTATAGAAATTGTCATTCTCTCGAATGATCACACTCCCGCATACAACTGAGTCAAGGTCTTGTGCCCTCGAAATCATCCACTGAACGGTTTCATCATCCATTGATTCAGCCAGTTGGTCGGACCGCATTGAAAACCCCGTGCTAAACATCTCTGGAAGCACCAGCAAATCTGCTTGCGCAGCAGCGTCCATTTGTTTCGTCAGATGGTTAAGGTTTCGCTGTTTATCTTCCCAAAACAGATCGGTTTGAAGCAGGGTAACGGTCAGTGACATCGGGACCTCAATAGCGTGAGTGCGTTAGGTCAGAGACTAGCAAGCTTAGCTGCCGCCGCCGTCAACGTTTTTTCATCCTTGGCGAAACAAAATCTAACAATTTTTTGCTCCGGTGGAGAATGGTAAAAGACAGAAATAGGAATGGCAGCGACCCCAACTTCTTGGGTGAGCCAGTGAGCAAACTCAATATCACTCTTGTCTGAAATCTGGCTATAGTCTGCGAGTTGAAAATAACTGCCCTGACTTGGATTCATTGTGAACCTAGAACCAGCCATTTCTTGCAAAAACCAGTCGCGTTTACGCTGATAAAAAGCGGATAGCTCCAAGTGATGTTCGGGACACTCCTGCATGAAGTCTGCGATAGCCCACTGCGATGGCGTATGTGTGGTAAACGTTACGTATTGATGAATTTTTCGGAATTCGCTGGTGAGCGCCGGTGGCGCGATGCAATATGCGATCTTCCAGCCAGTCGCATGGTAGGTTTTACCAAAGGAAGATATGACAAAACTGCGTCGCCGCAAGCGTTCGCTGCACAACATACTGAGGTGTTTTGCATCGTCAAACACCATGTGTTCGTAAACTTCATCGCTGATGATGTACAGATCATGCTTTTCAACAATCGCTGCAAGCGTCTCGAGGTCTGCCTCAGTAAAAATACTGCCACAGGGATTATGTGGTGAATTGAGGACCAGCAGTTTCGTTTTGTCGGTGATCGTTGCGTCAACACGATCCCAGTCGATCGTGAAATTTGGTGTGCTGAGTGGAATGTGAATCGTTGTGCCACCCGCCATGGTAATGGCAGGTTCATAGGAGTCATAGGCAGGATCAAAAATGATTGCCTCGTCGCCAGCACTTATTACTGTTTGTATCGCGACGAATAACGCTTCGGTCGCGCCAGAAGTCACTGTGATCTCGGCGTCGGGATCGACTTCGCAATGGTAAATATTGGCAACTTTACGTGCGATCTGTTCTCGCAGAAATGGGACCCCAGCCATCGGTGGGTACTGGTTTCGACCACCATTTGCATGTTCTGAGAGCAGCTCTAATAGCCGTTTCGGCGCTGAAAAATCCGGGAACCCTTGCGAAAGATTAATGGCGTTGTATTCCTCTGCCATCTTCGACATTACCGTGAAAATGGTGACGCCGACATTTGGTAGACGGGAAACGAGCTGGCGAGGGGTGTGGGATGACACGGTAGGCCGCCTTGATGCTGAGTGAAACAGTGCACTTTAATGAGATGGCCACCGGTTTTCAATCAGCAGGCGCAAATGGCCAATTATTGTGTCTCTTTTTACATGACGGTCTGCAACTCCCTAGTGGCGTTGCTAAGCGTGTTTTGCCGATAATTTCAATAACGCAGGCAAGCGTATAGTATGTCACGTGAATCAATTTGCCGGATGTCTAATCGATGAGAAAAAATTGCTTTGTTTGGTCACACTATGGCGCGACCGCATTAATAGCCGTTCTAACCCTTCTGGTTGCCAGTTGCGGTACACCTGAGGAGTCAACATCCTCTGATGTCGCTGCCGCGGACGTGCCAGAGAGTAATCCACTCGCTAATACCAATGAACGACCAACGGGCAAAAGTTTAACGACCAAATATCTATTGGTTGATACGCATATCGATGTGCCTTACCGCCTGTTCAACAAGCCAAATCAAGATGTTGGCGGGTCCACCGAAACAGGGGAGTTTGATTATCCCCGAGCGTTAGAAGGCGGGCTCAATGTGCCGTTTATGTCGATTTACATTCCGGCTCGGGAGGAAGACGCGGGTAATGCTAAAAACCTCGCCAATCAACTCATCGATTCTGTTGAAGCCATAGTGGCAGCTCATCCGGATAAATTTGCCCTTGCTGCGTCCACGGCACAAGTTATGCAAAATTTTGCTAACAATAAAATCTCGATGGCAATGGGGATGGAAAACGGTGGTCCTATCGAGGGCGACCTGGCCAATGCTAAACATTTCTACGATCGAGGTATTCGATATATCACCCTGACTCATTCAAAGAGTAATCATATTTCTGACTCATCCTATGACGACAACAAACAGTGGGGAGGGCTCAGCGATTTCGGAAAAACGCTTGTGCCAGAGATGAATCGCCTTGGCATTATGGTCGATGTGTCGCACGTTTCTGACGCCGCATTCTATGACGTCATTGAAGTGAGCAAGACACCGGTCATCGCCTCTCACTCGTCGGCGCGACATTTCGTACCTGGATTTGAAAGAAACATGGATGATGACATGCTTCGGACACTCGCAGAGAATCAAGGTGTGATCCAGCTGAACATTGGTTCCTCTTTTTTGAGTGAAAGATCATCTAACAGTGGCAAGGCAAGACGAGCGGCGCTGGAAGCGTATATGGAGCAGGAGGGTATCGAAGCAGATACCGACGCAGCTGAAGCAGCAAAGGTCAAAATTTATGCTGAGAATCCTTTTGAATACGCCACGATGAAGGATGTCATTGCTCACATAGACCACATCGTCAAGGTCGCTGGGATTAATCATGTCGGTATCGGCACAGACTTTGATGGTGTGGGCGATAGTCTCCCGGTTGGCTTTAAAGACGTCAGCGATTATCCCAATTTTGTAGATGCTTTGCTGACGAAAGGCTATTCCGAAGCAGACATAGAGAAAATTTTGGGTGGCAATATTATGCGAGTATGGCAGGAAATAGAGCTTTACGCGGCGCAGTCCGGATAAACTAATTAGCTGAGATTTATCCAGTCTCTGGCCGGGAGATACTCTTCATAAAGTTTCGCTTCGGCCGAACCCGGGTCAGGTTGCCAATCGTACTTCCATATTGCCCGCGGGGGCATCGACGCAAGAACAGACTCAATTCTTCGGCCCGTTTGCAAGCCATAGCGAGTTCCCCTGTCTATTGCGAGATTGAACTCGGCGTACCGTCCTCGTCGATAAAGCAAAAATTCTTCTTCGCGGTCGCTATAGGGTGTGTCTTTTCGTTTTTCAAGAATTGGCACATAAGCCGGTAAAATGTTGTCGCCGATGCTTCTGGTAAATTCGAAGCTTTTATCGAAACCACCCTCGACCCAGTCATCGAAGAAGACACCGCCGACGCCACGGGCTTCATTGCGGTGAGTGAGATAAAAATAGTCGTCACACTGCTTTTTCAGCGCAGGGTAAACATCTGCACCGAAGGGATCACAGGCCTGTTTTGCGCACTGGTGCCAATGCACCACGTCTTCCAAGAAAGGGTAATAGGGGGTCAAATCAAACCCGCCGCCAAAATACCAGTGAGACTGATCGACCAGAAAAAACCGCAGGTTGGCGTGGAATGTCGGCACATAGGGGTTACGCGGGTGCATAATCATAGATATTGCAGCCGCTTGAAATCCTTTACCTGAGAGCTCCGGGTTTCTTGCTGTCGCGGCAGGTGGTAACGAGTCACCTAGGCTATAGGAGTATTGCACAGCACCGCGCTCTATGTGTGCACCTTGATCAATCACGCGAGGTCTTGAGTGGGCACCGGTTGCCTGATGAATGTCTTCAATACTGAATTCTGCGCCGCCATCAATGCTTGCCAGTCGGTCACAGATATCCGTTTGCAGCTGAAAGAAATAATCTCTGACCGGTTGGATATCTACGCTCATCTTGCTCTTTGCCCTGTACGCGATTGTAAAGGCGCATAACATAACGGAAAGCCGTTGAATTTGCACTTGAGATAAGTCGAGTATTCCCTGTATCGTGCTTCGCGAACCATATTTGAAATATCTATCATCGATCCTCGTTACTTGATCGAAGCAAACGCAAAAATTTACCTGACCCTTTTGCGGAAACAATGGCCACAAATTTCACAGGAAAACATCGTGCAACTATCTCTAAATCAAGATCAGCTTGAACCACTACTCTCGTTGCTTGCGACATCAAATCAGGAATTTAATGCGCGATTTCCTGGAGTGACAATCGAACGCCAACCAGTGCACACGGTATACGGTGGTGCCAATTTGTTCAAAGCAGGCACAACCGGCAAACTTTCAAAGCTTGCGCAAACACACTTTGCGACTTATGCAACAGACCACAAAGTGATGGCGGAAATGCTCGGATTACCTGCTGAGGATACGATTGGTAATGGCAGTAGCGATTCGGTTACCCAGCGAGTTTACGACAGAGTGAAAAGTAAACTCGAAACTGAAGCCGTAGAAGACCATCGGGTTGATTTCGAAGATGGTTATGGTTCTAGGGCCGACGAGGAGGAGGATGGCCATGCCGTATCTGCAGCGATAGCGATGGCCGAAGATCACAAATCCGGCGCTCTCGCCAGATCAACCGGTATCAGAATCAAGTCTTTAGCAGAGGAAACCAAACATCGTTCCCTTAGAACCCTTGATCTTTTTATATCAAAACTTGTGGCGCTCACCGATGGCGATATTCCTCAACCATTCTTGATCACACTTCCGAAAGTCACGACACCGGAACAGGTCGAGGTCGTATGTCGGTGTTTAGCACTACTGGAGCAAAAGCATGGATTGCCGTCTCACTCACTAAAACTCGAACTGATGATAGAAACTATTCAGTCAATTGTTTCACCGACCGGCCAAATAAACATCCCAGCGCTCGTTGATGCTGGTGCCGATCGCGTGGTGACTGCAGTGCTCGGCACTTTTGATTACACCGCAAGCTGTAATATCGCCGGAAATTATCAAGATCACATGCACCCAGCAGCAGACTTCGCAAGACATATTATGCAAGTATCTCTGACCGGCACCAGGGTGACGCTGTGTGATGGCATTACGAATGTGATGCCGATTGCTCCCCATCGAGGAGACGCGCTCAGTGAGCTCGAAATCGCAGACAACAGTGCCGTCATCGCTCATGCTTGGAAACTCCACTTTGACAATATCATGCATTCGCTGAGACTAGGCTTCTATCAAGGTTGGGACCTCAATCCTGCTCAGTTGCCGATTCGATTTGCAGCTGTATTCTACTTTTTTCTGACTGGGCTTGAGGATGCGCGCGCGCGACTCAAGGCGTTTATTGATAAGGCATCTCAGGCATCGCTGGTAGGTAACACGTTTGACGACGCAGCAACCGGCCAGGGACTGGTCAATTTTTTTGTCAATGGCATAAGTTGTGGTGCGCTTACTGCGCAGGATGCACTGGATGCGGGAATAACGCTGGAGGAGCTAAGGGACAGATCATTTCTCAAGATTGTTGAGAATCGATCAAAAGCGGATTAAACCACGTGAGGTTAGACAACCCGAAGTGAATCTTGATATATTCCGCCGATCGAAATTTAGTGGTATTGGAGACAAACGATGGATATGGACTTTAGTAGCGAAGACTTTGAATTTCAAAAAGAAGTCAGAGATTGGATCGCAGAAAATTATCCAAAAGAAATGCATGACCGTCATGCCAAAAGCGCCAATGGACATCTGACCAAAGACGATCATGTCTACTGGCAAAAAGCGCTTCACTCGAAAGGGTGGGCTGGGCTTAACTGGCCCAAAGAATACGGTGGTCCAGAGTTTTCTCATACCCAGCGATATCTGTTTGATTTAGAAATGGCAGCAGCAGGCACTCCAGGCATTATGCCCTTTGGCCAATCTATGGTCGCTCCGGTCATCATGAAATATGGCACGCAGGCACAAAAGGACAAATATTTGCCCGATATTTTGGCGAGTAACCAGTGGTGGTGCCAGGGCTATTCTGAGCCCGGCGCCGGTTCAGATCTCGCTTCTCTGCGCACCAAAGCCGAGCGTGATGGTGATTACTACGTCGTTAATGGTTCTAAAACGTGGAATACACTTGGTCAGTATGCCGATATGATTTTCTGTTTGGTGAGAACGAGCGATGATGACATCCGCCAGATGGGTATTTCGTTCCTGTTAATTGACATGGCAACTCCGGGCATTGAAGTTCAGCCAATTGTGACCATCGATGGTCCGGCAAAGGGATTTCAGGAAATTAACATGGTCCATTTTAACGACGTTAGGGTGCCCGTCGAAAACCTCATCGGTGAGGAAGGGAAGGGGTGGACCTATGCAAAATATTTGCTCGAGTTTGAGCGAGGCAATGCATATTCACACGGGCTCAAAGCGAGTCTTGCCGGCCTCAAACAAGTTGCTACAGCGGAAAAAAGCGGTGATGGTCAAACGCTGAGTGAAGATCCTGCATTTCAGGCGAAGATAGCCGAAGCCGAGATTGCAATTTCTGCGCTTGAATTCACGGAACTACGGATTTTGAGCAGTCTGAGCACGGGCAAAAACGTCGGACCCGAGTCCTCGCTTCTGAAGTGTCGCGGTAGTGAGTTACAGCAAAATCTGACAGAACTTTACTGCGAAGCCGTGGGTAATTATGCAGCCCCGTTTGATAATTCCGGGCCTGTTAAAGGCTTAAATGTTGAGCCGATCGGCCCCGAATACGCAGCTGTCGCAGCGCCAGCCTATTTCAACACTCGCAAAGTTTCAATTTACGCCGGCTCCAATGAGATTCAGCGCAATATCATGGCTAAAGCAGTTTTAGGACTATAGTACGCTTGAAGAAAGGGGCGTCTGGGGTATCTGACTTCGGCTAAGGTTGGGAGTTCGATCAATTGACCGTTCGTCCCTGACGCTCTGTGGCTGATGCCCTCATCCTGCTAATTGTTCCTCATCAATCGTTTGTTGTTCTTGGCTTTTTCTTGGCAGGTGGTGCGGCTTTAAGGATGGCATTTACGTATTCAACTGATGATTCTGGCCTTGTCAGAAATAGGTTGCAACATCCGTGGTGAATTGTCATCTTCAGCAGATGCAGGTGGCGTTTCCGTTTGATTGCGTTTGGGCACAGCAATGGGTGGCCGGGCAGGCTGCGTTAATGCTCTCGCGATGACATCTGATATCCCAAGCATCTTGAGGATTGCTCGAGTTGCATCATCGATTGTCTGGGTTTCCAAATTGCCTAATCTGATTTCACGGTTGGTATGTTGCACCATCGCGAGAATAAGGCTTTGGGTAAAAGGGATATTCTCCACCTTAAATCGGCCGGCAGCGACGCCACGTTCGATATCTTGGTAACATTGATCCGCATCTTGATGTAAAAAATACTTATCGCTCAGGCAAGTCACTGACAAAAATCGGTTCCAGGTTTCGTGATTCTGGGCGCGTTCGAAACAGTGGTTAAGTGTGACCGCAACGATCATAGCCGGGTCTGTGAGCGGCGCACGAATGCTATCGAGCTCCTTGATAAAGTCTGCCAACATGCCCTCGGCAATGGCTTCGAATACTTTGTGCTTACTCTCGAAGTAGTTATAAAACGTACCAGAGCAGACGTTTGCGCAAAGTGTAATGTCCTGAATTGTGATTTTTTCTTTTCCTTGCTCCATGATCAGCGATTGAGTCGCATCAATGAGCGCGGCACGAGTTGCTGCTCGCTTGTACCGTTTCTCGTGAATAACGTCGAGCGATTTTCCAGCGTCGGGGCTTTCTGATTCGGCACCTTCGAAAGGCATGAATTCGGCTTCTTTGTCTTTGGCTTTATCCTCAACTAAGGCATCATCACTGAGTGTGTTGTAGTTGATTATTGACGACGGGTTTTGATCTTTTGCAGAATGCTTGTCGATCATAGAAGTAATCCGTTAAGCGGCTCGCCGCTATTGTGCTAGTTTGCTACAGTTCATCTGCGATCTGTGTTCAGCTAACCAATTCGGACAATCGCTTGTAGCGATAATCCGGCCGAACTTCAGGTTTTCGCGCTGCAGTTCTTTTTTGTTATCCCCAAGGCTAGCAATTAAACCTGCTAGAAGACTGAATAGATAATGGAAATCGTACAAAATATGCTCTATGACATGTTTGTTTGGGTTTATTTTGATGATTAACGACTGAATTGGCCAAAAAATGCCATTACGACGGGTAATCGCGCATGAACGAAACATCAGTAATTCGTTAAATCAAGAGAATTGAAAGGAATACAAGTGGATAGCAACGAACAATTAAGCGAAATCAGAAACGCTGTGCAAAAAGTCTGTGATAATTTTGACGATGATTATTGGGCAGAAAAGGATCGCTCCGGTAGTTTCCCCGAGGAGTTTGTTGCGGCAATCACGGAGGGCGGTTGGCTGGGCATTGCGATGCCAACAGAATACGGTGGCGCCGGACTCGGCATTACGGAAGCTGTCGTACTTGCTCATACGATTGCGCGTAGCGGCGCAGGTATGAGCGGTGCTTCAGCCGTGCATCTTAATTTGTTCGGGCCAAACCCGATCGTTGTTTTTGGAAATGAGGAGCAAAAATCGAGATTTTTGCCGCCGCTAATCAAGGGTCACGATCGAGCCTGTTTCGGCGTCACTGAGCCGGATGCGGGTTTGAACACGACTAGGCTGAGTACACGCGCGGTCCGAGATGGGGATAACTACGTGATAAACGGCCGGAAAATGTGGACGACGACAGCGCAAACAGCCTCCAAAATCTTGCTTATTGTGCGGACTACCGATCTCGAAGATTGTAAAAAACCAACAGATGGTTTAAGTCTCTTTTATACGGACCTTGACCGAAGCGCGATTGAAGTCCGTAAGATACCAAAAATGGGGCGGGAAGCTGTTGATTCGAATGCTTTGTTTATCGATGACCTAGTGGTGCCGGCAGCTAATCGAATTGGGGAAGAGGGTGCTGGATGGAAATATCTGTTGCACGGTCTCAATCCAGAAAGGATTCTAATTGCGGCGGAAGCAGTCGGGCTAGGACAGCTGGCGCTCGACCGGGCATCACAATACGCAAAGGCACGCGTTGTTTTCGACCGATCAATCGGCAAGAACCAAGCAATACAACATCCACTTGCGGTGAATTGGATGGAATTGGAAGCTGCTCAATTAATGGTTAATCATGCTGCTGCACTCTACGACGCGGGTAAACCATGTGGTGCAGAGGCGAACTCAGCAAAATTTCTTGCAGCAGAAGCAGGACATAAAGCTTGTCAACGCGCAGTGCTTACGCATGGTGGTATGGGATACGCAAAGGAATACCATGTGGAGCGGTACTTACGAGAAATCATGATCCCGGTCATCGCACCGATCAGCCAGGAGCTGATCAAATCATTTATCGCTGAACAGGTACTAGGGCAGGAAAAAAGTTACTAACGACAACGCTCGCGTGCACGATTTGCTACCTTTATGCTCTTTGGTTTTACCAGTCGAGAGGTTTTGGCAAATCGTCGTGAGCTGAACTGTGCCAACTAAGATCAACAGTGCCAATATTTTTTGGAGTAGGGCATTGGTACTGAATGTTTCAGCATGCGAACACTAACAACTTGCGTAGCGGGTTATTCAAGCAGCATTTCAGACTATTCTAGGTCCGAGTCGGAGGATCGATAGATATCAATATGCTTCTGCCTAGATCTTTCCGCTTTCGATTGCAGCTTCTCAAGAATGCCGTCCGTACTTTGTTTTAATTCGCTTATAACTCCGCCTTTTTTGTACTCACTGAGTATTAACGATTCAAGCTTTCTGACGTAGTCATCCGAAGTCCTTGATCTTGTATTTTCGGTATCTATCGCAACCAAGGAAGTGTCTTCATCCGTCTCGGTCAAATCAGTTTGAGTAGTCGAGTTTGCATGCTTGTCGCCAAACAGATTGATAAATTTGTCGGTATCACGGCCGAATCGCATCAGGCGCTCAAAATATTTTTCAGGCTGATCTCTTTGCACCACGATGCCATACAACACAAATCCAATAGATACAGGGCTTAGCAAGAGGTCCCGTAAACCATCCATTGCCAGCTTAAATTGAAATGCAATCAACCGGCCAAGCAGGGACCAGTGTGTATTCGGCTCCGTGTTGCCCTGGCCGGATTGAAACTCAGCGCCAGCGTTGTCCTGGTTACGATCGCTCATTTAACCGCCTTTGGTGTATATCTCAATCAAGATGAGATGGTGTTAATAAAATAAACGAAGCTATGATAGCGCGCTTACGCGTCCATGCTTTAGTAAAATCCACATGACGAGCTGATAATGACGCAAGCTGCAAAATCAAAGGTCTTTGATTTTGTGCTTACCGCGTTGATCGCCAATGAATCACATCAACGCAGATGGATTTGCTAGGCAAGTTGACACTGAGTTACGCGACTGATGTGTTTGCGATAGAGCTGAGATAGATTATGGCGGGCGGGCAGCGAGAAGAGGGCATCTTCATCGTTCTCTTATCAAGCTACTGGGCATATTTTAAGAGCGCATCCTGCGTACCAGCATCAATTATTCTCGACTGTTTCTTTGACAGCTGATATTCGTACATAGGGTCATAATATTCTTCGAGCAAGACACGTATCCAAGCGTTATGCGCAGAGAAATCGCCGGTTTTTTGTATCTGAAAGCCAACATCCATCAAATTCTCGAGGCTTTTGTGTCTTTCGGAGCCAAGTCGTTTTTTAATTGCGCTGAGCGCGTTATAAAAAATCGCTTCTAACGCGTCTTGCGCCTCGCTAACCGAGCGGCTTTGCGCTTCCAAAGCCTGATACTGTTCGATCAGATATTCTCTATTAATACGTGCGACTCGATGCTCGATATCGTCTTCGAGCAGGACAATAGGCGCCTCAGCCATTGCCTTCTGAAGCGGCAGAGGCAAATTAATCCGTCCGATGAGGCGACTTTCATCTTCAATCAGTACAGGACCGGCAGTTAACTTGAGGAAATCTAAGGCGACCTCATTTTCAAAGTCGATTTGGGCCGGTTGATCGGTTAATTGCTTCCCGAATGCTGAGCCTCTGTGATTAGCGCGGTGTTCGAGGTCAACCTTATTGGACACACGGTTTAGGAACTCTGTTTTACCTGTCCCTGTTTTACCGGCAACGACGACCAATTCAGGCAGGTTTTCAAACACTGCCAGCAAGCTTTGTCTGAGCGCTTTATATCCGCCTTCGATTTTAGTGATTTCGATGCCACGGTCCATTAGCCATTGCTGAGCCAACGTCGATCGAAGTCCGCCACGAAAGCAATACAGCTGTGCATCAGGATGATGACTGATGAATTCGCTCCAGCTGTCGATTCTACCTTTGCGTATGGCACCAGAAACCAACTGATGTCCAAGTGCTTCAGCGGCCGTAGGACCATCATGTTTGTAACAAATGCCGACACGTTCTCGTTCATGGTCATTGAGAATCGGCATGTTGACGGCGGAAGGAAAAGAACCCGCTTTAAACTCGATCTCCGCGCGAACATCAATTAACGGAACACCTGACATCAATACGGTTTGTAGCGGTGTGGGTTTCACTCAGAGTTTGTCCGTGGGTTGATTCAAAAGCGTGCTGTGGATTATCGCATGTTGCCTTGAGGCAGGGCGAACCTAATTGTGGACACGATGATGTGCACCGATTAGCTGTCGGATAACAGGGATGCCGAGATTCTATGGATATCTGTAAGCGTTTCATAATTTAACATAATATATATTATACGCATATTAGCGTAAAGTTAACGTTGAGCAGTGATGCGAAAGTAAGTATCGACCCAATGTAAAAAATATAGACGCACGCGCAAACTGCAAATTGCGATCATTTGACGCAAACTGCAAATGCAAACTGCAATGACTATCGCTGATAAGTTTGTGTCGAACCTCGTTTCAATAACGAAGGCTCTTGCATGCATTGTCTTGAGTAACTCAGTATACTTTCGGTCGTCCGCTTTGGTCTTATACCGACCTGTGTGATCCACGAAATCAGAAATTATTAAAGGTGATACATATGGAATGCCCTAAATGCCAGTCAGCAATGGAAGAAGTTACTTACGGTCGCAACATGGTCATAGACCGCTGTACAAACTGCAAAGGTATTTGGTTTGACGCTGGCGAAGCAGAAACGCTGAAAGGTAAATGGATGTCGGAATTTGTAGACAGCGGTGATCCCGAAGTCGGAAAAGAATACAACAAGATCGAAGACGTTGATTGTCCGCGATGTGGCAAACGCATGAAGAAAGTTGCTGATCCAAAGCAGCCTCACATTTGGTACGAGGCCTGCGAAGAACACGGCATGTATTTCGATGCCGGAGAATTTACAGATTACAAATACGAAACTTTGATGGATAAATTTCGTGATTTGCTGACCGGCAACAGAGGCTAGTTTGTTGAGAATCGTTTCTTTTAACGTCAACAGCGTGAGAATTCGACTGCATCAGTTAGAGGCGGTCATCAAGGCCCATCAACCAGACCTTATCGGGTTGCAGGAAACCAAAGTCACCGATGAAGAATTCCCGGTAGAGGCCATTAACGCGCTGGGTTACGACGTAATTTATTACGGTCAGAAAACCCACTACGGCGTTGCCCTGCTTTCTCGCGTGCCAGCAATTAAACCTGAAACAGGTTTTTCAAGTGACACAGCGACGACCCAACGCAGAATGGTGGCGGGCAAATTTAAGCTTGAAGACGGCCGTATGCTCAGCGTGCTTAATGGTTACTTTCCTCAAGGCGAAAACCAATCGCATCCGGAAAAGTATCCTAATAAGCGCGAGTACTATCGTCATCTTTCCGCATGGTTAGAGGATAATCACGTGGCTGACGATCCTGTCATTGTCATGGGAGACGTTAACGTCGCGCCGCTTGATATCGATATTGGCATTGGCGAGCCGAACCGTAAAAGATGGCTAAAAGATAAGAAATGCAGTTTCCTGCCGGAAGAACGTGAGTGGCTTCAACATGTAATGAACTGGGGGTTGATAGATACTTTTCGCCAGATCCATCCGACTGCTGATGATAGATTCAGTTGGTTTGACTATCGCAGCAAAGGTTTCGAACGTGAACCCAGGCGGGGCCTCAGAATCGACTTGATCATGGCTTCCACGTCCATTTGTGAAAAATGCACAGATGCCGGCATCGACTACGACGTGCGTGCGATGGAAAAACCATCCGACCATTGCCCTATTTGGGCTGAATTCGACCTGAGTCTAGCCTGATACTTACACCCTGCCCGCGCGCCGGTTCCGTCAAAGTGCCTGCTCAAAAATGAGCGAAAAAGTTACAGGTACTGCCGGTGTGATCGTCGTGAGGTTTGCGATCATTCGAAGCGCCTCAACACCCGCAGCCAAGTCGAATTGACTCGCATAGACAATAACAGGTTTGCTTGTCACCACCTGATATCGCTGCGATGAGAGCCTCGTGACAACTACAGGCAAAGGCAAACCGGCTTCTGCCCCATGTAAGGTAATCTCAGCAGGAAGGCTCATGTGAATCGACGCACCCTCCTCCATCTTGGCTATCTTTGTGACATCCAGCGTAGCGTTAATATCCAGTTGCGGGAACTTTTCAATATTGAATAGCATCGTCCCCATACGCTCGTTTCTGATAGGAATTTGGGTCTGAACGCTTGCCAGATCAATCTGAACAGAGGCCACACCTGCACTTGTCACGGTGCCGCTAAATCGTTCGAAAGTATGGGATTCAGCAATGGCACTATTTTTAACCGTGACGAAGGCAATATCAGATTCGCCCTCGAGCAGCTTCCAGTTTCCTAGCGCGCAAAGCGGCAAACTTGCGAGCGATGCGCTGAGGATAGAGAGCAAGGTGAGTCTTTGTACTTTGTAGATTATGTTCATTCAGTTTCGTCCTTCAGGGTGTTGTCTAGTGTCTTTCTCAAATTGCCTAGCCACGGGATTTTGCGCATTTGATGCCCAAGTATCACATAGATGCCAATACCGATGCAGTCTGCCAATAGGTCGGTGAGTTCAAAGAAACGATACCCAGTAAACCACTGCGCTATTTCGATTGTGAGGCCATAGGCAGCTAGCCCCAACCATTTAGCCCAATCACCAGGCGCAGCGTAGTCCAGCAGGAATGCCAGCGTGATAAACGCCGCTAGGTGATTACTTTTGTCCCATGACCCTTCAAGTTCTGGTATTTCCAACGGCGTCAGCGCCAGGTAACTCACAGCGAGTAAGGTAATGAGGAAGCCAGTTCTAAAGCCGAGTATCCAGTGTTTGTTATTAATTCCGCGCAGCATTGATGCTATCTCGCGTCTCCAGCGCATTCGCTCGGGCTGCTTGTGCAAAATCCGCGTTTTCCGACGCGTAAATAACGCCTCTAGAGGAACTGATGATGACGTTTTGTCCCTTTGCTGCATTCATTAGCGCGTTGATATCTCCCCCTTGGGCACCAACCCCGGGCACGAGAAAAGGCATATCACCGGTAATCTGCCGGACTTTAGCCAATTCTTCAGGTTGCGTTGCACCGACAACGAGCCCGACATTGCCATGTTCATTCCACTGCTCGCTAGCAAGGTGAGCAACATGCTCATAGACATGGCGGCCGCCTTCGAGCATAAGATTCTGCAGATCCCCGCCTCCCGGGTTTGAGGTACGACAAAGTACAAATATACCTTTGTCACGGTAGCTAAGGTAAGGCGCGAGCGTATCGCTGCCCATATAGGGGTTGACCGTAATCGCGTCGGCACCATAACGCTCGAATAGCTCAATCGCATATTGCTCAGCGGTATTGCCAATGTCGCCTCGCTTAGCATCCAGCAAAACTGGAATGCCTTTGTCCTGCGCATATTGAATCGTTTCAATCAAAGCTTCTTCTTCTGCCTGACTGCTGTAATAGGCAATTTGGGGTTTATAACAACAAACGAGATCGTGAGTGGCGTCAATAATCGCCTTGTTAAAACCCACGATGCCATCGGTTGCGTCTTTCAAGTGGAGCGGTAGCTTTGCTCTATCGGTATCGAGACCAATACAAAGCATAGAATGTTGCTGTGTCTCCAGCGTTCGGACACATTCGAAGAAACTGGCCAACTAATAATACTCCTATTTTTTGTCACATCACTTACGGGGTTGCTGCCGCAAAATGACACTTTGGTCCAATATTGCGAAATTTTGTCACTGCATTGTAGCCCAAGGTGATCGGGGTAGCACAATGGAATGGGACGCTAAGCGGCTAGTTAACGGTGTTTCTGCTTGAAACAAAAAAGTTGGCATGTTTTTAGCTAACTATATACGCAAGACAGATACACATGACATCACAATCGATAGCGTTAAACCGGAGACACCCTATGAACAATTCCGTTTTAGTATCAAAAGTCATTGATATTGAGCAAGCAAGACGCCGTCACTTGGCACAAGGAGCCGCGATGAATGATGCTGGAAGTGAAATGAGAGAAGAAACCCGCCATGCGAGCTTCGACCGGCTGTTCGTTCAAGTGGTCGAATGTGAAAACCGGGACCTCGTCGGCATGACCGTCAGCTGCGACTCAGTCGATATTTCCGCAGGCGGTTTGAGAGTCGCCACCAGTACACATATCCCCAAGGGTAGTCAGGTCGATTTGTGGATTGACGTCAATGCTGGCCCCGGCAAGTTTTTCTTAACCAGTGACGTTCGCTGGAGCACATCGACAAATAGCGGTGGCTATCAGTTTGGCGCTGAGTTAAGAGACGGGGCTGCGACTGATATCAGTGAGTGGAGGGCACTCCAAAACTGAGCGACCCACCCTAAACGCTTCAGTTAAGTTTTGTTGATCCGGGGGCCATCGCGGGTATCCTCTACTTCGTAGCCCTCGGACAGCAATTTATCTCTTATTTCATCCGCTAGCGCCCACTCTTTTCGGGCTCTCGCCTCGCCTCGATCATGAGCCAGTTGCACAATGTGCGCAGGTATCTCGACGGATGCCGGTTGCCACGCGGCGATGCCGAGTCCGAACACGCGATCGAAAGCAAGTAATGTCGCCTTTTTACAGCCATCCTCGAGGTCTGATCTCACCAAGTCCCATGTCAATGCCAGCGCCCTTGGTAAATTGAGATCATCATTGACAAAGCCCAAAAACCTGCCGTAAAAATCATCATCGAGCTCAGTCGGTTCGCCCCAACCGTAGGCAGTCTGGTAAAGACGTCCTAGCGCGACATTGTTAGCTTCAAGACTTTCCCAAGAAAACGACATCTGAGTTCGATAGTGCGCACTCAGACAAAAATAACGATAACTCATCGCGGAGAAGCCTTTTTCAAGGAGCGTTGCTAACCGAAGGAAATCGCCGGTTGATTTAGACATCTTCGCGTCGTTAAGCTGCAGAAAATACCCATGCATCCAGAAGTTGGCGAGTCGCGTGCCTCTGCTCGCCTCTGTTTGAGCGATTTCATTGGCGTGATGTATCGGGATGTGATCTTCTCCACCACAATGAATATCAAAGTAATCACCTAGATACTTGGCAGCCATCGCTGAACATTCAATATGCCAGCCGGGAAATCCTGTGCCCCAAGGGCTTGACCATTCCATTTCCCGCTGCTCGTCCTTGGGCGAGAATTTCCAAAGTGCAAAATCGGTGACAAAGTGTCGCTCTGAATCGACCCTAGCCCCCTCTTGCAGTCCATCTATGTTTAATCGCGCCAGATAGCCGTAGCTATCGAGCTTTCTTGAATCAAAATAGATGCCATCGGAAGTGCGGTAAGTGAACCCCTTGTTTTCAAGATCTTGAATGAAATCTATTTGCTCGCTGATGTGATCTGTTGCCTTACACCAGATACTGGGTTCTGCAATATTCAGTGCAGTAAGGTCCGACTTAAACGCCTCAGTGTAACGCTCAGCAAGCTCCCAAGCGGTTAAGCCTGTTCGGCGCGCGCTTAGCGTCATTTTGTCTTCGCCCGTATCGGCATCCGAGGTCAGATGCCCGACATCCGTAATGTTCATAACCAGATTTACATCGTAGCCATTCAATGCGAGCGTGCGCCTCAGTAAATCCTCGAACACGTAGGTACGCAAATTGCCAATGTGAGCAAAATTGTAAACCGTGGGCCCGCAACAGTAGATGCCAGCCTTTCCAGGTACTAGAGGTTCGAAGGGTCTTATCCTTCTCTCGTATGTGTCGAATAACTGCAGTGGTTGTTGTTCAGGCATGGGACGGTCGTATCAGGTATTGAAGCTGCGCATATTAATGGAAATCACGGTATTAACAAGCTACATCAGGCGTAACGTTCAGCCATGACGCGTTCCACAGTGTCAACGATCACCTGTGTCTGTTGATCGAGTTCGACGTTGACGGGATCTCCCACTTTCATCAGAGAAAAGTTTGTTCGTTGCAGGGTCTCCGGTATCAAATTGACAGCAAAGTCCTGGTCGTTAACTTCAGCAATCGTCAAGCTCGCGCCGTTTAAAGCCAGAAAACCCTTATTGAAAACATATTTCATCCAACTAGCATTGCCTGTAAGCGTAATTTTTCGATTGTTTTCTGAATCCTCAATGTTCGCCACTGTTGCAACATCAATCACGTGGCCAGACAGTATATGTCCGCCGACCTCAGCCCCGGCATGCGCGGAACGTTCGATATTCACCAGGCTGCCTGCCTCTAGCTCGCTGGTATTGCTAATTTCAAGCGTCGCGGCGATAGCGTCAAAATAGACTTCATCTTCGATCATATGAGTTACGGTGAAACACGTACCGTTGACGGCAACGCTAGCACCTGTCTCCAAGCCTTCCCTCAGCGCCTCGGGAAACCTTATTCCAAAGGTCGTTAAACCTGTTTTTCTTTCCAGACTTGTAATAGGTAGCAGTGCTTGGACGATGCCCGTGTACATTTGTTTACCTCTAAACTTGATGAATGCCAAAGGACCGTATGATCTTACCTGAGCATGTCTGGTGTCAATCGCTGTTGTGTATTATACAGCACATTAATAATGTGAGTTATTCCGTTGATTTTTATCGTTTTATAATTATCAAAATCAGCTGTTTTACTGCATATCATCGAGCCTGTCACTCGGGTATTATTATGACCAATACGCGTAAATTCTTATCCACAGCGCAAGCTGTGTCTTAACCGAACCGGAGACTTTCACCCTTGATACCAATCAAAATGCTCGCACTGGACCTTGATGGCACCCTGGCGGTAGATAATCACGAGGTTTTACCAGCGACCAGAGATGCATTAAAGCGTCTTCACGATGACAATGTTGAGGTTGTGATTGCCACTGGCAGAAGATATCGAACGACAAGATACGTCATCGAAAATCTTGGTTTTGAGGTCTTTGCTGTCTGTAATGGCGGTGCGCTGGTAAAAATGCCAGACACCTCGACCTTGCATGAATCCTCTTTTTCCAGTGATCAGATCATCAACTTGGCGGCAATCGCCCGTGATTTAAACATACCGTTGATGGCACAACGTGACGCGCACGACAGAGGCGGTGCCGATTTTGTTATCGACAATCATTCTGCTTGGCGTCACTCCTATCATCAGTACTACGACGCGAACCAACAATGGGGAGTTACTGCTGATATTACAGCTCAGCCAGCGGAGTTTGTGGTGGCAGCGACCTTTGGCGAGGAGTCAAGCTTGCAAGCTTTGCGGGCGCGCATCGACGATCAGCACCCTGGGCAATACAACAGTATTATCGTGCCGCCGTTTAATACCGATGACTATTACATGGAGATAAGTCAAACGAGGATCTCAAAATGGCAGGGACTCCAGCATCTGATGACGCATTTTGACATGCCCGCCGAAGCTCTTTGTTGTGTGGGCGATGAGCTAAACGATTTATCGATGCTAATGGCTGCAACCCATAGTGTCGCAATGGGAAATGGCAACAAAGCACTGCATCCGCATGTCACCTTTGTCTGCGGCAATCATGATGAAGACGGCATCCTCGAGGTTGTTGACTATATTCAGCAACATAACACGCGTTGCTAACCCTAGGAGTAGAGACGACAGATGATTGACCTCCGAAGTGACACAGTGACAAAACCAACACCGGAAATGTTAGACGCGATGATGGCGGCGGAAACAGGTGATGACGTTTACGGCGAAGATCCGACAGTCAACGCATTAGAATCCTACGCGGCCGAACTTACCGGACACGAAGCCGCGCTGTTTGTCGCGACCGGCACGCAAGGTAATTTGTTGGCGCTACTCAGCCAGTGCGAGCGCGGTCAGGAATATATCTCGGGTCAGGAAGCGCACAGTTATAAATATGAGGGCGGCGGGGCTGCCGTGTTAGGAGGCATCCAGCCACAACCCCTGCCCTTCAACGCCCGTGGTGAACTTGAGCAAGATCAAGTACTACGGACGATTAAGCCGGATGACTTTCATTTTGCCCGGACCCAACTCGTGTGCCTCGAGAACACGCAAGCGGGCAAAGTATTGTCGAGCGATTATCTTGCTCAGTTCGCTGCTTTTGTCAGATCCCAACAACTCAGGTTTCATTTAGATGGTGCCCGAGTATTTAATGCGGCGGTACACCAGAACCTGCCGGTAAAGGCAATTACCGAGCTATTTGATTCGGTATCTATATGCCTCTCAAAGGGCCTTGGTTGTCCTGCTGGGTCGCTGTTGGTATCGGATACGTCGACGATTAAAAAAGCACGTAGATACCGAAAAATGCTCGGCGGCGGTATGCGCCAGGTCGGTGTTCTTGCGGCAAGCGGCATGTTTGCATTGGAACATCACGTCGAACGGCTAGAGATAGATCATCAAAATGCTTCAAATCTCGGAGAAGCCCTATCTCAGCTCGAACGTATTCGCCTTGTCGAACCCGTGCAAACCAACATGGTGATGCTGGACCTTAGTGGCGTCGATTTTCAACGTTTGCAGGCATTTCTGCTGAAGCGAGAAATTCATATCTCTGGTCCGAGACTTGTGACCCACCTGGACATCAGCGCTGACGACATCGAGCGCATTAGTGCAGCGTTTCGTCAGTTCGAGGAAGCAAGCTGAAGGCGGCTACACGTAGGTTAGACATCCTTTCCTGGTTTTATAAACGAACCTAGCCATCCCAACGTCGAGTTACCCGCCAGCTTTTCGCCGAAATACTGCGCTTCAAATTCTTCGTAGGGCTGATCACTCGTAAATAGCGTCTTGCGACTCGTCAGATGCTCTGCCGATATCTCCTTAACGATTTTTGCAGGGTTGCCAGCCACAATTGTATTCGCCGGCACATCTTTGGTGACGACAGAATATGCGCCGACAATACTATTTTCGCCGATGGTGACCCCTTTTGTGATCAAAGCGCTGTCTCCAATCCAAACATTGTCTTCAAGGACAATGGGTGCCGTGTTGCCTGGCGCGTATATTCGGTGGTGAATGTCATGCCAATCCGCATCGGACAGATAACAATTCATCGCCAGCAAGCAACTATCCCCGATGGTGATTGAATCTGCTGAAGATATGCGAACCCCCGGGTTTATGACGCCGTAGTCGCCGATACTGATCGCGCCGAGATTCTCGAATACAGCTAGCCTCACCGGTTTGTCTGCTAACGCCATGAAATGGACATGATCGCCAACCGTAATGCCGGCACCTGATATCTCAAGATGACGAGGATTGATCACACGAAGATCAATGCCGGCGGCATCAAGGTGGGGCCGCACGTAGCGATTGACGTAAGTCGTGTTTACATAGGTTTGGAACTTTCTTAGCCAGTTGGGACGGTGATCGTTTCGCAATCGTTTTGTCCTGAAGTCAATTTAGATCGATTCTTTGCAAGCCTATCATGACAATTAAGGTTGATCGAAAACACTGTTTTCTTGCTCGATAATCGGTAGTCATCACTTCGATTCTGTGTAAGCATTAGCGCTCGAAAAATGAGGCGGTAAGAATCTCAATGCCAAAGGGCAACATCATATTCCTGAACGGCACTTCAAGTGCCGGGAAAACTACGTTATCTCACAAGCTGCAAGAGCTCTTAGATGAACCTTACGTTCATATGGCGCTGGATCAGTTCAGGGATGGTTTACCAGACAAATTTCGAGGGTTGAATTCGCCGCCGGGCACAACCGGGTCCCGCGGACTCAATGTCGTGCCAATTGTCGATGGAGATAGAGCTTATACATCGATTCAGTTTGGGGAAGATGGTAAAAAAATGTTGAGGGGTATGCGACGCGCTATCGCTGCCATGGTCGAATCCGGCAACAACGTCATTATCGATGACATTATTTTGTCCAATGAATTTCTGGATGACTATTTAGCGGTATTTTCTGATATCGACGTGACGTTCGTCGGCGTACAGTGCCCGCTGAGTGTCATTGAAAATCGAGAGTCGGCAAGACCTGGCAGGTTTCCTGGCACCGCAGAGGGGCATTTCGAAATTTGTCACTCTCACGGCGTGTATGACGTCGTTGTAGACACTTCGAGCGATGAACCACTCCATTGCGCCAAACAGGTTGTCAGCTTTATCAAGCAGCAGCGCCCTGGCGCTTTTACTCAATTAGCACAAGAGCGCGCAATTCTTGACTAACACAACCTCTGAAAGCCAGCCCGAAGAGTTTCTAGGTCATCCCCGTGGATTGGTCGTGCTTTTCTTTACCGAAATGTGGGAGCGTTTTAGCTACTACGGTATGCGCTCGTTGCTCGTCCTCTTTCTTATCAAACATATGCTCTTTGGCGACAGAGAAGCGGCTCTGATCTACGGTAGTTATGGATCCCTTGTTTATGCAATGCCGGTGCTCGGTGGGCTCATCGCTGATCGATACCTAGGGTATCGCAAAGCCGTTACTTTTGGCGCAGTACTGTTGGTATGCGGTCACTTTGGAATGGCGTTTGAGGGACCTGCAGCCGAAGTGAAAGATATTGCCGGCGAGTCTGTCGTTATCCGGTCGAGCTTACATGAGCAAGTATTCTTCCTGTCACTCGCATTTATCATCACCGGGGTTGGGTTTCTAAAAGCAAATATCTCAACGATGGTCGGATGCTTGTATCCGGAAGGAGACGTCAGGCGCGATGGCGGTTTCACCATTTTTTACATGGGAATCAACGTCGGCGCATTTGTTTCAACTCTGGCCTGTGCTTATCTAGGCGAAACCTATGGCTGGCGTTACGGCTTTGGTCTTGCAGGACTGGGCATGTTATCCGGATTGCTTGTTTTTCAACTGAACCAAAAATTGCTGATGGGATACGGCGAACCGCCCAAGCCTGAGTTATTGAGGGCCAAACGGTTTGGGTTTGTCACAACAGAGCGCTTGATTTACCTGATGACAACGCTGGCTATCATCATGGTCTGGCAGCTGATTCAGCATACCTCCGAACTTGGCCTTTTGTTGCTAGTCGTGGGCGCTGTCGTCGTTGGCTGGATAATCTGGTTTTCTCTAGCAGAGTGTAGCCCGCTTGAACGCGACCGTATGTTAGTCATGTTAGTGTTAATTATTGTTTCCGTATTGTTCTGGGCGCTGTTCGAGCAAGCCGGTTCTTCGTTGACGCTGTTTACCGACCGAAACGTCGACAAGGGGGACATTCTCACAGCCGGGATGTTTCAGTCTTTTAATGCGCTGTTTATTATCATTTTTGCCCCTGTATTCGCGTGGATTTGGGTTTATCTGTCAAACAGAGGACTTGAACCGTCGACACCTGCAAAATTTGGCTTGGCGATCATTCAGGTTGGGCTAGGCTTTGCCGTACTCGTGCTTGGGATACAGTTTGCTGACGAGGGCGGGCAAGTGGCTGCATTCTGGCTTATTCTGATGTATTTGCTTCATACAACGGGCGAACTGTGCCTATCACCGGTTGGTTTGTCGATGGTGACCAAACTCTCGGTGACCCGTGTTGCCGCCATGATGATGGGCGTCTGGTTTCTCTCTAGCGCTTTTGCATCGTATGCCGGGGGTATGATTGCTGCCGCGATGGCGATAGAGAGTTCGGCGACCGGCGATATCGACCCACTCGCTTCCATCGTCGTGTATACCGAAGTATTTGAGAAATTGGCAACAGTGGCGGTTGTCATGGGGGCTGTCTTGCTGGCTTTTTCGCCCTGGCTCAGCAACAAAATGAAACTTTCAAACGACAGCTAACGCTGAGCTTTCGTCAACTGATACGTGCCACCCCTCGATAGTTGAAAGTCGCAATCTTCGGTCCCTCGATGTAACGCCGCTCTATTTCGTCGAAACGAAAACCTGCCTCTACAATCATCTGGTCGGGTTTGCGGTTAAGGTGGCATCCACCCGCCACGACAGACCAAAGGGGATCAACCCTATTTTGCCACTTCGCAACCGCGGGTTCAGGTGCCTTACCGTGCTCGACAAAGAGCAATCGTCCTTCAGGTTTAAGCACTCGGCGAATCTCGCGCAGCGCGGCCATGGGATCGGGTATGGTGCACAATGACCAAGTAACAACAGCGCTGTCGAAGGTACCGTCCGCTAGAGGAATATCCTCAGCACCTTTTGCAATAAATTCCACGTCGATATCAGCATCTGCTGCCAGCGCGCGGGCATAGGTCTGAAGCTCTTCCGAAGGATCCACACCAACCACCTGCACGTCCTTTCGATACAAAGGAATATTCAACCCTGAACCTATCCCGATCTCTAGCACCTTACCGGTTGCAAGTGGAATTTGCTTTCTCCGCAAATACGACATGCCGGGACTTTGCATCACGGCATTTAACAATTTTGGTAACAGGTACTTTTCGTAGAAACCCATGTCACGTTGACCTTATTTTTTAAGTACATTTACAAGCCGCACTCTGACACACATTAGAAGCCGTGCACAATTATTATGCGAGTGGCTACAAATTCTCTGCGATACAGTCCATGATTGAATGTATTGGGCGATTGATACCAAAAGGAAGCGAACATGAGTGGAACAAAAATTGCTGAGCTGAGCGCCATGTTTGAGGCAGCAGAGAACATTGTTGTTTTTACTGGTGCAGGGATAAGCACAGAGTCAGGCATCCCTGATTTTCGAGGCCCAAAAGGCATTTGGAAAACGATGACGCCGATCGATTTTTCAGATTTTATTGCTTCTGAGGACGTTAGACGAGAATCCTGGCGCCGAAAATTTAGCGGCGACTCAGCCATGTCAAAAGCCGAACCGAATGCAGGCCATCTTGGAGTGCTTGAATTGGATCAGCGGGGTAAATTGGACACAGTGATTACCCAAAATGTTGATGGTCTTCACCAAAAGTCCGGCATCGATGAGGCTAAAGTCATCGAATTACATGGCAACGCGAATTACGCGAAGTGCCTCGATTGTCACAAGCGTTATGAGCTGTCTCAAATAGAAGCAATCTTTAGTCAGGATGAAACCGTTCCATATTGCGATAAATGTGGCGGCATCCTGAAGACAGCGACAATTTCATTCGGACAATCAATGCCGGAAGTACCGATGGCACGCTCACAAGAAGCTGTGATGTCATGTGATCTGATGCTGGCAATGGGCTCCTCCCTTACCGTTTACCCAGCGGCCGCATTTCCACGAATAGCGAAGCAAAATGGCGCTAAGTTAGTCATTATTAACAATGAAACCACGGATCTTGATCCTATATGTGATCTGGTCGTTCACGAGCCGATTGGTCTCACATTATCTGCAGCGCTGAAGCGCCAGAATTAATGGTCGGTGCTCAATCTATGACTGAGGAGATCAGCTCCGTGAGCTCTCTGATGTCGACTGGTTTGCTAATCAAATGCCTGATGTTTACCGGCTGCTCTGATGGGTCATCAATGAAATCATGATCTGTGGTACATAGAACAACGGGTATTTTGACGTTTGTGGCATGTAGGTTATTTGCAAGTTCAACCCCTGTCAGTTCCGGCATCACTTGATCAACAATGAGTAGATCGACTGGCTCATTGTTGAGGGCAAGGTAGTCATAAGCCTCCATGCTCTTGGTAAATACCGTTGCCTTGTAGTGACTCGAGCGCACCAGTTCAGCAAGAAACTCGGCAATTGATGGCTCATCGTCAACAATGACAACATGTCGCTGGACCAAAGGAGCCGTCGTTTCCGAGCTAGCACTTTTGCTATCTCTACCTTTGAATACTTGAAGCACTTGGTCTGGCCCCTGAGCCATTTGCATTTGATTTTTGCGACTCCGCTCTTGTTGAATCAGAGCGTTGGCACTGGCAAGTCCTTCGCTGACTGCATTCTGATATCGTCGAATGGCGGCCAGCTTTTGCCCGGCAAACATTTCTTCTTCCGATAACATCATCGTCAGCAGTTCCGCATAGCCGATCGCGTTTGCGAGCGCATTGCTAATATCATGTACGAATCTTCTCGCCGGCTTGCTGCTTTCCTGTAACTGTCTACCAAGCATTTTGCTTTCACTGATATCTTGCACAAACAGGTCAATTCCACCGTTCCTGTTGCTCGAGCAAGATGCCTGAATTGCTTTGCTGCCAATATCCAGCATCAGTTGCAAATCTACACTTTGGTCCGGATTTCTGTCCTCCACTAAACGGTCGAAGCGCTTTTTTACATCCGGATGAAGAAAATCAATGATGGATTCGCCGGGTTCACAGTGAATAAGCCGCCGGGCGTATCGATTGACGAACACAACGGCCAGATCTTCGCTCAGATAAATATAACCAAAAGGCGCAAGTTCAAGCGTATCTGTCTCCGTTGGATTCAATGCAACTCTCCTTTCCATTCAGGTCGGTCCAAGTCAGTCCTGACTTGTCTAAGCCTCGTTAGGCGCAGGTACTATAAGTGCCTGAACGACATCGAGCAATTCCTGTGTATCAAGCGGCTTGTTCAGCACGGAAACGAATCCGGATTGCGGCAGTGGCGCTGATTGCGAGGAAGCGCGTTGCAGCGAGTGATAACCGGTGCATAGTATCATGGGCAACTCGGGCCGCTTACTTCGAACCGACTCACACAATTGATCACCGGTCATATCAGGCATATTCTGATCGGTAATGAGCAAATCACAGGGCTGATGGTCCCTGTTCAAAAATCTCAAGGCTAGTTGCGGTTTGTTCAATGTCGTCACCTCATACCCTGCTCGACCAAGTACGATCGATAAATAATTCGATACCAGTTCCTCATCGTCCACCACGAGAATACGCGGCTTACCCGTGCGCTGACGGGTTGATACGGGTCCAAGATGTGGAAAACGACCGAGCCCCCGGTTTTCTGACGATGCTGCTAGAGTAACGCTTTTAGGCAAGCTATAAATCGTCACAGTGACCCCACGAGCGTCAGCTGAAAGTGACATGTGGCCATTTTGTTGATGCAGAATCTGCGCAAGTTCAGCCAAATTGCCTGAGCGCCCACTCGCGTCGCCGTAAAAGGCCGGGTTAGTGATGTAGGGCAGGCTTTGTTGATCAATGCGCACTCGACCGTCAAACACCTCTCTTGCGTGGGATCCGCGCTCAACCTGTTCACCGCAAACACTACAGTATTCGGGGTTAGAACCGACCACGTAGTCCCGCATTTCGGTGACGCCTTCGTGATTCGCCTCTGCATCAAAGTACGTTGTCAGATATTGCGTCAAGCGATCGAATCTTTGCGTTAATTGGGATTCCCACCCTCGTGAGTCGGACTGCATGGACTGTGCAGCGGGTTCTTCTGGTGCCTTCTTGCTCCTGCTCTGCTCCCTGACTAACTTGTCAGCCGCACGACCTGCCGTAACAATCGCTTCGACAAAAGACCGCGTTTCTGGTGCTAGCGTTGAATCCGCTTGCAACAGATCTGCATAACCAGTCACAACACTGATGTGGTTTGCTAAATCATGCTGGTCAACCAGCGGTGGCAGACAAGCCTGTGAACTTGTTTGTTTTTGACTAACTGCCGATTCATGCAAGGTGTCTTCGTCGTATTCTGACATGGCCCGCTGCGGAGCAAGCAGTCGATGAGTGCCTTCCAGCTTGATAAGTTGCCCGCTTGCACTACGCTGTGTGGCGCTTCCACGCACCTCGATGTAGTGCTCTACCCCTTCTGAATTTGCTACGCGAAAGGCGACGCGGATTTCGCTGGCACTGCCCGTTTCATAATGCTTGATTGTTTCTAAGATGAGCGGCTTGTCTGCGTTGGCAATGCAGTTCCAAAAGAAACCGGCGGACAATTCGCTTTGATCGTATGCAAGAACACCCAAAAGGGCATTGGATAGTTCGAGCTCTCCATTTTCGAGATTTACTGACCACTGCCCTACTGAACCTTCTGCCATTTCGTCGCTGTTCGAAGCGACTGAGCGCATGCCTTCCCCCGGTGGGCTCGCGTTCGTTTCTGCTAAAAATAATAGCGAATGATATTCACTGCCATTCAGTGGAACCTGAGTCCATTGTTTATCACTTGCTGTATTAATTTGGAACTTTTCACCTATTTGATCGGTGATACTAGCGTCAGCCGCGCTGTTCATGCCAACCAGTCGATCTTGTTGGTCCAAAAGCACAACCGGCACGTCGAATATTGATATCGCATGTGACCAGAAGTCGTCGAAAGCAGGCATAGTAAGGGGAGATAAAAGTCGCAATTCAGTGCGTTTATTGGCGTTACGACTAAGAATCTCGACCTGCCTTTCGACTTTGCTACCCATGCGTTGCTTCAATGCAATCGTTTGCTCAATTCTGCTTGGAAAAGCATCGAGCATTCCAATCGTATCTTTGATTATTTGATAATCGTCGTCGACAAAATGCGGGTATTCACCAAAAAACTCGATACATTCTCTGACGGAACCATATCCCACCAAGTGAGCAAACGCCTGATTGCAGTCGATCAAACTAAAATTTTCGTCGAGGCTCATCAACGGGTCAGGATAATACTGGACCAATTCGTTTAAACGTCTGAAACGCCTCAATAACACGAGTATCAATACGGCGAAAACAGCGAGAGTGGCTGCACACGAAACAATCATGACAATCGGTAAATCCATGCGCTTATTAGACGACGCTGACTGTCATTTATCTAGCATGGCTGCAATTAATTCTTCGTTTCACAACAACGCGTAACATCAGGCGAGACCACTAGGTCGATAGTATTATTCTGTTGAAGTATTCAATGAATTCTCGGTGATGCTTTGAGACTTGAAGGCGCACCAACGCTTCCTCACCTTGCTTGCTGGTCAGGTACTCAAAACAATCTGCAATCTGGGTTTGTGTGCCCAAAACCGTTTGTATTTCTTCGTTGAGATAGTCATGCAGCACCGGCAGGTCGCTTTCATCAATGCCGCTCTTACCCGGGTCTAGCGCTGCGTTACCCCAAATAGTGCAGACGTAAACCTGAAATAGATCTTTATCAATAAACTTGTCTTCTATTGTGCAGCTCTCGATGATTTCTTGGACAGCCGGTGAAAACCTGATTCTTGCTTCTTCTACATTCATTGCTGATGGGTGCTTAACTCGAATTGACTTTGGACGGCAGATCTAACCCACCGCCCGGTGATTATACCTCGAATATTGATCGGTACACGGTTTGTTTTCACGCCACGGTAACCTCTGCTGAAAAGCACTGCTTGATCGTGGTGTTTTTGTAACAAGATCCTCGCTAAACTTCCTCAGGAGCAATATCTCGGTTTAAAAATGCTGGACCCAAGCAACCCAGAACTAAGCGCCCTGCCCCGCAAGATTATCCATATTGACATGGATTGTTTTTACGCGGCAGTAGAAATGCGCGATGCACCGGAATTATCAAACAAGCCGATTGCGGTGGGTGGTGCCGCCGATAAACGGGGGGTGATCTCAACATGCAATTACATTGCCCGGACATTTGGTGTGCATTCCGCAATGGCAACCGCCTATGCCCTGAAACTTTGCCCCGATCTGATTGTGATTCCAGGTCGCATGAGCCACTACCAGCAGATATCAAAAGCAATACATGAAATTTTCCGTCGCTACACGGACATCATCGAGCCGTTGAGTCTTGACGAGGCATTCCTTGATGTCACCGGATCCAATCATTTTGAGGGCAGCGCGACACGGATCGCCGCTGACATTCGTCGTACTATTGCCAACGAACTCAATCTCACCGCATCAGCAGGCGTCGCGCCCAACAAGTTTTTGGCAAAAATTTGCAGTGATGAAAACAAGCCAGACGGTCAATGTGTAGTCACGCCAGAAGATGTAGATGATTTCGTCAGCACCCTTTCTCTAAAAAAAATCCCAGGTGTGGGTAAAGTCACCGTAAAAAGACTCGCTGCTGAGGGTTTACACACGTGTGCAGATGCCCAACGCATGGGCGAGGAGCAACTAGTCAAGCGATTTGGACGGCTCGGTCGCTTGCTTCACAAACGCTGTCGCGGGATCGACGAGCGACCTCTGACGACGCAGTGGGTGCGTAAATCGCTGAGCGTGGAAAGGACGTTCGCGGCGGATATCTCTGAATTGACCGACGCTGAAGAAATCCTCGATCGATTATTCACAGAACTTCAGAAAAGGCTTGCTCCGCACAAATCTCGGGGCATCCGAAATCAGCAAATAAAACTGAAATTTGCCGACTTTCAGACAACCACGATTGAACGCGCCAGTGATGCCCTCACATTCCGTCTTTTCCAAACCTTGTTACCCGAAATTTGGGCACGAGGCAACGGGCGCAGCATCCGTTTGCTGGGGCTTGGGGTCGGATTTCAGGATGAATCAAGCACTGACAACGACCAGCAAATGAACTTGTTCTAGCCCGCTATCCGAACAGGCAGCTCTCTGATGCCGTGAATGAAATTCGATCGTAAATAGGTTGGTTCACCCGTCACCTCCATACGAGGAAAGCGTTTAAGAATTTCTTCCCAAAGTACGTTGAGCTGCATTTCTCCTAGACGATTCCCAACACACCGATGAATACCAAACCCGAACGAGAGGTGTTTTCGTGGGTTGGGACGATCAACTATAAACCTGTTGGCATTTTCGATTCGAGATTCATCCCGATTACCGGAGATATACCACATCACCATTTTGTCACCGGCTTTGATTTGTTTGCCGCGAATTTCAACATCCTGCATCGCAGTCCTGCACATGTGCGCAACGGGGGATTGCCAGCGAATGATCTCGGGCACCATTTTTGGCACCAGATTGGGATTCTCTAGCAGCTTCGTGTATTCGTCTTGATGACGGTTTAGTGCAAGCACACCCCCGCTTATAGAGTTCCGGGTCGTATCATTGCCGCCAACGATCAGGAGCAGCATGTTTCCGAGAAATTCGTTGGGCGTCATATCCTTGGTCGAGTCACCGTGCGCCAGCGTGGAGATCAGATCGTCCTCGACTAAAGGCGCTGCCGCCCTTTCTTTCCAGATAGCATCGAAATACTCAAAACATCGCCAGAGTTCCTGAAAGCCTTCCTCGGGCGTTTCAAAAAAATCAGGGTTACTCAGGTTCTCAACCGTGTCTGACCAGTGTATCAGCTTGTGTCTGTCTTCCTGCGGCACGTTGAATATCGTCGCGAGCGTTTGCCCCGTGAGTTCAACGGACACTTCTTTCACCCAATTAAAGTCGACGTTTCGGGGCAAATTATCCAGAATTGTGCCTGCGCGCTCCTGAATCAATCCCCGCAGCTCCTGAATACGCTTGGGCGTGAAAGACGGCGCGACGACCTTTCGCTGATCATCATGTTTCGGTGGATCCTGCATAATAAACATCGGCAGGTAGAACGGAGAATCTGTGGCCGGTGTTTCGGTCGGTCTACCGCTCATGCGTATTCCACCGTTGTCGATATCACTTGAAAACACCTGATGGTTGGAATCAATCGCCATGATGTCGTCGTATGTGGTGGCAGACCAGTATGGTCCAAACATGCTTTCCTGGGTCAGGTGCATGGGATCTTCCGCTCTTAGACGTGCAAAATAGGGTTCAAATTTATCGTGCTCAAACAGCGCAGGATGCCCGGGGTCTAGATCTGCGAGCGGAATTTCTGCAGGATCTTGATTGACGTCTATCGCCCATTTTTCCTGCGCCTCGCGATTTGTCACACTCACCTGTTCATTTAAGTCAATTTCGGTACCTGACATGTAGATCCTTGTCTAAAAGTTCAAAAAAGAGAAAGAATACTAGAACTTTGTGCCGCCACGAATCAAGTAAACTAATCCTGTAAGTAAAATAGACAACAATGTTATCCATTTGTACCTCAAACAGGGACTATTAGGTATGATGGCGCACTTCTGAGGGCGTGCTACATCGACTTGCATCGAAGGCATTGCATTGAAGGCATTGCGAAGTGACGTTAACGAAACGTCACGACAGTTACTGAGAAAGAAATCATTATCATGAGAAAGACTAAGATTATTTGTACGATTGGTCCCGCCACGGCCAGTTATCCAATGCTAGAGAAACTTGCCCACGCCGGGATGGACGTTGTGCGTCTTAACATGTCCCACGGTGATCATGAATCTGCGGCCGCTGTCATCAAGTCAATAAAGACACTCAATAAAAAGATTCCTTATCCCGTAGCAATCTTGATGGACACGCAGGGTCCGGAAATTCGTACAGGCGATCTGGTCAATGATCTTGAGCTTAGAAATGGCTCAGAGATATCAATTACAGTGAGGGATTCTGTCGACGTTGAAAGGTCCTCGATTCATATCCACTATGACGATCTCATTGAAACAGTCAATGTCGGGGACAGAATTACGGTCGACAATGGCATCATCAATCTCCAGGTGCTTGAGAAGCAGTCGGATGGCATTATGCGGTGCCGAGTCATTGACGGCGGCATCCTTAAGAGCAAGCGTCACGTCAACTTACCTGGCATACGCGTAAATTTACCGGCGATTACCAAGAAAGATAAAGAAGACATTCTTTTCGCATTGGAGCAGCAAGTGGATTTCATTGCACTATCATTTGTGCGGGAAGCAGCTGACGTTCGAGAACTCAAGGAGTTGATGGGCGAGAAAGCCGGCAAGATTAAAATCATCTCGAAAATCGAAGATCAATCAGGCGTATCTAACCTGTCAGAAATCATTGATGAGTCAGATGGTATTATGGTCGCAAGAGGAGACCTTGGTGTTGAGATCAACGTAGCGTCTCTACCTAATGTACAAAGAAAAATCGTTAAGTTGTGCGCCGAAAAAGGCAAGCGAGTGATCGTTGCAACACATTTACTCGAGTCCATGATTGAGAACCCGATTCCGACCCGCGCCGAAGTGACTGACGTTGCGAACGCAATTTATGAAGAGGTCGATGCCGTGATGTTATCCGGTGAAACAACCGTCGGTAAATATCCGGTGCGTTGCGTAGAACAGCTTGTAGAGATTGCCGAAATAACTGAAGCGATTCCCGGCTTGTCTTTTAGTGACCAACTAATTTGCGACAACGACAAACAGCACCTTGCCGTGACCGCCGTCAATCTTGCCGAAGCACTGGGCGCGGCGGGCATTGTTGTCATTACCCGCCGCGGCTACATGGCCGATTATGTGACAAACTGCCGTCCCAATAAAACTAGGATTTATGCGTTTACTAATGATTCCCAGACTCGAAGGCGTCTAATACTCAACAGAAACCTTTCAGCTTTCAGAACAGCATTTAGTCGTGACCCAGAGAAAACACTTCAGACCGCCTTTGATGTGCTGCTCAACAGAGAGCGCTTTGAAGCCGGTGATAAGGTTGTGGTCATCTCGGATGTATTAGAGGGCGTTGGCATCGAGGCGATACAGATTCGCCATCTATCGCCGAAGAACAAGGTAGAAGCAGAAGCGTAATTTCAGCGCGAGCAATCGCTTGTCTTCTGGGTCAGGCAAATATTTTCCCAGGATTCAAAATATCCTTTGGATCCAACGACAGTTTGAGCATCTTCATCAGGTCGATCTCGTCACTGTTTCTTGACCAACTCAAATACTCTTTTTTCTGAAGTCCAATACCATGTTCGGCAGAAACCGAACCGCCACGTGCTGGAAGACCTGCATAGACGGTCTGATCAATCGCTTTTTTTGCTTCAACAGATGCGTCGCCATTACCCACGATAATATGCAAGTTACCGTCGCCGAGATGGCCAAATATCATGCAGCTATGTTCTGGCCACTGTTCGGCTAACGAAGCTTTCAGATCCTCGACGTATGATTCCATGTGATTGAGCGACACGCTGATATCGTAAGCGAAAATGGGTGCATGCTGGGCAACCTGCCCTACGTCATCGCGAATCGCCCACAAAGCATCTCTCTCCCCCTGATTCTGGGCTATCACCGCGTCGGCAATGAGTTCCTTTTCGAGTGCTTCGCTCAAAGCGCCCACAAACCTTTCTTGGTCGGCCTCGATAGAACCACCCAATGCTTCCAGCAAAACATAGTATTTGTGATGATGGGGCAATGGCGCTCTGCCCTCTGCCGGTGGCTGTGTGACCAGCTGGTAGTAGTCTTGCCAGAGCACTTCGTAGGCGCTCAGGGTGCCGCCAAGAGCGGAATCTATAAAATTTAAAAACTCTGTCACCTTAGTGAAATCGTCGACCGCAAGCAAAGCCATTTCTTGGCTTACCGGCAACGAACGCATTCTCAGCACCAGTCTTGTTACGATACCAAGTGTCCCCTCAGAGCCAACAAACAACTGCTTTAAGTCGTAGCCCGTGTTGTTTTTGAGGATCTTGTTCATGGAGGAAATTATCGTACCATCAGCCAATACGACCTCCATACCAAGAATCTGGTCGCGCATCATCCCGTAACGAATCACGCGATTTCCACCAGCATTCGTCGATGCATTGCCGCCGATAGTCGCGGTCCCCCGTGCACCGAGGTCAAGCGGGAATAACATGCCCGCCTCGTCCGCTTTTTCTTGCACTGTTTGTAAAGGAACGCCGGCTTGTACTGTCATTGTTCGGCTTTGAACATCGACTTCCTCGATGACATTCATACGTTCTAGGCTCAGCGCCAGTTCCTGGTGGTTGGACTGAGTCGCATCAACCAATCCCGTAAGGCCTCCATGGGGTACAACCGGTTGGCCCATCTCGTGGCAGATAGACAAGATTTGAGCAACCTCCTCGGTAGATTTGGGTCGCACAAGTGCAATGGGTAAGTTTGTACCCGGGAAAAGTCTCTCGCTTAATGCATCGCCACTGATAAGCCCTCCTGCGCTCACAACTTTGGATAGCTTTTCTAGTAAACCACTCATAGGTCTCTCCGCACTTCGGTTTTCCAAAATACTACCACAGTCACCGAACCCTATGTGAGCAGGCGCGGATATTGGCGACCGATCGAGTTGGGGTTACACACTTGAAGGTTAATCATGCCGTATCAGCCTTGCGACACGAATGTTAGATATTTCGACGTTGTTGTGATCCAAGAATCAGCACAACGCAACCTTTAAGTCTCAATCAGAGACACTGCGATATTGTTGGTAGAGCAACCCTCCGACAATCAACAACAGCCCAATGTAAGTGGTCGAGTGAATACTTTCACCAAGGATCAGGTGTATCAGAACGAGCGAAATGAATGGGGAAATAAACACCAAATTGCTAACGCGGCTTGTGTTTTCAGCCAATTTCAGCGCTTTTGACCAGAGCAAGAAAGCGATAGCCATTTCCGCAAAACCTATGTATGCCGCGCCGATTAAATGTTCGTTTGAAGCAACAACAGGCGAAGAAAATATCAAGCAAGCAAAAAAAGACACGGGAAGCGCCACAACAAAATTGAGGCAAACTGCAACTGAAGGCTCCCGTTCATCGCGGACATTTATAATCCAGTAGGTCGCCCAAATAAATGTTGAGAGAATCGCGAGTATAAGCCCTAATCCGGAGCCCTCCTCAGCCGAAAACAATGCCGCAGCTTCAAAAGCGTGTAACCAAGGCAATTGTCCCTGCATGGCGATCACGACGACGCCGCTGTAGCAAACAAACGCAGCAACAAAATCAGCTCGAGTAATTCGTTGGCCTAAAAAAATTATTGAAAGGAATGTTAGTACGATGGCCCAAGTGTAGTTAATAGGTTGAGCCACCTGAGCAGGCAACCTGTCGTAAGCCGCAAACAAGACTAGGTAATACAAAACCGGATTGATGCAACCAGAAATTAGCGTGACTTTCCAATGGCTGAAAAATTGCTTGTCGAGCGTATGGATTATCCCGCGGAACCAGGCCAAACCCAAAAGAACAAGCGTCGCGAATAAAGTAGCGTAAAAAACCAGCTGGAAGATATCTAAATGCTTAAGTGCGAGCTTAAATGCCACACCCACTGTCGACCAGAGCAACACGGTTGCCAGACCGTATAAGTATGCTTGGTTTTGCCTAGAAATAATGACACCTGTCAGGGAGGTCATAAACTGGTGCCCGGGGCCGGGGTCGAACCGGCACCGCTCGAAAGCGACAAGATTTTAAGTCTTGCGTGTCTACCAATTTCACCACCCGGGCAAGAGAAGGATCGTGAAAAGCGCGTAGTTTAACCACCTCGAGACAGTTGCTCAATCACTGAAGGCAAATCTTTCCGGATTATTGGCATCACAGCGCCTGCTTTTGCCAATTAATACACACCTTCACTCCTTATCAAGCCGATTGGCCTCTCAGCGACGCTATTAAGCCGGCATACCGAACCTGGCACTCGCGAACATGCGCACTGATGCGGAAAAATTCCTGTCGACGTTGACGTTTGTAGACAGAGATTTCTTCACCAAGCGTTTACATCGAAAGGCGGTCTCTCCATAATCGGCATCAGAGACATTCCGTCTCTAAATTTCTCTAATCTAATTAAAGCCAACACGTGTCTGAAACTGAATTCTATACTCCGATCTCTGATGGTCGCCACCAACGCAGTCGCGACAGCAAGCGAAAAATTGTGACAGCGATGCTCGAACTGGTTCGTGCCGGTGTAATCGCGCCGACGGCCGAGGAAGTGGCCGCGCGAGCAAATGTGGGTTTGCGCACGGTTTTTAGACGATTCAAGGACATGGAGAGTCTCTACGCGGAGATGTCTCTAGCAATCAGTCAAAAGGTTGCTCCACTTCTTAATGAGGCTCCCAGTCATGCGGACTGGCGACAAAATTTCAGGCAACTACTTGAACGTCGGCTTCAGATGTACGAAATCATCATGCCCTACCGTATCGCTTCTAATGCAATGAAACTTAAGTCCAATATTTTGTTGTCGCGGCACAGCGAGTTGGTGAGAGATGAGCGCAAACTGCTACGAGCTGTTTTACCCAGCTTCTTGCTGACGGATCCCGTGCTCGCTGAGGCACTTGAGGCTGCCCTTAGCTTTGACATGTGGAATCAGCTACGCAATGATCAGAACCTTAGCGTTGATCAGGCGACGGCTGTCGTTCAAAAGTTTTGCTCAGCGCTATTACTCAGCACTTAAAAGAAATCATCATTGGCTTTTTCAAGCTGATCCAGCCCAATGTTAGTCTGCATAGATACGTGACGGCGTCTTTGCGGTTACTTGCGCGTATTACATGTCAGCAAGTCCGACCGGAACAAAGTTTGAGCGACCGATAATGGCAGCTTGTAGCGACCGACTAAAAAAGTCGATCGCCCGCTTAGCTACTCTCCGTGAAAGGCTTTAACGTCCATGCCGCCGTCATAAATCGCTGTGTTTTGAACAAGATCGGTACCCTGCCAGGTTACCGTGCTTCTCACCGTGCTTAGGAAATTGGCCCATGCTGGTTGCGTGTTGAGATAATTCATCCACTCTTCCATTTCGGCAACAGATTTATAACCGTTAACAAGCATATGCGTCGAGAATGCATTGTTGGCACCATTGCGATTTCCAACAGGCAACGCATGTACCGCGGTTTGCCCGGGATATTTATCACCCGTCGCGGCGATCAGAGCATCCATTGCGCCAACGAGTTTAACCGGATCTGTCGAATGAAAACGGGTCACTTGCCAGACACGGTCCTCGTTCGAGATATCGCCCCAAGTCTTAATCATGCTACCCATATATTGCGATACGGGTGTTGAAGACGCTTCCAACGCTGCCCAAAAAGGCGCGATGTCGGGATCACCCACAAGACTGTTTTCCCACTCTTCGATAGCCGCCATGCTATCCATCAACAAAACGAACGTATGCGTGGCTGGGTTGATGCCGTTGGCTAAAACCGTATTGACATGCAGCCCACCTTTATAGCTTTTTCCTTTTTTTGACTTCATGAATGTATCCGTCGCTTCAAGCACCGCAACTTGTTTCGAGTTGGGGACAGCGACTTCGTAAATCTTGAAAGACGGTGCAGCGAGGACACCGTGACACATTATTGCTAGAGCGCCGAGTAGTAGATATCTGGGTGAAAAATGCATTTTTCTATTCCTTATGCTGAGTCTGAAACCTAGCAAAAGCAGGTTTGCCTTTACCGGTTTGGAGTGACGATATTCGAACGATCTCCGCGGGTGCGTCAATATTGGTTCGATTTTGGTATCCACGATTGATACCCATACTCCTGAGGTTAACGCTGTGACGAGTTAAACCGATTACTAACCTGTGATTAAGTATTAGCTGTAACCTATTGTATTTAAACAATTTACGTTCTCGCTAAACGATAAAAAGTGTGCCGCTAGATGTATGCCCCTGTAATTAGCATCAGAGCATTGCTGAACTTATTTGCCCGCGCTGAAGTGGCACAGTCACTTTTGCACATGCGCAAAAATGGCAAAAATCACCCGCTTGACCAATATCGAACTAACATTGTCCGTGTACCGCGCAATGATATATTTCAAGCCTCTCAACACTTGAAACGGAGCGATAAAATGTTAAGAACGTTGTTAATTAGTACATTTTTGATGGTTTGTGGTTCGGTTGTCGCTGACGATCAGGCAACCAAACGAGTGGTTGGTTTGGACCTGAGCCAAGGCAATTCCTTACAAATGCAATTGTGCTCGTTGAAACCAGGCAAAAAAATGAAGAGCTATCAAGCGAATTTCGATGCGTATGTTGATTGGTCTAAAGAACAAGGCGTTGAAACCTTTGCTTTGCGTCTTACCCCCATGTACCACTCGCAACCGAACAATCAAAGCAGTTACGAATGGATAGAGCTCCTCGCTGCCCCGTTTGAAGTTAGCGGCGCGGCATGGGACAAATGGCAAAAGACCAAAGAGGGCCAGGCGCTCAACGAGGATTGGCAATCTATTGCTGACTGCAGGGTAAGCCTCAATCCTATCTTTACGCTTTATGTTGACGAAACCATTACCTCAGAAGACACACGTATTGTGACGATGGATTGGTGTTCGCGCTTGCCGGGCGTAAGTTATGATCAGCTTGAGGAAAAACACAACAGCATGCTCGCAAACCGAGCGCCAGATTCTCCCGTTAAAGCTTGGAGCATCATGTACAAGGGGCTGGGAATGCGAAATGCGCCGGGCGAATATATGCACATGCTGAGTTTTGGCGACAACGCAGGTTTAAATGCCTATATGAACAACTACGCTAACAATGATGGATGGCGGCAGCGCGAGGCTTACCAAACGTCATATGCCACCTGTACCGGTCAAAATGTATATTTCGCTGAGGTATTGAATCGTCCAGGCGAGTAGTCAACGGATAAACATTCCTGATACCCGGCTGTCTTTGGCAATAAAGCAGTCGGGGTTATGGGCATCTCATCCAAGGCTGCACGCTGATCATAATGTTCTCCTCACGCATTATTAACTTTGAACACCATTCCGGTAGTTTCTGGTAAGACCTTCTCCTCAATATGCTCAACAAATGATCGGCTGAACATTTCTCGGTAGGTTAGCCAATAACCATCCCATCTTTCATCTCTTATGACGTTGGCTAATGCAAGAGACTTTCTCTTATCGTTTCGGGTGCGAAAAACATGAAGATAAGAAAACCCGTCACCTCCATCCAATGCCAGTTCATGAGTGACGCATCTATTTTAGATGTGTCTCCGAACTTGTAGGAAGCGATATAAACGCTGATATAGCTGAGTAGTCCATAAGCAAGGCCATTCATAGCAATCTTTAATCCTTCATACATTCCTTCGTTAATGCCGTCACCCGAAAAACTTGTGTAAAGCACTACCAACCCAAAAACTAAGCTAATCATTGCACTTAGTAAAGATGCTTGACATACCACCTCAATGCGATGGTCAGAATCACTCAAAAGAATGGCCGCTATAGTAGTCATTCCAAAAACAGATAATGCTACCGGGTTGATAAAGATATCAGTGACAGGAAATGGATCGGCAGCCATGAAACCAGCCCACAATATTAATCCTAGAAAAGGACCAAGAATGAGACTAATTGCGTTCCAACTGGCAGTTTGTTGATTTTTTTTAATTGAAGGTACAGATCTTTTGAATGTGGAAAAGTAACCTAAAGCCGACAGTAGTCCTCCATAAGTGATAGTAAGCAGCATGATCGCGGTAGCTGGGCCGGCAGCCTTTGCGTCTGTCAAGTTAACTGTCATACCTGTCACACCAATAACCGACCAAAATAAACCAAGTGGTACGCCTAAGTCTCTGAAAAGGACATTCCATTTAGTTTGGCATGAAAACCACAGGCAAACGCATGTTAAAAGGAGAGGAACAAAAACAACCACCAAGCTGGTAGCGTCTACAAACATAGAAAAGATTTCCATTACTGTTTTCCTTCGATCGATTTATTCGAGATATTAGCAGAGATAGGGTTACCAGTTTTCGTAGGGGCTTAAAAACTGAAGCAGTAAGACTTATTAAGGATGACTAACGATTTAATCAATCAGATCACTTTATATGCACTCAGAACTCCTTAGGCACTCTCTCACGACCGCTAAAGCCCTATAAGTCCTGCTATCGTCACGGCAAATATTCCTCCAAGATTAGACAGACTTACCATCCGTAACGAAACATCTAGATTCCTTTGAAATTCCGAATCAAATCGGCTTAAGTTGCCTATATTCAACTAATAAGGCTGAGAAAATGAGCGCTAGCAAACGATTGAAAGTGCTATTACCAACAGTTGGGATCATAGGCTTACTGGCAGTATTCACCTTGGCAATGGAGTCTACGCTGGGTATCGGCCCCCTTGCCCGACAGTTGGGGGTAAACTTGATTATCCCACTGCTCACGATCGTAATCGTGATGACACTTTATAGCTGTCTCATCAAAAAAAACGATATATGGCTGGTATTTGAGCGCATCGGTGTTCTGGTCGGGATTCTTTTCTCGGTCATATTTCTTCTCTCGGTAGTGAACGGGGTGTTCGGTAACCCAGGAAAAGAACACTTAACCTATACTTTCGCGATTTTAATTGTCGGTTGTTTTATTTCAGTCTTAGGTTATGTGGCAAAACAAGAATCTACAGTTACAGCGCCCCACACGATTAGTTTAAACACAGAAATAGGGTTTATAGCGCTTATAATAATTATTATTGCAATAACACTGGAACTTCTAACCGGCATAGAGGTGTTCATTGATACCACCTCCTTGATCATCACGCTTTCACCCGCTGCCGCCCTTTTGTTAACCAATTATAAAAAGGCATCTGCGCGGAGGTACATGCAAACAGTTGTTATTGGTGTTACCGGCGCGCTGTTTGTGTGCGTCATGGCGTGGACACTCGCTACGGAGCGAGACACCGCTGACGCCATCGGCCCAACAATTGCGATCAGCTTGTTATCCATGACTTATGGTGTGCTGGTGATACTTATTTCAGCCTGCATATGCAGTGATGCGAATGCCGAAAAGATTGACTTCGGCAAGCTAAATTGGCACCTGTTAGAAGTTTTCGCGCTGATTATCCTAATGGTTTTCGCGCCTGAAAGTGTGTGGGAATGGGCCGACAGAGTTAATCCTAGTCCAACATAAGTTCAATGAGGAACGAGGTGCGAACATAGAGAGGGCAGACTTTATTCAGCAACTTATATCGTTACCCGTCCAATCTGGGAATCTTTCTTTTCTTTGGCTTAATTGCTCTCTGGGATACAGCCGAGAGTAGAGTTGATCTCATCAAAACATTGGAAGATGCAAACCCATGGAACGGTGCATAATTAACCTTCAAAGCGCTTTGTAGGAAGGCGTTTCTGTAAGACCAGTAGAAACAGCAGGAAATGGAGGCTGGGGTCGGAATCGAACCGGCGTAAACGGAGTTGCAGTCCGCTGCATGACCACTCTGCCACCCAGCCAGGTAAAGCTTGAAGTCACTGTCTATACGAAGGCGGCAAGTCTACTGGAAAATGAAGTGAAATTCACGGTTGAATATTAATGAATTTTATACTCTCCGATGCGAACTAGCTGTTGCAGCACAAAAAGCTTCAGGCGCATTACCTGATCTTTGACTTTTGGTGGAGTGATCAATGGAAATTGTTTGGTGTTATCCAGCAAGACCACTAATCATTTGTCATACCGGAGGATAAATCTGGCCAAGCGAGCTTGAGGTATAAGTACATTGACCAGAGCGTCAGGATCGCAGCGGCATACAAGAGCACATAACCAACAATCACGGGCACGCTTTGCAAGTCTGGTCCGAAGGCCAAAAGTACGATAATCGCGACCATCTGGAAGACTGTCTTAATTTTTCCAACCACGGACACAGCCACGCTGCGCCTTGAACTGTAGTGCGCCATCCATTCACGCAGGGCTGAAACAACAATTTCTCGGCAAACGATGACCAACGCCGGTATCGCGAGGATGGCACTGGCGTGCACCTCAACCAGTAGGACCAACGCAACAGCTACTAACAATTTATCGGCCACTGGATCCAAAAACGCACCAAACGGTGTCATTTCATTGAGCTTTCTCGCTAGATAACCGTCGAGCCAGTCGGTGACACTCGCAAGCGTAAAAATGCCCGCTGCCACAAGGTAGTGGGATTCGAATTTCATATAAAAAACGGCGACTAGAACAGGGATAAGCGCTATTCGAACGCTTGTAAGGATGTTTGGTAGGCTTATAGGTAACTTCATCTTCGGCGCATAGTATACATTCAGACATTGTGTAGCGTAGCATAAATGTGTTCAGCCAGCTTTTGACTAATTCCCTCAACCTTGGACAATTCTTCAATACTGGCACTTTGCACCCTGCTAGCGCCGCCAAAGTGTCTGAGCAACGCCCGTCTTCGCCCCGGACCCACGCCTGATATCCCCTCCAAAAGGCTCTCTTTGCGTTTTTTGCCCCGTCTCTGTCGATGCGCTGTGATGGCAAATCGGTGACTCTCATCACGAATATGTTGGATCAAATGCAGACCGGGGTTGTCTGGTGACATTTCGATCTCTTTGCCTCCGGGTGTCACCAAACTTTCGAGCCCCGCTTTTCTTGTGGGCCCTTTGGCCACACCGATCAGGAGCACATCATTAATTTGGAGTTCATCCATCACCTTCATCGCTTCACTCAACTGCCCTTTGCCCCCATCGATGAACAAAATGTCGGGCAGTTTACCTTCACCCTTCTTAAGGCGCGTGTAACGACGACTCAATGCTTGTGCCATCGCCGCGTAGTCGTCTCCGGGGGTGATGCCCTCGATGTTAAAACGACGATAATCGGATTTGAGAGGCCCGTTTTGGTCGAATACCACACAAGAAGCAACGGTTGCCTCACCAGAGCTATGACTGATGTCAAAGCATTCGAGTCTCTCCGGCGTCTCGTCGAGTTCTAATACGTGCTGTAACGAGGCAAATCTCTGGGCCAAATTGTTTCTGTTGGCTAGATGCCCGCCTAGCGATTGCTCGGCATTAGTATTCGCTAACTGCACCCAGCGGTTTCTGTGACCGCGGACGCTGTCGGCAATAGCAACCTTGCGTCCCGCAGTTTTAGAAAGCACGTCGGTGATCACTGTTTTGTCAGGTATCGTTGCATTGACGATAATTTCTTTGGGAATCTCTCTGCCGCCAAGACCCGCAAGGTAAAAGCGAGGAACAAAAGCGGACAACACCTCCGATGGTGTGTTTTCAACTTTGATGCGAGGAAAAAATGTCTTATTGCCCAACATTCTGCCACCGCGGATCATCATCACGAGGACGCAGGTGCCGCCCGGGTTAACGATAGCTGACATCACATCGATGTCTCCTGTCGAACCAGACACGTACTGGGACTCTTGTATGCGTTGCAAGTGCGCGATTTGATCACGATATTTAGCCGCTTTTTCAAATGCTAAGGCATTGGAAGCTTCTTCCATTTTATTGGCATATTCCTCGAGCACAGAGCGACTTTTACCTTCCAGAAACATCACCGCGTGATCGACATCCTCCGCATAGTCCTCATGTGACACAAGATCGCAACACGGACCAGAGCAGCGTTTTATCTGGTACTGCAAGCAGGGCCGGGTCCGGTTTTTGAAAAACGAGTCTTCGCACTGGCGAACCTGAAATACCTTTTGCAAAATGTTGAGGCTGTCTCGAACAGAATAGGCGCTAGGGAACGGTCCAAAGTACTGCCCTGCTCTTTTCTGGGCGCCGCGATGAAAAGCGAGACGCGGAAACGTGTCCCTGGAAGACAGAAAAATATACGGATAGGACTTGTCGTCCTTAAAGTCGATGTTATACGGGGGCTTGAGTTCCTTGATTAATGTTTGTTCGTGGAGCAGTGCCTCCGTTTCACTATTAGTGATGGTGTATTCCACATCACAAATGTGTGACACCAACGCCAAGGTTTTTGCATCCAGCGCCGTCGTTCGAAAGTAGTTTGAGACTCGGTTTTTGAGATTTTTCGCCTTGCCGACATACAGCACCTCTCCTTCAGCACCCAGCATGCGATAGACACCCGGGCGGGTTGTGAGATTCTTAAGAAAGCTGGTGGCATCGAAGGTTTTGGCTTCTAATTCTTGGGACATGATCACTTTGGGCAATGTTTACGATAGCGTCAGGTGCTGGTATGCGTATCCGATGATACCAACAAGCCTGCTATCGATGCTGCTTGTTGGGTTACTTGCATGAACATTGACTCAGTTAATCGACCCGTCTGGGTATTGTATCGACTACAGTGATAACTGCTGATCATGGTTAAACCGTCGGGTAGCAAGTTTACCTGACCGTGGGAGAATGGGTAATCCTTTAACTTTAATCCAAGCGCTTTTAGTACTGCGCGATGAGCAACGCCACCGAGAATGAACAGCGTTGCCTCAGACTGCAGACAATGCTGGTTCAATTCCTGTTGCAAAAAGGGCTGACAGTTGTTGATCTCATTGCCATTGGGACTATTCTGAACTGGCAGGCACTTTACCGCGTTTGTAATCCTGACGCTTTCTGCAATATTAAGCGCGTTCAACACTTTGAATATCAATTCTCCCGATGCATCACCAGTAAACGGCACACCTGTGCGGTTAGCGCCATGCATTCCTGGTGCCAGACCGACGATCAGAAGCCTACTCGCCTTTTTTCCCGATGCCGCAACGGGTGCATTCCAATAGTCGGGATGGCTGATTTTCAGTTTCTTAAACTGGTGCCGCATACGTGGACAGCGTCGACACAGTGGTAACTCGTCTTCGGACTTCGGCGCACTTCGCGTACTGGATTTAGTGATAGTTTTCGTGATGGGAAACCCCCGCAACAAGCTCCCTTAAAGTTTATCAAACAGGTGGGGCTTTGGTTAGTACAGGTTTCTATCCAAGCGACTGAATCATGTCATCAAGCAAAAGATTCGGTATCAATGATCCTGTGTTTAATTGCAAGTTTTGTCAGGCAAACGTCATTCGGAATTTCCAGTTTCTCAAAAATCCTGTAGCGATAACTATTTACCGTTTTGGGGCTTAACGCCAAATTTTCTGATATCTCAAGCACTTTGCAGCCTTCGATTATCATTAGCGTAATTTGCATTTCCCGCTCAGACAATTGCTCGAAGGGTGAGATATTTTGCTGGGAAAACGGTTTAAGAGCGAGTTGCTGAGCGATATCAGAGCTGATGTACCGCTGCCCCAGCATAACTTTCTTGATCGAACGAACCATTTCATCAACGTCGGACTTTTTTGTTAAATAACCAGACGCGCCAACGCCCATCAGTTGACTGGGGTAAGGATCTTCTTCATGCACAGTAACCACAATGACTTTAAGTTCGGGATCAATTCGCAAGCATCTTTTCGTCGCTTCGATGCCGCCAATCCCTGGCATTTGGATGTCCATCAGCACGACATCAGGTTTCAAGTCCTTGACCACGTCGATAGCTTCTTCTCCGGTTGATGCCTGTCCGACGACTTGAATGCCAGCGATGTCTGCAAGCAATCTAGAGGTGCCAATTCGTACCAGCTTATGATCGTCAACTACTACGACTCTTATCATCTGTCTCTCCTTTTTATGCAGTGGTGCAATGGGTTCTGACAAGAGGACAACATATTACAGGCTTGCGTCCCGTCAGCGTTCTTAACCGTAAACTACACTGGCACCAGAAAAATAGAACGAGTTGATGTCTGAATGACTTGTACGATAACAGCTATTTGGTGTTGCGATATAGCGGATGTTTGTGAGAGATCTCTCACATGTTGAGGACTGTCGTGAGGATAAATTGATTAGATTTTGACTAGCTGCTAAGCGCCAGCCTATACGCGCCTCTACAAGCTCGTGAGATTATTGTCGATGCAGACAAATGTCCCACGAGCTTTAAAAGGACACAAAATTATTATGCGCCAGTAAAAGCCTGAAGCCCCGTTTGAGCGCGACCAAGGATTAATGCATGGATATCATGCGTGCCTTCGTACGTATTGACAGTTTCAAGGTTCATCATGTGTCGAATAACGTGGTATTCGTCGGAAATGCCGTTACCACCGTGCATATCCCTTGCCAAACGTGCGACGTCCAAAGCCTTGCCACAATTGTTGCGTTTCATTAACGAGATGTTTTCAACCGCAAGGTTGTCATCGTCCATCAGTCGACCAATTCGCAACGCACCCTGCAGCCCCAGCGCAATCTCAGTTTGCATGTCTGCCAGTTTCTTTTGGATTAACTGATTGGCGGCAAGTGGCCGACCAAACTGTATTCGGTCCAGCGTGTATGATCGGGCAGCATGCCAGCAAAATTCTGCTGCTCCCATCGCACCCCATGCGATGCCGTAACGCGCTTTATTGAGGCAACCGAATGGCCCCGCCAATCCTTTTGTGTTGGGCAATAGGTTCTCTTCAGGTATCTCAGCATCACTCAGGACTATTTGTCCCGTAACAGACGCGCGAAGGCTAAATTTACCTTCGATTTTTGGCGTTTCAAAGCCAGGCGTTCCTCTTTCGACGATAAACCCACGAATCACGCCATCGAGTTTTGCCCAGACAACCGCGAGATCTGCGATGGGCGAGTTAGTAATCCACATCTTGGCGCCATTTAACAAATAACCGTTCTCTGTTTTCTCGGCACGAGTAATCATGCTTCCTGGATCGGATCCATAATCAGGCTCGGTCAGCCCGAAACAGCCAACAAGCTCTCCGGTCGCCAAACCGGGTAGATATTTCTCTCGTTGGGCCTCGTTGCCATAGGTATAGATTGGGTGCATCACCAGCGACGATTGGACACTCATTGCGGAACGATAACCACTGTCGACGCGTTCGACTTCTCGTGCAACGAGTCCGTAGGACACGTAGTTCACGCCGGAACAGCCGTATTTTTCGGGGATGGTGGCACCCAGTAAACCGAGCTCACCCATTTCGTTCATGATTTCACGGTGGAATTCTTCATCGCGGTTGGCCTGCAGCACACGGGATTGCAATTTTTCTTGAGCATAGTCGCGCGCAGTGTCTTTAATCATGCGTTCGTCTTCAGTCAGTTGCTCATCTAGGAAAAAAGGATCATCCCACTTGAAATTGGACATTTGGCCTCCGTCGGCAGTAGTTGAATAGCACTTCTAGGCAATGATGCTTACAATGTCGTTTGCGCAATCTCGCGCGTTACAGCATGACTAACAGTGCGGGGTAATTTAAGCGCGCAATAGTATTATATTCGGTGTTCGAGGGATAGGTTCTCGCGATATATCAACTGAATGTCTTTATCGACGAATATAAGCGCGGCTTATTTTTACCAAAATTGCTAGTGGTCTCCGTTCATGGAAATATCGCAGAAATACTAATACAGGAATACATATGGCACTTGATCAGGAAACAATGGATCAATTACTGAACACCGTAGACCGGTTTGTCGAACAAAGATTGCGCCCGCTCGAATCTCAGGTCGGTGAAAATGACAAGATCCCTGACGACGTCATCTCAGAAATGAAACAGCTGGGTTTCTATGGTCTGACCATCCCTGAGGCTTACGGCGGACTCGGACTAAACATGAGCGAGGAAGTGAGGGTCGTACGACTCTTTGGTCACACCTCCCCCGCTTTTAGATCTGCTTTTGGCACCAATGTTGGCATCGGTTCTCAATCACTCGTTATCGACGGCACTGAAGCTCAAAAGCAGAAATATTTGCCCAAAATGGCAACCGGCGAAATTGTCGGGTCCTTCTGTTTGACGGAACCTGATGCTGGCTCAGATGCGGCTTCCGTCAAAATGACAGCGGTTAAAAATGGTGCAAATTATATTCTCAATGGCACTAAACGATACATCACCAACGCGCCACAGGCTGATCTTTTCACGGTTTTTGCCCGGACGAACTCAGCAGAGAAAGGGGCCCGTGGTGTTTCTGCATTTCTCGTCGACGCAGATACTCGCGGCATCTCAATGGGAAAACCTTACAATAAAATGGGGCAGCAAGGTGCTCATGTCTGTGACGTCATTTTCGAAGACGTCGAAGTACCTGCTGAAACACTGGTAGGAGGCAACGAGAACGTAGGGTTCAAGACCGCGATGAAAGTGCTGGACAAAGGGCGACTGCACATCAGCGCACTTAGCATCGGCATCGCGGAACGCTTAATCAAGGACAGCCTAAACTACGCACTTGAACGAAAACAGTTTGGACAATCGATTGCCGAATTCCAGTTGATTCAGGGTATGCTCGCTGACAGTCAGACTGAAACCTACGCTGCAGAATGCATGGTTGCAGACACCGCGCGTCGCCGCGATACTGGTGAAAACGTCGCAACACTCGCAGCTTCCTGCAAATTATTCGCAACCGAGATGGTCGGTCGTGTCGCAGATAGGGCCGTACAGATTCACGGCGGAGCAGGTTATATTGAAGATTACGGTATTGAGCGCTTTTATCGCGATGTCAGGTTGTTTCGAATCTATGAAGGTACATCCCAGATACAACAAACCGTGATCGCTAAAGATATGATTCGTCGCGCGAGTTTATAACGATAACAACATGAAAAACGTTATCTGATCGTAGGAGCTGTTGCAAAAATGAAAGGATATTCAACCGGAGAAGTTGCCGAGTTACTCGCGTTATCTCCCACTGTAATTCGCGATATTGCGCGTGGTGTGCTTGATCCGGAAAAAGGCCCGAAAGATCGATACAAGTTCAGCTTTCAAGATATTGTCATATTTCGTACGGCAAAAGAGCTCCTTCAAACAGGGGTTCAGCGCAGCAAGATTAACAGCACCCTTTTTCGCTTACGTGATCAGCTCCCAAGTAATAAACCGCTGACATCGCTTCGCATAAGCGGCGATGGTGGCGTTGTGGTTTTGCAGGAAAACGACAAGGTATACAACCCCGTAAGTGGTCAACTTCATTTTAATTTTGCGGTCGCAGACCTTGCGGGTTCGGTCGCACCGCTCGCGCGCAAAGCGGCGAGTGAAGCCGCAGGAGATGATCAGTTATCAAGCGATGATTGGTTTGACCTCGGCGTTGATCTGGAGGCCGTCAGCCCTGAAGACGCACCAGCGGCTTATTTGCATGCACTAGAAATAGAACCAGACCACACAGATGCTCATGTGAACCTAGGCAGGCTTTATCAAGAATCCGGTGAATACGATTTAGCCGAGTCTCACTATCACTCAGCACTACAAATAGAACCAGACAACATTCTGGCCGCTTTCAATCTTGGCACACTGCTCGAAGATCTGGGTCGTATTCAGGACGCAATCCTCGCCTATAAAAAAGCGGGTGCTTTTGCAGATGCACACTACAACCTGTCTAGGCTGTATGAATTAGTCGGTGAACATCAACAAGCATTGAAACATCTCAAGACCTACAGAAGTTTAATAGAACCTGGCTAGATTCGACCTATTCCGCTTATGAAAAAAGCAAGCCGATTCACGACTTACCTACGATATTGGTGGTTTATTCGTGGGCCTGGGCGCTGCCGTTTAAACGATTTTTGTGCACTCACATCGGGATTGGCGGGCCTTTTGCCCCTTATTTAGTGCAGGATAAGGCTGGACACATGTGCAGGTGGCACATGCGTTATTCATGCGTATACATCTCCGAAAAATGCACAGCCTGACTATGCGAAATAGCAACAGGATTTTACTAATATCTTTTGAGACAAAATGATTTCTCCGGCAACTCTATGAAAGAATCGCACAAAACAAGTGTTGAACGTTTCGTTTCCTATGCGGATTTTGCTGTTCTGCAGACCAATCAGGAGATGCTTTGGGTGGAAACCCTCGCTTTTCTGAAACAAACGCTGGCGGCAGATGATGTCGAACTTACACGCTGCGATGACCCCTTATACGCTGCAAACCGGTTCAACCAAATTTTTGAACGTTCGCGTAATGAGGTGGTGGCGCTCTCAGAAACAGATCTCGCGCCGGAAAATACGCCCGCTAGTTTCAAGTACAGGGGGTTTCTCTATTCGGAAAACCTGCTCGTCAAAGACCTTGGTGTTATTTCGTTACTTTACGGCGATCCCAATCCACTAAACGAGAATGACAAAGAATTATTTCGGCTCGTTGCTGGTCTTGCCCAATCCCTAAATTCACGAATGGAGGCTGAATCACGCGCCCAAGTCGGCGGCGAGGCCGAAGATTTGGTTTCAAATCGCACTAATGTTACAGAACCTGTTCACACGAACGAGATATTGAAGCGCAATGAGCATCTTTTCAGATTATGGTTTGATGCCTCGCCTATCGGGATCGCAATCTGTGACAGAGAAGGCAAGTTTCTGCAATTCAATTCAGCATTTTCAACAATCACTGCATATAACGGTGATGAATCGACTCATGCTCAAGATTTATTCCGACTCGAGGGCACAAAACTACTGTTTAACCAGCTGATAGCTGGTGAAATCGAGTCTATTCAGGTTGAAGCTGGCTTGAAACTCGCGGATGAGAGTGACATTTCACTACTTTTACAGGGCGCAAAACAAGATAGTGAAGAAATGCCCATACTGCTTCAGGTGATAGATATCACTGAAACAAAATTACTTGAGCAGCGATTGCGAAACACCCAAAAACTTGAAGCACTCGGCCGGCTAGCTGGGGGCGTTGCACATGATTTTAATAATATTTTGACGGAGATATCCGGTTATGCAGAGCTACTCGCTTTTACTCAGGGTGATGCTGATCCTCAGATCAGGCGAGATATAGAAAAAATATTCATCGCAACAGCGCGAGCAAATGACTTGACTACAGAGCTGTTAGCTTTTAGTCACCAGCGAGTCTTTCAGCCGAAGGTCGTTGACGTAAACAAGTCAATATCGTCGGTTCGGACGATGTTCGAACGACTAGCCGGAGACTCAACTACGCTTCGGATCAACTTACTAGATATGCCATGCCTTGTAGATACCGACGTTGGCCAGCTAGAACAGGTGATTTTACAACTGCTGATGAACGCCCGCGATGCCATGCCCGAAGGTGGGGATATTGTTGTTTGGACCGACATTTCGACCAGAAGAGATGGTCGAAATATCGTAAGTTTGAACGTTAAAGATGGAGGCACGGGGATGGACGAAGCAACCCTCGAGCGCATTTTTGATCCCTTTTTTACGACCAAGAATGGGGGGACAGGGCTCGGCCTAACCACCGCTTATGGCATTATTAATCAGAGCAAAGGCACCATCGAGGTTGAAAGTGCTCTTGGTCAAGGTTCTACTTTCTGCATTCGCATGCCGCAAACGCTTGACCCAGTCGTAGTTTCAAAGTCAACCGACACCAAGAACAAAAAATCCGACGTCCGAAACAAGACCATATTACTGGTCGAAGATCGGCTAGAACTCAGGAATATAGCTAAGCGGGTACTCGTACGAAGCGGCTATGATGTATTGGAAGCAGAAGATGGACCCGACGCTATTAATTGTTTTGGTGTAGCGAAGAGCGAGGGAGTTGCAATTGATCTCCTGTTTACTGACATTTTGATGCCAGGCGGCATCAACGGGTGGGAACTGGCGCAACAACTTATCGCGCGGCAAGCAGATTTACAGGTCCTTTACACCTCGGGATACACGGCTGATGCAATTCCCCCGTCGGTGAATCCTGAGAACTTCCTGATGAAACCTTACCGGCCTTCACTCATCGTGGATACGATTGACCGCATGCTCAGCGTCAGCAACGACTAGCCGACTTTATACGGCAACCAGCCGAGTCTACAGATATCAGGCTAACGTGTTTTAAAACATTTAAGGGCTTAGTGGATCACAGGATTAAATGTGTCGAGCGCAACCCTTAACACTTTCTGGCCGAGGATCGTCAGCTGACCCTGATGCCGGCCCTCTCCATCCTGCGTATATTCAAACCGGTATTCTCTCCAGATACGCCATTGGTCGCCACCATCGCGGCTCATTGATATTTTTACCTGCTGCACTGTTTGATCAAGCAACTGCACATCGCAGAGCTTGCACTCCTTTCTTGCTGCCCGAACCGCCAGCTCTTTACCGCGCATGCCGGACTGCCAATACAGTGCAATCAGCCCCAAAATTATGATTAGCAGAAATTCACCCATAGAAAAATAGTGGCAGTTTCAGCGTCTGATTACAAACAGTTAAAATTCTTTCAAAGCGTCTTAACAACTGCCTCGGAATCAAGTATATTGCGGCACTTCTGAACACCAACCGTAGCTTCGTATTTCATATGCCAAGCACGGAGCTAGTGGTTAGAAACAGTTGAGTTTTGCGGAGGGGTGGCAGAGCGGCCGAATGCACCGGTCTTGAAAACCGGCGTGTCGAAGGGCACCGAGAGTTCGAATCTCTCCCCCTCCGCCACTTGTCA
>CBFHOH010000012.1:0-59175 GCA_965657335.1 Candidatus Azotimanducaceae bacterium
ATCGACCGAAAGACCATGGCTCAATGGAATTACAGGTAAAGGTGCCTTGATTTTACTATCCTCTAGGACCTTCGTTCTTAGACATATTGGTGTTCAGCTACCGTCGTTTCTCGGTAATATGAATTCAAGGACTGTGACATTCTGAATGCTAACTTTGACGCAATTGCCTATCACCCACCAAAACGCGCCTTCCGCCGCAAGGGTTCTCTTCACTCATAATTCATCACCAAAACAACAAGGTGGGCAAGGCGTGGGCGTTCAAGGTTTTGTTTCTATCGAATATCAGCCGAATAGCGCCGATGAAACGCATTAGAACACCTTTGTCTTCTTTCTGTTTCGTCAAAGTGCACTAGCGAACGACGCTTCTCTTTCATTTTATACCTCTAGATAAACAAGAAAAGGGGGTTAATCCGCCCTTTGCTCTTCGAACATGAGCTAGATCAATGAATTGGTCGCTGACTGACCTAAGATGGTTAAAAAGTAGAAGTGATGATGATCAACCACATACACTCTGAAACAGTACCAACCTGGCGGGATTACATTGAGTTGTGTAAACCCAACGTCGTATTGCTGATGCTGCTGTGTTCGGTGGTCGGCATGTTCCTTGCCGCCGATGGCATGGTGCCACTGTCTGCGCTGATATTTGGCAACCTCGGACTGGCGTTAGTCGCAGGCTCCGCTGCAGCGCTAAATCATCTTGTCGATGCTAGCGTAGATGCAAAAATGGCAAGAACAAGGAACCGCCCCGTGGCAACGGGCCGGGTATCACCGACACAAAGTGCTGTATTTATCACAGCGACGGGTGTCAGCGGCCTGCTAATTCTTTACCTACTGGTTAACCCGCTCACCGCAATGTTAAATTTTATGTCATGGCTGGGTTACGGCGTGATCTATACCGTCTACCTGAAGCGTGCAACGCCGCAAAACATTGTTATTGGGGGCTTGTTTGGCGCGGCACCACCCTTGTTTGGCTGGACAGCAGTGACCGGCTCAATCGACAGCGGCGGCCTGTTACTGTTATTCATTATCTTTGCCTGGACACCACCCCATTTCTGGGCGCTTGCGATTGATCGCGTCGACGACTACCGCAAAGTACCTGACATACCCATGCTGCCGGTGACGCACGGCATTGAGACAACCAAGTGGTACATCTTACTTTATACCGTGATGATGATCGGGGTCACCGTCTTACCATGGGTCATCGGCATGAGCGGATTTCTGTACCTGATTTGCGCGTTATTGCTCGGCGCGGGATTTCTTTACCTGGCGGCTGAACTGCTGATTGGACGAAATCCAAAAACTGCGATCAACATGTTTAAGTATTCAATCGTTTATTTGGGTCTGCTGTTTGCCGCGCTACTTGCAGACCACTACACCTTGTTTTGGTAAATGGTCCTTCAAGTGAGCGACTCTAAAACCCCTAGCTACAGCTTGAATAAGCGATCTCTACTCTGGCTGTTGATGACATTGCTCATTATGTTGACGTTGTTCGCTGCAAATTCACAACGTCATGAAATCATGAGCAGCTCCCAACTTCAGGCGCTTGGCTATGTCGAGCTGCACGACAGCGTGATGCTTGAAACAGTTCAGCTCATTGACACCAATTCAGCTTTTATTGATGCGGGCATGTTTCAGGGTCAGTGGAGCTTGGTGTTTTTCGGATTTACTTTTTGTCCCGATATTTGCCCCACTACGCTCAGTGTACTGAACCGAGTCAAGCAAACCATGGGCTCAACTTCGCCGCAGATTATATTTGTTAGCGTTGATCCGGAACGTGACTCAGCTGAATCACTCAAAAACTACACTAGCGCTTTCAACCCCGCTTTCAAGGCACTGACGGGCTCACTCGAACACATCACGGCTTTTGCGTACCAGCTACACACTGCTTTCAGCCGCGGCCCTGGCACCGTCGACTACTCTGTCGACCACAGCGTAAACATTGCCCTGATCAACCCTGCCGGGGAATATGTTGGATACTTCCGGATACCACATCAAAGTGAGTCAATTGTAAAAGTGCTTCAGGCGCTGACTCAATGAGTATGGAGCAGAAAACACCAAAGCAACCACTGCAACATTCAGGAAACAGCCTGCTGCTGTTTTTCGGCACTGTGACCCTGTTAGCGGTAATTTTCCTCGTACCGGCGGTACTGGTGCCCTTTGTCATGACCGACGTACCAGATCGCGCTATGACCAAAGTTTTGTCGTTACATCAACAATCGGTATGGCTGGTAGAACGAACTTTCCAGAAACATCACGCAGAATCTCGACCGGGTCGTCTGGCTGCGCTTCCTCAAGAGACAAAAGACTGGATTGAACTGATTAATCCGATGGGTCGTAAGGCACCGGGTGGTGGCCTCGCGGTTAAAACAATCCCAGATGCTAATACTGGCGCGATCGGTCTTTCCGGTGACCAGTCTGAGGTTCGAATCACTGTGCCTGCTTATCGGGATCTGAAAGCCGTGACCGTGACAATCAGAGCGGACGGTAGCTGATGTCTCGGTGGCTAACATTGATCACGCTGATCGCACTTATCATGAGCATCCTGATGGCCGTGCTTAGCGCCTATATCCGGCTCAGTGAATCAGGTATCGATTGCGCTCCATGGCCCGACTGCTTTCAATCATCGTTCAGTATTGACCTAGAACCGGGTATCGCTATCGAACAACAAGACCCGAACAGAGCTCTGCGTCTGAGTCATCGCTTTATGGCGAGCGCATTTGGATTGCTCGTTGTTTTGCTGTTTACCCTGTCAATATGGTCTCAGAGGCGACAAAAGAACAATTTGCTGGCACCGAGTTTGTGTCTGATAATTACCATTGTGCTTGCGATTGTTGGCACAAATTCGCCTGACCTTGCACACCCCATCGTTGCCACCACAAACCTCGTCGGCGGCATGGCTTTGGCAGTGATACTGTTGTGGTATCTTCAAACACTGATGAACAGCCGGCAGCCTTCCCCACCTCGTAAGATCTACTCAGCATCGGCCTTTGTGCTAATTTTCACCTCAGTTGCGTCCGGCGCTTGGGTCAGCGCGAATTTTGCCGCAGGCAGTTGTGCCGGGTTGTGCGACTTTTCAAACCTCACCGCTGAGGGCTCTTTACCCGCTGAGGGCTTTCTATCCGCTGAGGGCGCTTTACCCGCTGAGGGCTTTCTATCCGCTGAGGGCTCTTTACCCGCTGAGAGCTCTGCCTTCTCTCCTTTTCGCGCGCTGGAGATTGACGCTTCGAGAGCTGTTATTACACCCGATATTCACAATGAAATGATTCTTGCCTGGCATCAATACATAGCGATATTCGCACTCTTGTTTGTCGGCGCACGGTGCCTACAACTGATGCAAAAGAATCCACGTCACGCTGCCACCCTCACGGCTTTGGCAGGCGCATTGGTCACGGTGGTTTTTCTGGAACACCAAGCACATAGTGTTTTTCTGGCAAGCCTACACAATGGCCTGGCCCTGATGCTGCTGATGACCCTACTAGTACAAGGCAGACAACATGACTGAAATCCTGATTTATACTGCAACTGGCATTCTGCTTTACGGCCTAGCCGATGCAATATTGAAATTCATCGAAAGGATGCACGGTGACCCGATTCCGCATCGTAGTATTGTGTTTTTTATCATCATTTTCATGATGGCGATGATCGTCTTTCAGCTCATCAACCTTATATTCGTCGGTGACCCTAAGGTCTCGCCTTAGCCGCTTTGGCTGAAAGCGCCTTGACGGCAATGATGATAAACAAAAGCCCGCCGATAGCTGAAATGAGTCCACCGATTCCCATCAAACCCATGCCTGCGACACGGCCGAAAGAATCAAGCTCCTGCGCAGCACCCGCTACCTTCCTTTCAACCCCATAACCTCCAGACCAGACTAGACCGAGGATATGCAGGAATTGTCCTGATGCATAGGTCCACAGTTGGATTCTCGCTAGACGAAAATTTACTTGTGGATAACCCAATCTTGGCAGCAGGTCGTAACCCGCGCCCATTAGCGCCAATGTCACGCCAACAATACATCCATGGTAGTGCGCCGGTATTGTGACATTGCTACCAGTAATCATGAATCCAATGACACCGCCTGCCCCAAATAATAGCAGCGAACTCATGGTGGCAGCATGCGCAGATTTTTGCCGGTCTGTTTCAGGGTGCGTTTGTACCAGACCATAATAGATCGCAAGCCCCAGCGGAAAAGTTGCCAGACTACCGCCAAAGCTCATCAACCACGTAAACATTGGGCGATGCAGGTCATGGGTGACGTCGTACTGCCAATAAATCAGCGGCGCAACGAACACAGATGCTAGGCCCGCTAAAAACACCATCAATACGACCCGCTCACTCATGATCAATGGCGCACGCGTGACATTAGCCAACCACAGCCAACACACCATCATGAGCAGCGTGTAGGTATACTGCAGCACATGACCGCCTCCCCAGAACAATAACTCGTAATACAACTCACTAGTGGCCTGAACTGGCAAATCAAACCATGACCAGCCAAACATCCACAAGGCAACAAGTGCAGAAATAGCGCTACAATTCAGCCCAAAACGCAGTACTCCGGCACCGCTGATCATATTACCCACCGGCGGCATGATGCTCATTACCGTTAAAACCTGCGCGCCGATACCGACGCCGAACAAGACTAACCCGGTGAGAAACAGTGGATGCTCAAGCACGGGAATATAGTTGCTCATCAACGGTTTTGCCTCTGGCATAAAGCCCGCGAGAGACATCATCAACGTTGAGATCGCCAGAACAAAAAGCGTGACTCTATTAACTAGATAAAACCCTGTTTGACCCGCCAAGCTCCACAACACACAAGCAAACGCAAGAATCCAGACAAGAACCGACATATCAACATGGATAACCAGCGCCGTGTGAAAGAAATCAGCGTAAGGGATCAACTCGCCTATCAACGGCATCCTCGCTAGCACTAGAAGCACAGAGAAGACACCTGCGATGGCAAGCGCTACCACACTGAGCACAAACCACTTCGTGGCAAGGTCTCTTCGCTGATCAGAACCCACCTCCAATACGTAACCTTTATCGGTGTAATGTTCGTCAACCGCATTGTCAGCACTAAACTCGATCGTCATAAAGTTTCGACTCCTGGCTGATAGAATCTGAAACCGTCATCCGAGTACTCAACGATGACGATGCTATTTGAATCCACGCTGATGTTCCGTTCGAATTCCTCAGTTTTCTTCTTCCCGACGAGCGAGTGCGTGACGCTCAAGTGCACTTCTCGATCTCCCGCTACTAATTCCAGTTTACGAAACAGAGCCAGCACCCCATCGTCATGTATGCCCGAGGGTGTTAGGTTCTCATGAATCAACAATGCATCGTCAACCTTCAAGCTGACAGCGAGCGGCGCTTTGGCGCGAGGGCAGATTGTTGGCCTGCGCATATTGGGTGCAAGCTGATTTAATTCCTCCTGATCCAGCACCCGGCACTCGCCAAGTGTTAAGCCGCTGTGTCGGACAACAAGTTTCAGCGCGGTCGTATCAGCGTTGTTGACGGTGTATGTCGGCAGATCAGTGAGAAAACCAAGCGGCAACGCCATCAGCATTAGCAGACCAGTTAGCAACATCCAACGTACTTTTATATCAACGTTCATTGTTCATCGCCTCGATAGATTTTACGACCTCTTCGGACAGCAATTTTTCTCCGCCTTTGCCGGTCCAAAGCGTTGATACCCGCACCGCAACATCCTCATATCGCAAATGGGGTTCCCGTTCATGAGCCAACCTGCCTTCCTGAATCTCAATACCATGACGGTGAAAACAATTGCCTGAGGCGCATCCGCTAAGTAATACCGCTTCCAGACCTTCACGGCGGCAGAGAAAATCGAGATAAGAAGGCGGTAGTTGACCGATACACTCGAGCTTCAATGTGGCAACAATTTCAGACTCCAGATGCTTCAGGTCGGCGCCATGCTGGCAACCAACAACCAGCACCTTGCCAGATGATTTTTCGTGTAAAGAGGCCTGAACGCGTGCAAGTATTTCTGCGTTTTTTTCATCAACCAAATTGATACCGCTAAACGCCTTGTTTACCGACTTAAATGGTGTCGCTGTTGGGCAGGCCCCGGCACAGATACCACATCCGACGCACTTATCTGTGTCAACAACCGATTGCATGTGATTGCTTCGAGATTCATGCGGCATCATATCAATCGCATCGTAAGGACAATCGATAAAACACCAGCCACAACCATTACAAAAATCGGGATCAACTGTTGCGACAACTCGCCGCTTGGACGGCACAATAAAAGGCAACAAGATCAGTAAACCCGTCAGCGAAAAAAGTAAAAGCCAGACCATTCCGGGACCGATGAGATTCACGAGCGGAAAAGTGTTCATGCTAATCCAATCGATGTTGATGGTTTGCAACGGTTTGTTGAGATCAGCAGGCACACCACTGGTCGCCGGATGCACAAGAGATAACACTAGCAATGCCACCAGAACGGCCGCTGCCAAACCACGTTCAGGAAATGTGTTCGAGTCGCTGAGACGCTGGATGTGAATTAACATACCAAGCAGCAGTGAAAGCGGGATGCCAACATGGAGAAAAATAAGTAGCGTAAAGAAACGATCACTGACGCGAGCGCCTTCGATGAAACCAAATGCCATCGGTTCAACAACAATCGGTAACGTATCAAACAACGCAGCAGTTGTTAGTGCGATGTACTGAGCCCGATCATCCCATATCAGCCAGTAACCGCCGATAGACGAAGCGAACATAAGCCACAAAAGAGGTATCCCGGACAACCATGAAAAGCTGCGAGCGGCGAGAAAACGGCCTAGATAAAGCTCTCGAATCAGGTGCAACGTTACCGTAACGACCATGCCCGCCGTTGCATAGCGATGCAGACTTCTCATCAGCGAACCGACGAGAAACTGATCTTCGGTAATACTGACAACCGATTGCCAGGCACCATTAATACTCGTCTCGAAAAAAATGAAGAGATAAACGCCGGTGACCGCGACAATCCAAAAAAAATAGAACGACAGTGCACCAAGGTTGTACATGACGTTCCACTGTCCACGAATTCTGGCTTCCTGCCGCATCTCAGCTCCTTCAGGATGATTTCGAAGCAAGCGTTCGCGACCATTCGCGAATCAGCGCAACACCCAAGAGACCGACGCATGCAAAGCCAATAAACATGCCGATAAATAGTGAGTAATCGAACTTGTATTTGTCCTGAGCTGGATCGTAAACCGTGCAAAAAAGTCGAACCTTATTGGACACACTCGCCAGCAATGAATGCGTGGGTTGACCTAGCACCAGTTTTTTCAGGGGTTCAATCAATAGAGGCATATCAAACGATATTCCGTAGGTCTGCTGCCGGACTCGCAGGTCATTGTCGACCAGTGTTGCCTGCACTAGATGGTCAAAACCACTCGCGCTTGGGTAATAGATAAATCCAAGTTGTTTTGTCAGTGCTTTCACAGTGTTTTCATCAGCGCTGAGAAAAAGCCAGTTGTCAGCGCTGACACCCTGTGCTTCAGCGAAGTGTTGCATCATTTGTGGATTATCGCGATGAACATCAAACCCGATAGATACAACATTAAACGACTCGCTTCCGAGAGAATTTGATGCCGCCCTAACGACCTTATTTAAATGTTGCGTTGTCGCAGGGCAGATGTGGTGGCAGCTGGTGTAGAGCAGACTGATGATCAGGGGTTTACCTGCGAGTGACTTCAACGAGGTGAATTCGCCGGTTGAACTCTGGAAGTGATAGTTGTTCAACTGCCGACCTATTGCCGATTGGCTAACAGCGAGTGCATCACTGCGGTCAAACTCGCTGACAGCAACCGCCCCAGTCTGATGATGCTCCATCATCTCCATGCTTTTAATCGCAGGAGAACTCAGCAACCCAATGCAAACAACCGTGCTGATCAATTTTTTCATATTCAGAGTCGCGCGATGAGGAAATCGGTGTTAACCGATTCCCCATGTTTCCGCCAGATATTTCCAATTGATGAAGTAGTAAACTGCGAATGAAACAAAGAACACCATTGCCAACACAAAGGTACCTGGCACTGTAATTGATCCACTACCAATACCAACATAGGCACTGTCTTCGGGCGGAGTCGCAATGATTGGCGGAGATATTTTTTCATCGTCTCCCAGCTTCTTACCAAAAAGTAGAGAGCCAACAATAATTACACAAAATGCAGCGCCGCCAAGAACTGCCAATAATACAGAGAGCCCGTTAAGCGCCAACAGCGTGTTTGCAGCCGCAGGGAACTCGTGCACAACCCCACCGGTCATAGAGAAGGTGATATCCCAGTGCCGTCTGGGCACACCAAGTGTACCTGCGCCCATTAGGAACAAAGCAACCCCGGCCATGCCGATACCAAACATATAAGGTTGCCAAGCAGCGACGCCTTTCATAATCAGTTCACGTCGGAACAGCACGGGCACCAGCCAATACGTCAATGCCATGAATGCCAATGTTGTACCAATCACCACTGTCGCGTGAAAGTGTCCAGGGACATACAAAGTGTTGTGCATCAAAACGTTGATTTGCTCGACGCCCATGACCACCCCAGAAATACCTCCGAGGAAACCAAACCCGACAAGCGAAATAAACATGCCGGAGAACGTCGGATTGCCCCACGGAGCACGACGCAGCCATTCAAACAGTCCGTTATTGAATCCTTTCGCACGTTGTGCGGCTTCAATCGAGCCTGGCACTGTGAGACCGTGCACCATGCTTGCCATGACGGCTAGATACATAGCATAGCTGGTATTGAACATTTTAAATTCAGAACTGACGCCAGGGTCGACGAGCAAATGGTGCGCACTCGCGATCTGCAGAAACAGGATATACATAAAGAACGCCATTCGACTGACCTTCTCTGACATCGGTTTGGCGCCAAAGACGATTGCTGCTATGGCATACCAGACAGCAATATGCGCAGACACATTTATCTGCTGTGAGGAATGACCAAAGCCCCACCAGATCAAACGGTAGGCCAGCGCATCAATCTCGTTAACGATACCCACACTCCACAACAGCGTCGGAACCAGAATGATCGCACCACTTATGATGGTAAACACAGCGATGATGGCCGCTGTTATAGCACCAAAAGTTACCAGTGAAACAGAGCCTTCGTACGTTTTCTCTTCTTTGGCAATCACGAGTGTGGCGAAAAAGATAAAGCAGCCAACCAACGCGCCGACGGCGAATAGAATCAAACTGAGGTAGAACAGTGGGTGTGCTTCCATTGGTGCGTAGGACGTCATCATCACCGAGGCATCACCCGAGGCAACGATATAGTTGTTCATCAATGCACCGACCAGCATCAACCCGAATCCTCCCCAGGCAACCTTCGGAAATGCAATTCGGCAACTCAGCAACACCGCTGAGCAGAAATACAACAAGGCGATTTCAAAGAAGATCAACCAAAAGATCAGCACGTTAATGCCATGCGCCGTCAGCGTCAGGTAGAACATGTCTGCCTCGAGCAAATGCACTGCTGGCCATCGCGTCAGGCCTACGAGCAGCCCGTAAATACCACCAATCAAGAGGAACACTACTGCGGCAACAGCATTTGCCTTCATTAACTTTTCAGCGTCTGTTTCAAATTTTAGGCCCGTGTCTGGGCAGGTTCTGAATGTCGCACTCATGATCCGGGCTCCACCACGTGAATTTTTCCAATCATCATATGATGACCAATGCCGCAGTACTCGTTACAGATCACGCTAAACTCACCAGAACTGTTAGGTGTCAGCGTAAATACGTGCTCATACTTCGGAATAATTTGGATATTAATGTTGGCAGGCTGAAGCGAAAAACCGTGCTGCCAGTCCAAGGAACTAAGGTGAAATCGATAAGTCTGGCCACGTTCGAGCTCAATAATGGGCCAAAAATCCCACAACCTAGACACCATGTAGACATCGCCACCCGCTGGTGGTTTGACCACCGGGTAGTTTCGTGGACCGTCCTGACGTACCGTGTATTCATCCACCATCGCCTGCGTTGACGCCATAAACTTTTCGGGCGTCGTCTTATAGGTTTCGTTGGAAAGGTTTTGATCTCCAGTGACGTGCCAGAAAGGCATCATAAAGGTCATCACAAGACCCCATATGAAGACGATAGATATCCAAATGAGCTCGGATCGCTCTATCGGTTCGTCCCACCAGATTTTCGATTTAGGTGATAGCAGTGTGCTCATTTGCATTACCTCTTTACCGGATTATTTCCTCGAGTATTCGCCCGAGCTATTTCGCTATTGGAATCGTCACGATTTCCATGATTCCCCAGATCAGATAGAGCACTGAGGGGAATGCAACTCCGATGAAAAGTAAAATGAATGGGTTATCCAGCACCCGCTGTATTAGCGGAGGAGTTCTGTTGTCTTCGTCGTCCATCAAATTCTCCTAATACTTCTTTTTATTCAATATACAGAAGACACAGAAGTGATCATTGACCTCAGTCAAGTAACCGTGCGCTTGATCTGGAATTCAACTACGGACACTTGGGTTTCGAGTCGCAAAAGATTTATCCGGCTTTGCTAACGAGGTCGCATCGATACAGGTGCATTGTTACAACGCCTCCATCGTCCGATCCCGAAGGAGCATTTACCCTTCTTAAGTTTGATGTTCTAACTTGATTCTTCTACTCAGTAAAAATATTAGAAGCATTCGTATCGAACTGCTCTAACAGAAATCTTTCCTGCGGCTTTTCCGATGCTGTTTTGGGTATTTCATTCACCATCTGTATATATGTTGGCACAAAATTCGGTTCGAGGTCCTGACGACATTTGTTGAACACCGCGATTGAGTTAAACGATTTTTTATCGCGAGGAACAACGGCAGCAACCACGTCTTTTTCGCCGGGAGAACCGGATAAGGCTGGAACGCCGTAAACAAAAACATCGGTGATCGCTTCACTTTCAGCAATCACACCCTCCACAAAACCCGGGTTGATAAAATCCCCGTTGTGTCGGATACCTCCACCTCGGCGATAGTCGAAATAGAACCAACCGTCTTCATCGCGGTGACAAATATCTCCACTGCGAAGCCATCCACCCGAAGTCTTTTTAGTCGAAGCTTCCTTGTTACGAAAATACTCTACTTGCGGCTGCGGACCGGCGAGCGGGCGTGATATTAATTCGCCCAACACCCCATGAGGACATTCGTTATCGTCATCATCGACAATCTGCATTTCGGAACCAGGCGGAGGCTTGCCAAAACTACCCAGCGGTCCAATACCAACCGGGTTCACCGCCATGCCACCCTCTATCGCGCCATAGCACTCAAGCACCTTCAGGTTGAACCGCTTTTCAAACGAACGCCAGATACCCACAGGCATACCAGCACTCACGACAAAATTAACCGGGTTGTCGGCGTCATTTTCTTTTTCCGGTTCAGAGTAGATCGCCATGGCCATACCACCAAGCAGATTAAATACGGTATTCCCATACAGACGCGTGATGTCCCACAACCTCGATTTGGTAAATTTTCGACTAAAGACGGTGCGAAGACCCTGACCAAGAGTTGGTCCCAAGGTCATCATCTGAGCATTGCCGTGGGTGAGTGATAGTCCGGTATAGGGTCTGTCTGCCTCGGTAAACCCAACCAACCCACCAAACATAGTGGCACCACCGTAAGCTTCATTGGAGCGTACAACACCCTTTGGGTCACCCGTTGTACCTGAGGTATAAATTATCTCAAAGGGTTCTTTTCCGCTGCCCAATCGGACATTTACCGACGAATAGGGCTCGCTCAAGACCGAATCAAGGCTATCGCCACCGGCAATACTATCGGAATCAACATCATCACCTTCGTCACTCGACAGTATCCAGATCCATTCAAGACCTGGCAGCTGATCTCGAATATCCATGAGATTAGGCACGGCGTAGTCAGCTGCAATGATCCCCTTACAGCCTGAGTTGTTCAGCGTATACGCGAGTTTCGCGCCACGCGTTCGCGGATCAATCGGTACGAATACCGTTGCGGAGATCGATGTTGCGACCATTGCCTCGACAAACTCTGGATGGTTGCGCATAAAGAGCGCATATCGATCACCTGGTTGCATCCCACGGGCGATTAAACCTGCAGCAATTTTGTTGCCGTTCTGCCAGAGGTCTGCATAGGTTCTAACTTCATCCTCTCTGACACCAGCACCTTCAAAAGTAAGCACATCCAAATCGGGCTTCTGTTCAGCACGGATTGCAATCAGATCAGCAAGGATGAGTTCATTTCGCTCTCTCATGACAATTACTTTTCGAGAATAGAGACGCAAAGTGCAGCGGCGTCAGAACCCAGTGATCCGCCGCCGTTGTGCGCGAGAGCAATACGCGCGCCTTCCACTTGCCGCTTTCCGGCTCTACCTTGGAGTTGTTCTGTCAATTCGACGATTTGAGCAATGCCTGTGGCGCCCACCGGGTGCCCCTTACGCAACAAACCGCCACTCGTGTTAACAGGTAGTCGCCCTCCCAATCGCGTGGTGCCATCGCTGATCAGCTTGCCGCCATCACCTTTTGCACATAATTGTAGTGACTCATAAGCCATAATTTCGGCAGGTGCTGACGCATCGTGGAGTTCAACCACACTTAGATCCTCTGGGCCATATCCCGTTTCCTCATAGGCTTTTGCCGCCGCAAATTCTGCTACACCGGCTTCACCAGCCCTTCTATCCCAGCCAGAGTGCAACGCACTTGAGCGCACCTTCACAGCATCGCTTAAACCGAGTTGTTTTTTCTTTGCTTCACTCACGATAACAACCGCTGCCGCGCCATCACCAATAGGGGAACACATGGGACGTGTAAGTGGTTCGGCAATCATGGGCGACGCTAAAACTTCTTCAACGCTCAGGGCCTCTCTGAACTGTGCTCGCATGTTCATACTGCCATGGAACGAATTTTTTGCGGAAACGCCCGCGAACTGTTCAACCGTTGTACCATAGGCTTCCATATGGGAACGAGCCGCAGAAGCATAGATATCCATGAACATCGATCGGTTCTCTCCGGCACCACCTGTGGCTTTCTTGGCACCGGATTTCTCGGCATTCTTCTTGAGATTAGCCATAATCTCGACCATGGCTTCAACATCAACCGCCCCAGAAAATGCAGCGAAAGACTTACGCTTATCTTCGTCGTACAGTTTCTCGACGCCCACAGCCAGCACTATGTCGTAGAGCCCAGCTGTCACCATGGCACACGCTTGATTAAAAGCCGTAGAAGCACTAGCACATGCATTCTCGACATTGATAACAGGAATCTGGCCGATACCGACATTACGAAGAACGACTTGTCCCCGTATACACTCCTGTCCGGTCACAAGACCTGCAGCGGCATTGCCCACCCAGGCCGCCTCAATGTCCTTGTTAGTTAGGCCAGCGTCTCTAATAGCATCGGTCACCGCACCAGCACCGATAGCTTTTAATCCCTTATCCATGTGTTTGCCGAATGGCGTCATGCCAACACCGGCCACATAAGCGTTCATCCTCATCTTTACTGTTCTCCATAAGTTAGAGCAGGCCAGGAGGCTCCACGTCGAAGGCGCGCTGCAGATACTTCAGCTCTTCTTCGCGTTCCGGCAGCGGTGCAGGTCTAGTGAACATCTTGTCTCGCTTGAGTTCGTCAACCACATCATCATCGCGCGGATAGGGTGTGTCGAAGGAGTTCATTTTAAAAAGTCGGCCAAATTCTTGGCGCGGTCTTTGACCCCCAGCTTCCCAATGTTCCGCCGGATAACCGACCGTCTGGAGTAGGAGGAATCGACAGTGTTCAGGAATGCCAAGTGCCTTAAACATTTTTTCGCCAAACGGTGAACCCAGACAACAGGTCCCAAGACCAAGTTCGTAGGCCATCAACGTCGCTTGTGCAATTCCTTGGCCACAATCAATCTCACCCATACCCGGTGCCTTGAGATTGTCTTTAATGCCGCTGAAAACAGGTATCAGCTGTTCTTCCAGTGCCTTTCTACGCTCTTCTATCGTACCGAAACCGAGCGCACCCACGTCCAGCAGTTGTCTCAAACGATCTGATTGCTCTTCCACCATTTCTGGATCGATATACCAGACAATGACTACCGGCGCGACCTTCACTTGCCATCCTACAATCGTCGCTTCGAGTGAATCGAGCACTTCCTGCGTAGCTGATTCTTTGTGTACCGCAACAGCACCGAGCGACTGCACATTGCCCCAATGCGAGGCGATTCTTGCAGCCTCGAACATCATTTGGATTTTTTCTGGTTCTACTGACTTATATGGACGTACAAACCGAATAGATCTCCTTCTACCAAGTACCTCACGTAATTCCATCCTAAACCCCTGTTTGTTTGGCCTCTATTAGAGACTGAAAGGTCACGCGGCCAGTTGAGTTGCCCCCAACATACCCAGCACCTCATTACACCCGTCTTCAATCATCGAGATGCGCGCATCCCTAAAGATCTTTTCGATCGGGTATTCTTTTGTAATTCCGACCCCGCCAAAAATTTGGAAGGCAGCACTGGATACGTCAAATGCCGTTTGCGTTGATGTCACCTTCGTGGCGATCGCCGCCGCTAGATTTGGTGCAGGGGAAGCCGCATTTAGCATGACAACGTTGAAGTTCAATGCCCTCGCCGCTTCAACTTTTCGATACATTTCAAAAATTCGGCTTTTAACGGACTGATGCTCAATAATGGGAACGCCGCCCTGTACGTGCTCCTTGGCATAGTCAAGGGCAAGCTCAAAGGCGCTGCGGGCGACGCCCGCAAATATTGTTCCCATTCCCGTGTTAGCCCCCGTTAACGTCATGCGTGTGTGTAAACCATAGTTTTCTGGTGGCACAACCATGTAGGAAGGGGGTACGCGCACGTCGTCAAAGAAGACCTCACCCTGGTTCAACGCTCGCTGACCGATCTTGTCCGTGGCTTTGCCTTTGGAAACACCTTCCAGATCCAGCGGCACAAGGAATACCGCACCGCCTGTATTGCCGTCGGGCATTTCAACCGCGGTGAATAGTGCCGCCGAGCTTGCAATAGTGCCATTAGAAACCCACGCTGATTTTTGGCCTTTAATGACGTATTCATTACCATCTCGTCTAGCGAAGCAGTTAGGTTTACCGCGGTTACCTCCCGCAGCTATGATGGTATCGTCGAAGTCAATCATGTCACTGCCATGATCTGGCTCTGTTATTCCCCAACAGCCTAACTCAGTCGCTGGGAATTGCGCTACAATTTCTGCATCACCAGTCGCTGCAGCGAGATTTGATGGGAAAGCACCGGCACCAAAGGCAATCGCAAACCCAGAGTCTCCCCAACCTAGCTCTTCGGAGACAAGTGCCTGGATCCTAGCGTTTTCAACCGGTGTCATGTCTGCCTGTTTTTCATTTAGGCCAAGAGCAACATATTGCGCGTGAACATCCCAGAAAATAGAGTCTTTCTCAATAGCCCGTTCAGGGGAGAGCTTGTCAAGGTGAATGCCTGCTGGACGCAGCACATCTTCGGCGAATCTATGGACCGTCTCTTTTACGGCCTGTTCTGTCTCGGATAGATCCCACATCATCTGAGGTATGGGCATAACGACTCCGTATTAGGCGAGAGATAGTAGCGGATATTAAGCGTGTCCAACGATTAGACAATGACGTAAATCAACTATTTGCTAGTGCTTGATATTTTTTTACGCGATCATTGCGGCGCTACTTCGATGAAACCGGTACTTTATTGCGATTGCGGTTGTTGGTTTAAAGCACGCACAATCGATATCCAGACGCAAAGATTCCGGTGATGTGAGCGCCCAGATAAATGGCATGTATTAGGCACCACCGCATTTAATTTGCTGCCGATCACCCGATACATTGAAGCAGCTTATCTATCGGTACTTGATTTCCCTCGAATAGCACTTGATAGCATTCGTTAGCCCGATGCAGACACTTCGACCGTTGTAAATTGCTTGGCAACGCGTGTCATCCGAATGTCGACGACTTGTTCGTTATTTGGCGATCCTATTAAGACACTAAATCGCAAACAACGCATCGTGCTAATTGCGTTCAAGACGCTCTCGACCTATTCTTAAATAGGGCTGTGTGAGCAAAGTATTGCCACTCGCCTGTCCAGTAAATTTAGCCCAGGAAATGCAGAACATGAGTATCCCCGAATTTAACCCCGATCATGTCGCCGCCCGCTCGTCCGCTGAGAAACACATGTATCGCGCCGAGCTCTCATCGCGAGATCCGATGAGTTCAGTACTCGCGGACAACCCAGAGATTTACTTTGTGCCGCCAAAGCGCAAGAGCGAATGGGGCCAGTGGGAATTTAAACCGGGGTCGTACTACGACACCACCACTGGCGACAAACACCCCTACTGGAAAGATAAAGACCTGCCGCGAGCCAGTAAAAATATCGAACGCCTACGGGCCGATATGCGACAGTGGGGATATTGCAAAATTGAAGATGCGCTATCCGCAGAGCAAGTAGCCACCATAGCCAAACGGGTGCTCGATCAAGCAGAAGGCGAACGCATGGCGGGCATCGCGCAGAGGACACCTAGCGGTCAGAACATCAATTGCTGTGTTAACAAGGGCCGCTGTTTTGAGGGTTTGATAGAACAACATCCTTCAGTTGTTCAAGGCGGGGCGCTGGTCGAGCAAATCGTTACAGAAGCGCTTGGCAACAACTGGATCTGTACGTCGCTAATTGCTGCCATATCACTTGAAGGCGGTGTGCCACAGGCGCTGCATCAAGATCAGGATATCGCTCTGGATTCACGCAGCCCAATTACGATCAATATCTTGACCGCCATCACAGACATTGATGAAACCAACGGCGGCACACTAGTAATTCCCGGCAGCCACAAGACACTATCCGATGCCGTTCGGCATCAAAAGCCTGTTGGCAAGCTGCCACCTGCCATCAATATTGACGCTCAGGCTGGCACCATGATCATTACTGATGGGCGCTTGCTACACAGCACAGGCATTAACCATACCACCCAGCCACGCATTGTGATGCTGAACGGTATGCAGCATCCGATCATAAGACAACAGGAAAATTGGATGTTGTCTGTTCGTCCGGAAGTCATCAAACGAGCCAGCCCCAAGTTGCTACAACGCATGGGCTACCAGGCCACGAATGCTGCACAAACAAACGAGGGTCACGGCTTTGGCGCTCGCGGTGAGGTTGACGAGCTTACCGGCTCGACGCTGGATTTCCGTCTGGCGGTGGATAATGGCGACTATTTACGCGTGGGTGAACTCGGACCGGCATCTACACCAGAAGAACTCAACATGCCGTTCACATTGCGTAATGTAGTGACCAAAGCGCGAGCAGGTGGACAAAGCGCACCGGTCGGCATTGGTGGCTCTAAGGCGAACCCTTAAAGGTAAATTAAAACAAGCGTTGATCAGATATCTTCTCTAGACGTTGGGAATAATCGACCAAGCGCAATAATAAAGTGAGCAGATCTTACGTTTTTGGCGTACAAATAATATGGATGATATATACAACCTCAATCTCATCACGCGCCTTGAGTTGCTAGACACGCTGAAAGTCCTTTCAAGCGGTAATCCGGCTGGACTACAAATTACCACTTTATTGAACGGCGAACCCAGCGAGACCGGCGTTCGATCCGAAAACGATATCTTCGATATTCAGTTTGACCGTGACACACTTGAAACGATCGCTTTTGAGGTTGAGCAACACGCCTACGCATTAGCTGAACCTTATGTTGGTTCTGTTGAGGAAGGCACCAATGAAAAATCGGACGATCGATCATTCCAATATTGGCAAGTGCTTTCGGAACGTTGGAGCTATTTAGAACTCATGCGATAAAGTCCGCTCATCTGCGTTTCGCTATCGCCAGCAGCGTTTTGAATTGTCGCTAACAGCTTATTCTGCAGTATCGTAAGAAAAGACCATGGCGAACGGTTCGTCGAGCGCTATCGCGATCCTAAAAGCAGCATCCAGTGAGGGTGAGTATTTTTCTTTCTCGATAGCAACAATCGTCTGACGCGTTACACCCACTTCGTCAGCCAGTTGTTGTTGGGTCATTTCCCCATGCGCAAATCTAAGTTTACGGATGTTGTTCTTCACGCGTGTTTTCGCCATCAGGCTTCCACCCGGTAGTACCAGATCTGCGTCACTAGTTTTGACAGCTCTGAAACAGTAAGTGCGAGCATCAAATATACCGAGACCAACAAACTGGACGGCGCAGACGGTGCGCCAGCAACCGTACTTCGAATGATGATATGGGCTGTGATCAAAACAATGCCAATTGCCAGCACATAGCCGGACAAACGTTCGGCTTTCAAATTAAATTCCTTATCCCGCTCATCACTACTTTCCGCCCCAGATCTGGCAGCAATAATGCTGTGGTAAACGATCTCGATCACGATGATGACTACTACCACAAAGATTAGACGAGGCAGGATATCTAAGAAAGTGCCTCCGTTTGCAATATGAGGCAAAGCATGCGGATAAAACAACCAACTCGATACGACAATCGCGAGCAGCGATCCCCATACACTTTTTTCCTGAAAAGACAAATCCATTTCATTTCCTTTGTGATTTGAAGCCAGATTTCAATGTAACTAATAATAGACATGATGTCTAATATTTTTTACATATAATTTGTAAAATTTCCCATGTGGATGGTGCTGGGAATAAACCGAATTAGATTTGGAGATTTGTCGATCGAACAGCGCTAACATGCAGTCGTTCACCACACGCGTTTATTGCTTGGGCAAAAATTGCCGATTAATCATTACTCCGCCATCTACTTCTAGGGACTGTTGAGCAGCCTGCCATAAAAAACAGGCCTTAGTGAATAACGATAAGCAGGACGCATGGTTTGCTAATAACGGTCTTTTTAATTGGCAAAAAAGCGCGCGCAATCCGCTGGAGCAATACTTGAACAACTGCAAAATTTTACGCATTTTGGTCTTCGCTGGACTGACACAGCTGTCGCTGGCAGCCAAATCACAGGAGGCGAATCATTTCGACGCGTCTGAGTTCGACAGAAAGATAGCAACCATGCATGCGAACACAAAAGTGCCGGGTATGGCTGTGGCTGTTCTGCAAGATGGGCACGTACTTCACACTGAAGGGTACGGGAAAGCTGGACCCAATGGCTCTCCGGTCACACCGCAAACCGCGTTTCAGATCGGCTCCATCACAAAGTCCTTTGTTGCACTTGTTATTCTGCAGTTGTCATCGGAAGGGAGGATTAAGCTCGACGATCCGGTGGTGCGTCACCTGCCAATGTTTCGTACTGCTGACAAAAAGCAATCGGATAACATCACTATTGATCACCTAGTTACTCACAGAAGCGGACTATCGACTTTGGAAGGCAACAGTACCAGCGTCCTAGACCCTACGCTTTCAGGCCCAGCCGCAGCGGTCTCCGGACTGGTCGGTGTTGAGTTGTTCGCAGATCCGGGTTCAAACTTCCAATACTCAAATGCTAACTATGTCGTGCTATCTCATCTGATCGAGGTCCTCGATAACAGACGATTCGAAGAAGCGCTAGCTGCCCGAATCTTTAAGCCACTCGGTATGACCAATAGTTTCATTCAACAGCCAGCAACTGACGCTACCGAAATAGCAACGGGGTACCGTCTTTGGTTCGGCCTGCCAAGACCTTGGCAACCGGCAAAAACTATCAACCATGACCGACGCATGATTGGTGCTGGCGGCATTATTGCCAGCATCGAAGACCTAGCACGCTATGTAGAAGCGGTACGAACCAGCGATCCGCGCATCGTACCGAAAGACAATCAAAAACTTTTCGCCACTAACACTTTCTTCGAACAGTGGGGATATGGTTACGGTTGGTATACAGACACTGGTCGCGCCGACCCCATTTTTGAGCACTCTGGCTTTACGCCCGGCTTCTACTCCCTTGCATCGATGGTGCCAGCAAGAGGGCAAGTGGTCGTCGTACTAACAAACATGTCAGGCCTCGGGCATGGCGATCTGCCCCGAGCGGTCACGCACGCAGCACTGGGTCGGGAACAAATACCAGCGACCGCGTCGATCACAGCGAAAATTGCCATATGGTCAGCGGTTTGTGCACCTCTAGGACTGCTGTTGTTGCTCTACAAGACAGGTACACGCTTGCTGTCTGTTAAACACGACATGCGCCCCCGTGCACGCGCACTCAATCTAGGTTTAGCTATTGCGCTCATGGTGGGTACTTACATCACCTGGGTCGGATTTCAGGTATTAGTCGGGGTCAGCTTCTCAACCGGTTTTGTATTTTACCCGGATCTTACCGGCACCGCTGTCGTGACAATGGCACTTTTGGTGGTGCTTGCAGCGGCCCACTTGGTGATTGCTATCCGCGGGAGATGACAAAAACTAAAACCACAAATCAGTTTCGTCTCTAACTCTATTCGTGCCAGCGAGTAAGCAAGCGTAAATTGGTAGCTGCACACTTGAAGACAGTCAGCACGCGTTTTGCAGCGATTGTCATTATTACCTATGGCTGACTTAAGCTAGCGACGGCGAGCACAACACTCCTTGTCATCGCTAGGAGAGAAACCGTAGCTATAGCTTGCCGATCAAATAGCGAGCGATCCGTTCGTTTGATGCGTAAAGCACACCTTGGTGATTCATAAAATTTGAGTCACGACGGTTCAAATCGAGCGCGTCGCCATAGATGTTGCTAACCCAGCTTCGAGTTTCACTCGCGATACAAGCCGTAGCAGCAAAATCCCAAATGCTGCCGCCACCGTCTTCTGGCTTGGGTAATTTGATATAGCAAGCTGCAGCGTAATCCAGCACCTGACAGGCATTTTTTACGGCGCCGCTGCCATAAACCAGCTCAACGTCTGTAAGCTCAAAATCCTTGGCACAGGCTTTTAAGGTGGTAAGTACATTGTCGTGATTTTTATCTCCTCTAAAACTCTCATCGGCGAAAACCATAAGTGATTTAGACGCGAATGCTGCCCCCGACATCGGCATCTGATCTCGATAAGCGCCCTGCCCCTTAATTGCGTATATCAGTGTCGCGTCTTCCGGGTGATAAACAACCCCTATCAGTGGTATCCCGGATTGCTCGACCAATGCAATTGACACCGCATATCCCGCTCGTCCCTCGACAAAAGGCAGTGTGCCGTCCAATGGATCCACACACCAGTAATAAGGCTTGCTTATACGTTCAGACATTACTTCAGCGGTATTTTCTGACGACTCCTCGCCAACAAACACGATATCCTCATGTTTGGCCACGGACTGCAGACAATTGCGTATTATCTTTTCACTATCCAAGTCCACCTGGGTTACGAGCTGAGACGCCGCACTGCCACCGGCATTTTTAAATTCCTGACGCAACGCGCCGCGATCCGTCCTTTGAATAAATTGACCCGCCTCGATGGCAGCCCGGACAGCTGTGTCACATAGCTGCTGTAAAGGCAAAGATTGCCTACTCATGATTTCATTCGCCCAATCACTCTTCGCGTCAATTTTTCGCTATAACTATGGATTTTCCAGTGTCCGGGACTCCAACCTTTGAGAAAGCGGTGAAAGTCCGCCCAAGCCACATCGTAGAGTGCTCGCCACTGTAATTCCAATTCCAGGGTGTCGACACCGGGATGTTTTTCTTTGACGCGCCGCACTAGGCTGGAAAAATAGTAATCCAGCAATTGAGCCTCCAGAGCTTCGCAATTCTCTTCACTCAAACAGCTACCGATAAAATAAACCACGTCTTTCATACCGCAGCCGCGACCTACGTACTGGAAATCTACCGCGGCGACACGAGGTACCCGTGTATCAGCAGTGAAACAAAAGTTAGCCAACTTGGCATCGCCGTGCACAAGCGTTTGATAGCGACATTCTCGCAATTGTCGATCGATAAATGGCGCCGCTTGCTGCAACGCCAGATCTTTAAGCGCAGCTAATTCATCGGGACGTGTCTCGAGGTGCCAGTAACTACCATTTTGCCAGAGGCCGCTCGTCGGGCTATTTAGGAATGTCGCATGAAAACTGCTTAACCAATCTAAGCAAGCATAAATGTCTTCGGTTTTTACGCGCTCTCTTCTGAGGTGAAAACCGATTGCATCCAGATCCGTCAGCACGAGTACAGTTTCGTCCTCGGCCACATTAACGGCAAGACAGCTTGGCACTGGGCATCCTGTGTCGCAATGGCGGGCGTAATCTTGATACCAGCATGCCTCTACCCTGTATGATCGTATTTTGCGTTGATGAGATAGTCCCGTATTCCAGCCCCGAGGATGACTGCTACTCGCTTCGGGTAATTTTATATGTTTGAGAATTACTGAGGCATGCTCACCGCCGTCTAGTTCAAGGCGAACAATTTCTCCGTAGCCGCTCCAAAGAGATTGAATGACCGAAGAGCTTCGGATCGACTGCGCCCCTGTTGCGGAAAGAACGGTGTTGGTGATCAAAGTGTGCATAGCGACAATATAACCACGAATTGCTGGATCATGAGAAGTGATCCAAACACTGACTGACCTGCAGTAGGTTTGCAACCTGACGGGAAACTCAGCGCGTAGGCCTAGCACTTGGCCTTTTTAGCGAACGTCTGTTACGCGCATTTGACGATTTTGCAAAAATATTGGCGTATGGCTTTCCCTCGTTTCGAGCAAAGCCAGCATTTCCTGATAGCGACGATCTTCGTGCACAGCCGTTGAGAAGAGGTTCGAGCGCATCACAGTCAAAATTGAAGGATCATTGTCTTTTATGCCATCGTGGATTAGATCGAATACTTTATCGAGGTCACCAAGATAATCATAGCCGCGAGCGATGTAGAAGCGATTAGTCGGGGTAACGACACTTGCCTGAAGCGCTTCCTTTGCGCGCTTAAACTGGCCAGTAGCCATAAAGCGAGTAACAAATCTCTCGGTCAGTAGCCCTTCAGATGTGAGTACTGCTTCTTCAAGCAAAGCTCGTGCTTCCTCTGCTCGATCCAGTTTCAAAAGCGTGTCTACCTTGAGCAATAATACTTCCGTTCTGTGCGGACCGCCGTGTAACAACTCGAGCGCTTTGTTACTCTGATTCAGTGACTCATTAAAAGCTCCGAATTGAAACAAAACACTAGCATAGACTGGCAGCATCTCTGGCTGACTTACGGTTGAATGCAACGTCGCATCTGCTCTAAATAATTTTATAGCGCTTTCGAATCGACCTTCCCTCACGGCGATCTCAGCAAGGAATGTACGCCACCAATATGCATCTGGCGCTTTCGAGATTTCCGATTTAATCAGACGCTCCGCTTCCGCATAGTTAAGGTCGAGCTGGATATATGCTTGAGCAAGAAAAAATGGGGCACTGGTGGAATTGGGATCCATTGCCAAAATTCGATTGATAGACGCATGTGCGCGCTTCGATGACTCTCTTAAAGATAATTCTCCATCGACTCTCCTCAGGTAGTACCATGCTAACTGCGAGTGAGCTTCTAAAAAATCTGGATCAGTTTTAACCGCTTTTTGTAAAAGATGCATCGCAACGACTGGGTCACCACCTTCACCAAGTTCATATTCATCACCAATTTCCATCGCTTTCAAAAACGTAAATATCGCCGCAGGGTGCACGTCCTCGAACTCGCTAAAACGTCTTGGATATTTTCGTCTAAGATCTAGCGCGATCTTGTCATGGAAAAGTCTTGAAATGTTTTTACTGATAGCTTTTTGCGGCTCATATGTATCGTTAGCTTTCTGCAGGTAGGTTTTTGAGAATACATGGCGAGCATCAGCAGCGCGAATTAACTGCGTTGTGACTCGTAAAACGCCTTCTATTTCCTGAACACTACCCGTCAAGACATAATCAACCTTTAGCGTAGATGCGAGTTCTGTGACCCCTAGACCCTGCTGTTGAAGCTGCATCACTGAGTTTTGCGGCGCGACGATCATGTAACCAATATCAGTAAAGTCTGCCAAAATGCTTTGGGTAAGCCCCTCGGTAAAAAAGGCCATGCTATCACTCCCGCTCAAGCTTTCGAGGGGCAGCACAGCAATGGTCATACGTGGCTCCGTGGTATTATTGAACAACCAGGTTGACGCTGCTTTGTTGATGAGAAAGCCAAGCAATAAAAGAAAAATAACAAATAGGGCCGCACTTAGGCGGGTCGGTTTCTCGAACTTGCTAGACAGCGCGGGTTTACTTTTTTGGTAGGGAGTCAGTTTTTGTTGAAGCTGTGTTTGATATGACTGCTCTCTGCTTCCATAAACCTGATCCCGCGGAATACACATTTTTAGATCAGACGTTAATTCAACATCCTCAAGATAAATCGGAATAATCAGAATTTTTTCATCTTTTGCCAGTTTAATTTCTCTATTGCATCGATCAGAAACAATCGATTTTTCTGAAACAAAGAAAAGCACCGCATTAGAACCCAAAATTGAAACATCGTTGGCTGGGCACGAATCTGCTTCAGCAGAAAATTGAATATCCAGCGGAGCCTCCGCGCCTTGAGGCGCTAACTCTTTAATTGCCTTGCGGATAATATCTTCATCTGTGTGGGCACAAGAAATGAAATAATGGCGCGATTCGAGGTCTGCCCCTACAGACACATCTTCTTTCGCGACTATGATTTCTGTCTCTATTGCTGATGGCGCGACGATTCGCTTTTTGACCGATGCTACCGCCTGGTAGCCACGTTTGCTGACCGTCTTGATATACTTCGCTTCTCTAGCCGAGTCACCTAGCGCACTGCGTAACCTGCTTATCTGACGATGGATCGTGCTTTCTTCGACCACTCTGCCGGCCCAAAAAGTGTCAAGTAATTCCTCGCCGGACACGACCCGATCATTGTGTGTAATCAAATAAACCAGCACTTCCATCAACCTAGGAGGCAGCCGGTGAGCGACGCCTTCTTTTATCAACATGTTTGAGTCCGGCTGAATTTCGGCATCGCCAAACCAATAGATTATGCCCGGATTGCGCAAGTTAACGTCTGCTATGCTGAGAGATAATAAATTTCATCGAACAAAATGATGATCTAGGTCGTTTTTGTTGACTAGTTTATCCAAGATGAACGACCTACTGAATCAACTAATTGTAACCAGATCGTTACTTTTACCTTGATAGCAGGCGCATCTTATTGTGTCAGACGACACATCTTATATGTTGAACATGCAAGTGGAGCGGGATCTGCGACAGCGGAGCCGCAGTCGACCTTTACCGATTCAACACTGATGCTCGATCGGCACATCGCATTTGCCTGCCTGCTCCTCTTCTAGCGACTACAACATTCAAGCAAAGCCGCTTCGAAAGCCTGACTGTTGAAGGGGCCGGCGGTAATCACCTCAATTCGGCTGTCTAAGAGACCTCGAAGCGAAATCTCAGCATTTTCATCTCCAGAAGCGTTAAAACCGATACAACCCTGATCAGTTTTCAAGGTCGCTTTCAGTCGGTCTAATTTGTATGTCTCGAGCAACCGACGTATCTCATCACGACGAAAAGTAAAGTCCGATTGGAAAAGCCAGCCGTGCGAGGTAAAGCCCTCTCCACTGTTTCTCCGGCAAATAAAACCCTCTGGCGGGAAGTTCGGTTCAAATTCTGTCTCTTTGCTTTCGCTTGTCTGCATGGGCGGCGTGGTAGGTAAATCCCAAGCACGAGCCTCACCAGAGAGCCAAGTCATGTCAAATCGACCCTGTTGGGATGATATGAGTTGTCGCTTGGGCGTTAAGCCCTTATTCATTAGATACTCTTCAAGACGCGCTTGATCCCCCGCTTGATAGAGATCCTGCTTGCTCGCGACGATGACATCAGCAATTTCTAACTGCTGATTAAACGTGTCGTGGCTTGTGTATCTTTCATCCTTAATCACCCGAGCATCGACGAGCGTCAGAGTCGACCTTAAGTCCAATAGCTCTTTGTAATGATCAGCGGAAAGAACACTCATCACCTCGATCGGATGACCTAAACCTGTAGGCTCAATGATTAGCCGCTCTGGTCTGGCACGCGCCAACAGCATACTCATGGCAATTTGCATGGGTAAACCCGTCGCGCAGCACATACAACCACCCGGCACCTCCCGGATAAAAATGCTGGGATTTTGATGCCCTGCGAAAAAGCCGCCGTCTATACCGATTTCACCAAACTCGTTAACAAGCACTGCCCAGCGCTCACGTTCTGGTTTTTGTTGCAAAAGATCAAGTATCGCTGTTGACTTTCCTGCACCTAAAAAGCCAGTCACGATGTTCGTTTTGATGTTCTTGAGAGGCTCAGTCATGTTTTCTTGACTATTAATCTCGGCAGCGAAGGCGCTGACATAGTCTAAAGTTGCACACGTGACTCGATGCAACCAAAATAGCGCCGACCACTGTAAACAGTTTTTCTAGGGCTTCGCCAAGATATTCGTGACCAAAAAGCGCTGTTAAACAAAGCGTCGACAAGCCTGCTATGGCGAGCCCTAAAACGACGACGTTTTTATGCTTGCGACAACCGAGAGTTACGGCAAAGATGCTTGTCGGGAGTACAAGCAAAATGAGCAGTTTATGAAACAATTCGTCGCTGAGCACGGTAAGCAGACCTGCTGACGGCACCAATACGAGCGCGACGGGTAATACCAGGCAATGAGCCACACAAAGTGCCGAGATACCAATTGCAGCTCTGTCAAATTTGATTGAAAGCGTGTTCATTTAGCATTTTTTTCAGTTTTTGGGCCGCAAACGCCGCAATAACATTCAAATTCGAGTTGAGGACTCGCAAGATGGAAACCTGCTTTGCTGACGGTGCTACGCAATGAGTGGATGATGCTATTGCTGATGCTGATTTCTTCAACTGTATGGCAGTTATTACAGATTAAAAATTGAGGTGTTTCATGCGTGTGATCACATGCAATGTGCGAGCATGCAACGTATTTCTTGGCAAGCTCGAGGCGATGCACGAGATTCTCGCTTTCAAGAAATTCCAAAATTCTGTAAACCGACATTGCTGGTAGTTGCTGGTCAAATTTTTCTCTGCAATAGTCGATCAACTCGTAAGCTGAAAGCGCTTTTTTAGCATGCAGAAGCCCCTTTAATACGTGACTTCGCTTCTCTGTTAGTTTACTTCCTCGCGCAGCGCATTGTTTTTCAGCATGCTTGATGACGTTTGCTGTAGATGCCATAAGAAATAACCAGACTTGATTTGATTAGAATGTTACAACATATCATGCGCAGCCTCAATCCTTCATGATCCATTCTTTTAAAAAACTAAAATGAGAGTGGCACAGCCATATCTTTTATGCGAAACAGACACTCGTCTCATGCTTAAGACGCAACGCTGTTGATACGGTCATTAATTGAAACAATCAGGTGTACAGGCTTGTTGAGAAATCAGCAACAAGACGAAGCCCGCAAACTTACTATTTGGTTATCTAAGCACAGCGACCTGGCGCCCCTTGTGATCACGCAGCCAGTTTGCAAAGGCGGCTACTTCCAGAGGCCGACTGATAAAATAGCCTTGACACATTTCACAATTCAGCGAGCCTAGCCAATTATAGGTCTCTTCGTCCTCCACGCCCTCTGCTACAACGTCCAAACCCAAGCTGTGGCCCAGGTCTATTGTTACCCGCGATATCGCTGCCGCTTCTTTATTGGCAGTTGCACCCATCACAAAGGATTTATCAACCTTAAGTTCATTGAATGGCATTCTGTAGAGCTGGACAAGTGACGAAAAACCGGTGCCAAAATCATCGAGTGACAACCGAATATTCTTGAGCCGTAATCGAGTGAGTATATCCATCGTTAACGAGGGGTCTTCCATCGCGCCGCTTTCTGTTATTTCTAAAATGAGGCGATGAGGACTAAACTTGTACTGCTTCAGAAGCTGTTCTACTTTGTCTGGAAGACTTAAATCACTTAGCAATCTGGCAGATACGTTAACGGAGAGGTTTATGTCATCCCCAGACTCCTCAAGCGTCTTAAATTGTTTAACAGCCTTTTCAAGCACGATATAGGTTAACGGGCGGATAATATCAGCATGTTTCTCAGCTATTGGAATGAAGGTGTCTGGCGCTAACAACCCATGCTCCGGATGCTGCCACCTCACTAGTGCCTCAGCACCGCTAATCTGCCCAGTCTTGAGATTCACTTGGGGCTGGTAGTAAACAACCAACTCATCACAATCGAGCGCTTTCCGCAAATCTGCTCGTGTTGCAGTTGCCGCAGACCCAGTGCTTTTGTGTTCATGCTGAAAATTTTTTATCAACACCGATTCTAGGTCGAAGATGTCAATGGGTTTCGATAACGTACCAGACATCTGTAAATTCATCGATTTGCCAAATTTTAGTGCTGTTTCTACGACGTTTCTTTCCATGCCACTCATGAGAATAATCGCAGCATTGCAATGACTTTCAGCCAACTTGCGCAAAAGCTCGACTCCATCGACCCGCGGCATCTGTAAGTCTAAAAATATGATGTTGGGCTGGTAGGCTTGGTACTCGGCATAGAACAAATCTGGATTATCAATAACAGAAGTATCTACCCGTAATCTTTTCGCCACCCGCTGGATGACTCGACCTATTCTTGCATCATCATCGATAATCAGCACACGATTTTTCGACATTAAATTTTTCCTAACAACCTTACTAAAACACCTTAACGACCAACTTTTGTACGCTATTCCTTGTAGAGGCGTTCTTCACCAGTGATTGATGTTGCGGTTTACTGAGTTCCATCTTCATTATGGTCGGCAATTTCTAACAAGCACGATACTTTCGCTGAGTGACTAACAGTCCAAATTTATTCATTGTCATGCAGCGTTGCTCTAATCTGTTTGGCAAGCGCTTCTATCGTATATGGCTTTCTTAGCAGCGGGAAAGAAGATACGTTTTCTTTTACTTCTGTTTTTCTTTTAGTAAAGCCAGAGGTAAGAACAACTTTTATCTCTGGGTAATTTTTCTCGACCCACAGACCTAATGTCTGGCCATCAACTTCACCCGGCATCAGCACATCAGAAAACATCAGATCTATTTTTTGCCCTGACTGAATGATTGTTTTAGCCATTTCTGCTCTATCTGCTTCAAGCGTTCTGTAGCCAAGTTTTTGCAAATCACGCAGCGCAACTCTCCTGACCCGAGCTTCATCTTCTACCACGAGTATTACTTCGGAATCTGCGACCTCAATGTCGTTGCTATCCGCGCTTCGACTTTCTTGTGCCATGTTTTTTGCAGCAGGAAAATACATTGAAACCTTAGTGCCTTCTCCTAGCTCACTACGGATGTCGCATACAGCATTTGATTCTTGAATAAAACCATAAACCATACTCAAACCAAGGCCGGTCCCTTTACCAACATCCTTAGTCGTAAAAAAAGGCTCAAAAACCCGCGCCAAATCGTCTTTTGCTATGCCTACGCCAGTATCCTCAACACTAACGACAACGTGGTCACCTGGCTCGAGAACAGGTCGTTGCTCACCAATTCCCTCGTGTTGATTCGAGTCTGAATGACGATACAATTCGGAACTTATAGTAATATTGCCGCCATCAAGCATGGCATCGCGTGCATTTATCAACACGTTGAGCAGCGCATTTTCGAATTGTGAAGCATCCACGTTGATGTAAAGATCTTCTTCCGCGAGCCGCGTTCTCAATTCATTTGCGTTACCCAACGTACGCGATAGGAATCGCGAAAAGTTATGAATAGACTCATTCACTTCTTTTAATTCTGGCTTTGAAACCCGGTTTCGTGAAAACGCAAGCAGACGCGCGGTTAATTCCGCTCCATCAGCCGTGGCAGACATTGCATCTTCGAAAAGTTCCTCAATTTCCTCGCCGACATCTCCAATATCTTGCTGAAGGAACCTCAAATTTCCGTCGATAATACTCAGGAGGTTGTTGAAATCGTGGGCGATTCCCCCGGTTAACTGTCCTACCGTTTCCATTTTACCCGCTTGATTTAGGGCTTTTTGTTTTTGTCTCAGCTCGGTAATGTCTTGACCAACGCCGATAACGCCGATAACCAAACCTTCTACGTTACGACGGGTTGTAGCATTTAAAAGCACATCAACACGTTGGCTTGTTTTCGTGTAAAGCGGGAACTCATAGTTCGCCGTTTCATCACCACTCAGTGCGTTATCAAGCACTTGCTTGACCGGTGCTTTATACTCATCGGTAATAAACTCTGCGACTAAATCTTTGCCAAATACCTCAGCCTTAGAGAAACCAGTGATCTTTTCTGCCGTTTGATTCCATTCATTTACTAAACCATTGGAGTCAATGCCAAATATCGGTGCATTCGCAGTATCTACAAACTGCGTCAACTCTTCTGCCGTTCTTAAAGCCACTGCTTGGGCCTGTTTTTCCTCAGTAATATCCTGACCAACACCGATGACTCCGACAACCTGACCATCGAAGTTACGCCGGGTGGTCGCGTTCAAAAGCACATCAACTCGCTGGCTTGTTTTCGTATAAAGCGGAAATTCATAGTTAGCTGTTTCTTCACCCCGCAATGCATTGTCGAGTACCTGCTTCACCGGCCCCTTGTATTCGTCAGTGATGAACTCGGCGACCAGATCTTTGCCAAGCACCTCAGCCTTGGAGAAACCAGTGATCTTTTCTGCAGTTTGATTCCATTCATTAACCAAACCGTCGGCATCAATGCCAAATATCGGTGCGTTCGCAGTATCTACAAACTGCGTCATCTCTTCTGCCGTTTTTAGCGCCTCTGCTTGGACCTGCTTAAGCAGGGTAATGTCCTGACCAACGCCGATCACTCCGACAACCCCACCATCTGCGTTACGCCGGGTAGTCGCATTCAAAAGTACATCAACACGCTGGCTTGTTTTCGTATAAAGCGGAAACTCATAGTTAGACGATTCATCGCCATGCAATGCATTATCAAGCACCTGCTTCACCGGTGCTTTGTATTCGTCTGTAATAAATTCAGCGACCAACTCTTTGCCCAACACTTCGGCCTTGGAAAAACCAGTGATCCTTTCTGCTGCATGATTCCATTCATTAACCAATCCCTCAGAGTCAATTCCGAATATTGGTGCATTCGCTGTACCAACGAACAGCACCAGCTCATTCGCATTTTTTGTTGCCTCTGCTTGAGCCCTTTTTAGCTCGGTAATATCACGCACCACGGCGTTGAAAGTGCTCACCCCGTCGACCTCTAGCTCGCTAATAGTGATTGAGGCAGGAAAAATAGTGCCATCTCTCTTCCTACCTTCAACTGCTCTCCCCGATACCGCGTCCGTGCCATCCACGCCGTGAGATTTCAACCTTTTTATAATCAGCTTATGTCCTTCGGCGTAGCTGGCGGGCATTAGGGTATTGATATCCTTATCGACCAACTCTTTTTCTTCATAACCAAACATTTTTTCCAACGCGCCATTTACCGCCATTATTGCTCCTTCTTCAGTAATGGTGATGAATCCATCCGCCATGGTTCTTGATATTAATTTGAGAGAAGTTAATGTCAGTGCCGTTACGTGGTTTTCTCGCTTTTCGAGACGTGCTCTGACCACAAAAAAAAGAGCTAAAAACAGCAAAACAGGCACTGTATCGAGCAGGTAGATTAGATCACTCTGATTGTGGATAACGGGTATGCTGGCGAGCGTCCAAGGCAGGTTCGCTGAGTAAATAGCGAGACTCCAACCAATAAGTATAAAGGGTAGGCCGAAGGTAATGGCTACCACGGTATATATGGTCGTAGATTTTTTTCTCATTTTATAAATGGTACACCTTCCTTGTGTGTAAGTGCTTCCGTTCGTAACGTTTTTCAACCATGTTATCTGTTTGTAATTAGCAATTCTTTTCTAATCGTCTTTTTCCGCCGCTTCAGCGTTAAAACCGCCGTAAAAGGGCTGTAAAGTGAATCAATGGGACGGAATTATAATTGGTATAGATTTTTGGGGCGAACGCTACCAGTGGAAAAAGAACGCGTGTGCAAGGTCATCGCTTAATTTGCTCGCGCAGCGCTAGAAAATATTCGCGAATTTAATCCAACGCCTATGATCTAATAGAAAATAAAACGACTAATAAAGAGATAATTAGATGAAAGTTTGCGGAGTTGAACTTACTGGTAGCGATGTTGTGGTCTGCCTACTCACACTGGAACATGGGCAATTTACTCTACCCGCATGTCGGGTGCGTAAGCTAGGGCTTAACAGAGCCTATAGTCGACAGGAGTTTCAACAATGCCAGCGTGAATTTTCAAAATTGATGAAAGACTACAGCATTGACACGGTTTTCATTAAAGAACGTATGACGAAAGGACGTTTTGCAGGGGGAGCCATCAGTTTTAAACTTGAGGCAGCTGTTCAACTCATTGATCACCTTGATGTCATCTTGCTAGCACCAAAAACAATTAAAACAACGCTTTCAGATCGTCCGATACCCATTCTTTTTGCTGAAACAGGGCTAAAAGCGTTTCAGGAAGCGGCCTTTACTGTTGCGTACGCTGGACTCATCAGCAGAGCGCAATAAGATTATGAGCTGGCCACCTTCTATCGCCCTAGACCTCAGACGGTTTTGCCAACACAATTAGAATACCCACTGCCATCAGTATCAGCCCTGCAATGCGTTGGAAGCTTATCTCAAATTGCTTTGAGCCAAATAGCCCGTAATGGTCAATCACACTCATTGCGACCAACTGCCCTAGGAGTACGAATGAAACCGCATTTGCAACCCCAAACCTCGGTGCAACCCACGTAATACTGAGTATGTAGAACATGACAAAGAACCCCCCAAGATAGTAATACCAGGGCGTATCAGGTGCGATCAATGTTGATGGCATACCCGCTGTTATTAGCAGGAAAGTCACCGCAACTACCAGACCGACAGAAAAAAGTATCGCCGCTGCAAGCGCGGGGCTATCAAGTCTGGCGCCCAGACTACCATTCAAAGCAGCCATCACCGGAATACCAAGACCCGCTAGTAGCATAACGATGACATACGCACCTGTTGTATTCATTTCGATCTCCAGAACAGCTCAGACTTTGGAGATATGATGCATCTATTTGCGATTAAATTCACGCAAAGTGACCAAGATCAAACCCGTGCAGAAAGATTTAGGATAATATGGCGCCCGAATCGTGAAGGTCACTTTGCATAAGTGTAACTACAATTTTCTATTCTTTATTTTTGGAGATTTCCGTGAAGTACATTGTTCCAATTTTGGCTATGTTAGCCCTGAGTCCTCATCTACATGCAGCAGATATCGCCGCCGGCAAGGCGAAAGCCGTTATTTGCGCTGCTTGTCACGGTACAGCAGGTATCAGCCCGAATGACCTCTGGCCAAATCTTGCAGGACAGAAAAAGACCTACCTTGTGAAACAAATTAAGGCATTCAGAGACGGGGATCGTGTCGATCCAATGATGGCCCCCATGGTAAGGCCGTTAACAGATACCGATGTGGAAAATCTTGCAGCCTATTACAGCAGTTTAAAATAAAACGATTGCTGTACGCGGGAGAATAGGCTTCTCGCTATTCTCCCGTGCTTTATTTAAGCAGCATCCGGCTTCTTTCATCCTATTAATACTTAGACTTAAAAACAGCTGTTTACCGCAAACGGATTACGAACTACGATACTTCCTCGTCTATAGAGCGATGATGGGGAGCTATCAACAATGTACGCAGACCAATTTGCAGTTAAGAAAGCGGACCAACCTGCCATCATCATGGCAGATACTGGCAAAATCCTCACCTATCGGCAGTTTGATCAGCAGACAAACAAGGTTGCCCATCTACTCCGCTCTCAGGGACTTAATCGGCTAGATCACTACGCGATTTTTATGGAGAACTCAGTTCATTACCCTGAAATCTGCGGCGCCGGTGAACGTTCAGGTCTCTATTACACCTGCATAAACTCTTATCTCACTGCAGACGAACTTGCCTATATCCTCAACAATAGCGAATCTCGGACAGTTTTCACAAGCGCAGCAAAGTGCCGGGTCTTGAATGAAGCGCTCTTACAATGTCCTAACATCACAAAATGCTACGTTATTGCTGATGAAGATACAGAGCTACCAAGCGACATGTTTATCAATTATCACCATGCCATAGCAGACCAGCCATCGACCCCCATCGCTGATGAGTTTCTTGGCACTGCTATGCTCTACTCTTCGGGCACAACTGGACGGCCAAAAGGTATTCTACGCCCGCTGATGCCGCAGCCCCCCTCAGAACAGCTGCCAATAATGAGCTTTCTTCAGGGCCTTTGGCAGTACCGAGAGGACATGATTTACCTGTCACCTGCGCCGCTATATCACTCGGCTCCCCAGGCGGCAGTCGGGTTAACTATTCGCGCCGGCGGCACCGCCATCATTATGGAGAAGTTCGATCCGGAGGCATATCTCAACTACGTCGGCCAATATGCTGTCACCCACAGCCAACTGGTCCCAACGATGTTCAGCAGAATGCTGAAACTACCTGAAAAAATACGCGCACAGGCAGATATATCCTCGCTCGAAGTTGCGATACATGCAGCCGCCCCTTGCCCCGCAAAAGTGAAAGAGCAGATGATTGATTGGTGGGGGCCAATAATCAACGAGTATTATGGTGCAACTGAGGGACTTGGATTTGCCGCCTGCAACAGTGAAGAATGGTTGGCGCATAGGGGTAGTGTCGGAAAAATAATCATGGGCGAAGCATTTATTCTCGATGAAGACGGAAAGCCAATGCCTGACGGAGAGCCAGGTGAAATATGGTTTAAAACCGCGAACGCATTTTCTTACTTTAATGATGATGAGAAAACCAAGGAAGTGACATCAAACGACGGCACAATGAGCACCGTAGGCGATATTGGCTACCTCGACAACGATGGCTTTCTTTATCTGACAGACCGGTCAACTTTCATGATCATCTCGGGTGGCGTGAATATTTATCCTCAGGAGACTGAAGACTTACTTATCACCCATCCCAAAATAGCAGATGCCGCTGTCTTCGGCGTACCTAACGAGGATTTTGGCGAAGAAGTGAAAGCCGTCGTTCAGACAATGCCTGATATTGAAGAGGACGAGGCACTGGTTCAGGCGCTGATGGCCTTTTGCGCCGAGCACCTTTCAGCACAAAAATGCCCAAGATCAATTGACTTCGAGGCTGAGTTGCCGCGGCTACCGACAGGCAAACTCTACAAGCGTGTGCTCCGAGACAAATATTGGGCAGACAAGCGGAGTAAAATTTTGGGTTAGTCGCAAACACCCTGTGAATGCCCCTGTGAATCTAGTGGCCCGGCGTGTTGCAATACTCAGCACGCCGGACTTAATCATCTCAATCAAGCGAGAAGCTTACGAACCCGTCGGTATTTTGTTGAATCCGATACCCTTATCCGCCCGCATATCATCGGGCAATCCAAGCACGCGCTCAGACAAGATATTACGTAATATCTGATCAGTACCACCTTCGATTCGCACTGCAGGTGAGCGCATCAACATCGCCTGAATGCGCGCTGAACCCCGAGCAATCTCTGGGTCTACTATTGCGCCACCTAACCCCTGAAGATCAAGCGAGAATTTAGCGATGTCTTGCATCATGCCACCTGCAACCAGCTTTCCGATACTGTTTTCGGGTCCGGGAATCTCTCCCTTTGACAGCGCAGAGATGGCTCGCGACGCGGTGTTTCTTAAACCAGCGCTCTTGGCATACCAATCTGCCAGTTTCGATTTCACCGCCGGATTATCGATGGCTGTGCCGGTCGCGACTCGCAGCTCCTCGACCAGCGCTTGAACCTCCGGAAACCCTGTAGCAATTCCGCCACCAATTGCCATACGCTCGTTCATCAGTGTCGTGAGGGAAACCCGCCAGCCTTCACCGACATCGCCCAGTCGTTGCGCATCAGGGATCCTAACATTGTCAAAATAAACCTCGTTGAAACCACTGTCGCCGTTGGCCTGCTTTATCGGCCTGACGTCCACGCCCTCGGACTTCATGTCAAGAAAGAACATGGTGAGCCCACGATGTTTTGGTGCCTCAGGATCTGTCCTCGTGATCAGAATGCCAAAGTCGCTGTGTTGTGCCCCTGAGGTCCAAATTTTCTGGCCATTGATCAACCAGTCATCGCCATCTTTTTCTGCCTTGGTTCGCAAACCTGCCAAGTCCGAGCCGGCCTGAGGTTCTGAAAATAGTTGGCACCAGACTTCTTGTCCACTTGCCAGTTTTGGAATGTAGCGTTTGAGCTGGTCTTCAGCCGCATAGGCCATCATGGTCGGCGCGCACATACCCTGACCAATGATGAAGGTTCCGCTTAGTTTGCCATATACGCCCTCCTCCTGATTCCAAATGACACTCTGAATCGGCGTCGCGCCGCGGCCGCCGTATTTTTCCGGCCACTGGATACAGGCCCAACCGGCATCAGCTTTTTTCTTTTGCCACTTTTTAGCTTCTGTTAACGCGTCATAACTACCCGTGCGCGTGCTACCAAAACCACTCAATTCAAGCTCTTCGCGCAAATAACTCGGCGCATTTTCAGCAATCCAGCTTTTCACTTCACGACGGAAGGTTGCCTCTTCTTTTGTATCGTTAAAATCCATTCGTTGCTCCTTAAGCCGCTTTGCCAGATGGTAATGCTTTAATTAACTTGTCTTCCCACGCCGGTAATCCACCAAGCATCAATGTCATATAATTAGAACGTCGATAGTAAAGATGACAGTCAAATTCCCATGTGAAACCCATGCCACCATGCACTTGAATATTATCTCGGGCACAAAGCTGATAAGCCTGAGTAGCCGAAACTCTGGCGGTGGCAGCCGCTAACGGCAGTTCATCAGAACTCGTTGACAGCGCCCACGCAGCGTAATAGCAATTTGATTCCGCCAGTTTAAGCGCCACATACATGTCTGCCATCATGTGCTTCAGCGCTTGGAATGACCCGATGGGACGACCGAATGCAAACCGACCCTTTGCATAATCTACCGCCATATCAAGCGCTTTTCTTGCTCCACCTATTTGTTCAAACGCGACAAGCACGGCGGCCCTGTCATAGACCGCGTTTAACTGATGCCAGCCTTGACCAGAAACCCCTAACAGCTCACAAGGCGTGTTTGTAAATTCAACTGTGCAAGAGTTCATCGTATCGTCAACGGTCGCGACCGGCGTCACCGTTACTGTGTCAGGCGCCGTGCCGATCGCATCGCGCAGATCAACTAGGTATAGACTCACACCGGCACTAATGTCCCGCGCGACCACAACACAAAGGTCCGCTACACCGGCATGCGGTACGATCAATTTACGGCCGGACATTTTGCCATCGCTACACGACACATAAATATTGTCTTCGGTGCTTTCTTCAGTCGATTCGGTAACCGCCAGCGTACCAATGATTTCTCCTGCGGCTAATTTTGGCAACCAAGCTTGCTTTTGAGCTTCAGAACCAAACAGTTGAATCGCTTCTGCTGCAAGATAAATTGAGGATGAAAAAGGTGTCGGCGCAAGATAAGCACCCAATTGCTCCGCAACAAGACACAGCGTCGAATAACCTGCGCCCACCCCACCATATTCCACCGGAATCGCAGTTCCGGGCACCCCCATTTCAGCGAGACCTCGCCAGACATCCTCAGAGTAGGCGCCCTCTCCCTCGAGCACAGATCGAAACACTCCATTCTCGCAATTATTCATCAGGTACTTGTCTACCTGGTCTCTCACCATTTTCTCATCACTCGAGAAATCAAAGTCCATCATTACACTCCATCTTCAGAAACATTAGCTCTATCAATACCCGCTTTGAGGTGATTACCGGCAAGATAGTAGTGAAAGCCAGACCATACATTAACAAATGAAAAGACTAGCAGTGAATACCTCAGCGACTCATTGCCATAGGCATCTGCAAAAAGATCGCTCACAATCCCAACTGCCTGAGGTCCGAATCCTAAACCTATGATGTTCAGCATGAACAGGCATATCGCTGCTGCAACTGCCCTCATTTCAGGTTTCACAAGGCTTTGAATCATTGCAAATGTGGGGGCCAGGTAGAACCCAGCAAAAAAAGCCGGTATCAAATAAACATATAGCGATGTGACAAAATCCTCGATGAGAAAAAAGAGCACAAGAAAAGGTACCAATCCTGCTTTCGCTATCGCAACCAGCCAACCGAACCACCGTTCATCCCGTTGTGCGAGCATATCTGCGAGTTTACCGGCGGCAAATGTACCTGTGCCACCTACCACACCGGACATCAGCGCCAGCGTAAAACCTACTTCAGTTTGAGACAAACCGTGAGACCTGACGAAAAAAGCAGGCAACCACAACACCATGCCATAGCCAACGAAGCCCGCAAGGGAGCTACCAAAAACAGCGTGTCGGGTGGCCGGGGTCGACCACATGTATTTAACCACGCTGAGAAAAGGCGGCGCCGGTTTCTGCGCCTTTGGCGCAAGACCATCTAACCTGTCAGAAGCGCCCCGCTCTGGTTCCGCGACGGTCAAGCGCACCAGTAAAGCTATTGCCAACCCAGGAAGACCGACAACAATGAAAGTTGTTCTCCAACCCCAGTTCTCACTCATCCAACCGCCAGCAAGGTACGCGATAAGTACCCCAAGGTTGACTCCGATGGCGTAAATGCCCATCGCTGTACCGCGTTGTTTTAGTGGAAACATGTCTGAAATCATGGAGTGCGAAGGCGGACTTGAACCTGCTTCTCCAATTCCTACACCTATCCTGGCGGCCACCAATTGAAGGTATGACTGAGCAAAGCCGCACACGACTGTCATACCACTCCAAACCGTCACAGCAAGAGCTATGATGTTCCGACGGTTGCTCCTATCAGCCAACATCGCAATAGGCATACCAAGCGTCGCGTAGAAAAGCGCAAATGTCAGTCCGATCAAAAAACCCATCTGTGTATCACTGGCACCTAAGTCATGTTTAATTGGCTCTAACAGAATGCCCATTATCTGACGGTCGACATGACTGGATGTAAAAACGAGCACTAAGACACCAAGTGCGTACCAGCGGTACCATGGCGCAGTAGTTACGCGAGACTGAGTTTTAATGGTTAATTCGCTCAAACTATTCATCCCTTATTACTAATAAACTGCCCGGACAATATAAGTTTTACCGAGTTCGCGAACAAGTGCGAGCAGCGTCTTAAAAAGGCATACAAACATGGCGCCTCAGCGCCACGGATTATTTCAGACGCACACGAGCAAAACCTCCGCGCTAATCTTCTCTTTGCAGTCTTATCTAACGGTTCGCGAGTGTGTCGTTTTTACTCAAACACAAAAAAACCTGCAAAAAAACAACTGTTTTTACAATACTCGTTTGCTTTGGACCCGCAAACATTGCATATTCCACAAGATTCCATGATCGCTCGTACCACCAATTATCCGAGGGTAGATCGCAATTGCGTGCAATCTCAGGTCACATTTTAAGCTGTCTATCGCTGACTGCAATTACCGTCAACCTGCTGATCTGGATTCCTTTTCTAGTACTTTTTGCTGTCCTCAATCTTATTCCTGTCAAAAAATTCCAGCACCTCTGTTATCGCTGTACGGCGATATTCTATCGGCTCGCTGTTGCAGGCAACACATTTTGGTTAACCCGAGTATTGCGGATAGATTTCAAAATTCACGGCAACCTGCGCAAAGATACAACGCGACCTCTTATTATTGTTAGTAACCACAAATCCTGGTTTGATATTCTGCTCCTACAGGCGATTGTTGTTCCTGACGGCCCTATCCTGAAATTTTTAATAAAGTCGACGCTGGTATACGTGCCTGTTGTTGGCTGGATTTGCCTCGCACTTAGATTTCCTCGCTTAACTAGAGGTGGCTCGTTAAGCAAAAACAAAAAAGACTTTAAGGCTGTCTCTGAAGTTGCACAGCAAACCAGTTCAAGCTCAGACGCACTGCTAAACTTTGCTGAAGGCACTCGCTTTACTGAGGAAAAAAGGAACCAGCAGAAATCTCCCTACGAATATCTGCTGCCGCCAAAATCCGGGGGGTTCAAGACCATGCTTAACACAATGGGTGACGCTCAAGTGCTTGATGTAACGGTTGGTTATCCAGCTGGAGGAGATTTCTGGACTTGCCTGAGCGGGTCAGTTCGCAGTATTGAAGTTTGGGTTGGAAGCACAAACGCCAGCGAGCTAGGCAATTCAAAGCAATGGCTCGAGGCTCGCTGGCAAGAAAAAGAGCGCTTGTTGCAAGACCTTTACCACAACAATTACAGCGCTCAGACTTCTTGACGAAACACTAGGCTGCCGGTCGCGTATCCGCCACGATAGAGACGCGTTCACCGTATCTACTCTCTGGATAATAATCCCACACCGCGTGATGTTGTGTACACCTGTTGTCCCAGAAAGCCAGCGTGTTAGGTTCCCAATCTACGCGCGCAACCAGCTTCGGTGTCGACTCGATATGGCGAAATAACATATCCAACAATGCTCGGCTCTCATTGGGTCTCAGGCCCTTGATACGAGTGGTAAAACCGGAATTTACGTACAGCAATTTTTTACCTGTGTCCGGGTGAGTCGCAATCACGGGGTGTTCATGTCTGGGATAGCCTCCTTCCGGCGGCGTTGTTTTATAGCTGCCGACATAGGGCAGTGCGCCGTCATGCACCGCAGTCAAACCTTGCAGCATATTCTTCATTCGCTCGGACAACAGATCGTATGCCAAATACATGTCAGCAAATAAGGTATCACCACCTCCACAGGCAGGCGTTTGCGTGACGTATAACATCGAGCCCATTGGCGGATATTCGTCGCAGGTCACGTCAGTATGCCAACCTTCACCGGCCGTGTATGCGCTATCGGCATTCGTCGCCACCTTGAGTATCTCGGGATGATCTTTTTGATCTTTATACATCGGATGTACGTGCAGCTTGCCAAACTTACTGCCCAACGCAACGTGTTGGTCCCGAGTCAGCTTTTGATCTCTAAATACCAGTACACCCCACTTCAACCAGCCTTCGCGAAGCGCATTAAAGGTATTGCTCCCCATGGGTTCAGACAAATCTATGCCGCTTACTTCCGCCCCCAAGTGAGGTGTAATTGATTTGAATTCCATATCTTTTCCCTCGCAGATATTTATTATTTGACCCGATAATAGCGCAAACTAATTCCATGTACAGTGTTTTGGAATCGTAAATCGCCTGTTTCACCAACGTCGCATCCGCGAACGCACGGTGCGACCGACTTCACGGGAATTACTGAAGCCGTAAACATGGCCACACTCTGATAACATGGATTCCAAACAACATGGAACGTCCGACGATGTCTAAACTCAAACAATGAAAATTACCACTGCGCCACTGACGACTGCTTCTTTCGCGCCCTATGGTGACGTCATTGAATCGGGGACAGCAAAAGAGATTCGCACAATCAACGACGGAAACACACAGCGATTTCACGACCTTGCAACCCTGTCATTAACGCAAGAAAGTGGCATGCCCCTGCTCAATATCTTCCGCACGACGCCATTAGCTTTGCCTTTACTTTTGCTCAAGATGGAGCGACACCCGCTGTCGAGTCAGGCATTCGTTCCACTCTCAAACAATCCTTATCTGGTTGTTGTAGCACCTCCCGGCGAGCTGAACGAAGCGGACATCAAAGTGTTTAAAGCTGCTGGAAACCAAGGCGTGAATTATCATCCGGGCACTTGGCATCACTACAGTCTTGCGCTTGAGGGTGTATCGGACTTTTTAGTGATAGACAGAGGTTCGCCGCACCAAGATCCAGGTATTGGAGAAGACAACTGCGATGAAATCACATTAAGCCAGCCAATAGAGATTCTACTTTGACCATGATGAGACTAGCCGCATTCTTGAAGTCATACTCTGACTCGACATTCACCAATCCGCATCAAGTCGCCCTGCCAGATGAGCCACGGGATTGCAGGGGTGACTTTACCCATATGGGCGCGAAGTACTGGGGTTTCGAGTCAAAAAGGCACATTGCCACGAAGATTAATCGAACCGGAGATGGGTTCCACTTTAACGCCGAAGGGCATCACTGGCTCCATTTGGGACTGACATCAAGATCGAAAATCACACGCCTTACAATAAGTACCAAATGGTTCACAGGTAATCAGGTACCCACAATTTCAGCACAACTCACCGACAAACAAACAGGCGAGATCACGTTAGTGCTGGAGAAACAGCGGCTCACCCCTGATGCCGATCACGCGTTCGACATCGATCCTACATGGGCAACGGACTGTAAAATTCTTTGCTTTCATGAGGGTGGCATTGCCCGAGTCAATTTCTATGGCGAGGAGGGAGAAGCACTATATCGCCAAGATAACATTTTGGAGAAAGCCGAAATTTGTCATATCTCAAACGAACACTACGGCCGACCTGCGGATGCTGTTGTGGGTAAACGTGAGCAGGACTATATGTTTGGCTGGGAGTCAGCCCGCACCGGTTTCGGAGAGCATGCATTGTTCAAACTTGAAAAGGAAACAAGCATCTCAAGTATCATCGTTGACACTTACCTTCACCGATTAAATCCGCCCCTTAGCTGCCACATTTTCGGCGCAAACTTTGCCGCTGAGGCTTTGAATGATGTAGAAAACCTACCTTCGCTATCGTTACCGGGGTGGAAAGTTGTCTTACCGAATGCGAAAGAAATTATTCCAGAGGACTTTCGCGCATATATGGGTGATCAACAATATCTCGCGTCGGGGTTCTCCGAGTTTGAAATCAAACTGCACTTGCCAGACAACCCAATATGGAAACCCCTCGTGAGCTTTGGTCACTTACATCCTGATACTTGGCACGAGTTTACAGCCATAGAGGAGACCGCAGCAGTGAATGCAATTTATTATATGCACTATCCGCATGGCGGCATTCACGGTTTAAGGGTCTTCGGTGCGTAACGCATCATCAGTTTCAACCCACCTTAGCCGTCTTTAAGGCAGTATCGTTTTACGTACCAGTTGCGTCATAATAGCAAGCCAGTATCGTCAGGAGTGCACAATGAACAAAGACCAAATAGTCAGGGCCAGAAACAGTATCCTCGGCGCACTCGTTGCAGACTCAGCTACGATGGGCTTTCACTGGCTGTATAGCCAACGTCGTATTCAAGAACTCGCACCTGAAAAACCGGAATTTAAAGCGCCAAACGAAGACGACTATACTGAGGTTGGTTACTTTGCCCATGGCAACAAACAAGTTGGCGAGTTGTCACACTATGGCGAGCAATCAAAAATCATGCTTTTGTCTCTTGTGGCAAACGGTAACCGGTACGAAAAGCATCACTATCAGGAATCGTTTAGAGATCATTTTGGTTACGGCGGCGCATTCTCTGGCTACATTGACAAACCGACCCGCCTCACCCTCGACACCATATATCGAACTGAAAGCGATGCTTTGGCACGTACAAATCAGATACCCTTCGACGGCGAGGACCGAGAAAAACAAGCACTGCTTACCAAGGTTCTTTCCGCATCAAAGCGATACCAAGGGCAGGCTCTAGCGACCAATACTGCCAAGCTTGCCGAAGCAGCATCGAACCCTGAAGATGCAGCCAGCTATATTTCTGCTTTACTTCAAGCCCTAGCAGGCGTCAGCGACTACCCGGGTGCTAACGACGAGCAATTGCCTGCTATCAGCAAACTGCCGGCGTTGGTTGCCTGCCATCTTAACGACGACGATCTTATGCATTTGAGCGAATCTGCAACCCGCGTAACCAACAATGCCGAGCGAGCGATAGACTACGGTAGGGTCGCAACAACCCTGTTGTCCAACGTGTTGAATGGGCAGCCGATTAAAGCCAGCATCGAAGCGGCAGTAAGCACTGGCAGCGAAGAAACCAACAAGTTTCTTAGCGGTGTGTTATCAGAAAATGGCAATCTGCTGGATGTCACAAAGAAATATGGCCTTCATTGTGACCTCGGGAGTGGCAGTGCGAGCATGCTGTTTAACCTCGAGCGTACTACCTCTTACACCGACGCCGTGAGATCGAACATTTACGCGGGCGGAGATAATTGCGGCAGAGCTATCGTGTTGGGTGCTGTAGCCGGCGCTGTATGGGGTATTGGTGGCGAACACGGCATTCCAGAAGGCTGGATATCAAATTTACACGAACACAAAAAGATCAATCAGCTGATCGAAACGTTACTACCATTCACAGGCTAGACAACATCTCTACAAACCGCTTCTTTTCCGCGGTGTCGAGGAAACTTGCCTCGAAACTATTTTGGCACAACGCGATCGCTTGTGACTTCGTCATACCAAGCTCTCCTGCGAGGGCTTCAAAATTCTCGCAAAGGTAACCACCAAAATAGGATGGATCATCCGAATTGACCGTCACACACACGCCTTGCGACAAGAGATTCAATATTGGGTGCTCGCTCATCGACTCATAAACGCAGAGCCGAACATTGGACAATGGGCATACCGTCAACGGCATACGAGAACTGGCCAAATCGGCGACGAGTGCTTGGTCATCAACACAACGCACACCATGGTCGACTCGCTGAACATCAAGCAATGACATCGCATCACGAATATATTGTGCGGGCCCCTCTTCGCCGGCATGTGCGACCCGATAAAAGCCCGCTTGCGCTGCCATTTTGAACACCCGCTGAAACTTCTCCGGTGGATGACCTACCTCAGAACTATCGAGACCCACCGCTTTGATTCGTGCCTTGAATGGCAGTGCAGATTCAAGCGTTTCAATGGCTTCCTGCTCTGACAGATGACGTAAGAAACACATTATGAGCTCGCTGCTCTGTCCCCACTGCTCGCGGGCATCATCCATTGCCCGACAAAAGCCGTTGAGCACTGTCTCGAATGAGATACCCCTCTCGGTATGTGTCTGCGGATCAAACATCATTTCAGTATGAACAATATTTTCTGCTCGACAACGCAGCAAGTATTGCCACATCAAATCATAAAAATCCTGCTCGTGAATTAATACGCCCGCGCCCAAATAGTAAAGATCAAGAAAGCTTTGTAAATTGTCGAAGTGATAGGCTGCTTCAATGTCTGCCAAACTTGCGTAAGGCAACGTAATTCCGTTTTTTTTTGCAAGCGAGAGCATGAGTTCAGGTTCCAGCGATCCTTCAATGTGCAGGTGCAACTCCGCTTTGGGTAACCCTTTTATAAATTCAGTATTCGCAATTGTCATACATACCTCTGCTACGCCCTCACGGCGTGCTGTAAACCTACTAATACAGGTAACTTATTTGCTTTGATCAAGGTGCAGTGTTTTCCAGCACCGGATCAGCGTAAGGAATATTATCTCGATAATGGGACCAGTTACCCAACAATTCATCCACCACCTTCGAGCCCACCACGTAAGCCGATTCAATCGCGACTTTGAGTCCACCGTAGCCCTTATTCTCGTTGAGAAGATTTTCAGCCGCGGTCATGCCAGGAGGCTGCATGGTATAGTTGCTCGCCGTTCGCAACACCATCATTCTGTTCTTATCTGCACGACCAATTTTGTCCAGCCAAGAGAGAGACAGATATGAGCCTGTGTCTTCCATGCCAGATGAAACAAAATTGCCTTTTCCCTCGGTCCAATAATCGGTCCACTTGTTTGCCCAATCGTTCAGGATAGCCCCATGCCAGAAGGTGTAAGAAGACATATTCGCCCCCTTGAGCACAAACGGTGGCTTGCGTGCCATTTCATGCTCGGTGTATTTTTCACGCACCTCGATCAGCGACTCATCGTCCCCCAAATCGATATCCTTCGTTAGCTGATAAGCCCAATTTGTGAGCCCCGTATTTAACTGATACATCTCACCGGTAGGTGCGGGTTTATCCGGATCGAAAGGCATTTTTGTATAGCGTGCAAAATAACCAAATTCCCAGTCCTCGGGGATTTCCCTCGCATCAATTTCATGAGATAGATCCCCATCAATCTGGTACTCCGACCATGAGGCAGAACCAACCGACGCATCTTCCGGGTCAAATCCTGCAATACCAGCGACCAGCCAGTAGCTTTTGCTCAGATCGAACCTGGGGTCCATGCCAAGCGCCATAATCGCCGCTGCTGAACGCGCCGTACCGATTCCTGTGACAATACCCAAGATGCCGCTGTCTTTGTTGAAATAAAGATCCTTATAACCATGAAAGGGAAATTTTTGGCTTAGGTCTCTACGTTCTTTCCACAGCTGAAATTCCCCTGCGGTGTCACCGCTAAGTTCGCCGATCTCAAACATTGTGACAATAACGACCTTCACCTCAATCGGCTTTTCGTCAGCAGCAAGTTCAGCAACTTTAGTCATCTGAATCTGGTTTTTCTCAGCTTGATGATCCAACGAGGGATCAGATTTAACACAGGCTGAAAGAAGAAAAATACTGAACACAAACAGCAGAGCTAACTGGGGATGGGCTTTCACGAATCGTATTCCTTAAATATGACAAATTCTTTTCAAAAAAAAAGGCAGCGCTTACAAGCAACTGCCTTTTTTAACTTACTGATCAGACAGGTTCTAGAACCGGTATTCAGCCTTCGCCTGGAAGTGGCGAGGCAGTTCTGGTAACACAATTGTGCCGCCAAACAGGTTCGGGAAATTTGCCCGGAAATAACGCTCATCAGTCAGGTTTTTGCCGTTTAAGCTGAACAACCAACTTTCAGTTTCGTATATCACACCAGCATTAACCAGCGTGTAGCCCGGTAGCTCAACTGATTGGGAGAAACCTGAGAAAGTAGAATCAACATTCACGACACTGGCATTAAGTGCGATGCCGTTGAAGAAATCATAAGTTGCGGTAAGAGAGAAAATATTCTCTGGGATACCGGCTTTACGCGATGAATCTTCGTTTGCCGCTCCAACAAACCCGCCTGGTGCACCACCGTAGAGCAATCTTGGATCAACACCGACCAGGTCGCCTGTTCCGAGGAAGCTGAAACGACCGCCATTTTCAAGCGTGTTGAGGTTAACTACTTCGATCTTCGAGTATCCCGCAGTCAATAGCAGGTTCTCGTTAACAACCCAACGAAGTTCCAGCTCGACACCTTCAGTTCTATCTGTCGAGTTAGTCACAATTGCCTGCGCGTTAAAGTCTGTACGTTCTTGCTCGTAATAAGACAGCGCAAAATACAGCGAGTTATCGATCAAGCTACCCTTGATACCGACCTCCATCAGCTCAGACCCGTCAAACGCGCCTCCGCTTGCGATGTTTGCTGTCTGGATTTCTGCGCCCTGACCCGCAATCACAGTTGTCTGCTCAGACACCGTGACATAAGGTACGAGACCGATTTCCGAGTTGTAACTAAAACTCGCTGTCCACGAAATGCCGTCTTGATCGTCAGAGGCGTTCAAATTCGCGCAGCTGCCGTCGAGGCAAAAGTTATTAGATGATGAGAACAACAACTTATCCAGCGGTTGGCTCGATTCCATGTCAACCGTGTCCCAGCGAACACCGAGTAGCGCGCTGAAACCGTTTTCGAAAGTGAAATCGACAAGAGCAGCTAAACCGATGTTAGTGTAATCACCAACGTAATATTCGGTGTAATCGTCATCAATGCGAGTAGCAAGTAGACGGCGGTCAAGTGCGGTTGATGGTCCTGTTAGATCACGACGGTCGAAGTACTCGTTCGTGTAGTCATCACCATGTCTAAAGTCTGTGTACCTGACAGACGGTGAAAGCTGCACAGAAGTCGTTAGGCTATCGCCCTCGAATATTCTGGAGAAAACCAGCTTGTCTTCAAACACGTAGGAATCATGAAACTGAGAAAAGCCATAGGCGTTTTCATTCAAGTTCTCATATGACTCGTAAAACATCTGATTTTTAATCGTCCAGTCATCACCGTTGTATACGATATCAAAGTACAAAGTCGTTACATCGTTTTCAAGTAAGTCATCAGCTGCGATCAGCGTCTGATTACCTTGCAGTTGCACCGTGCCACCACCTGGTAACAGCGACATTTGAGGTGAAAGAGAACCCTCCACAGCAGCTATGAAGTCATCCGAGCCTGGCGTGCCAAATGCTGGCAAAAACAAAAACGGATTACCTTCGTAAAAGCCGTCACCGTTTACATCATACTCTTGGTGGGAAATTGAGCCGTCGCCATTCGTGTCCAGTGAAGCAGGGCTACCCGTAAGATAAGTGCCGTTGTCTATCAGGTCCTGAGTCAAACGGTTCCAACCAGCGTTCTGGTTACCTTCGTATTCGTGATACATACCACCGAACTGAAGCGTAAGCTTATCGCTAATGTCTGTTTCGAAGGAAACTTGGATCAGAGTCTGGTCTGTACCACCGTTATCATAGTAACTGCCTGAGTTTTCCACCTCACCGTACAAGTAATAACCGTATTCCCGACCACCTATCTCAGTGGGTCCTCCAACCTCGGCGGAGAGTACGCTTTTGTCCCAGCTACCTGTTGTATAGGTTAGCTTACCCTCGTCGTCAGCCATGAATTTGCCGTCTTCGGCGCGCGCTGACTTAGGGTTAAAGTTGAGGTAACCACCGATCTTTGCGGGTCCATAAATAGGTGAAGCTGGTCCACGCACGATGTCGATTCGATCTGAGGCACCAATGGGTGTCGGATAGTTGCCTGGGTTATCTAGTCGCCGAACACCGCGAAAGTAGGTTTCGCCCGGTGTGCCTCGGACATCCAATGAACCAGCGACGCCGAAGAAGGACTGGGTAAATGAACCCGGCGCGAGTGTGACTAGCTCGTCGATATCAGAAATACTGAATCGTTCGATCTGCTCCGCGCTGATGGTTGATACCGAACGTGATGTCTCAAGGATCGACTTACCGAATCCAAAAACCGACTCAACGTTCTCTCCAGGAAGACTGCCAAGGTCGCCTTTCACAACAACCTCTTCCATTTCGGCTGCGATTGACGGCAATGCACCGAGCGTCAATGTCGCCACCGCTACCCCTGCAGCTAGCTTCTTTAATTTGCTGTTTATCATGATCATCGTATGTTTGTACTCCCCAATTGAATTTGCAATCTGATCTGACCGTTGAAGACAGATCACAGCGCCAGTTGTTAGATCGTGGACTTCTCGCGCCATCACTGACGCTTAAGCGCGGCATTATGCCCTATTTTAAAGTGCATAGTTGGTATTCTTTACAAATAAATGACCGAATGTCGGGATCTACCGCGAGCAATGACTCGACCCCCTTGCTAGTCATTTTTTTCTCGAAGCTGATAACCCTTTCATGATAATGAGTTAGAAGCTTTTCCTTAGTGTCTTTATCAACAAACGAGTGCTTCAGCGAATTGATATTGAGTTGTTTGATTTCATCCCAAGATAGGTTGAACTCGCGCGTCGCAACGAAAAACTCATCTGTCATTGTTGAGTCCCACATTCCCCTGTCGTCAGTAGAAAGCGCAACAGGAATGCCCGTCCTCAAATATTCCGGGAATGGATGCTGGCTATAGTCGTCCACATAATCTAACAACAGATTACTGATAAGATTAATTTCGATTAGCGCTGGACCATCCCGCATGATTAGCATCAAATCTGGATCGGTAATCAGATTTACGCCATGACCTATCCTGCGTGCACCCAGCGTCAACGTATCTCTAACATGACTATTGGGTTCATCCACCTCGCCGCCATGGATCGATAGATTAACGCTGTGGTGCTGACGTCTAAGATCACGCATTGTGCTGAGGAATCGCCCCGGGTGCCCCTTATCATCATCTTCGCGACCCACCATATCCAGGCCCACCCACAAGTCGCTGTTTGCAGCCACAAACTGATAAGCCTGTTTTAACTGTTCGAGACTATTCGGCAAGAATCGCAAGATGGCCATCTGGAACCTGACGATCATTCCTGTTTCTTTCACATCGTTTTGATTTAACCGGTCGCGCAAAATACTGATGACTTTTTCCCGGGAAGTCGCGCTGCCATCCGCGTTCAAGTAACCAGTCACGGCATAGTCGGGCTCCATATATGACAGACCTTCAGCGCTGAAGGCCTTCATGTTCCTAACGACACCCTCGGCCACCAAGTAAGGATTAGATACAAGATCAGCCATTCGCTGCCAGTGCATACGGAAGAACTCTTCTCGACCTTCGTGTGGTTTATCCAACCGAATGCTGTTTTGCCAGGCTGCTTTTTCTGCTTCGTTGAGATCCGTGAGCGGTTTGTATTCGGCCTTCTCACAATCATCGAGTGCTTGCCAATTAGATGCCTGAATGGTTTTGAAATACATCAAATACGGCTGGTAATTTTCATTACCACCGTAGGGACGACAATTATTTATTTTTGTTTTGGTGTAGTAGATGTAACCATTTACTTTTTGCTCGAGCGCGAGTTCATACATCCACTCTGAGAAAATTGAACCGGTGTTATGCGCATGCAAGTCTCCCCCCTTGGGCATGGCATACAGCACTTTGTAAAGATCGTGTTTATTGCCCGAGGCTTTTAACTCTTCGAACCATTGGTTCATGTCTTCATTGGCGAAAACGGCATGGGTAACAAACAAGCTGAATATTAAGGCCAGGATTCTGATCAAAGGTTAACTCCCGTTGTTCGACATCAAGCGATCAAGGCGCGCATATTAGCACAGTTGCAAATAGCGCTAACATTAATCGTCGGATAACATGCTCTGCAAGACCGGTCGATGCGACCGGAAAAACCTATTCAGCAAGAGAACAATATGACTGAGTCAGATCTTCATAAAACACGAGACCCGAGCTCATTGAAAAACAAATCGCACCCAGAGCAATATCCAAGAGATATGATTGGCTACGGGCAACAACCACCCAAAGCAAACTGGCCCGGCGATGCGAAAATAGCGGTGCAGTTTGTTATTAACTATGAAGAGGGTGGGGAAAATAACGTGCTGCATGGTGATGCTGGCTCAGAGACATTTCTTTCCGAAATTATCGGCGCAGCTTCTTATCCGGACCGTCATATGAGTATGGAAAGCCTATATGAGTACGGCAGCCGTGCTGGTTTTTGGCGTTTGCATCGGCTTTTCAGTGAATTTGCCATGCCAGTCACCGTTTATGGTGTTGCCACAGCCCTCAAAAGAAATCCCGAAGTCGTTGAGGCGATGCTCAAGTCAGACTGGGAGATTGCCAGTCATGGTCTGCGCTGGATCGACTACCAATTTATCTCTGAAGACATTGAACGTGCCCACATGGCAGAGGCGATCGAAATACACCGCCAAGTGACAGGTGAACGGCCGCTTGGATGGTATACCGGTCGAGATAGCCCAAATACCCGCCGCCTAGTCAACGAATACGGCGGCTTTCTCTACGACAGTGACTCTTATGCCGATGATCTGCCGTACTGGTGCCAGGATTTTGAGTCGCCCCACTTGGTTGTGCCATATACGCTCGATGTTAACGACATGCGGTTTGCCGCTGCACAGGGATTCAACGCAGGGGATCAGTTTCTGAATTATCTGACAGATACGTTTGACGAGTTGTACGCGGAAGGTGCGAAAGCACCGAAAATGATGAGCGTCGGTTTACACTGTCGTATCGTCGGCAAACCTGGCAGAGCTGCGGCGCTTAGAAAATTCCTTCATTACATTTCGAGCAAAACCGATGTCTGGGTTTGTCGTCGAGTAGACATCGCGCGTCATTGGCACGCAAATCACGCACCAACCTAACCTTCAGCGCTCAGACCCCTTCGGTCATCAATGCGAGCACGGTATCCCGATCGGGAATAGAAGCAATCGCCCCTTTTTCTGTCACAGCTATCGCAGCAGCGGCGCATGCCACCTTCGCCGCCTCACTGATCGCCTGTCCCCTAATTAGCTCGGCAACTAGCGCACCGTTGAAGACGTCACCTGCGGCTGTGGTGTCTACTGCATTCACTTTAAAACTTTCTATGAATTCGGTGGAAGCTCCCGCGACGATTAAGCAGCCCCGGGAACCGAGCGTCGTGACCACGGTGCCTACGCCCTGTTTGCACAAACTTTGTGCAGCAGCTGTCACCTCGTCAAGCGTGCCCGATGGCATACCGCTAATTTGGCCCAGTTCGACTTCATTGGGAGTTAATATATCAATCATTGGCAACAAGGCTGCGGGTATGTCTCTCGCTGGTGCGGGATTCAAAACGAAGGGCGTCTGGCTTTCCGCGCAAATTGCCGCGATGCGCTCAATGGTCTCGAATGGAATCTCAAGCTGCACTAATACAGCGCCCGCGTTTTCGATTCTCGTTGACTGTTCGTCGATCATCGCAGGCAACACACAGGCATTGGCACCACTGGCAATGCCGATACAATTTTCAGCTTCCGCATTCACGAAAATACACGCGCTGCCGGTGCCCACACCATCAATCACTTTGACTTCAGGTATTGGCATCTGAAGGTCGTTAAACACCTGCCTAACCGAGTTCGCTATATCGTCGTCTCCAATGCAACTGATAAAGCAGGTCGGGACCCCGCCTGCTCTGAAAGCCGCCACTGCCTGATTTGCCCCCTTTCCGCCCAAGCCACTTTGCAATGTGCCACCTGCCACGGTTTCGCCAGGTAAAGGCAAACTCGGCAGATACATTGCGATGTCCCAGTTGGTACTGCCAACCACCACTACTTCACTCATAATTCACCCGATTAAGTGCCGTCCACAAACGCCAAAGATTGATTAATTGTGGCCCAGCAAAATTAACTCCTGTCCCGGCATATTATCAAAGACTCGAGGGATTCGCGGTCTATTTAAGCAGCCGCCACGTGCCAAATATTTTTGCCTGAATTTGATCGCCCTACGACACAGCTGAAAGCCTGCCCACCACCAATAACCTGAGGGCTTCAACTAAAAGTGCGATAAACGCACCCGTGGTGACAGGAAATTCCAGCACTGTAATGACCTCCTGTGGTAGAAATTGAAATGCCCCGACATAAATCGACAGCAACCATCCAACCGCGACGGAACATCCGACAAGTAACCAGTCGCCACGCTGAGCAGAACCCGCTCGCACAATCCTGATACCGGCATATCCGACCATACCAAACAGCAATAATGTCGCGCCATAAAGCACAGCGTCAGGAATAAACTGAAAAACGCCACCCACAACGGGGAAAACCCCTAGTACGACCAAAAAAACCGCAACAATTAATCCTATATAGCGGCTACAAACCCCCGTTAGTTGAATCACCCCGTTATTTTGACTGAATGTCGTATTTGGAAAGGTACAAAAAACAGAGGCCATCAGTGAGTTAGTCGCATCACCTAGGATGCCGCCACGAACGCGCTGCCAATATTGATTGCCGGTCGTGGCCAATCCTGAAAGATTGCTGGTTGCGGTCAGGTCGCCAACCGACTCCATCATTGAAATCAGGAAAATAGGAAACAGTGAGGCAACAATGACCCAGTCAACAGCAAGCGGATAGCGCGCGGGTTCAGGAACAAAAACGGGTGCAAGTTCGGACAAACGAGCAAAGTCGGTTAAACCCAGCAATTGTGCAGCGAGCAGCCCTATTACCAGACCGATAGAAATACTGCTGAGCTTCATCCATGGGTTGCCAAACCGCGTGATGCAGACGATGGTCAGAAATACCAGCAATACGAGAAACAACACGGTCCAGCCACCACTTACCGGATCCAAGTAGGCCTGCTGGATATTGGTCAGGGTTGTCCACACTAAGGTAGCACCAAGCAATATCACAGTCGTACCTGTGACGTTGGGTGTTACTAGGTTTTGTAGTGCCGGCAGCGCAAAACTCAACACCATCATAAGTAAGGAACAGGCAGCAGCCGAACCAAATAAGGTACCGAGCGCCTCCGTACTATCTTCAGCACCATTTAATGCATAAAAAGCCCCTATCAGCGGACCGATAAACGCGAAGCTGGTACCCTGAATACTTAACAAACCGGAACCCACCGGGCCAAAACGCTGAATTTGTATGAAAGTCGCGACACCGGATATGACCAGCGCGGAACTCACAAGATAGCTGGTATCCTGCAACGAGAGGTTCATGCCACCGGCAATGATCAGCGGCGCAACCAACAAACCGCCAAATACAGCTAATACATGCTGCAACCCAACTAACAGCGATGTGCCAATCGGCGGACGATCTTCGAGTCCAAATAACATTTGGGGTCCAGGATTCTGCAAATTATTTTTGCTCTTATTTAGCTTGGTCTTATTTTTACTATATCCTTGTTGTTACTCAAATTCGATAAGCAAACCGGAGAACTCATGGAAGCTTATATTCGCGGCATGCCGAAAGCAGAATTACATGTTCATCTTGAAGGTACGCTTGAGCCCGAGCACATTTTTGCTTTGGCAGAAAGAAATGACGTAGCCTTGGCCTACAAGACCCCGGCGGAAGTCATCGCGGCGTATGATTTCCATGACCTGCCGTCATTTCTGACAATCTACTATGCCGCCATGTCCGTGTTGCAGACTGAACAGGACTTTTACGAGCTTGCATATCATTACTTTCAACGGGCACACGAAGACAATATCGTTTACGTCGAGCCTTTCTTCGATCCACAGGGACACACGACAAGAGGTGTCGCTTTTGAAACCATCATCAAAGGTATTCATCGTGCACAGTTAGATGCCGAGAAAAATTTGGGCATTGAGTCAAACCTTATCATGTGTTTTCTCAGAGACATGAGCGCAGAGTCAGCTATGGAGCACTTGGAGATGTGCCTGCCCTTCAAAGACTGGATCATCGGTGTAGGCCTTGACTCGGACGAAAAAGACAACCCTCCGACCAAGTTCACCGAGGTTTTTGCACGTGCAAGAAACGAGGGGCTAAAACTGACCATGCATTGCGATGTCAACCAAATCGATATTGTCGATCATATCTGGCAGTGCCTTAATGACATTCAGGTCGACCGAATTGATCACGGAATAAACGCGCTGGAGGATGACAGTCTCTGCGCCGAAATCGCACGACGCGGTCTTGGTTTGACCGTTTGCCCTGTTTCAAACCGCTTTGTGGTGCAGTCACTGACAACCAAAGAGATCAAGTCGATGTTGCAGAAAGGCATGAAAGCGACGATTAACTCTGATGACCCGGGCTATTTCCGCGCGTATCTAACCGATAATTTTCTCGCCCTCACCGAGGAAGCTGAATTTTCACGCGAAGAGATACGTCAGCTCAACGCAAATGCGTTCGAAACCAGCTGGTTGAGTACCGAGCGAAAGAAATTCTACCTCGAGCAGGTGAACCGTTTCACCTAATGCCAAAAACGATGTTTTGTTGATATTACGCTAAGACAAAAATGCAAATTTGCCGGCAAATACTGCGGCGATGACATAAACCGCAATAGAACAGTCACTGGATCGACCACTGAGTAGTTTAATTGTAACGTAGGTGACAAAACCCAAGCCAATACCGTCGGCAATGGAAAATGACAGCGGCATCGCTAGCGCACAAACCACCGCTGCTGCTGACTCTGTGTAGTCGTCCCAGTCAATATCCGCGAGGCTTCTGAGCATCAGGCAAGCCACAAAAAGTAGCGCTGCCGCTGAGGCGTAACCTGGAATGCTCTGAGCAAGCGGCGCAAAAAACAAACACAAGAGAAACAGCACCCCTGTCGTGACAGCAGTCAACCCGGTACGTCCACCGGCTTCGACACCGGCGGCGCTCTCAATAAAGCTAGTCGTCGAGGATGTGCCAGCTAACGACCCAACAACAGTTGCACCAGAGTCGGACACCAACGCTAGACCAAGCCTAGGCATTTTTCCCTGCTCGTCCGTCAGCTTAGCCCGGTTTGCAACACCAACCATCGTCCCCGCAGTGTCAAACACATCAACAAGCAACAGCGTCAAAATGACCGTTACCATTGAAATATCAAATGCGGCGGCAATGTCGAGCTCGAGAAAAACAGGTGCGATAGAGGGCGGCACAGATAACACACCTTTGAACTCCGTGTCGCCAAAGAACCAACCAAGCATCGCGGCAACCAACATGCCGATGATCACGGCACCGGTGACCTTCCTTACGGTCAAGGTCGCAATCAGCGCAAAACCCACCATGCAAAGCAGCGGACCAACGTCTGTTAGAGAACCAAACGACACCAGCGTTGCCGGATTATCTACAACGATGCCAGCATTTTTAAGTGCGATGAAACCAAGAAAGAAACCGATACCTGCCGCAATACCGAGCTTCAAGTTTTTTGGAATGGCATTGATAAGCCACTCTCGGATTGGCAGCACACTCATAACAATAAAAATCACGCCGGAGAGAAAAACAGCACCGAGCGCTGTCTGCCAAGTGTGCCCGAGGCCGAGTACAATACCGTAGGTAAAAAAGGCGTTTTGCCCCATGCCTGGCGCCATTGCTATCGGATAATTACCCAATAGCCCCATGGCTATCGACCCAAATGCTGCGGCAATACAAGTCGCAACAAAGACTGCACCGAAATCCATCCCTGCATCAGACAGGATAGCCGGATTCACTACGGTGATATAAGCCATTGCCAGAAACGTGGTCAATCCAGCAACCACTTCGGTTTTGATATTGGTGTTATTACGCTGGAGATCAAAATAGCGAGAGAGAAATTCCATCAGGCGCAGCTCGTTTTGAGAGGTCAGTCTTTGCTAACTTAAGTCGCTGAGGATAAATGTAATTGGGGCTGAAGCCAAGCTATCACAAACATTATTAATCATGACAGTGGGACCGTGTGAGTGATACCCTGCGAAGTCTTCACCAGCGTTCCGACTAGCCAACCGGAATCGCCTTTACACAAATCGAAACAGTCACGGAACAGCATAAAACAGCGCTTATTACCAAAACCTACCCATCCAATAAGAATGAGAAACTATGGAAAAGTTATTTATTACTCCGAATCAACTGCTTGAAGATTCTTTTAAACTAGGAAAGATGATTTTTGAAAGCGGATTTCGTCCACATTTTATCGTTGGTGTTTGGCGTGGGGGCACCCCGGTCGGTATCGCTGTTCAAGAGTACCTAGAATATAAGGGTATAGAAGCTGATCACATTGCTATCCGCACATCCTCTTACTATGGCATCGGTCAAAGAGACAAGATCGTCAAAGTCCATGGTCTTCAATATATTATCGACAACATCAATGCCGACGACGAATTATTGCTTGTTGACGATGTCTTTGATTCTGGCCGCAGTATCGTTGCGATCCTTGATGAATTAAAAGCCAAGTCCCGACTCAACATGCCACAAACAGTAAAAATTGCGTGCCCTTGGTACAAGCCAGAAAAAAACATCACGGACATAGAACCTGATTACTTCTTGCACCCAACCGACAGATGGCTGGTTTTTCCACACGAACTCGTTGGGCTTTCGAAAGACGAGCTAAGTGAAGGAAAGTCATTTCTGTCCGAAGACACACATACTCTTTTCGATTCAGACGCACACGACTGATCCGTTAAACGAATGTCCTATGACCATGAGTAACTTAGTCCGTGTCACCCTGATCAGCTTTTTAGCCTATGCGGTCATGTCAGGCATGCTGGCACAAATCGGGATTTTGATTACGCCGATCTCTCAGCACTTTGACAGAGAAGCCACCGTTGTCTCCAACCAGTTTAGCTGGTTAACCGTAGGCATTTTGGTTGGCTCGGTTATTAGCCTGTTTATCTTTGACTACGTCAAGATTAAAACACTCAACCTGCTGGTGTTCACAGCTATTTTTCTCGCGATACTCGGTTTCTATGTTGTCGACGTGTATCGCGTCAACGCGATATTACTGGGCATCATTGGCACCGGATGCGGTGTTGCTTTACCGGCCGCTGCGGTCGTTATATCAAGGGTTTACACGCCAGCGCGCCGCGCCACCATGCTCGTCATTACCGATGCCTCATTCAGTCTCTCTGGTACTTTGTGTACAGCACTAGTCGTCGTTTACCTCGCTAACGGATTACACTGGAGTAGCGGCTACAGCACTGTCGCGGCCCTCGCACTGATAACACTTGTACTAACAGCCTGCTCGAATTTTCCAGAGGTCCCGCAAGAAGAGCGCCAGGATTTCAGGCAAGAATTAGCCACATGGCCAATGGGTATCTATTTGTGCATGCTCGCGCTACTCATTTATCTTACCGGTCAAAATTTTATCCTCATGTGGTTGCCGAGCTACGCTCAGCAAGTCATCTCAATGTCAGCCTCGGATGCGGGTAGTCTAATTAGCAACTTCTGGGCTGGCATGCTTGGCGGACAGCTTATTGCTGCCGCGATACTTATCAAAGCTGCGACCAGAACAATTGCTCTGCTCGCGGCCATACTGACCGCTTTTTCAACTATGCCGCTCTGGTTGGTCGATCAGCCAGCCTATATGCCTTATCTTTCTTTCTGCTGGGGCTTTGTCACTTTGGGATTACTGAAACTTATCCTCTCGCTTGCTACAGAGATGGTTGCGGTGCCAAGCCCGCGCCTGGTCTCGGTGCTACTGATGGCAGCGACAACCGGTACAGCAATCAGCCCGTCTTTGAGCAGTGCGCTGGTCGCTGCGAATACACCGTTACTTGCACTCAAAGTAGGGACCGGCTGTTTCTTCATTGTCATATTACTCGTAGTATTTGCTTATCGAAGTGCAAAGCCCGACGCCCTAGAAACTTTAACCATCGGTTCATGACCGAGACAGCTACAGGAATTCAATTGAAAACCATCCCCGTAATTTTTGATACTGACCCAGGCATCGATGATGCTATGGCGATAATATTTTTGCATGCATGCAACAACCTCAGCCTAGAAGGCATTACTACCGTATTTGGAAACGCGTCTATCGAGCACTGCACCAACAATGCGTTGTATCTCTGTGAGCGCTTCAACATTCCGGTGCCGGTCTACGCTGGGGCTGGTTTAACCCTACTCGGTAAAGCCGAGGACGATTATCCAGACTTTGTACACGGCGCAGATGGACTCGCAAATATGCACGTAAAACCAAGCGCAAAAACACAGGAAGCGCTACCGGCCCACGAGTACCTTGTCAAAACAGCTCAAGAGTACCCTGGGGAACTCACCGTTATTGCCGTCGGTAGACTCACTAATATCGCCAGAGCCATTCAAGCTGACGCCAGTTTCGCGACCAACGTGAAAGAAATCGTATTAATGGGCGGTGCAGTTGATGTACCCGGTAATGTGACACAGTGGGCAGAGGCAAACATTATTGGTGACCCTGAGGCAACCGATGTCGTCTTCACTTCTGGCATCCCCACCGTTCAGGTAGGACTCGACGTCACCATGAAATCCCTTATGAGCGAAGAGTACATCGCAGAACTCGCGGTTCGTTGCGGCGACGCGGGCAAACTGCTTAACGAAATTACGCCCTACTACCTCAACTTTTACCGAGGCAGGACGGGTGAAAACGGTTTCGCATGCCACGACTCCTCCGCCGTCGCATTTGCAGAGGATCCTTCAATTTACCAAACAAAGACAGGCGACCTGGCGGTTGTACTAACTGGAGAACAAAGGGGAAGGACCACTTTCATTGAAAATAGCGATGGCAAACACACCCTTTGCACACAAGCGAATACGCAAGCATTAATGGACATATACGCCGAGCACCTCGTAAAGCAATACGGTTAAATTGACAAATACAGACGCAATA
>CBFHOH010000012.1:59222-68764 GCA_965657335.1 Candidatus Azotimanducaceae bacterium
ACCTCAGCGCTAAGCACTTTAGTCATATGAATACTATGCGGGTCTTCCTCATAGTCAGCAAACGGCGCACATTCAGTATAACCAAAGCGCAAATACAGCTGTCTGGCGGGTTCAAACGCAATCATTGAACCCGTCTCGAGGCTTAATCGGGTCATACCCATTTGACGCGCCACCGCTTCAATGTGGTTTAGAATTTTTGCAGCGACGCCTTTCCGCGTATGACCATCAGCAGTTCTCATCGACTTGAGCTCACCGTGCCCACCACCCAAATCTTTCAATGCGCCGCAACCCATCAACTCTCTCTCGCTCCAGACACTCCAGAAAGTAATATCAGGACCGCGAAGAGTTTCGATATCTAACGTGTGGACGCTTTCCGGAGGCGTGTGTCGAAACATATCCTGCGCATGGTAACTGAGAAGTTCCGCTATTTCGGGTCCCGTTAGGTCATCAACAATGATTTTCATTTAACTTGTCTCTAATAAAGACTCGCAACACCTCAACCTCACATTCACTATTTCATGTTTTGGCCAAAACGCCATAAAACACCCGACGGATCTTTCAGCACAAAATCAAGCATGCCCCAAGGTTGCTTTTCAACAATCGAAAACGGTACATCGTATTTTTCTGCGATGCCAGCGTCAACAATCTGTTGATGCCAGCTGTAGATATCTTCGACTAACATATGGATCACGAAGTTTTGCGCGTGTACCGGTTCATAAAAATCCTGCAGCAAAAAACTACAGTCGCCATGGTGAAAATAGGCGATTCCACTTTCGTCAGACGCCATTGTAAAACCAACATCCTGATAGAACTGCTTCGACAGCTCAAAATCAGCTGCAGGTATAAATGCCTTGATTTCTATCGCTGTTAAATTAGTCATGCAACTCTCTGGCGTCGATTAACAAAGATGCGTTTCGAACCCGACATCACCCTGCACATTATTTTCTTACCTGCCTAGCAGCCTGACTGCCTTTTACTATCGATGCGTTGTCCGTTTCTATTGCTCCGTGCATCAAATATGTGTCGCCTGAATTTTTTGCTGAATATGCTCACCCGCCGTGATCTTCTCGTACCGCGCCGGATGCGCGTCATCGATACAACTACTTAACACCTCAACCGGCGTCTCTGTATCTGGATCAACAAACATGGCAATCGAAGACCTAGACTCGACTCCCGTGAGTGGTTGTACCCTGTGACAGGTTGACTTAAATCGACCATTTGTCCATCGCTCCATCAGGTCACCCGTGTTAACGACAATGGTGTTGTCTACAGGTTCGGCATCTACCCATTGATTTCCATCCAGTACTTGTAACCCGCTTACGCCATTCTGAAATAACAAGGTAATCATTCCATAGTCAGTATGTGCCCCAGCGCCTAACTGACCTTCAGCAATATTTGAAGCATCGGTGGGCGGATAATGCAGCAAGCGCAAACTAACATTTTCACCGTTGTGATATTTAACGAAGAAGTCTGACTCGGTTTTTAGTATTTTTGCTAAGACCCGTTGAATCTTGTACGCGCTAGATAAACAATCCGAATAAAAACGCGTCATCTTGTCTCTGAACGCATCATTGGGCCAACGCTCGTCCGCCGGATCATGATGCTGCAAGTCCCGCATGGTAAATGTTTCTTTTACGTCAGCAGGTTTCGTCGGGTCTAGGTACTCGACACCTAGACCCTGATAGCCAAAGTTCTCTTTTGCACTTCGGTACAGGGATTTGATTTTTATTGCTTCATTTTGCGCGAAAAATGTTTCGCTCAAGGTGAATATATCCGCCAATTGCTCACGGGTGACATCGAGGTTGCTAACGGACATGAATCCCAGCGTGGTAAGCGCTTGTTCCATCTCTTGAGCAATCATCCTAACCGTTTCTGGTTTGGCTTCATCATAGCTCGCGAAATCAATCACCGGCAGCTTCATCTTTCACCTCTTAATCAAAGTATTCTCTATGGGGATACGCTATCAAGCCAGCTTAGCAGATCCTGCCGCTCAACCTCCGTCATGCCGGTGAGATTACCAAGTGGCATATAATTTGTCGCAACCGCTGTTTTTATTCTAGCGGCACTACCAATGACATTGTCCAGTTCCTCCATCAGCACGCCGGCCGGCGGCGCAGTAAATCCGGCAAATGTGGGTTGCGCGGCATGACAGACAACGCAGTGCTGCGCCAGAATATATGTGGCCCGCTGATCATCCACAACGGGACGAAGTCGCCCTGTGGCTTCGGCACTAGTGCCAATGTTACCGTCGCTTATTGTCGACGGCAGTTTGTCGTAACCTAAATAGGCAGCCACGACCAGAAATGCAATGGATGCATGGACCAGAATCGAAGGTTTAATTACTCCTCGGTGTCTCAGATTAAAGAAATGCCGCGCGTAAGCCATCACCGCCATGACGTAAGCGAGCACAAGCCAGTTATACTCGTGGCCATACAAAAAGGGGTAATGATTACTAATCATGCAGAACAACACCGGCAGGGTGAAGTAGTTGTTATGCGTAGAGCGTAACTTCGCGAAAGCAGCCAGATCAGCGTTCGGCTCTAAACCCTTCTCAACGGCTGCAACAAATGATTTTTGCGCAGGAATAATGCCGAGAAAAACATTGCCTGCCATGATCGTCGCCATCACGGCACCGACGTGCAAATATGCGGCACGATCGGAAAACAACTTCGTCGCCAGCCACGAGAGGAAAGTAAGATAAAACACGATAACAACGGCAAACAACATTGATTGATGTTTTAAGGGAGAACGCACCGCCAGTTCGTAGAACCCCAAACCCAACGCAAGAAAACCAACGCTGGCGGCAACCGCGAGGCTTGGATCAGATATCCAGTTATCCGGACCGACCAGGTACGATTGCGCCTGAATGTAGTAAACCGCCACCATCAGTAGCGTGCCACTTATCCAGGTTGAGTAAGCCTCCCATTTAGACCAGTGCAGCGTTGCGGGCCACTCCGGTGGTGCAAGCGAATACTTGTTGAATTCATAAATTCCACCACCATGAATCGACCAGTTGTCGCCTTTGATCCCTTTATCTTTCTTCCACTGGGGCGGCTCTTTGAGACTGTTATCCAACCAAATAAAATGCAGAGAGGCCCCTATCCAAGCGATGCCTGTTATCAGGTGAATCCAACGGACAATAAGGCTAAACCAATCTGTGAGATAAGCTTCCATCATTAATCATTCTCGCCTTTATTATATTGTTGAACACCATGACAGTAGGTGCGAGCGACACAACGGTCGTCACCCATCATCATGTAAGCAAATAGTTCTTCGTCGAGCCGGTCACACTGGGCAAGTCTTCGCGCCATCATGGGCGTGGGTTTGTTATCAAGAACAACGATATCCGCTTCCTTGCCGCGCTCAAAATTACCTATGCAGTGGTCAAGATGGGTCGCCCTCGCATTGCCCAAAGTCATCATGTAAAACGCTTCGAGCGGATGCAGCGAATACCCCTGCATTTGGCAAACCTTATAGGCTTCTCCCAACGTTGTGAGCATCGAAAGGCTTGTACCTCCACCAACGTCTGTAGCAATCGACACGGGAATACCCGCTTTCTTTAATTTTTCTAGGGGCATCAGACCACTGCCCAAAAACAAATTGGAAGTCGGACAAAACGCCACTCTGCCACCTTTATCAGCGAGACGCTGAATTTCATCCTCACTTAAATGTATACAATGTCCAAAAATAGATCGATCGGTGTTAAGTCCGTATTGCTCGTAAGAATCAAGATAATCTGCGGTATGCGGATGCACTGTTTTCAACCAGCGGATTTCTTCCAAATTCTCCGACATGTGCGTTTGCATCCAGACATCGGGGAACTCTGTCAGTAATTGTCCGGCAAGCGTTAACTGCTCAACACTGCTCGTGCCAGAAAATCTTGGCGTCACCGCATAGCCAAGTCGGCCTTTACCATGCCACGCCTTAATCAGGTCAACGCTGTCTCGATATCCCGACGCGGCGGTATCCTGAAGTTCGGGCAAGGCATTCTGATCCATCATTATTTTACCGGCAACCAATCTCATATCTCTCGCGAGCGCTGCCTCAAATAACGCCTCGGTCGATTGTTTGTAACTGGTTGTGTAGACAAATGAAGTTGTCGTGCCGACCGACAAGGCATAGTTTATGAAGTCATTCGCCGCAGCTTCGGCATAGGATCTTTCAGCGTAACGGGATTCGGCTGGAAAAGTGTAATTATTTAACCAGTCCAACAATTGCGTTCCGTAGGACGCAATCACATCTATCTGCGGCGAATGAACGTGCGTATCTATAAAGCCTGGCAGAATGAGCTGATCGGGTAACCCTTCGCATTGCGCTAAATCAAATCCCGCACGCGCCAACGACTGCGCATCATCACAGTGATGAATCTTGCCCTCTTCGACAATGAGTACACCGTCTTCGAAATAAACTAAATTCCCCGGGCTCGTTATGGGATCGCCCAAAAAGTGCGCTATTCGCCCCCTTAGCGCAAAGGAATTCTCTCGTTTACTGACCATCAACTTCCCCGATACGTCGAATAGCCAAACGGGTTGAGTAGCAACGGCACGTGGTAATGTTGCGTTTCATCCGACACGACAAACGCTATTTGAATATCTGAATAGAAACTTGCCTCGTCCATTGCAGAAAAATAGGCGGCCACGTCAAATTCCAATCGGTATTTGCCCGCAACAGTTGCTATCGATTCGCTCCAATCGGCAATGCGCCCATCGGCGTTGGTTAATCCAACAGCCATCGGCGCTTCGTTACCGGCTTTAAACAATTTCACTGATACGCCTTGGGCAGGCCTACCGCGGCTGGTGTCGAGGATATGCGTTGTAATCATCGGTCTCATTTTTGTACCTTTAGCGTTTTAACGCTTGCTGTTCATTCACGCAGCAATTTTTCAATTCGGAGCAACGTAATTTCACCTTGCTCTTTTGCTGCATTTTTAATTTCCTGTTCACGAGTATTGTTCATTCTACTTTTGAGCAGGCCGAGCATTTCCGACGCAGATTTACCCGTGGCGCATACGATAAAGATAAACCCATGATCCGACAGGTATTGCTGGTTCAAGTCAGCCAAAGCCATCAGCGTGTCTTCGTCAGCTTCTGTGATCTGTCCCTGTTCGCGATTGGCGCTGACCGCATATTTGTTTCTCAAAGCCTGCAGATCACCTATTTGAGGGTGGCCGCGAAACGCCTCGAGTCGTTCTAATTCAGATGCCTGTCGCCAGCAATCACGCGCCGCATTAATCAACGCCAAATCCGAAACATAGGGTCTCATGCGATTCATATCAGAAGCCCATCTCTCGCAATGACAACAGGCGAGAAATGCCGCGTGAGCATCAGCGTCACTCATTGCATTCAGGCTAGACAAACCGCTTCGTTCGCTCAAGACTGTTTTTCCTCGCCAATGGCAGATTTGCCTTGCTGGATCACGTCTTTAATGTCTCCCCAGTTTAAACCTCTTTTTGCCAGTCGGTCTGTTGATTCCGGCAATGACAATAATTGCGCAGCAATTGAAACAGCAACTTCCATCGGCAATTTTCCGTTGAGTCTCAAGTCACCAATGGGACAATGAACCCGTGCAATAGCTTCTTCGTCGAAACCATCATGTTTCAGTCTTTTCCTGAAACGGGCAGCTTTTGTCGCAGAACCTATCAGTCCCAGAAACATAAAGTCTTGGTCTTCGAGCAACGCTCGGGTCAACTCATAATCAAGCGTATGATCGTGGGTAACAATCACAACATACGCATCAGCATCAATCTGCTCCACGTAATCAACCGGATTTTCAATAACAACCGGTTTGACACTCGGCGCACACGTCGCTGGAAAAAGCGACGCGCGACTATCAACCCAAGTCACGCGCATATCAAGTGCAGAGACAATATCCACTAGCGAACTCGCGACATGACCGGCACCAAATATCACAAGATTCATCGCCGCCCGGGGAAACACTTCAAACAATACGGTCATACTCCCGCCACAGCACTGACTTGCTTCTGCCGCTAGGGGAAAATGATGAACCTGTTGCACTTGCTCTTTTTGTGCCAGTAATTCGCGCGCTCTCTGAATCGCCAGATATTCGAGTTTACCGCCGCCGATAGTGTCGAACGCCTGTTCTGCGGTGACAACCATCTTGCTGCCACCTTCCCTCGGCGTTGAGCCCGTGACACCTACAACAGTCACGAGGGTAAATGCCTCAGCACGCTCATGACACTTAGTCAGCGCTTGTTGCCAGTTGTGTTTAAGCATTTTCCTCTCCTTGCGTTCGCTCTCGCTCAGGTCTCTGCATATTTTGGATATCACGAATGCATCGATAAACTTCTTCGTTTGTCGCCGGGGCATTCATCCTTGGGCTGAGTTTATAGTCAGCAAGACTCGCGCAAGCATCTCTTAACGCGCACCAGGCTGAAATGCCCAACATCAGCGGTGGCTCACCGACCGCCTTCGAGCGGTAAATTGTGTCTTCCGCATTTGCTTCATCATACAGCGACACATTAAATATCGGCGGCACATCGTACGCTGTCGGAATTTTATAGTTAGCCGGACTGTTTGATATTAACTGTCCCTGATCGTTCCACTTCAACTCTTCGGTGGTGAGCCAACCCATGCCCTGAACGTATCCTCCCTCGATCTGTCCGATGTCGAGCGCTGGATTTAGAGACTCTCCTACGTCGTGAAGTATATCGACACGCGTAACACGATATTCACCGGTTCTAATGTCAACAATCACCTCGGTCGCCGCCGCACCATTGGCAAAATAGAAAAATGGTTGACCAGACTGAGTGCTAAAGTCGAACGAGATTTTTGGTGTTTTGTAAAATCCGGCCGCAGACAAGTGCACTCTGGACATATAAGCGAGCTTCACAATTTCTGCAAAAGGATGCGCCACTCCCTTCACATGCACATTATCATCTAAAATAGAGATCTCAGACTGGTCACAGCCGAAATGTTCGCTACAAAACTTTGTTAACCGAAACTTGATTTGTTTAACGGCATCAAGCACCGCCATGCCGTTAAGATCAGTGCCTGAAGAAGCAGCCGTTGGGGACGTGTTAGGCACTTTGTCTGTACGCGTCGCCGACACCTGAATTCGATCTAGCGAAACACCCATAGCTCTAGCCGCGACCTGCGCCACTTTGGTGTACAAGCCCTGCCCCATTTCGGTGCCACCATGATTCAGATGGATACTGCCGTCGGTGTATACGTGAACCAGCGCTCCAGCCTGATTCAGATGATTCGCCGTGAAAGAAATCCCAAACTTCACCGGAGTTAGCGCAAATCCTTTCCTAAAATGATGACCGTTTTCTGCCGCCACTCGATTAAACCCAACAATACTTGTGCGTCGCGAGCGGTAATCAGAAGAATCCTCGAGTTGACTGACTAAGCGTCCCAGCACATGCTGTTTTACTATCTGACCATAGGGTGTTCGATCTCGCCCCTCGCGGTAGAGATTCTTTTTTCGAACATCAAGCGGGTCTTTACCGATGTGCCTAGCAATATCTTCAATCATTGCTTCAGCAGCCATCATTCCCTTCGGGCCGCCAAACCCTCTGAACGCTGTGTTAGATACCGTATTCGTTTTACAGCGAAATCCCGTAATCGAGACATTTTCATAGTAGTAACTGTTGTCTGCATGAAACATCGCTCGATCAACAATCCCCTCGGACAGATCTGGGGAATAGCCACACATTGCCGCCAGGTCCATCGTCACGCCACGGATGAGTCCGTCATCATCAAAACCCGCTTCGTATTGATTCCAAAAATCATGACGTTTACCGGTTTGCACCATATCGTCCTGACGCGGCATACGAAACCTGACTGGACGCTGATTTCTACGGGCGATAACAGCCGCTGTGCAAGCCAGCGCTGCCGCCTGAGACTCTTTACCTCCAAACCCACCGCCCATTCTACGCACTTCGACCTGGACCTGATTCAAGTCTACAGCCAGCACCTTAGCAACCAGCTTTTGAACCTCCGTTGGGTGTTGCGACGAGCTGATAATGTGAACGCCTCGATCTTCTGTTGGCGAGCAATGGCATATCTGCCCTTCCAGATAAAAATGTTCCTGGCCACGAACGTATTGTTCTCCCTGAATTCTGTGTGGTGCCTTTTCAATCGCGGCTCGCGCATCGCCCTGAATGAAACGTTTTTCCGGCAATACGAATGACGTTTTCTCCATTGCCTCTTGCGGGGTGATGGTTGCTTCAAGTACCTCGTATTCGGTGACCGCGGCTTCAACCGCGCGTTGAGCAATCTCTAACGAAACCGCGGCAACCGCAAAGATCGGCTGACCTACGAACTCAACAACGCCATTCGCCAACAACGGGTCTCCGCTGTAGACAGCGCCAACGTCTCCATCGCCGGGGATATCTGCATAGGTAATCACATCGACTACGCCAGGGGTGCTAAGCACCTTGTCCAGTGCGAGTTTTTTTATTCGTGCGTGTGCATGTATCGACTTACCTGTCGCGACGTGCAGCTGATTTGGCCACTCAGGTAAATCGTCGATATATTGTGCCTGCCCTGTCACGTGCTTAATCGCCGACTCATGCTGTTGATCCAGGCGTCTTTTCTCAGTTGTGTCAGGCATTTTTTACCTCTATCGATCCGGCAATTGCCAACTCATCAACCCGGGGCAAAGATTGACCGAGATATTCAAGCAACGCTCTTGATAACATTTCAGCCGCCATTTCTGCTCTAAATTCTGCGCTAGCACGAACATCCGTCATTGGCGTCAGCGTTTGGCTCAACAAATGACAAGCTCGGCCGACGAGATTCTCCGACAGTGCTTCGGAGGTTAATAGCGCCTCGACAACAGGTACTCGAAGAGGCGTGGCAGCCATACCGCCAAAAGCGACGCGCGCATGGGAAAGCTGCTCACCATTCCCGTCAAAGCAAAAAGCGCCCATTACAGATGAGATGTCATCTTCCATTCGTTTTGAATGTTTGTAGAAACGATGAAACCGATTGATCGCTTGCCTGGGAATTCTGATTTCCGAGATGTACTGATGTTCCTGCAAACGCGTTTGTCGATAATCCAGATAAAAGTCTGACAGCGCGATTTTGCTTTCAACGCCGGGGGCTTCGATATTGGCATCGGGGTCGCAAGATCGAATGACCAGCTCGGCATCCCAAACCAAAAGCACCGGCGGCGTATCGGCGATCGGAGAAGCAGTACCAATATTTCCACCCATTGTGCCGCTATTCCTGATTTGCCTTGATCCCAACCGACTTAACAGGTGAACAAATGCCGGAGACATGTTTTTGAACTGGCGTTCGATATCCGTATACGTCACCGCCGCGCCTACATGCAACATCCCTTTTGTTTCCGTCATCGTCAATAACGCTGGCACGCTGGTCACGTCAATCAGCGCTTTATAGGTCTGCCAGCGCTGCGTAATCTGTAGCGCAAAATCAGTGCAGCCAGCAATAATATGCTTGTTACCGAAACGACCGACCAGTGTATCAAGCTCCGCAAGCGAACCTGGTCGATAATAATTCACCATGTCAGCCGGCTCCCCTTTTTGACTAGCAGAGCCGCGTTGCTGCAAGAAGTTA
>CBFHOH010000012.1:68774-124947 GCA_965657335.1 Candidatus Azotimanducaceae bacterium
AACCTGGTCGATAATAATTCACCATGTCAGCCGGCTCCCCTTTTTGACTAGCAGAGCCGCGTTGCTGCAAGAAGTTACTCGAGATTTCATCATCAATAGCGTCGTTGGCCGTTTGAGTGTCGCTGCTTGTCAGCACACTTACACCCGCTTCGACTATTGGCCGATATCCTGTGCAGCGGCAAAGATTGCCCGAAATTGCATCAAGCACCTTCATCCGCGCATCTTCGCGTTCGGGTTGCTCATTGTCTTGGCACACCTGCTTGGCGACGGCAGCTAGCGACATGACAAAGCCAGGCGTACAAAAGCCGCACTGAGATCCATGACAATCGACCATGGCACTTTGAACAGGGTGAAGCCGTTGTTGGTTGTCCGACGTTTTTTGTGCGAGACCTTCAACTGTTATGAGATGTTTATTTGCGAGCGAACCTGCGAGGCTAATGCAGGCGTTTATCGCACGATATGATACCTCTCCATCAGGCTTGGCTTCTCCGACCATCACAGTGCAAGCGCCACAATCGCCAGATGCACATCCTTCTTTGGTCCCAACCAGACCCCGACTTCGCAACATCTTCAATATCGTTGTGTCCGGTGCAAGCACTGTCTCTGCTTGCCCGACCCTTTCCGCATCAGCAATACCAACGCTGACCAACTCATCGTTTAACATGAATTCCACAAGGAATCCCTCATACTTAATGAAGATTTTCATGTTCATATAAAAAACTGTCTATGTCGACAGTTTTTTAATCTCTTACGACTTATTTTTAGATATAGTGCATAAATAGGCATATATTGAAGTTTTAGATGTTGACACATTACTGTCTATCACGTCAGGATTGTCCAACTCTTATCTCGAACCGTCTTTTCATGACCGAAACCGAACTTCAAAAACCCGGCACAATTCGAGATCGCCAATATCAGGCAATTATCGATGCGGCTATCGAAGAATTCAGTCGCCATGGATTCCGCGCAACCAGTGTTCAAGCTATTTCGGATCGGGTAGGCACCTCAAAAGCCAACATTCACTATTACTTCAAAAATAAAGCAACTCTGTACAGCCGGGTGTTAGACCACATCGTCATCCTCTGGAACTCATCGTTCGATCAAATCCGGGCGGACGAGGAGCCTGCGGTTGCCCTTGAACGCATGATTAGGGCAAAAGTACGTTTATCCTATACACACGCCAGCGCTTCTCGGCTGTTTGCAAACGAAATCTTGCAAGGCGCAACTCATCTTGAAAACTATCTTCGTCATACGCAACGTCAGTGGGTGAAAGATAAAATCAACATCATCCAATCCTGGATTGAACGCGGCAAGATGGACCCTGTCGATCCTGCGCACCTGATATTTCTTATCTGGTCCTCGACTCAGCACTATGCTGACTTTGAAACACAAGTGCTGACGATTTTGAATCGAGCTGAATACGAGGAAGAGATGATTGATGACATTGCGAACTTCCTCTGTCAGGTCATACTGAAGGGCTGCGGCCTGAGAGATTAAATTGCATTCATCTGCCTGATAGGTGATGGTAAGTTTTAACCGTCGAGCCAGACAATAATTCCGCGCCCTGTCACAGGAATCAAAATGACCCGTTTTATCTTTAAGCACTTTCGAAGCAACAGCCCGTCTACAGTCAGGGTAACAGCATTAACAGCGGCGATTATCGCTTCATTAATGTTACTGCAAGCCCTACCAACACCGGCATCTGCCGCCGACAACACGGACATGATGCAGCCCGACAAGTTACAAGCGAGCTATCGGCAAGAAATGCAAAAAATCAAATCAGACAAAAAAGTCAGGAAGGCGCTGGCATATGTCGCAGGCGTGGTAGACCGTGCAACACAGGAGCTCATTGAAATTACCGAAATTCCGGCACCGCCTTTTAATGAAACTGCCCGCGGACTAAGGTTCGCCGAAATGCTTAAAGAAGCAGGACTCACGGACGTCACTATTGACGAAGTCGGCAATGTCGTCGGGCGACGCGCAGGCACGACTGGAAAACGGACAATCGCCTACAGCGGTCATCTTGACACCGTTTTCCCAGAAGGTACCGACGTTACTGTCAAATACAAAGACGGCAAGATGCATGCACCGGGTATCGGTGACAACTCCCGCGGACTGATTGCGGTACTCGATGTACTACGTGGCATTCAGCACGCCGAAATTAAAACGCAGGCGGACATACTGATCGTTGGCAATGTCGGCGAGGAGGGACTTGGAGATTTACGCGGCGTAAAACACCTATTCAGAGACGATGCTGTAAAAATTGATGCGTTAATCGCAATCGACGGAGGCGATGCCCGACGCATCGTATACGGCGGGGTTGGGTCACATCGTTACAAGGTCACTTTCAAAGGACCTGGCGGGCATTCCTGGGGCCACTTTGGTCTACCCAACCCTCACCATGCCCTTGGCCGCGCCATCGCCAATTTTGCGAATGCGGCACCGGAGGTGCTACGCAGCGGTTCGAAAACAAGCTACAGCGTTGGACGTATTGGCGGCGGCACCTCAATCAACTCCATCGCCTTCGAATCCTGGATGGAAGTTGACATGCGTTCCGGAGATCAGATGAAGCTTGATGAGATCGACGCAGTGTTCCAAGCTGCCGTAGGGCAGGCCCTAGACCAAGAAAACAAAGCAAAACTAGGCGGCGATGATCTTACGGTTGAAATTAAACGCGTCGGTAAACGACCCGCGGCTCAGGGTGACATCAATTCCGCACTCGTGCAGCGGGCAATCGCAGCAACCCGTGCAATGGGAGTAGAGCCTTCACTAGCCATTGCATCGACGGACGCAAACTTGCCAATATCGAAGGGTATACCGGCTGTCACCATGAGCCGGGGAGGCCTCGGTGGGCGCGCTCACGCACTCGATGAATGGTGGCAAGACAAAAACGCTTATGTTTCGGTTCAGATCGGCATTCTAACTTTGTTAGCAGAGGCCGGCTTGGCAGAGTAGCACCACATCGGGCGGGGATAGATTGCAGATAACCTTGTCTGCTCAGGGCGCCTCTTGATCAGCATGCACGATTCGCGAGGCACGCATGAATTTCTTATTGGATCAAAGAGCGCTCAAACCAGATAACGAATAACACTCATCACTAACCGATCAACTTAAGCATCGTTTGTTCCACGTAAGTCTAGTACTAACGATTTCGGATAGGTAAAAGTCTAACGTATCAACCTCGTCGCCATGATGCATATCAGCAAGCCAAGGACATTAGCACATAGATGTTCCTGTGATCGAGGCGTCAAATCTCTGGGCCTCTGAATCATTATAGGCTACCCTGCTACTTCTCTTAGAGGCGTTCGACCGAAGTTATATGAGTTATCGTTGGTACATCGTTGCGACAACACTAGTCAACCAAGCTATCAGTGTCGGCATCCTCATTTACTGCTTTGCACTATTTGCCGTGCCCTGGTTGGAAAACTATTCTGTTAGTCGCGGTACCGCAATGCTGGCGATTTTCTCGCTACAAATTATTGCGGGGCTTTCCAGCCCGTTTCTCGGTCGAATTCTTGATAAATACCCGATAAAAAACTTAGTCATCATCGGCGCGGTCTGCATCAGTGCCGGTTTACTTGCGCTATCACAGGCAACCCAATTTTGGCAGGTAGCACTTTGCTACGCCACCCTACTGCCGATTGGTATGGTGCTTTGTGGCACCCTCGCCTCACAATCTCTAGTCAGCAAATGGTTTTCCTCCGACCGAAGTATGGCGCTAGGTATCTCCGCAATGGGCACTTCCATCGGCGGTTTTGTTTTTCCTTTTGTCACTGTGTGGCTTTTTGATAGTTATGACGTTGAAACGACTCTCGTCGTGCTTTCTGTCTTGTCGTTCGCTGTGCTGGTTCCCCTCAATTTAATTGTGCTAAGAGTTCAACCTCCAGCTATTGCTGAATCAGCAGATAATAGCGCGAGTCTTGACACAAAAGACTGGACAAGCTCAGAAATTCTGACGACCCGTACGTTCTGGATACCCGTCCTTGGGTTCATCCCCGTGAATGCAGCTTTCGGCGGCGTCCAATTCAATCTCGGCGCCTACGTTGGAGACCTGGGGTTTGAACAGCAGATAGCCGCACAACTCATTTCTATCACCTCTGTGAGTATGATTGCTGGAAAATTTATTTTCGGTAGCCTTGGTGACAAGATTGATCATCGAAAACTTTACTGGCTAATGTCAGTCGCACTCGGGCTCTCCCTCTTTCTGTATCAAGGAGCACCCGGCAGGGTCGAGCTCACATTAGCAGCATCGCTTCAGGGTCTCGCAACAGGCGGCATATTACCGATGATGGGGATTATGTACGCGAGCCGTTTTGGTGTCTTTTCGTTCGGGAAAGTCCTTGGATTCGTCAATCTATTTCTAATGCTAGGTAGCTTCGGATCTATTTTTAGCGGCTGGATATTCGACATTACGCAAAGTTACGACTACGCATTTTGGACATATCTCATACTGCTGGTGCCAGCCGCGATTGCCATGAGGTGGCTGCCCGCGCCTGCAAATCAAAATCAAACAAACTAGTTGCCTATCCATACCCCAATAAGCACCCAACCACAAAACAAAGTACAAACCATGAGCGAACCTTTTGGAATGGCTAAATAGTTCTGTCAGCACTCGCCAAGGGTAAAGTATAATCTGCTGATGAATAACACAAAAAAAAACACATGGATTAAGAACCCACTGAAGGTCTGGACTGGCAATCCTAAGGATCCGGCAGACATCGCTGATGGCGGAATAGTCATATCAGGTGACAAAATTGTTGAGCTCGTGCCTGCCGGCACCACGCCGACATGCCCGATAGACAACACCATGGATGCAACTGGATGCGTCGTCATTCCCGGGCTTATTAACTGCCACCACCATTTTTATCAGACGCTTACACGCGCATTTCCTGGCGCACTAAACAAAGAACTATTCGATTGGTTGGTGAGTCTCTACCCCGTCTGGGCAAATCTGACCGAGCAGGCAATCTCCGTTTCCTCAGAGCTGGCGCTCACCGAAATGTTGCTTTCAGGCTGTACAACTGCTGCCGACCATCACTATGTTTTTAGCGATAAAACAGAGTATGCCATTGATCGACAAGTAGAGGCCGCTGAAAAAGTTGGCATAAGAGTGCTGCTCACGCGGGGTTCTATGAGTCTCGGAAAAGATCAAGGTGGCCTGCCACCCAACGAGGTTGTTCAAAGCTCAGACAAAATTTTGCAGGACAGCGAACGGCTGGTAAACGCCTATCACCAGCGCGGTGCTGGTGCTATGGTACAAATTGCACTCGCACCCTGCTCACCTTTTTCCGTTACGACAGAATTGATGAAAGACAGCGCCACATTAGCTCGAGCACATGGCGTGCAACTGCACACTCACCTTGCTGAAACAAAAGACGAAAATGCATTTTGCCTCGACATGTTTGGATTACGACCACTGGATTATCTTGAATCGGTCGGCTGGCTTTCTAATGATGTCTGGTTGGCCCACGGCATTCATTTTGACGATACAGAGATTGCCAGATTAGGCGCAGCTGGCACTGCGATATCCCACTGCCCAAGTTCAAACATGGTACTGGCGTCAGGCCTTTGCCCGGCAAAAGATCTCCAGAGAGCCGGCAGCCCGGTCGGTCTTGGCGTAGACGGCTCGGCATCAAATGATTGCTCAAACCTGATGCAAGAGGTCCGCCAGGCATTCATGCTACAGCGTCTAAAGTATGGTTCGTCCGCGTTCACACATACAGATGCACTTCATCTTGGCACGAAAGGCGGCGCTGAGTTGATGCGCCGGACGGACATCGGAGAGCTGGCCGTCGGCAAACAAGCAGACATCGCCATGTTTAATTTGGACGAAGCACGGTTCGCAGGTGCAGGCGACCCATTAGCGGCGTTGGTGCTTTGCGGTGCACATAGAGCTGAGCACGTGATGGTTAAAGGCGAATGGCGCGTCAGCTGCGGACAACTCGTGAGCGGAGATTTAACGGCGCTTGTTGAAAATCAACGGACCATGGCGACCGCCCTAGCCTCCCAGTGAGGCTTTACGCTTGAAGTAAACTGATTTTAGTCCTTAGCAAAAGCGCTACAATCGGCGCCCTGCTCACACTGTTTTTTAATCTTCTCATCGTTGAATTAAAGGGGTCATGATGAACTGCTCAAAAATAGTTTCACTGTTGCTGCTGTTCTGTCTATCGACAAATGCTTTTGCGTTAGATCGCGACCTATCCAAATCTATCTTCTCGCAACTCATCAGCATTGACACCACCAATGAGCATGGAAATACCACACTGGCGGCGCAAGCAATGAAAGACCGCCTGTTAGCCGCAGGAATTCCAGCGCAGTTTATTTGGATGGGTGGCTCAGCACCCGACAAACAAAACCTTGTCGTGAGATTGCCTGGCAAATCTTCCAAGCATCCAATTCTACTATTGGCTCATCTCGACGTGGTTGAGGCCCTTGAGGCAGACTGGACTAAACCGCCATTCCAACTCACCGAAGAGGATGGTTACTTCTATGGCAGAGGCACATTGGACGACAAATCAATGGCAGCACACTTCGTTGCCAACATGATTGAGTATACACGCGAGGGCTGGCAACCCGAACGAGACATCATTATCGCTTTGACGGCAGATGAAGAAGGCGGCAGTCACAACGGCGTCCTCTGGTTGCTGGCAAATCACAGGGATAAAATTGATGCAGCCCTGGCGATCAACGAAGGTGGAACGGGGCTCATCATCGATGGCCAGTACAGAACCAACAATTTACAGGCGAGTGAAAAGACTTACCAGACTTACAAGTTAACAGCAAAAAATGCCGGAGGGCATAGTTCACGACCCGCCAAAGACAATGCTATTTATGAGCTTATTGATGCTGTTAGCGCTGTTCGGCAATACGTTTTCCCGTTGCAGCTAAACGAGGTGACACACGGTTTCTTCACACAAACCGCAAAGGTTATTGATGACCCCCAACTACGAGCGGACTTTACCGAGATCACGAAAAAACGTCCTGCACAGCGTGCAATCAAACGTCTGAGTGCGCAACCGTATTACAACTCACTGCTGCGAACGACCTGCGTTGCAACGATGTTGAGCGCCGGACACGCTGAAAATGCACTGCCGCAATCAGCCGAGGCCACTATCAACTGTCGTATCATTCCGGGTGTTGAACCGTCTGCAGTAAAAGCGCAACTAACCAAAATCGTCGATAACCCAGCGATTGAGATAACCTCGGTTTGGGATACGATTTGGTCGTCGCCCTCTGACCTTGACCTTGTGATGCAAGACGTTGAGGCTGTCACTACCAGCATGTGGCCCGATGTCATCGTTGTACCTGTGATGTCAACAGGCGGCACAGACGGTACATTCCTTCGCGCCGAGGGGATACCAACCTTCGGGGTGAGCGGCATATTTACTGATGTTAACGACAACCGTCTACACGGCAAGGACGAACGTATTGGTGTGAAACAGTACTTTGAGGCACAGGAATTTATGTACCGCCTTGTAAAAAAAATCGCAGGTGAGCAGTAGAAATAAAAATCGCCGTTATTCCAGCGACTGATACGTCTCCCATTCAAACCGGGGCATACAGACACTAAAAAATACAAGATCGTCGGCCCCATTATTGGTGATATTTTGCGGCGTGCCTACAGGTATCTGCACCGTATCACCCGCCTTCACCTGAATTGCCTTGTCACCCAGAAACATCATTCCCTGACCGCTTTCAACGACGTACCACTCCGCTACCGTTAAACTGTGTTTTTCAGTCGTTACACCCGCCGGTACGCGGCACCTTGCCAAGGAAAACGCAGGGTTGTCTTCATGATTGAAATATTCAACAACGTGTAATCTTTCGCTGGTGAACTCTTCAGACAACGGTGTTTGAGGTGCATTTCTACTACTGGAAGAACCCCCTAAAAACACGTCGCTGGTCATCTCGTTTTCTAGCAAGGCCAACAAGGTGTCAGCAAACTTGTTCTCGGTTATGGCCATTTTTCCCTCAATGACTAGTGGTCGGATTTCATCTCTATTCGTCCGTCGGATCATGCACCCTCTCACCGGAAAAGTCTCGCGTCTTGCTTATTTAGATTATTGCGCTGAATATAGAACAACGTTAACCCTGACCAGCACCGGAATAATGCTGTCAAAAAATATGACACTAAAAATTAGTGACGGTAAAGCAAAGGTTCAACAGACAACCATCAAAACCAACAAATAGAAAGGAATGGCGCTCTATGAGATTAGCTGAACGAGTAGCAATTATTACAGGCGGTGCAAGTGGCATGGGTCTGGCAAGTGTATATCGGTTCCTCGACGAAGGTGGCCGAGTCGTTGTTGCCGACTTTAACGAAACAACAGGTGCAGCGGCGATAGAAGAGGCGACGGCAAGGGGCTACGGTGATCGAGTTTCATTTTTTAGAACCGACGTCGCAAGCGAGAATGACATTGCTAATCTGGTCGACCATACCTTGAGTCGCTTTGGTCAACTCGACATTATGTTTAACAACGCTGGTGTCGGTGGTGCGATTGGCCCGTTGACGGAAACGACGGTCGAATCTTGGGACTACACTTTTGATGTTTTAGCTAAGGGCGTATTTCTCGGCATCAAACATGCGGCTATTGCGATGCGCGCCGCAGGCAAAGGCGGGTCAATCATTAACACCGCATCTATTGCTGGCTTGAGCGGCGATGCCGGACCTCTGGTTTACTCCGCGGCAAAAGCTGCGGTGATATCGCTAACAAGATCCTCGGCAGTTGAGCTGGCGCCGGACAAAATCAAGGTGAATGCTATCTGCCCCGGCTTTATCGCTACCCCACTCGCCGACGGGGGTAACCCGGAAGCCACGCAAGCGAATTTTGCAAAATCCCAACCTTGGCCGGATTATGGTAGAGGCGAACACATTGCTGGCGCCGCCTTGTTTCTCGCCAGCGATGATTCAGAATTTGTCACCGGCGAGGAGATTGTTGTCGACGGCGGTCTGACCGCGGCAGGTCCAGAGCTATCACGCAAATTCCCGAAGACATCCGGACGGAACGCCAAAGTATCTGGTATCACCAAAGGATCGACCGGCGAACCACCTGAAGTCAAAAGATTCTAAATTTGCGACCGCAGGAGACGGAGCACCTCATGACAGAAAACGATATTTTAGCAAGACTGACGAGACTCGAGGACATTGAATCAATTCGCCAACTTAAGTCACGATATTGCGAGACCTGCGACGACAATCACAACACTGAGGCAATAAAGACAATCTTCACTGAAGACGGTATCTGGGAAGGCGATGGCATAGGTAAAGCCGTTGGTCATGGTGAAATCGTCAAACTCTTCGAGGGCTTCCAAAAAGCAATCAGCTTCTCCCAGCACATGGTGCAGAACCCGGTCATCGAAGTAGAGGGCGATACAGCTCAGGGTCGCTGGTACTTCTTTGGCATGTTTACCTATTATCAGCATCAGCAAACTCGGTGGCAGGCCGCGAGGTATCATGAAAAATATGAAAAGATTAATGGCGATTGGAAAATCAAACATCTTAAAATTGCACCGCCCGTGATGAGCGCGAGGTACGAGACAGGCTGGAAAAACGGCAAATAGTCTTTTATCTTCGCAGGCGCTGGCGACCTATTGGTCAACGATGCTTTACTCTGAGTATCCAACGCAGAAAATCTTGATACCTTTAAACATTCACTCAGGCTAAAGCGTATGTCTAACCCCAAGTTCGATCCATTTACACTCGTTGAGCAAACTATCCTTGTTACGGGTGCAGGTGGCGGTATCGGCGCTGAGATAGCGCGCCAGCTTGCACGCGCAGGCGCCACTGTCATTGTGCACTATCATCGCTCCGCTGAGAGAGCGGAGCGCGTTGTGGCGGATATTCTAGATGAGGGCCACTTGGCACTCGCTGTGCAGGCAGACCTATCAATGGAGGGCGAGACCCGCGGTCTGTTTGATAACATTACCGCGCGCGGCTACCACCTGAACGGGTTGGTCAACAATGCTGCCAACATGGACGTCTGCGACCTGAAAGATATGAGCGTTGAACAATGGCAGCAGATGAACCGAACAAATATCGATAGCGCTTTTTTAACCACACAATTATTTGCGAAGCAGTCGGCAATCGATAGCGAACAGCGCGCGATGCATGCAATCGTGAACATTGCTTCAATCGAGGGTCTGGATCCAGCACAGGGTCACAGCCACTATGCGACCAGCAAAGCGGCTATGCTAATGTTTACCAAAGCCACCGCGCTAGAACTCGGTGCAGCCGGTATCAGGGCGAACGCGGTTTCACCAGGATTGGTCGAACGCGACGGTATACGTGACCAATGGCCTGAAGGTGTTGAGCGTTGGGAGACAAAAGCGCCAAGCGCCAGTATGGGTAAGCCTTTGGACATTGCTTACGCCGTTCAATATCTGCTGTCACCTGCAGCAGCCTGGATCACGGGCGAGAATCTCGTCGTTGACGGTGGCATGAGCGCGACCAGCCGCTGGTAACCACGACTTCGTCTTAACTGATCACAGACTGGCGAGTTGTCGCGTATTATTGTTCCGCATTGATTGCGATAAATAGGTAAACTGCTTTCTAAATCACGCCTAAAGACGGGGAAATCACTATCACTTTGAACAGAACTCAGCTGCTTGCAATATGCCTGATTGCAACGTTTATTATTTCTGGTCTCGTGACGACAATGGGATTAATCATTCCAAGCGCCGCGAAGCATTTTGACGTAGAAATCACAGCCATGGCCTCGCAGTTCACTTGGTTTACCGGCGCAGTGTTCGTCGGATACATTTTGTCTTTTGTTGTGTTCGACAAATTCTCCATCAAAAGCGTGCTGATTACTGCCTACATTACCTGTATCGCTGCGATTCTGTTGATTCACTTCACTCAAAACTTCACCATGTTAGCGGTTTGGTTTGCAGTGTTTGGCGTGGCAATCAGTCTTGTTGCCTGCGGTTCCAGCACCCTGATAACCCAAATCTGGGAAGGCAAAGCCAGGCAAACTGTACTCGTTGCGCAAGATGCGCTCTTTAACGGAGGCGGCGTAATTTTCTCGATGACGGCGACCTGGTTTGTTGCTGGCATGTTTCAGTTTAGCAGCACCTATCTCGTCGTCGCTGGCATCATTATCTGTACCCTCGGTATGATATTTACCGCTAACTTTAATAAAGAAATCATTTCAACAGGTACAGACTTAGATTCCAAAGCAGCTGTCCCAGAGGTTGATTCTGTCAAAACGCAGTGGAACCTCGGCATTATCATGGTTGGCATCAGCCTGATGCTATTTATGCTCGCCAAAATAGCCATGTTTATTTGGGCACCACAATTCGTCGAACAGAAATTTCAAGTGGGCGGTGCCGTGTCGGGCGAATTTATGTCCAACGTCTTCTCCGCAGCACTCGTCGGATCGTTAGCAGGCACATGGCTTGCATCGCGTATCAATGTGAAGTACCTACTCTACATCTTCGTACTGATTTCAACGATTTCCGTTTGGTTACTCACAGCAACTGATGACCTTGACCTGATGCTACTGCTTGCCTTTGCCTATGGCATATCGATCTCTGCTACCTTCAACGCCTATATGGCTTACGCACTAAGTTTCGTCGCAATACCCACTCATCGAAATATTGCCTACATGCTTGTGATGTCGGCGCTCGGCTCATCACTTGCACCGATATCCAGCAGCATGGCGGTTGACCTGACCGGAAATATTGCAGATGCCTTGCTGTTCTGCTTTGGCATCCTCGTTCTGGTTGTTTTCACGCTTGGCAGTAGTGAATTTCTGAGCAAGCCGGCAATGCTAACAACCAATGACGCATCAGCCGAGGCAGGTTAGCGACATCGACAAGCTAGCGCACATTCCGAAACTTGATCTGAGCTTGCTGGAACAGAACGAGAACCCAGAACCAACTGACTTTAAGCTGCTAGGTTATTCCGTGAGTTCATGGTTGGCGCAAGTCGACCGCATTGGACCCGTTTTTCAGGCAAACCTCGACGGCAACGATAGCGTCGTCATCGCCACCGCAGAGGCGAATGTGCAAGCATGGAAAGGCCCAAAAGATTGGGCATATCGGCCAACAGATGCGAGTACATTTTTTCGCAATCAAATGGGTGATGAGCACATCTCAACCCTCGATGGAGAACCTCACCGACGACTGCGAAAACTCGTATTACCCGGTTTCGGCGCAGCTGCGTTAAACAGGGACATCAGCATAGCGGCAGATATCATATCCAAGGGTTTTACTGAGTCGTCGGGCCAATCTACAAATATCCATGAAACACTCTGTCGACTCTATGCGCAGTCATTCACAAAAACACAAATCAAGGTTGATATCAGTGACTCACTACTCGCTGTATTAAATCGTTTCGAAGAGGAGTTCATCAGCGGTTTACAACTATCCCTTGCTGACCAGGATAAATGGTTTGGGCGAGAGAAATACCAACAACTGAGAGCTGAGGCTTTTGAATATTTTAATCGCGTCGTCCGCATCCGCAGCAAAGGGGAACACACAGACGATTCGATGGCTATACTACTAGACCGAAAACCACCCGACGGATGTGAACCACTCGACGATCAGGAACTGGCGCAAGCTGTCTATTTTCTTTCTGTCGCGGGTGTCGGCAACATCGCCAATTTACTGTGTCCGCTGATGTGGGCTATTCAAGGTACGCAATGGGTGCCCAGATTACAGCACGAACTTGAGGGGTTCACACCGGCAAAATTGACCGGCATGAGAGACTTTCCGGTCATGCGAGCATTGATTGCAGAAGCAGAAAGATGTTTTGCTCCGGCACAAATGGTACCCAAGCGCACAACCACAGATATTGAATTCTTGGGTAAGCACATTCCTGCCAATACGCTCGTCAGCCACCTTCACGCATTGTCACATTTTGAAGTTGCGCGTTATCCCGACCCACTGCGGTTCAAACCCGAACGTTGGCTAAGCGAAGACCTTAACAAACCCAATGCCTTCGGCGGTGGCAAACACATGTGTCTGGGTTTGGGTGTCACCCGCGTCTATTTACCGCTGACGCTGGCTTTGATCTATCGTGAATATGATGTGGTGATTGACGGTCCACCAAGGTCAGAATCGCTGGAACCAAGCTTTGAGCCAGCACCGCGCTCTACAGTGATGCACACTCGACTTATCAGACGCTAGACTTGAGTTGAATACACCGTTCGACAAAGCGTTCTACATCAGCCGCACGCAAACCGTGATCTGAGTCCATAATGACCATGTCAGCATGTTCACGCGAGGGTTCGACAAACTCGCGATGCATAGGGACCACCTGAGAGAAAAACTGTCTTTCAATGTCATCCGGCGTTCTGCCTCGTTCGACAATATCGCGCTTACTTCTGCGCGCATAGCGGACGTCCTCGGCACACCCTACAAAAACGCTGTAGTCAGTCCATTGTCTAATTGCAGGTGCATGCAGGACGAGTATGCCCTCGATAATGATCAAGGTCTTTGACGTCAAAGTTTTGGTTTCAATCATTCTATTGTGAGTCGAAAAATCGTAGACAGGTGTTTCTATACTGTGACCCTGTTTCAGCGCACCAATATGCTCACCCATTAAATCAAAATCTAGGGCATCTGGATGATCAAAATTGACAAGTACCGGGTCTCCTAAATTTGGACGATAGTAATCATCCTGATAAACAATCGCGCAGTGCTCATCGCCAATTGAGGTTCTCACCTTATCAACCAACGTTGTTTTTCCTGCACAACTGCCACCTGCTATCGCTATCACTACCGCATCTGGCAAAACCTTTACCCCTTCTCGTTGGCATGCATTATCAATGCCTACATTATCCTCTGGTCCGAAGTAGTATGCCAAGACGGCAGCGCACTATTTACGTTATTATCTAACCATGGCCCGTTCCCCTCAAAATAGAGACATTCTTTCCGTCACCGATCTCAATCGATCTGCACGCAGGTTACTTGAGGGTGAGTTCCCCATGATTTTTGTGGAAGGTGAGATATCAAACTTAGCTAAGCCTTCCTCTGGTCACTGGTATTTCACACTCAAAGATGAAAAAGCCCAGATTCGATGCGCGATGTTCCGAAATCGCAATCAGGCTATTCGCTTCAATCCCACGAATGGCAACCAAATCGTCGTCAGAGGAAAAATCAGTCTATACGAGGGTCGAGGTGAATTTCAGCTTATTGCGGAGTTTATGGAGGAAGCGGGAGACGGCGCACTGCGTCGCGCATTCGACAAACTAAAAATGCAGTTAGAGGCCGAGGGTTTGTTTGCAGAACAACACAAGCAAGCGATACCTGCGATGCCTAAACATATCGGTGTTATCACCTCGCCAACCGGGGCTGCAATTCGCGATGTGCTGCATGTACTTGACCGACGGTTTCCCGGAATAGAAGTCTCCATCCTGCCAGTGGCAGTTCAGGGAGAGGATTCGCCGCAACAAATCGTCAACGCGATTGGATTGGCGAACAACTATTATCATCCAGCGATTGCCGGCGAGTACGGCAACACTCCGATGGATATTCTGTTGGTTACCCGCGGCGGTGGTTCTCTGGAGGATCTTTGGTCTTTTAATACCGAGCCTGTCGCTCGCGCTATTTTCGACAGCGGCATCCCGACGGTCAGTGCGGTTGGTCATGAGACAGACATTTCGATCGCCGATTTTGTCGCGGACCTACGTGCACCAACTCCCTCCGCTGCTGCTGAAATAATCAGTCCGGACCAGCAGGAATGGCTGCAAACTTTTGCAAGATACGAGAACCTGCTTGTAGCGACTTTTCAAAACCGGATCGAGGCTGAGCAAAAAAACTTGGATCACCTGCGTCGGAGACTCAGACATCCCGGACAAAGATTACAAGATCTCAACCAAAAACTTGATGAACTCGAACTGAGACAACGCCGTGCGTTTGAACGCTACGTCGGTCAATTCCAATTCGATACCACACAGGCACGACTCAATCAGGCAATGCAACGCACACTCGAACGCGCCGAGGGGCGAATAGCGCTCACCGCCGCCAAACTCGAGCGCCCGGACCGAAAAATCCAGTCACTCAATAGCCATCTTGAAAGCCTGAAAGCCAGGCTTAATCGAAGCTCAACAGCAGAAATCGAACAGCGAAAGAATAGGTTCACAACTGCCACGGGAAAACTGAACGCACTCAGTCCGCTTGCCACCCTCGACCGTGGATACGCGATTGTTAGCCAAGCGACAGCTGAGGCCAGCACTGAAGCACATACCTTCGAGGTCCTGCGCGATGCTTCAGATGTCAAAGAGGGAGACGAGATCCACGCGCGACTGAGATCTGGATCACTCAAAGCGCGTGTGATTTCCACCGATGAGCCCTGAAGTTATCCTCGAAACACCACGACTCAGGCTTCGCTGTTTCACTCAGGCTGATCAACCTTTCATCTTCGAACTGGCCAATACGCAGGGCTGGATGCAATCTATTGGCGACAGGGAAATTCGCACTCCCGAGGATGCTTCGGCCTACATTGACAAATTGAATAACGACTACAAAACACTGGGTTTTGGCCTTTGGTGCGTTGAAGCCAAACATCCGGCGAAACCCATCGGTATGTGCGGCCTCGTTAAACGGGATTATCTAGACGACGTCGGGATCGGTTTTGTGATGTTACCGACACACGCGGGGGTTGGACTCGGATTTGAGGCCGCCTCGGCAACTGTCCAGCATGCTAATGATCACCTCGGCCTGAACACCATTGTCGCGATCACCGATGAAAACAATCAGGCCGCGATAGGCTTAATAAAAAAAATTGGTTTGCACTTTGACCGTGCGATAATTTTATCTGAAAGAGAAAAACCATCACTTCTGTTCAGTCAGGACGCGCAACCGCAAACCGGCGCTGACGAAAACCAGCAGGCGCTGATCGACGCCGTTAACCAGGTCATGCCATTTGGAAAGTATGCGGGTGAAAAGCTGATCAACTTGCCGGAGCCCTATCTCGTCTGGTTTCACAAGGAGGGTTTTCCTAACGGGAAGCTTGGCCAACAAATGGGTTTGATGTACGAAATAAAATTAAATGGGCTGGAGAGCATGTTGAAACCGTTGGTTAACTCGCGGACAAAAACAAGCAAATAAGAAAAAGACAGCCCCGATCACGGCATTAAAAATACGAGCCGCTACGAAGCACAGCTTACCCGGCAGTTTAAACAAATACTGAGTTTTGAAGGTAGACATTATGGATAAACCAGCGACACTAGTCCCATCAACGATTAAAGGCATGCACCATATCGGTATAGCTGTGAGCGATGTTGAGGAGTCAGTCAATTTCTATCAGTCGGTGACCGCCCTCGAAAGACACAAACAGGATAATATCGCGGGGTACCTACCAGAGCCCTGCGAAAATTCTGCCGTGCTTAAGGGACCCAACGGACATCTTCAGCTTATGCAATTTGCTGGCGACACAGACCTTACTGAGGTCCCTGTTGCAGGCCCCGGGGTCACGCACCTTTGCCTACAATCGCCTGCTGAAGATGCATTGTTCAACCAATTTCTTACAAACGGCGCGACATCAGTAAGCAAAGGCGGTCAACCGATTGACCTGAATGGTCAAGGCGTACATTACGGTTATGCAAGAGACGCAGATAACATCATGTTTGAAATCGAGCAGCTTGCGGAACCCCGGTTCGAAGGCCCGATATGGATCGCACACATCGCGCTAGTCACGCCGGACCTTGATCGATCGGTGGCGTTTTATCGTCACTTGCTTGGCGTCGAAACATACGGGCACGCCAACAAAGTGATGGGCAAACGATTCGACGAAGTCACCGGCATAGAGGACGTCCGAGTTCGCGTCGCGTGGTTTAACACAGGAAATATGGTGCTCGAGATCTGGGAGTATGTGAACCCTAGAACACCGGACCCTGATGAGCCCTTACCATTTAGCAAATTAGGCTATAACAAAATCGCCTTGGAGGTCGACGATCTTCATGCGGAGCTTTTGCGAATAAAACATATGGGCGTTGAATGTTTAAATGAACCAGAGGAAGTAAACGGCGTAACCGAAATTTACTTCAGGGATCCTGATGGCAATTTACTCAGTTTGCTCGAACCAACCGACAACGCTCAGGTCAGCGTCTCGAATCTAGCGCAGATATCATGGTTACCTTCGCCCTCGAACCCAACAGCCGGCAATTAATCTGAAGTTTTACCTCAACTAGCAAGAAATGCCATGAGTTTATCGCTCACCAACGCCGGCGTTTCAAGCATAGGCGAATGACCTGCATCAGCGATTCTATAAACTTCAAGATTAGTGACAAAATCGGGTAGATCGTCGATAAAAGTACTCACAAAAGTCTGATCTGTTTCCCCCCAGATTAACAAGCCGGGCACCGAAGTACTGGCATTGCGTGAGGGCCAGTAGTCTTTTTCTGTGATATCGCCAAGCGCCGGAATATTAGCTCGATACCAATTGATCCCGCCATCTACCGCACCGGGTTGAGCCAGCCCCAATCTAAAAGTTTCATCGTGTTCCTCGGTAAAATGCGGCAATTTCCTCAGATTCGCATAAGCATTTTGCCACAGTAGATTTGCGCCATTCTCGGTTATTAGTTGATGAGACTTGCCACTTCGCATCGACCACATGTAAGACGACCTTTTCTGCTGATCCTCGTTCGTCTCCAACAAGCCTAACAATTGGTTGGTCGGTGGCGCATTAATACCAACAACCTTTAACAATCGATTTGAATAATTTTGAGCGTATGACCAGGCGAGCGCACCGCCCCAATCGTGGCCTACTAAATAGAATTTATCATCACCCGCCAGATGTCTGGCAAATTGGTCAAGCAGCGCAGCGAGATTCTGTAATTTATATGACGAGAGGTCTTCAGGCTTCGAGGACAAATTGACCCCTAAACCATCGACTGCGACAACTCGATAGCTACGCTTCAGCGCAGTCATTTGATGATGAAATGAGAACCAGAACAGCGGAAACCCGTGATAAAAAATAACCAACGGGCCTTCACCGGCTTCCGCGTAATGGAGTCTGACTTCGCCGTTGTCAAAATAGCTATGTTTAAAATCATTCATTTTTTTCGCCGTCCGATCAGCGCATCTCGCATCTTTTCCGGATTGGTCACCTTCGCTTTCTCGTGTTCAGCCACCTCTGGGGGAACATAATAGTGAAGCTTATCGCCGTGGTAAGCATCCCACACACAATTTGCGACTTCATCAGGGGATAGCGTTCTACCGGCGTCCGTTCTGTCGACGTTGGCTTTTGCCGCATTGGCCACAGGCTTCAATTCACCCCTCACATATCCGCGGGTTTCCCAGAGAGGGGTATCGATAATGCCAGGGGACACGTCCGCAGCTCTGATGTCATGGCGCGCAAGTTCGACACTCAATGCTTCGCTCAAACTTTTGACTGCCGACTTGGTCGCACCGTAGGTGGCAAGGCCCGCTGTTCCAAACGATGCCGCAGAGGAAGCAGTACTGAAACACAAGCTATTAGGCGTTTGTTTGAGTAGTGCCATTGCCGCATGGACGCCGTTAAGCACACCCACAAAATTAATATTGACCGTATCAATGATCCGCTGAAACGGGAGATCCTCAATTTTTCCAAAAATGGCAATCCCCGCGTTATTGAATAGGATATCGAGCCGATGCTCAGATTGATGAGCAAATTTGCTAATCACCACATCGTAGGCAGACTTATCGCTCACGTCGAGTCTGGCGGTAAAGCAGTCACCCTCGAACTGATCATAAAGCGAAGCCAGCCCAGCCTCGTCAACATCTGTCGCACCGACAAACCATCCGCGGTCATGAAACTGAACAGCCGTCGCCCTGCCAATACCACTGGCGGCGCCGGTAATAAAAATTGCCTGCCTTGCCATTATTTTTCCAAAAAACTTTTTGTGATTTTTATGCGCAAACACAATGCAGCATATTCCTGACGGGCGGAGTTGCCGCCGCGTGAGCACACTGTACTTGGATGCATAATACTGTATCAGAAAAAACGCGATTATCTGGAGAATATTATTTACACTGGATTGCAACCTCAACAAGCAAACCCACATATGAGCCTTTCTACGCGCATTCTCATCAGCCTGGCCCTAGGTCTCGTTGGCGGTATTATTTACTCCCTTCTTGACCTACCGAGCCTGCAATTTTTGCCGGCAATGATCGAACCGATCGGTGCGCTTTGGGTCAACGCAATTCGTATGACCATTATTCCGTTGCTCATGTCACTGATCGTCACGGCAATTGCTGGCCAACAAAATTCTGGCATGATCGCTCAACTGGGCACCCGAACGATCGGGCTCTTTGTCGTCATGCTCGTGTTTTCGTGTCTTTATACCTTGCTAGCCGCCCCAGTTTTGCTATCTTTTCTGGATATCGATTCAGCAGATAGCGCAGCACTTCTCGCTGCGACACATGCCACTGAAGTTAGCAGCGCCAGTCTCCCACCCTTCCGAGACTGGTTTGTAAATCTTTTACCAACCAACCCATTCAAAGCAATGGTCGATAACGCCATGTTGTCGCTAATGATCTTTACCGGGTTGTTTTCCGCATCACTGCTTTATGTTGAGGAGAACCAGCGACAACTTTTCGTTAACTTTTTTGAAGCATTGAAAAGTGCAATGTTCGTATTGATTCGTTGGGTCATGTTGTTGGCACCAGTAGGTATATTTGCGTTGGTATTTCCTCTGGCTGCGACCCTCGGTGTGACCGTGATCAACGTGCTTGGCACCTTCATTTTCATTGCCTGCGGCCTGCTTGTGGTCGTAACGCTTTTGTTATATCCAGCCACGGCACTCTTTGGCCGCGTGACAATACAACAATTCGCAAAAGCAGTTGCACCAGTGCAAATCGTCGGCTTTGGTACGCGTTCTTCGTTAGCATCGCTGCCGGCGACATTTGTCGCAACCAAGGCACTCGGCATTTCAGAGAGCGTTTCAGGACTGGTTTTGCCTATCGCAGTAACCCTGTTCAAATTTGCGTCACCCATTGCCCGTACAACAGGCACCTATTTCGTCGCGAGCCTCTATGGGATAGAACTTGGCTTTCTGGAATTATTTATCATCGTCGCGGCTATTGGTCTCTTGAGCGTTTATTCGCCGGGGATACCTAGCGGCGGTTTGCTTATTATGGCGCCGGTATATGTATCTCTGGGTCTACCTGTCGCCGGTATCGGCATCTTGATTGCGGTCGACCTTGTGGTGGACATGTTTATCACTGTGGCAAACGTTACCGCTAATGTGGCTGCCACAACAATACTTTCCCGAGATGAGCGTCTGCCGCTAAAGCCCTAATTCGACGACGCGTGAAAGTTGGTTTTTGCTGTGGTAGCCTTTCGATTCGCGATAAATATCCTTTGAGGAACAATAAATGCGAATTTACCAGATTTTTTTGGCTACCCTGTGCTTGCATGCGCCACTGACCCTAGCCCAGATGAGTCCGGAAACTATCACCAGAGAGATCTTGTCAGCGCCCGCAGACACTTGGGTTATGGCGAAGTCGTCATTCGGACCTCACTATATTTTTGACGCAGCAACCGGTGATATGCACGGCATGTTGTCGTTAACAAAATTTACACCTTCGGTACAGCCACACCTCGACCGCAACGAAATATACGCCGCTGAATCCTACTATTCACGAGTAGACCGCGGTGAGCGAACCGACGTTGTGACGGTGTATGACAGTAAAACACTCAGTCCCACCGCAGAAATCAAAATACCCAACAAGGTCGCTGCACTTCCATTTAGGCAATACATTGGCTTGCTCAATGAAGACAAATATCTGGGCGTATTTAACCTGACGCCGGCTCAGTCCGTCAGCATTGTCAACGTCGAGCAGAGAACCTTCGTTGAAGAAATTTCGACACCGGGCTGTTCCTTGATCATGCCTTCTGAAAATCGTTCATTCATGCAAATCTGCGGCGATGGCACGCTTCAATTGATTTCTCTAGATGCCAATGGAAACGAGTCTGCCAGAGCACGCTCGAGATCTATTTTTGATATCGATGAAGACCCAGTGTATGACAAACCTGTACCAACCAAAGATGGCTGGCTTCTTCTTTCTTTCGAGGGCAAAGTCTTCGAGGCAACCTATAACAAAGGAAACATTGAGATAACCGAGCCTTGGTCTATTCTAACGAAGGAAGATCAGCAAGCCCGTTGGAAACCTGGCGGTGGTCAGATCCTTGCCTATCATAAAAATCTCGACTTAATTTTTACCCTGATGCATCAAGGTGGCAAAGATACTCATGAGGATGCGGGCACTGAAGTCTGGATTGTTGACAACGCAACAAAACGACGCATATCGAGAATAAAACTTGAGACTCCGGGAACCACTATTCATGTCGGCCAGGGCGAAAAGCCCTTGTTGACTGTGGCGAGCATCGATTCGACTCTACGGGTCTATGATGTTGCTAAAACAAAACAGGTAAGAACGATCAAAGAAGTGGGTGATTTTGTCGCCTTCATACAAGGCTTTTAGCAATGATGAGTGAAGTTACGCTCGATAGTGTGGTCTCTGCGGTCATCGCCTGCTGCATGTTTGTTCTATTTGCCACTGCTGGCGCTCACAAACTTAGTGATCGTCAAACATTTTTAGCATCACTCAACGACTACAGGCTGGTGCCACCGATAATCATCCCGATGCTATCGTTTAGCATACCGTTACTAGAGGTGTGCCTGGCACTGCTCTGGATTTTTCAGTGGGTACAACCGCTGACGGCCATCTTGAGTGCCTTGTTGCTATCTGTTTATACGCTAGCTATCGCGATCAACCTTGCCCGCGGCAGAACTCATATCGACTGCGGATGCAATTTCTCAGCCGTAGGTGAGACCGGCTCACTCATATCTCCGGCCTTGTTGCTACGTAACAGCTTTCTAATTATTTTAATACTTGGCACTTTGTTTCCCACGGAACAAAGAGCGCTGATTTGGCTCGACTACATGACGATTATTGTCACTACGCTTGTCGCCATCATATTTTATATCAGTGCCTCGCAACTTTTAGCTAATAAGACGGCTATCGCTACCTGGAGAAGCTGATGGAAAGTGCGTTAATTGTTTCAAACCTCATCCTGTGGCTCGCAGTCATTGGATTATCGGTACTGGTTTTTGCGTTAACCCGACAAGTTGGTGTCCTGCATGAGCGCGTAGCACCGGCAGGCGCCCTAACGCCAACCAGCGGTCCCAAAATTGGCGAATCAACCACGGCACTTGCTACAAGTAATCTAGCCGGAGGAAAGCTAACGATAGGTGGCGCATCTGCTGGTGCATCCCTCGTCTTTTTCGTTTCGCCGACATGCCCGGTCTGTCGCAATCTTGTGCCTACAGCAAAGTCGTTGGCCCGTTATGAAGGTATTGACCTGATTTTCGCCAGCGACGGAGATTCACTCGAGAGCCACCAGAATTATGCCAACGACTTGGATATAGATCCCGAAGCCTATGTCTTATCGCAAGAGCTTGGACTCGGCTATGGCGTCAGCAAACTGCCATTTGCTGTGTTAATCGCCCAGGACGGCACCCTCGCCAGCAAGGGACTCGTGAATACTCGCGAGCACCTAGAGAGCTTGTTTGAATCTATGCGGACCGGAGTCGCGACCCTACAAGACTATGCGCTTGAAATGGAAAACGACGCTAACGAACCTGTCAAGGAGTACAGCCCGTGAAATTGATAGAAAAAGGCCTGAACTGGCTAGACCAGACGACAAATAAAAATACACGTGTGCTGGCACAGAGAAGTTCTAGACGAGGATTTCTTGGCAAAGTTGGCACAGCACTTCTCGGCGCAAGTGTACTACCACTATTACCCGTCGCCCGCGCCTTCGGCGCTGAAGGCCTGAAAGAAATTGGTGACCCGCAGAGCTGCGACTACTGGCGATATTGCGCATTAGGCGGCATGCTTTGCTCCTGCTGCGGCGGCAGTATGACTTCCTGTCCACCTGGCGCTGAACCTTCACCTATCACTTGGGTTGGCACTTGCAGAAACCCGGTTGATGATCTTGATTATCTTATCTCTTACAACGATTGTTGTGGTAAACCCGTCTGCGACCGATGCTTTTGTCATCGTACTGAGCGAGATAAGCCAGTTTATTTCCCGGCTAAAGCAAACGACATCTTATGGTGTTTTGGCACGGAAAGTCAGGCATATCATTGCACCGTTGCGTTAGTCATCGGCAAAGCCTAGCGCCACTAATCATGAGCCGCTGATACCATGAAAAGCTTGATTCGCCTTTTTTTTGCCGCCACTTTATTTTTGGCTAGCGCAACAATACAGGCCAATCCGCACGTTAATTATCTCCTGCACTGTAGCGGCTGCCATCTCCCCGATGGGCGTGGTTCTCCACCAGAGGTACCAACACTCATCAATGACCCGGGGATGTTGGCTGGAACGCCAGCCGGCAGGGACTATCTTGCAAGGGTGCCGGGCGCATCTCAAGCGCCCATTTCCGACCTCGAATTAAGTGAAGTGCTCAACTATATTCTGCTGAATTTCAGTGGCGACGTTTTGGCAAAAGACTTCGTGCCAATGACAGAAAAAGAAGTAGCAAGATCGAGAAAAAACATACTCGCAGATCCGCTAAAGTATCGAGACAAGCTCTGGGAACAATATCAATAACATTGCTGTTCGATTTAAGTATTCAGCGCTGCAATATTACTTTTAACCAAGAAAAGCCCGTATAAAAATGCATAAACTAACGTTTGAGTATAGGTTTACGCACGGCGTTGGGTATCATTTTGCTTTGAGATTGCTCAAATGATCAGAAAAAGAATTAACCTTAGCAGGCAGGTTTTAGCCATCGTGGTAGCCACATTGTCTTGCTGCCAGCTAGCACTTGGCCAGTCTGTAGAGGCTGCGGCCAACGAACCAGAGGCATTTATCGATGAATCCGAAGTCAGCTGGAAAGTAAACGATTTCAATGTCGCTCGATGGAAGACGCTAATTGGTGGCTCTGAGGGCGGCCAATTAGATAACGCTGATATCCAGTTCGGTCTTTGGCAGTTGGCGCCGGGTCAAACTTATCATAGCCATAAACATACCGCCCCCGAGGTTTATTACATTCTCTCCGGGCAGGCCGAGTGGACAGTGGGTAGCAAAACCAGAAACGTTTCCGCCGGAACTGCTATTTATACGCGTCCAGGTAAAATTCACAAAATGGTAAATCTGACTAACGAGCCGGTTAAGACCATCTGGTTCTGGTGGGCACCCGGGGGTGAAAGAGCGGTATTTAGCGGCGAGTATCTATTTACAGAACCGGCAACAATTCAACCGGCAAAACCAGGCTTTCAAACCAAAGATCAGGACAAACTTTACTGAAACTACTTACACCGGCAGATAACGTTTCTGTAACAATTAAGATCGCGCTTAGAGCAGCCTGTAGATTTCTTATTTCCAACGACTTTTACCCATAATTTACGGCGCATTCGAATATCGCTATCCATTGGCTTTGCGGTTTATAATTCCGATCAAAGCGATGACACGCCATCACTCATCACAATCAAACTAAGAGGTAACTTATGAAAGATTTTTCAGGAAAGCTCGCCGTCATCACCGGCGGTGGAACAGGCATGGGCCGTGAACTGGCAAAACAGTTGATTGCTGAAGGTTGTGATGTTGCGATATGTGACGTTATCGAGGAAAACATGGCTGAGACACTGCGTATATGCGAGTCCGAAGCACCGCAGGGTATCCGTATCACCGCGCACAAATGTGACGTCTCGAACGAAGATGAGGTAAAGCGCTTTAGGGACGACGTGCTGGAACAACACGGCCGGGACTCGGTTAATCTTTTGTTTAACAACGCAGGTATCGGCTCCGGCGTGAGCTTTGTCGATGGAGACCGAACCGAATGGGAGCGCACCTTTAACATTTGCTGGTATGGCGTTTACTACTGTGCCCGCGCATTTATTCCTTATCTCGTCGCTGCCGATGAGGCGCACATGATAAACACTAGCAGTGTGAATGGCTTTTGGGCATCACTCGGACCCGGGTCAACCCATACCGCTTACAGCGCAGCAAAATTTGCCGTAAAAGGATTTACCGAGGCGCTAGTCACCGACCTTCGGATCAATGCCCCGCACGTCAAGGTATCTGTCGTCATGCCCGGGCATATTGGTACGTCGATCGCAATCAACTCAGGAAAAATTTCGGGTCATGCAGAACCGATGGCGATGTCCGACGAGGAGATCGAGCAGATCCGAACGCGGATTGAACAACGACAGGGAGTAGATCTGTCCGGGGTCGACAACGATCAACTTCGGGAAATGATTAAGGCCCAGGGCGAAGCATTCCGGGACAATGCCCCAACAACCGCTGCTGACGCTGCCGCGATGATGATTCAAGGTGTCAGAGACGAGCGCTGGAGAGTATTACTCGGTGATGACGCACATTCGCTTGATCGGCTTGTTCGAGAAACACCAGAAGAAGCTTACGAAGACAGTTTCTATGAACGGATGCGCGAAGAGGCGAACTGGGGCTTGGGAAGTTAACGGCTATTGGCTAGCGACTTCTTACTTTAGCACATCTATAATAGGGTCACATTCACCCGGAGGGTACCCATATGCCAAGTAAGAAGTCTTCCATCCGCCCGACTGATGCGGTGAACTCACAGTTACCCACCGTCGACTGGCTCGACCTTGAGGGTAATCGGACAAAGTTTCTAGAGGACCTAAGGTACGCACTTTCAGATTGTGGTTTTCTTGTGCTGACAAATGCGCCCGGACTTGATAACGACTTTCAGCAAAGAGCTTTTCGTGAAGTTCGGGGCTTCTTTGACGCGCCGATGGATGTAAAAAAAACAGCCCATATTTCAAACACGCCCTATTTTAGGGGTTACACCCTGCCAACACCTGCTGATCGAGGCCATGGTCAGGTCATCGAAAATTTTCAGTATGGTTTTGAGCAGACACCTGAGTGCGATCATGATGATAAATCGCAGCCAATACACAAACGCTTGTTTCGTGGCCCGAATACATGGCCAAAAACAGATTCAATGCCCGGCTTTCGCCCGCTTATTGAAGACCTTAACACCACTTACCATCGCTTGACGCATCAGTTAGGTGCACTCATTGTTGAATCGCTTGGCGAGGACCCAGGAGAATTTGGGCGGTATTTCGACTATGACGATCCAGACCTCGCGGCCAGCCTTAACCATAACTACAGCCTTGAGGTTTACGCAGAAGAAGCGCAAGAGCAAGTACGGCGTGACTATCAAAAGTTTGATAGCACTAACGTTGGCGCTCATATCGATGGACCGCCTTTTATTGCACTGTTGATTAATGATCGTCCCGGATTGCAAGTAGTCGCTGGAGAGGGCCAATGGATGAACGCCCCAGTAACTTGTCGAACCGCAGAGGGTGATTATTCTGTGCCGGTCATTCCCGGTTCAGTGATTGTTAACACCGGCGGTACCCTGATGCATCTGAGTGAGGGGAAATATTCCGCCACGCTGCACAGAGTCAATACAACGCTGATTCCCATCGGCGAAACGCGTATTTCAATGCCATACTTTTTACTGCCTAAAATGGAGGGCGACCTGATACCATTTGGTAAAAGTGCAGCTTCAAAAATTGGTGCGGCCGGTTATGAAGCCGGACGCGATCGCGGTGCGAACGCCTGTGCCAACCGCATGGGTACATTTCCTCAGGTGACACGACGCTGGTGGAAAGACGAATTCGAAGAACTCATCAGAATTCAACGCGAAGAGGTCGAAGCCGAGACCAGCGCCGCATACAAACTTGCCGCTGAGAGGGGAAAACGCTATCAAGAGGACTCAGGCGGCAAGGCTACCTGACTTCGAAATAGGCAATAACACAGCAAAAAAACAAATCAAAAAACGAACAACGTTAGGAGAATTTTAATGGCACCAATTCCACAAGGGGGCACAGTCGCTGTCACCGGCAGCGCGGGTTTTATCGGCGGCTGGGTCGTACGTCAACTGTTAGACGAAGGCTACCGGGTGCGCGCATGCGTCAGAGACACAAACGACGAAGATAAAGCCGGGTTTCTTAAGGCGATGCCTGGCTACGCTTCAGGGCGCCTGACACTGCACTCAGCGAATCTTGATGAAGCCGGTTGCTTCGATGAAATTTTCAAAGGCTGCCACGGTGTTGCTCACCTGTCCCATGTCTCCACTTATGACGATCTGGATTATGTCAAAAAGGTCTGCGATCACGTCATCGATAGCATAAACAAGTCAGAAACGGTCAATCGCGTGGTCGTCACCTCCAGTATCGCAGCCGTGATATCCGAGCAGGATATTCAGGAACTTGTTCGACGTCCGGTGCTCTATGAAGATCGGTATCCGGATGAGCAAAACCCCAAACGACTTCCAGAGCGCGGGCAAGGCTACTCGATGGGTAAAGTCCTCGCTGAGCGCGCATTTGCAGATGCTGCCGACGCAAGCGGTCGTTGGGACGCCATTACCTGCTGCCCCGGCGATAATGTCGGCCCTATTCAATCCACACACCAGAAAAACGGTGGTCCTTGGCAACATCACATTGAAACGATGCTGCTCGGTAAATACACCCAAAACGTCATTGGCGCTTACCGCGCCTGGTACACGGTAGATGTCAGGGATGTCGCGGAAGCGCATATCCGTATGTTGGAAAGCGTCAATGTGAATAACGGCGAGCGATTTATCGCCTGGTCAACAGAGACCAGAAACGTCGAGGATGTTTGCGCGAGTATTGATCGCTTGCTTCCCGAACTTGGTTTTGCAGGCGCCGAATTGATTGATCCGCTACCCGAAAGTGTTCAGGCACGCGAAGCAGAGTTTCGCGCGATTTGGGGAGGCTGTGAGCTACGTAACGACCGCATCAGGGAAACACTCGAGATGGATTTTCGACCGCTTGATGTTTCGATTCGGGACTGCGTCGAATCGCTATTGTCTGTCGCCAAGATAGAGCCGGTGCGACGATAGGTTTAATCATTTTTTTTTAAGCGTAAACCAACGCGCCGCGTATAAGTTATACAACCCATCAGATAAGGAGAGACAGTGAACACAAACAGACAATGGTTACTCGCAAAAAGACCGCAGGGCATCGTCGGTCGCGACAATTTCGAGTATCAGGAAACACCGATTCCCGAACCCGACGACGGACAAGTCCTAGTACGCAATTTATTTCTGTCATTTGACCCGACACAACGCGGCTGGATGGAAGACCGAGAGAGCTATTTACCCCCTGTTGGCCTGGGTGAGCCGATGCGTGCCGGCTCAATTGGTCAGGTCACAGACTCTAAGCACCCCGACTTTGAGAAAGGAGACATTGTACAGACAACCGGCGGCTGGCAGGACTTCACACTGTCTTCACCCAACGTCGGCCCGATGGGCCTATCCAAAGTACCCGAAGGTATTCCGCCCGAAATGATGTTGTCTGTCCTTGGCGTTACCGGGCTTACCGCCTATTTTGGTCTACTTGATCTTGGTGAGCCTAAAGAAGGTGAAACAGTACTTGTATCCGGCGCAGCCGGTGCCACCGGCTCAGTTGCAGGACAAATCGCGAAGCTTAAAGGTTGTCGTGTTGTCGGCATCGCTGGCGGCCCCGAAAAATGTAAATGGCTGGTAGAAGAAGCGGGTTTCGATGCCGCGATTGATTACAAGTCAGAAGACGTCAACGCACGAATTGGCGAGACCTGCCCGAACAAAGTTGATGTATTTTTTGACAATGTCGGTGGCGATATTCTGGAGGCAGCGCTCAACCACATCAACCTGAGAGCACGCGTCGTGCTTTGTGGTGGCATATCCGGATACAACGCGACCGCTCCGATCCCCGGGCCTTCAAACATTATGAACCTCGTTGTTATGCGAGGAAGAATGGAAGGTTTTATTGTCATTGATTATATGCCGAGAGCAGGCGAGGCTATTACCGACATGCTGGGTTGGATTCAGTCGGGTCAACTGAAGTATCAAGTGGACCTACAAGAGGGATTCGATAATATACCGGACACCTTAAACAGGCTGTTCACTGGCAAAAACATTGGTAAACAGTTGCTCAAAATTGCTGACCCTTCTTAAGATCGGTCTGACACTTTAGCATCGGTTTACTACACCAATGGCGTTATGAGGGTGTCATCACCTGACACCCTCTTCTCATTCTCAATACTTCAACCAGCATTGCTGGCATTCTAGCTAGTTTTCGACATCAAATATTATATTCGACGCCAGTGAGCTCGGCAGAAACTTGCCAGAGCCGCGCTGCGTCTGCTTTATCTCTCGCCGGCCCAATGGTCTGAACTTTCCGGGCTGAATGCCGCATTTCACCCATTTTCATTGGACCAAAGTAGTCACCGCCAGACACATCAACACTCGTCGTCGCCATCAACGTGGGCAACGCACCCTCCGCGGAAGAATTCATTATCAAGCTCATTGGTGCGAGAAACAGCGCAAACAAGGGCGGAATATGCCTTCCTAACTCCGTTGCCGAACCGCCCGGGTGACAGGCGACGGATATTGCAGAAGACCCAGCGGATTCAAGACGCCGTTGCAATTCATAAGTGAAAAGAATATTGGCAAATTTGCTCATACTGTAGCGACCCATACGGCTGTAACGCTTCTCCGCATGAATATCATCATAGTCAATTTTACCATTACGGTGAGCGAGGCTGCTCACGTTGACAACCCTTGCACCCGGTTGATCTTTTAGTTTTGGTAGCAAATGGCCAGTCAACGCGTAGTGACCGAGATGATTGACGCCAAACTGCAATTCAAAACCATCTTGCGTCAATGATTTTGGGGGGGTCATCACACCTGCATTATTCACCAGCGCATCGAGTTTGGATTCTTTACCAACAAGGCTAGCGGCATTCGCGATCGAATCGAGGCTTGCTAGATCGAGCGGAATCCATGCAAGCTCGGCATCAGGACTGAGTGCCCGTATCTTGCCAATGGCTTCGTTAGCTTTCGATTCATCCCGGCAACCAAGTAAAACTCGCGCGCCGCGCACCGCCATGACTCTTGCTGTGTCATAACCAATGCCTGTATTCGCACCGGTGATAAAGACCGTTTTACCTGTCTGATCAGGGATGTCGGATTCTCGATAGTCGGTCATCTAAGCTCATCTCCTTAGTCGCATATTTAGCGTAATACTTGTGACTTACAGCATGCACTATATCAAGGTAAAGGGTAAGGATCGCAATCTTTGATCGCTCGATTTGAACACCACGTAGGCAGCTGGCTGCGCGCTTTTAAAGCAAGCCGTAACGCCGATAAGCGCCACTAAAGCAGGTATTCGCCAAGCTAACCGCTCACCAACAAGCCGATCCCAATAACAATCAAAGCGCCCCAGATCATCTTAGAGGCAAGTTCGCTTTCTTTCAGCAGCACCGCACCCAAAATTACCGTAAACAAGACGCTGACTTCCCGCAGCGGCGCGACGTAAACCACTGGCGTATAAGTATAGACATACAGCACCAAGATATACGCGAGTGGGCTTAACAGTGCGATACCAAACACCGGCAGTTTGTGGTTGTGCCACAAACCCAATATAGCGGGTTTCTGTTTTAGCGCGTAGGGCATTAATGCAACGCCGCGAAACAAGTTGGCGAAGTAATCCAACACCAGCGGCGCCACCAGCGCAACTGAAACAGCGTAAGCATCCCAGACCGTATAACAGCCAATGAGCAAGCCGGTACAAAGTCCGAACATCATAGACGGCCCCTTGCGCGAACGCGGGCCGCGAATGCCTCCTGTTAACGACAAGACACCGATCACAATACACAAACCGCCGGCAACCACCTGCATCGACATTTGCTCAGCCAGAACAATAACTGCGAAAAGTGTTGCGATTAACGGGCCTGTGGCGCGGGCGATGGGATAGACAAGCGACAGCTCACCGTGGCGATAACCCAATTGCAGCATCAAAAAGTAAGACAGATGCAACACGCCGCTACCACACATCAGCACGACAGTTTGCAGGCTAAATTCCACGCCACCCGACAGCAGCAGGTAACACATCGCAGGGAAATAAAGGATCACCGACAGAACAGAGAACATCCAGATCACCTCTGGACCACCCGCGAGTTTCTTAACCCAATAATTCCAGGTGGCATGCAGCAATGCCGCAGTTAGCACGATTAATAGCGCGGAGAGGGACACTTCTTAAACCCTTTGAACTGAAGCTGAATAGTACACAAAGATCAGCTTTCATTTTTCACCTTTTCACAGCAGAATTGAAGCACTCCCGAAACAGGTACCTCGATCCTATGACGCAACCCAAATGTTTTTTCATGAGCGCACTGCAGCTGCTTACTCTTCTTATCTCTGTGTGTTTCGCAGGGACGACGATTGCCGCCGACCAAAATGCGGATGTCGACAACACGGTGTTTGGCCTGTGGGCCTCTGAAGGTTCCATTTTTCGAACCTACTATGAGAACAATACCGTGAAGGGAGAAATCCTCGCATTAAGAGAGCCCGTCTACACCAAAGAGGAGTCACCCGAGCGCGCGGGACAAACCAGAATGGATGATAAAAACCCAGATGAGTCGCTGAGGAATAGAACCATCATAGGCATGAATATCTATAGCGACTACGTTTTTCAAAATGGTCAATGGCAGGGAAAAATCTATGACCCCGGGTCAGGCAACACCTACCAGAGTAATATGAAACTAAAGTCAGGCGTGCTTGAAATACGTGGATATGTTGGGATGCCGATGTTCGGTCGCACAGCAAAGTTTAAAGCGGTAGAAAGCTGTACTGACGAATATGCTGTCATGCTCACCCGCATTGCGCCGGAGGATAAAGCAAGCAGGAACATCACCGTAAGCTGTGACTAACCGACATGCCTTCGGCGCGCGCTCAACCAAGCGCCACATTCATAAAGGCGCTGAGCTTTACCGGATCTAGCGCGCCTTCAGTTCTGACACCACTACATAGATCCAGGCCATGTGGCTGCACCTGCTCAATTGCTTGCGCCACATTGCCGGGGTTTAGCCCTCCCGCAAGAAATACCGGTTGCTTTAAAGAGGCTACGATACGTCGACTAACATGCCAATCATGTATGCGTCCCGTGCCACCGAGTTGTTTGACGTCGAGTTTCACATTGCCTGAATCAAGCAGAATCGCATCAACATAAGGTTCAACAGATCTTGCCGCTACCAGTGACGCTTCATCAAGTACATGAATCACCTGAACCAATCTAACACCCGGCAGCGCTTGCCGCAGCTTTACCAGCTCTGTCACCTCAACATCATCAACCAATTGGATTGTTGTTGTTCGACACAGGCAATGTTGCTCAATAATCCGTGCGGCAGTCTGCTCAGAGGTCAGTAAAAATGTCGCAATGGTCGCCGGCACCGCGCTTGCGATTTCTCCGATCAACGACTCATCAATGACACCCGGCCCACTGGGCATCGCCGAAACAAGCCCGATGGCAGAGGCTCCCGATTTAATCGCTAAACGCGCCTCTGTAATGCTCTCAATACAACAGATCTTTACTATGGGTCTCAACGAATAGTCCTTCGGATGGCATTGCAATGGTCAACTTTCTTAGCTTGAACAATTTTGTCCAAATGCGGCAAGATAGTAAACCAACGACACCAATATAGCCCCGAGCACGCCACTATGAGATTTTTGACTAAAGTAACCATCGTTGTGGCAGCAACGCTGTTCTCAACCCAATTATTTGCGCTACCGAAACACGATCCTGTACCCGGAGGAGTAGCCGTCATTCCAGTGCCTCTATCAACTAGCGCCGCACACTTTAACAGTCGCCCGGTCATGTTGCTCAAACAGGGGGGCGAGCAATACGCTATCGTCGGGATTTCTCTGAAGACCAACCCGGGAGACTATCCACTCGAGCTCACCCACGATAGAACAGGCCCGACAGACCAACGCCAAAGCAATCTCAACGTTGCGGTAGGTACAAAAGAATACAGAGTGCAGAGATTAACCATTGCAAACAAACGCAAAGTGAATCCCTACAAAGAGGATATGGACAGAATTATTCGCGAGCGCAATGAAATGAACAAGGCGTTCAAATCCTTTGACAAGCTAGCGCAACCGGCCACCGCGTTCGAACTACCAACAGAAGGACCTATCTCTAGCCCCTTTGGGTTGAAGCGTATCCTGAATGATCAGCCACGAAACCCGCACAGCGGGCTTGATATCGCCGCACCGACAGGCACAGATATCCGCGCCCCCGCTGCCGGTCGCGTCGCCGCTGTCGGCAATTACTTTTTTAATGGCAACACCGTGTTACTCGACCACGGCCAGGGATTGATTTCTATGTATTGTCACATGAGCAAAACCAAGGTGGCCATCGGCGATGTGCTCGCTTCGGGAGACCTTATTGGCAAGGTTGGACAAACGGGAAGGGTCACTGGCCCGCACCTTCACTGGAGTGTCAGCCTGAACAATGCCAGAGTAAACCCCAACCTGTTCATTACCGAAACGCCATAAAGTGCGATGCGTAATGTTATTACTGTCTTAGTTGCTTAGCGCCGCGCACTGATCAGTTAGCGCCTATTTTTAGCATTCTTGCGGTCTTTTTGAACGTTCTTGGCTTTTTTATCTTTTCCGCTTTGTTCTTTTTTCTTCTCATTGGAGAGATGATTAATCTTACGTTGCTTGGCCCCAAGTTGACCTTTAGTTAACTTCTCTTTTTTACTAACTTTCTTGCCATCAAAGGGATTCTCGCTTGATTTAAACTGAATACGAACAGGCGTGCCTTTGAGTTTCAGCGCGCGCATGAATCTGTGCTCGAGAAACCGCCGATACGAGTCGGGAATAGAACTCGTCTGGTTACCGTGTATGACAAGAATTGGGGGATTATGACCACCAATGTGCACGTAGCGTAGTTTGACTCTGCGACCATTCACCATCGGCGGCTGGTGTTCCTGCAGCGCTTTTTCGAGTACTTCATTCAACACGCTGGTTTTAAGTTTTCGTGTCGCAGACTCATGTGCTTGATGTATTGAGCCGTAAAGTTTCCCAACACCGCTGCCGTGCAATGCAGAGATAAAATGCGTTTCAGCGAAATCGATGAACGTCAGCCGTCGATCAAGTTCAGCTCGCACTTTATCTTTTTGCATCATAGAAGTGCCGTCCCACTTGTTCACGGCAATAACCAGCGCCCTGCCAGCTTCAAGTACGTGCCCAAGCAGATGTAGATCCTGATCGACCAGACCTTCGCTGCCATCAACCATTAGAATTACAACGTGTGCATCATCAATTGCCGCCAAGGTTTTGATGATCGAGAACTTTTCGATTTTCTGATGAACCTTGCCACGCCGGCGAACGCCAGCTGTGTCTATAATTGTGTAGTTTTTACCGTTGCGCTCGTAAGGAATATAAATGCTATCCCGCGTTGTACCCGCTTCGTCGTAAACCACTACACGTTCTTCACCGAGCATCCGGTTCACCAGCGTAGACTTGCCAACATTTGGTCGACCGATTACGGCTATTTTGATACCCGTTGTTTCATTAAAAAGCGCTTCGCCACGGTTAACTTCACCGTTGTAAAGTTGCGGCATGTGCGTCGCGATACCTTCGTCAACCATGCCACGAACGCCATGGCCGTTACTGGCAGAGATCATGAAAGGATCACCGAAACCAAGATTAGCGAACTCTCCCGAGACATAATCAGGATTTTGACCATCTATTTTGTTTGCGATAAGCATCACCGGACGCTCGTCGATACGCAGCGTTCTAGCGATGTCTTCGTCAGCGGAAGTTCTACCGCCTTTTGCATCGACCAAAAACAGCACCAGGTCTGCTTCACCGATCGCTTGGTGCGCCTGATCGGCCATCGGCTCTTCGATACCATCAACGTCGTCTCCGGTAATACCACCGGTGTCGACCACGATATAACTAAAGTCACCCATCGCGCCTTTGCCGTACTGTCGATCACGAGTGAGACCAGCGAACTCTGCGACAATCGCATCCCGGGTGCGAGTTAAGCGATTAAACAGCGTTGACTTACCAACATTAGGTCGGCCGACAAGAGCGATAACAGGAATCATTTTAGGAACGGACTTCCATGGCGAACAAACGGCCGCCGTTCGTGATGACGAACACGCGGCTACCATCAACGACCACGGGTGCAGACACGCCGTCACCATCCACTTTTTTACGCGCGACAAATCGGCCATCAGACTGCGCGATCAGGTGAATGTAACCTTCAAAGTCACCCACAGCAATGTAACTGCTCAGCGTTACGGGGGATGTGATATCGCGGTTCAGCAAAGACTCAATGGCCCAGAGTTCGCGCTTGCTGTCCATCGCGATTGCGGTCAGCTTGCTGTCTGCACCTGCCAAGTAGATATTGCCAAAACCGGCGCCAAGGCCCACAACACTTGAGGCTTCCATGCCCCAGCGGACGCGACCAGCGGCTGCGAGATCGAGCATCACCATGTTGCCTTGGTACGAAACCGCGTAAAGGCTGGTGCCATCCATCACCATGGCGCCATCAATATCAATGAGTCGCTCCAGATCCGACTTACCCTTTGAAATACCAACGCGCTGGTCAATCGCCGCTAATCCACCCTTTCTGTCGAGTACAGACAGGCGGCCATTAGCGAAAGCGGCAATCACAAATTCACTTGTCACAATCGGTGTGCTGGTCCCTCTTAACGTCAGGCTTGGGATCGATGTTGTATAGATCCATTTTCGTTCGCCATCATTGATGTTATACGCGGCAACTTTGCCGTCTATGGATTGTGCAACAACAATATCGCCATCTACCTGCGGGGGCGCTAACACTTCGCTTGCCGTTTTGGCCTTCCAGGCCAGAGAACCGTCTTCATCATTCAGCGCAACAAGTTCGCCAGCAGCTGAGCCGATGACAACCAACCCGCTGCCCTGACCCACACCGCCTGTAATTACATCAATATCTTTGCTAAACGCGACCGCGCGCTCTTCTTCAGAGTAAAAGTCAGCGACGTTAACTTCCCAAACAACGTTCCCGTTGACCGCGTCAAGACCAAAGACGTTGCCGTCCGCCGATGCTCCAAACACACGACTTCCCGACAGCGCGGGTATCAGTTTGATTGCAGAATCGTCAGCGCCTTTACCGAGATTACGATCCCACAAATTAACAAGCCTGACTTCTTCTTCGATTTTGGTCAGCTTTGTCGGGACAATTTCATCATCGTCTTTGCTGAACCAACCGGTATCAAACCAACTACAACCGCCCAAAGTAAAAAGGGTGACAATGGCCAGCGGAAATATTTTCAACTGGCTGAACACAATGGGCAGTCTCGCGTTGATCAATCGCATTTAGCCAGCTCCATCTTTCATCTGAGCATCGGATTCTGACATATTTGCCTCTGCCGCATCGGATGCTGTGGGTTCGTTAGCGGCGCCTTCGTTCATCACCGTTGCATTTTGTGGGTCAATCAGATCTTCGAACTTCATTTGCAGTACCGGCTTACTCTGGCCCTCTACAATGCCATCCATCGCCAGCTCGTAAGCTTCACGTGCTTGTTCCGGCTGACCCATAGCGAGATAAATATCTCCGCGTTGCTCGTGATAAGAGCTCGCATGGGCGCCAGCGTCTTCCGCATTCAGTAATGCCAGCGCTGCTTCGTAATCTTCCTGCGCTGCCTTTACCTTGGCGAGCCGCAAATTAACGATCAGCTCAACAGGCCGTTCAGGCTTGTTAGTGCCAATCCATTCCAACTCTGTCGCTGCAGTCTCAAGATCACCATCTTCAACCGCCAACTTGGCGAGGTGCAGTGCGGCAAAGTGTGCATAGGTGCTCGTTGGGAAATCCGCTTTCAGTTCCGCGGCAATAAATTTACCGGTCGAGATCTGCTGGCTGGTCAGAGTATCGAGCGGACCTGCAACAATTGCCTCGCTCAGCCCTGTATACAACGCGGAAGCTTTCTCGGTTTCCGCCAATTCAGTTTTCTGCCAGCTCTGGTAGCCAAAAACTGCTGCGAGAGAAACCACGATACCAATAACCAACGAGGTGCCGTTTTGTTCAAACCAGTTTTTGATTGCTTCTACTTGTTCTTCTTCTGTTGTATCGGTAGCCACCGTTTACTCCTTACTTTAAAACTTCTGTTAGGTGCGAGACCAGATTATCGAGTCCCACCAGATTTTGACTCTGGCCCTCGTCTCGCAACATTTTTACGTTTACTGACTGTGCAGCAACTTCTTCTTCACCGATGATCAATGCAATTTTAGCATTGCTTGCGTCGGCTTTTTTCATCTGCGCTTTAAACTTGCCGCTGTGACAGTGGACCAAAACCCGCGCCGCTGGCAACTCGTCTCGAATGGTCTCAGCAACCTTCAAAGCCAGCATTCTCGCATCACCTTCGGTAGAGACTACATAAATATCTGCCGTCCCAGCCGACCGGTGCTTTTGCTCGAGCATCAGTGCCAGTCTGTCTAACCCCATGGCAAAACCGACAGCTGGTGTGGGTTTGCCTCCAATCTGTTCAACCAGCCCATCGTAACGTCCGCCGCCACACACCGTGCCCTGTGCGCCAAGGGAGTTAGTCACCCATTCAAAAACTGTCCTGTTGTAGTAGTCTAGCCCACGCACAATGCTCGGATTGATATGATAAGCAAGCCCTGCCGCGTCCAAAATGGCACACAATTGCTCAAAGTGGGCCTTCGATTCATCATCAATAAAGTCTCTTAATTTCGGCGCATCTTTCAAAATCGCCTGCGTTGCCGCAACCTTAGAGTCCAAAATCCGCAAAGGGTTCGATTCCAATCTGCGACGACTGTCTTCATCGAGTTCAGACGTATATTGCTCAAGGTAACCAACGAGCGCCTCACGGAACTCTCCACGGGACGCCGCGTCACCCATAGAATTCAGCTCCAGCTCAATCTCATCGGCTATGCCAAGTTCTCGCCACAGGCGTGCGCACATCAATATCAACTCGGCATCAATTTCAGGCCCGGCCATACCAAAGCACTCAGCGCCGATTTGTTCAAATTGACGATAACGCCCTTTTTGCGGCCGCTCGTATCGAAACATCGGTCCACGATACCAAAAACGCTGTACCTGATTAAAAAGCAGACCATGTTGTTGGGCGACCCGAACACAACTCGCTGTTCCTTCTGGACGCAGCGTCAGGCTATCGCCATTCCTATCGTCGAAGGTGTACATCTCTTTTTCAACAATGTCTGTTGCTTCACCAATGACACGCTTGAACAAACTGGTCGACTCGAGCAAAGGCATACCGATTTCTGCATAACCATAGCGATGCAACACACTTCCAACCTGTTCGGAAATATGGCTAAAAAGCATCTGTTGCTCGGGTAGCAGATCTTGCATACCCCGTATGGTTTGAAATTTCACAATTGTCTCTCGTTCGTTACTCGGTTAGTTGTGTCATCAGGAGCTGGAAGCGATCAAATTTTGCTTATCTGCGACGCGCTGACGAATGACGGCTTCAAGGTGGTCGACTAGCTCATCGTTTGTCACCTTATGGTCTGGCTTGCCTTCTGAATAGACAAGATTGTTGGGTGTCGCACCGGTTAAGCCGATATCTGCTTCCTTGGCTTCGCCAGGTCCGTTCACAATGCAACCAATAATAGCGACATCTAACGGCGTCGTGATGTCTTCAACCCGCCGTTCGAGCTCATTCAGGGTTTCGATCACATTAAAGTTTTGTCTGGAACAACTGGGGCAGGCCACAAAGTTAATACCCTTCGAACGTAGATGTAGACTTTTCAGCAGATCGAAGCCCACCTTAATCTCTTCTACCGGATCTGCTGCCAGAGAGATTCGGATGGTGTCGCCAATGCCTTCCATAAGCAGCAAACCAAGGCCTGCCGCAGACTTCACGGTACCTGAACGCAGACCGCCCGCTTCAGTGATACCAAGATGTAAAGGTTGATCGATCTGTGTCGCGATGCTTCGGTAAGCATCAACCGCCATAAAAATGTCAGAGGCTTTCATACTAAGCTTGAAGTTCTGGAAGTTTTCTTTGTCCAATAAGTCAATATTACGCTTTGCCGATTCGACCATCGCTTCTGCGGTGGGCTCCTTATATTTGCGTAGCAGGTCTTTACCGAGAGAACCTGCATTTACGCCAATCCTGATTGGTAAATTGTTGTCCTTTGCACAATCAACAACAGCTTTGACGCGATCAGGAGACCCGATATTGCCAGGGTTTATGCGTAAGCAATCGACGCCGAGTTCTGCAACTTTGAGAGCAATTTTGTAGTCAAAATGAATATCCGCAACTAGCGGAACACTGACTTGCTTGCGTATCAAGCCAAAAGCATCTGCAGCATTCATTGAAGGTACGGATACGCGCACGATATCCGCGCCCACATCCTCAAGCCGTTTAATCTGCGCAACCGTTGCCTGAACGTCTTCCGTTGGCGTGTTTGTCATGCTTTGCACTGCAATAGGTGCGTCACCACCGACAGGCACATCGCCTACCATCACCTGGCGGCTTTTCCTGCGTTTGATATTAGACTCTGCTCTCATAAATTTCTCATTTACCCGTCGTGCGGCTATCTGCCAACGCTTAATTTTGCGGTATCGTCGGAAGCGGTGTATCGCGCGACATCGACGGTTTCACCGTTGAATTGCAAGCTGACACCGGGCCCTTTCCCCAGCAATATTGAATAAGGTGCCGTGCCGGAAATTCGCAGCGCGTCACCGTTACGATTCAGGTCTGCATAAATTTCTACACCTGCTGCATCGTCAATCTCAACCCAGCAGTCGTCGCTGAACTGAAAGAATAGTTCATCTTCACCACCGGCTGATATGGTGATTATTTCGAGTCCATTGATCGTTTCCTGTCCTCGTTGAATTTCCTGAACAGCAGCAACTGCTTCGTTGACAACCCGGTCTCCGGTCTCAGTTGTATTCTGCGTCCGCGCCGCTAAATCATCGTTTTGATCAGTAAAATTTTCTTCCGCTTCGTCGGCTGTAATATCACCTGGCAGAACCGATATTGAAGAAAAGGTAGCCGACATTTCTTCATCTTCGTATATCAATTCTGTCGGCTGATTGTACTCCGAAGTTATCTTTTCAGCGGGCAGACGATCCGACTCCACATCGTCTGGCCGGACTAAATCAGCCTGTGCAAGGCTACGCTCATTCACGGCAACACCACCAAAATCGCTCTTTGGCGCCGGCGTTATCGTTCTGGAAGGTAATTGAAGCGCTTCGACTTCATTGCTCACAGACTCGACCTGACTGTTAACGCTCACTGTAGGCACTTCATTACTATCTGAGAACGCCCACACTAACAACGTAACGATCACCACTCCGGCAAAACCAACGGCACCCGTCAAAAACACGGGTCCGGTATAAGTAGAAGAACCCATGGGCTCATCAGTTACGTCTTTGATTTCGATATCATCCGGACTAGGCAACTGGCTCGCCTCAAAAGCGGCGACAACCTCATCTCCCGATATTTCAACCACTCGCGCATAAGACCGAAGATAGCCTTTTACAAATGCCGGTTTGGAGATTCTGTCGAAATGCCCGTCATCGATATAACGAATGAGCGATGTCGTCAGGAACAGTTGATCTGCAATTTCCTTTTGCGTGAATCCGGCACGAGAACGAGCTTCAAGCAGCATGGCAGATGCAGGATTGGCGATCACTTTTGATTGGTCGTCTGCTTGCGCTGAAGACTGCTGTTGTGGTGCCTGGTCTGGCGCTTGCTGGTTCGGATCTGTTTCACTCATCGCTCGGAGTCCAGATAGGCTTTGTACTCAGCAGAAGCTGGAAAAATATTCTTAAGTAACAGTGCATAACTCGCCGCTTCGTCTTGTCGACCAAATATCCGTGCTAACTGCACACCTAACCAAAGGCTGCGCGCATTCTGTCGTGCAGCTTTTTTATATCGATTGTAAAAGCCCTGCGCTTCAACGTAGTTACGCTGCTCAAATCTGATGTCTGTCATCTCAAGTAACGCTCTGCTCTGCCCCGGGTTTAACTGAATACTGCGGGTAAAAGCTTGTTCTGCCTCACTTCGGCTGTCCAACTCCTTGTAACACATACCAAGATTTTCGAAGACTTGACTGCGTCTAGCATAGAGTTTGTCTTCAGAGGCTTTCCTTAGCTGTGCTGCCGCTTCTTCGTAACGTTTTTGAAGAAAAAGAAAAGCACCAAAATTATTTCTTGCCAGCGAGTAATCTGAATCGAGTCTTATAGACTTGCGGAAATACTGCTCAGCAGTCTCGTTCTCGCCCTCGAGCTGAAAAACATAACCCATCATTGTGTGCGCGTGCGCAGAACTTGGATCAAGATTTATTGCCTTGTTCAGATTATCTTTCGCACGCTGGTACTCCTGATTACGGATGTAACCAACACCTAGCGCAATGTAGCTTTGCAATTGTTTTTCAACGTCACCACTGCTTTTTCTTGCTGCAACACCCGTGCTCGTCGTTTCGGTCACACAGCCGGATAACACCAGTGTCAAACCAAGCATCAATACGCTAAGTGAACGAATCATAATGCCCCCGCTGCGATACGCTGGTATTTTTCCTGTCGTCTGGTTTTATCCGCAACTTCACCCACGAGCTGACCACAGGCTGCGTTAATATCTTCACCACGCGTGGTGCGCGTGGTGACCGAAAAACCAGCGCCAATCAACCTGTCCTGAAATGCACGTACGGCCACGCTACTGGGACGCTTGTAACCAGAGCCAGGGAATGGGTTAAACGGAATAAGATTTATTTTGCAGGGAAAGTCTTTCAGCAACTTAGCCAATTGCGCCGCATGTTCCGGCTGTTCGTTAACACCGTTGATCAACGTATATTCAACGGTAATAACCCGTTTATCGCCGAGATTTTTAGCGTACTTTTTACAGGCTTCTAACAGCTCAGCAATGGGGTACTTGCGATTAATAGGCACTAATTGATTGCGAAGCTCGTCATTCGGTGCGTGCAAAGAGATCGCCAAGGACGCATCGGTTGTTTCAATCAACTTATAAATGCCGGGCACGACACCCGAAGTTGAAATAGTGACCTTTCGCTTCGAGATACCATAACCAAGGTCGTCCATCATCAGCTCAACCGCAGCGATGACATTATCAAAATTGAGCAACGGCTCACCCATACCCATGAGCACGACATTCGTCACGGCGCGAACACGATCAGGGTAGACTTTCTCGAGCGCTTTTCGAGCAATGCGTACTTGCCCGATGATTTCACTGGCCGTCAGGTCACTGTTGAAACCTTGTTTGCCCGTCGAACAGAAACTGCAGTCGAGCGCACAACCAACCTGCGAGGAAACACAAAGAGTGCCGCGACCGTCTTCAGGAATAAATACCATTTCCATGGCACTGCCTGATTCAGCTTTGATCAGCCATTTGCGAGTGCCGTCGGTTGATACCTTTTCGGTAATCACCTCTGGCTCTCTGATCTCGCCTATTTCCATCAATTGATCACGAAGACGTTTGCTGATATCTGACATATCAGCAAAGTCGTCGATGTAGCGATGATGAATCCACTTCAGAATTTGTTGCGCGCGATAGGGCTTCTCGCCCAACTGCTCCAGCTGGGCTTCCCATTGTGCTTTTGTGTAGCCAAGAAAATTAATTTTCTTTTCAGTCACTTCGCTCACAGCATCATTCCGGTCGCTTGGGTTGCTCTCTTGTCAGAGAGCCTGATTTTTAACACTATTGTTCGAGCTTATCGCTCGCAAATCTGATCATCGCTAAAGAAATAGGCGATTTCGCGAGCAGCTGATTCCGGTGCATCTGAACCGTGTACCGCATTGGCGTCGATAGACTCGGCGAAGTCTGCACGAATAGTGCCTTCGTCTGCTTCTTTCGGGTTGGTTGCACCCATCAGTTCGCGATTTTTCAGCACAGCGTTTTCACCTTCCAGAACCTGCACTACAACAGGGCCAGAAGTCATGAATTCGATCAGATCATTAAAGAAAGGTCTGCCATCGTGCTCGGCATAGAATCCCTTTGCTTTTTCTGCGCTGAGTCTCTCCATGCGAGAGGCGACAACGCGCAATCCTGCTTTTTCAAATCTTGATATAATTTTACCGGTGACGTTCTTTGCAACTGCATCCGGCTTAATGATAGAAAAGGTCTTTTCAACCGCCATTACTACTTACTCCTGACTTCAATCTACTAATAAAAATAAACCCGCCATTATACGCGGGTTTACGACAATATTTCTTGCTAACTTCTTGAAATTTTTCGAAAAATCGCTTTTTTGGCGCCGAATCAATCCTATTCAACAGCAGGATCAGCGAAACAAATGTCCAAAATCGCGGTCGCGGATTATAGCGTGCATTCCGGCCGGAACAAACGTATTAATCAGAAGCTTACATCTGGTGCGTTAATCCAGCTCCTCAATCCATAGCGCCTGAATCGCTTCAAGCACCTTTTCGCCGCCACGCGCCGGATCATCGTCAAAGCCTTCAAGGCCAAGAACCCAGTTATGCAAGTCTGTGAACCTGACGGTCAGGGGATCGACTTCAGGGTAAGCTTCGTACAGCTCAATTGCGATATCGTTGATATCAACCCATTTCATGGCAGATGCTCCGCTTTTGGTGCCCAATGATTGTTTTCAGGAGGCTTTAAGATGTGTTTATTGAGGATGTCAGTGGTTTTCAGAGACTTGATTAATCGTATATTTTGGAATTTCAACGACCAAATCTTCATTTCCTACCACAACCTGGCAACTCAGACGTGAATCTGGCTCCAGCCCCCAGGCCTTATCCAGCAAATCATCTTCTAGCTCATCGGATTCCTCGAGAGAATCAAACCCTTCTCGCAAAATGACATGACACGTTGTGCAGGCGCAGGCCTTTTCGCAAGCGTGCTCAATGCTGATACCCGCATCAAGTGCAACTTCGATCAGACTGTCGCCAGCATTAGCCTCAAGTACAGCACCTTCAGGGCACCGATCGGCATGGGGTAGGATAATTATTTGTGGCACTGGGGTTTTTCCTTACGATAAGTACTGTGTTGTTAATCTTCAGCGTCTGCTATTGATTCACTCAACTCATCAAGGCTTGAGCCCGCGAGCGCTTTGCGAACGCTGTCGTCCATTCTCTTCGAGGCAAAATCATCGCTCGCTTTCGCCAAACGATCGCTTGCTGCAATAATTTCAGGCGCTCGTTCGCTATTGCTGACTGTCGCTTGCACCTCAGCCAATGTGCCATTCAGATTAGAACGTTCCTGTTGGCTCAATAATCGATCGCCATCGAGTGCTACCGCATTGACTACTGCGTCGATCACCCTTTGTGCGTCGACTTTTGCTTCGGTCAGTGAGCGGGTCGCCACGTCTGCTTCAGCATATTCAAATGATGCCTTCAGCATGGTTGTAATCTCGTCTTCTGTCAGTCCGTACGAGGGTTTGACTTCAATGCGTGTCTCAACACCCGTGCTCAGCTCTTTCGCTGATACCGACAAAATGCCATCAGCATCGACTTGAAACACTACCTCAATTTTTGCTGCACCGGCGACCATCGGCGGAATTCCCCGCAACTCGAATCGTGCAAGGCTTCGGCAATCAGACACCAGCTCTCGCTCGCCCTGCACAATGTGAATCAGCATTGCGGTTTGACCGTCTTTATAGGTCGTGAACTCCTGCGCCTTAGCGACAGGAATTGCGGTGTTGCGGGTAATCACTTTCTCCGCAAGACCACCCATGGTTTCCAACCCGAGCGACAAAGGCAGCACGTCGAGTAGCAAAACTTCATCGTCGGATTTGTTACCGACAAGAATATTTGCCTGAATCGCAGCACCGATCGCGACCACACGATCTGGGTCGATATCGCTCAACGGTTCGGTATCGAAGTAGTTGGCAACTTTTGCTCTGACAGTTGGCACACGCGTGGAACCACCTACTAATACCACATGCTTGATATCTGCCACGCCGACGCCGGCATCTCGAACCGCCCGCCGACAGGCTTTAATAGAGTCTGCGATAAATGGCGCAACTAGTTGGTCGAATATCTCTCGCGTGATCTCTGATTTTACCACTAGGCCATCGAGGTCCATATCGACCATCACCGAGGCTTGATCACTCAACGCCTCTTTGATTGCTCTCGCCTCGAGCATCAAACCACGAAACTGCCCTTTAGAAATCTCACCCTCAATGCCAGAGACCTCTATTAGCCAAGTTGCGATGGCGCGGTCAAAGTCATCACCGCCTAACGCCGAGTTACCGCCCGTCGAAAGCACTTCAAACACCCCACGATTAAGCCGAAGCAACGAGATGTCAAAGGTGCCACCACCCAGATCATACACTGCAATAACACCCTCGGTGCCACTGTCTAATCCATAGGCGACCGCCGCAGCAGTTGGTTCATTTAATAGACGGAGCACATTTAGATGGGCCAATGTTGCGGCATCTTTCGTTGCTTGACGTTGCGCGTCGTCGAAATAAGCCGGTACTGTAATCACTACACCATCAAGAGGGCCAGCAAGCGTCGCCTCACCACGGTGAGCGAGGTTTCTCAAAATTTCCGCTGAGACTTCTACCGGAGAGACGGCACCTGACGCCACGTTGATTTCGGGCATGCCTTTTTTATCTTTTGTGACGAAGTCGTAGGGCATTTGATCGCCCAACGTGTCCACATCCTCAAGACCGCGCCCCATTAATCTTTTTACCGAAACAATTGTGTTGAGCGGATCTTCCTTGGCGCTCTCAAGCGCCTTGGCACCCACTGTTACAGACCCGTCGTTGTGGTATCGAACAACAGAGGGCAGCAGGTGAGCGCCACCAAAGTCTGGCAACGTGTCTGTTTCACCGGCACGCACAGCCGCTATCAAGGAATTGGTTGTGCCCAGATCGATGCCCGCGGCATGCTTGCGCTGGTGTGGGTCGACTGCCTGCCCCGGCTCGGTAATTTGTAACAGCGCCATGTTTTCTTCTCTAAGGGTTCGTTAATAGTCCAGCAGTTGTTCTTCGATCTGGTCTGCTGCAACCAATAACTTATTCATAAATTGCATTTTATAGGTTGTCTGCTCTGCAGCGGCCAGATCGACGTCGAACTGTACAGCAAACGCGTCTTCTAGGCTCGACAAAGTCTCGTTTACGGTTGATTTAAACCCGTCCAGTTTAGACAAAGCCGCGTCGACCTCATCCGAAGCAGCATCACTAATATCCTCAAGTTCTTCGCGTAGTTCAATCTGTGACATCAGGAATGCGGGCTCGAGATTCGGGTTATGTGCGATAACCAACCCACGCTGCTCCAACATGTAGATTGCGCGTTGCAATGGCGATTTTAACGTGGTGAACGCCTCATTCACGTGAGTTGCCCACTGCAACGAGCGGCGTTTTTCAGCATCGGTTGCGCTGGAAAAGTTGTCGGGGTGAATACGTTTCTGTAGCTCTAGGTAGCTTGAGGAAAGCTGATCAACGTCGAGATGATAAGCTTCGGGCAACTGAAAGATTTCAAAGAAGGTTTGTTGAAAGTCCACCCGGAGCCTGCGATTCATGTTGGAAAATATCGGGGAAAAAGATTGAGGGAATGCAAGGTTTGGCTGAGCGCCTACACGGTGAAACTTTCTCCACAACCGCATTCGCCTTGCACATTGGGATTATTAAACTCGAAGCCTTCGTTCAAACCTTTCTTCACGTAATCCATCTCGGTGCCGTCAACATAAATCAAACTCTTTGGGTCAATGTACACATCAACACCCTGGCTGCTGAACACCTCATCCTCTGCCTGTGGCTCGTCAACCGGTTCCATGACGTAAGTCAGGCCGGAACAACCGGTTGTTGTGACTGCGAGCCGAATGCCAACGCCCTTACCCCGACCTTGCAGATAGGTTGCGACGTGTTTTGCTGCATTTTCAGTTAGTTGAACGCCCATAGTTTTGCCTGTTCCCTAGGAGTCTCGCTTTTGCCTAATGTCTTTTACAGCTGCTTTAATTGCGTCTTCAGCTAATACAGAGCAATGTATTTTTACTGGCGGCAAGGCCAACTCTTCAGCCAACTCAGTATTCTTTATCGCTTCAGCTTCATCCAGCGTTCTGCCTTTTACCCACTCGGTTAACAATGAACTTGAGGCGATCGCTGAACCACAGCCGTAGGTTTTGAACTTGGCATCTTCGATCACGCCGTCGTCGCTTACCTTTATTTGAAGACGCATCACGTCACCACACGCGGGCGCACCCACCATCCCTGTGCCGACATCGCTGTCGTCGGCATTCATCTTTCCGACGTTGCGGGGATTGTCGTAATGGTCCATTACTTGTTTGCTATATGCCATGCTTTCTACTCCAATAGGGCGCGTTTAATGCGCTGCCCACTCAATTTTATCCAAATCAACACCGTCTTTGTACATATCCCAGAGAGGTGATAATTCTCTTAACTTTTCAACTGCTGCGCGCACTTGGCCAATGGCGTAGTCAACATCTTCTTCAGATGTGAATCGACCGACCGAAAACCTGAGTGAGCTGTGCGCCATTTCGTCATTAAGACCCAACGCTCGCAATACATAAGAAGGCTCAAGACTAGCCGAAGTACAGGCGGAACCTGAAGATACTGCCAGATCGCTCAGCGACATAATCAGCGATTCGCCTTCAACAAAATTAAAACTTACGTTCAAGAACCCTGGCGCGCGGTGATCATGACTACCGTTAATATGCACCTCTTCCATGTCGTTAAGCCCTTCCCACAGGCGCTTGCGAAGTGCCGTTAGTCGCACTTGTTCTTCCGCCATTTCGTCTTTCGCTATTCTGAATGCTTCACCCATTCCGACAAGCTGATGGGTTGCTAGGGTCCCTGAACGCATACCGCGTTCGTGGCCGCCACCGTGCATTTGAGCCTCAAGACGCACCCTTGGCTTGCGACGCACATAAAGCACGCCTACCCCTTTAGGCCCGTAGAGCTTATGGCCAGAAAAAGCCATCAGGTCTACCTTCATTTCTTCAAGATTGATATCAATCTTACCTGCGCTTTGCGCTGCATCGACGTGAAAGAACACTTTCTTTGCCCGGCAAACCTCTCCGATAGCAGCTATGTCGTTAATGACACCAATCTCGTTGTTCACATGCATGATAGAAACGAGGGTCGTATCTTCCCGAATCGCTTCTTCGACCTGAGAAGGCTCAATGATGCCGTCAGCACCTGGCTCGAGATAAGTCACTTCGAAACCTTCGCGTTCGAGATGACGACAAGTATCGAGCACGGCTTTGTGTTCGATTTTGGATGTAATGATGTGCTGGCCTCGCGTTTTATAAAAGTGAGCGATGCCTTTTATCGCCAGATTGTCAGACTCTGTGGCGCCCGACGTCCAGACAATTTCTCTTGGGTCTGCATGGATCAGGTCTGCGACTTGGCGTCTGGCTATCTCAACGGCTTCTTCAGCTTCCCAGCCAAATTTGTGAGACCGACTTGCCGGGTTACCAAAGTTACCCTCTGCTAGTAAGCATTCGCTCATTTTTTGCGCAACTCGCGGGTCTACCGGTGTTGTTGCAGCGTAATCAAAATATATTGGCACTCTCATGTTCATCTCATTGCACTATCTATCGGTTTAAATCTTATAAAGCCTATCGGTTTATCTCTTTTACAGACGTTACGCCTGCGCTTCCTGGGCAGGGAAGTTTACCAGTTCTTTCACTAAATTTTGCTCTAGTGTTTCTGCCGCGGTATTAAATACGTCAACTTCTTTCTGTTGTTCTTCCAACTCTTGGTCTTGCAGCGCATGTTGACGATCTGCACGTTCACGCACCGACCGCTTCGCGATAATACTTGCGAGGTTTATCTGGTTTAGAAACTGGTGGATCTGGTCCGACAGCTCTGTCCAAAGTTCATGCGTTAAGCAAGTCTCACCATGTTGGCAATTTGCTTTGCCTTTACATCTGGTGGCATCGACATTTTCGTCCACTGAATCAACTATTTGAGCCACATAAATGTCGTCCGGCGTACGGCTTAATCGATAACCCCCGCCAGGACCGCGGACACTTGAAACCAACTCGTTTCGTCTCAGCTTGGCAAACAATTGCTCTAAATAAGACAAACTGATGCCCTGCCGCACGGAAATTTCTGCAAGACTGATTGGGCCGGACTTGCCATGCACTGCCAAGTCGAGCATTGCCGTTACCGCGTATCTTCCTTTCGCCGTTAATCTCATTTGTAAGCCTTATATATTGTTGCTCGCCATCCAAAATTCAAGCACTAAATATATACGCGTAACTGACTTATTCGGATGCAGGAACCAGGGTAATGGTTGGCAACTTTCAGGGACGCGGACGTTTTAATGCCCGACTAAATCGGTCAATTATATTGACATTTTTGACCATATCACCGATCACAGGTGATCCGCTTCGATATCGCGTTAAGACTGGCCCCACCTGCATCAGCGTTGTTACGTTTGATGGAGGTGGGTCGGGTGCAGTCAGCCTTAACTTAAATACCCGATCATTTTAGTCAAGAATTTAAGAAATGGAAGCCCTGACCGCAAATTTTTCAAGGATCGACAATCAGGTTGTCATGCGGCGCTATTTATTCACTTCCCTTGCGATTCACTGCCGTCAAAAATCCACGTAAAATGTTCACCTCCATCTTGTCCATGCGGATGCGATTAAACATACGCCGTAAACGTGTCATTAACTGACGTGGATTCTCCGGGTCATGGAAATCGACCTCGATGAGCGTTTGCTCCAAATGCTCCATCATCAACTCCACGGCCTGACTTTGGGCAAAATCCATATCCCAACTCCCTTCTTGCTCGGCTAATGGCGCAGCGCCATAAGGCTCTGCATCCATCGCAAGTTTTGCCTGGAGAATCTCATAGCTCAACACCTGCACCGCCATAGCCAGATTTAACGAGCTGTACGCCTGCCCTGTGGGGATATTGACATGGTAGTGGCAGCGCTGCAGTTCTTCATTTTTCAGCCCTCTGTCTTCGCGACCGAATATAATTGCAACCTCATGACCCAGCGCGTGCTCAGCCACAGCACGCTCGCCACAGCTTTTCGGCTCTAACATGGGCCAGGGAATTCGCCGGTCACGTGCCGAAGTACCCACAATCAATTGACAATCCACCAGCGCTTCGTCGAGGGAGTCGACCACTTTCGCGTTTTCTACCACATCTACCGCACTGGCTGAGCGCCAGATCGCCTTGTCATGCGGAAACTGAAGCGGATTAACAAGGTAAAGCTCAGTCAGCCCCATATTTTTCATTGCCCGTGCTGCAGCACCAATATTGCCCGGGTGACTGGTTTCTATTAGCACGATACGGATACGAGGAAAAATTGGCGCATGCTTGGTTGGATCAGAAGATTGTTCGGACATGTGATTGCTAGGCTGATGACAGAGGCGCGCCATTCTACAACTTGTGCCTGAGCGACACTATACCCAGCGCAGGGTTCAGATAGACTGCAGTAAAGACGGCTTGAGCTTATTATATTAGCTGTTATCATGCGCCCCCATTGAGGCAGCCCCTCAAGCGTCAGGCTCTGAGACAGATTAAGGAAGGAATACTATGCAACCAATGGCAAATATGGCTTTGCGTGCGGCCCGACAGGCTGTATCAAAAATAACCCAAGCGTTTGATCGTCCGGACTTAATCAGGGTTTCTAGCAAAGGCCAAAATGACTATGTCACGAACATCGACAAAGATGTGCAATACATCATCATCAGGGAGCTTAAAAACGCCTACCCCGACCATTCCTTTCGCGGCGAAGAAGACCAAAGCAACCTGAATAATCCCGAATCTGACTACGAATGGATCATCGATCCTATCGACGGCACCACTAACTTCGTCCACAACGTGCCCCACTTTTGCATTTCTATTGCCTGCCTAAACAAGGGCAAGGTTGAGCACGGCGTCATTCTTGACCCGATGCGACAGGAAGAATTTGTGGCCAGCAAAGGCAAAGGTTGTAACGTTAATGGTCACCGGGCTCGCTGTGGCGATAAAAATTCACTGCTTGGTGCCCTGATTGGCACGGGTGGCGCTGAGCCAGAATTTGCAGCGCAGCAAGGCGATGTTTACCAACGCATGCTTGCTGAAAACGCAACGGTCAGATCTGCCGGCAGCGCAGCGCTTGACTTGGCTTATGTCGCCACTGGCAGAATGGACGGTGTTTGGTTTAAAGATTTAAATATCTGGGACATGGCAGCGGGCGCACTGATGATTCAGGAAACCGGTGGTTTGTTAGGCGATTTCAACGGCGGCGCAGGACATATGCAGTCCGGCAACATTGTCGCCGGATCACCCAAAGTGTTCAAAGCGCTGGCACCGATTGTGAAAAAGAGCTTCGCGCAGACCAGCAACGACTGACTGCGCAGCCAGCCAGGCTAGAGCGCTAAATCAGGATCCTCAGCGCCTTCTTTGATAGGAATCGCCAAATCTTCTTTCGAGATATTCAACGCGACCAGCACGTTGGCAGCAACATAGATCGAAGAGTAGGTACCTACGCCGACACCAATAATCAGGCCTATTGCGAACCCGCGGATTAATTCACCGCCTAAAAAGAACAGCGCAAACAACACAAGCAACGTTGTTAACGATGTCACAATCGTTCGACCTAACGTCTGACTCAAGGAAAGATTGATCACCTCAAAACTGGAGCCTTTTCGTACTTTTCGAAAGTTCTCTCTAATTCTGTCAGAAACAACGATCGTATCGTTTAGCGAGTACCCGATCACTGCCAACAACGCTGCCAGCACCGTTAAATCAAAGTCCCAACGAGCAATGGAGAAAATACCCAGCGTAATGACTACATCGTGGAACAATGCGACCACCGCACCAAAAGCAAATTTGAGCTGAAACCGAAAAGCGATATATAACATCACCAGCGCAAGCGCCGTGAGCATACCTAAACCGCCCTGATTAGCGAGCTCTTCACCCACGGCGGGACCCACAAATTCAGAACGGCGCAATGACACATCGGAGTTCGATGCAGTTTTTAGCGCATCAATAATACTGTCACCAAGTCTGGCATTTTGTGCTGCATCAAGCGCTTTCTGCGGTGGCATACGAACTAATACGTCACGTTCTGAACCAAAATACTGCACAACATGACCGTCGTATCCAGCTTCATCGAGCTGACCCCTAATTTCTTCTGGGTCTGCCGCCTGTTCGTATACAACTTCAACCAGTGTGCCGCCGGTAAAGTCCAGCCCCCATTCGAGCTGATTAAAACCTAACGAAATCGACGATGCGACGACCAACAACAGAGAGATGCTCGCCGCAATTTTGCGGAACCTCATAAAATCGATGATCTTCACCGGTTTCTTTGGCGTTCTGCGCCAGGCATCCTGATCTGCCTCAACATTGCTGTCAGCCAGATCGTTTTGTGATTCATTATCAGACATAGAATTCCCAGCCATCTTATATCGCCAACTTCTTCACATTACGGCCACCGTAGATCACGTTAATAATCGCCCGGGTGCCCATAATGGCAGTAAACATTGAGGTTAATATGCCGATCGACAAAGTAATGGCAAAACCCTTTACAGGTCCGGTGCCGATACTATAGAGAATCACTGCAACAATTAACGTGGTGAGGTTAGCATCAAAAATTGTCACGAACGCGCGTTCAAAACCGGCGTTGATCGCGCCTTGGGGCGACATCCCGTTTGCTAATTCCTCACGAATACGCGAAAAAATCAGCACGTTAGCGTCGACCGCCATACCTACAGTCAAAACAATACCGGCGATACCCGGCAGTGTAAGGGTGGCACCAATGCTCGACATCACCGCTATTAGCAGCACAAGGTTCGCCACCAACGCAACATTCGCCGCGATGCCAAACACCTTGTAGTAGATCAACATAAACAGCAACACCATCCCGAGACCGACGGTTACCGAGATAGCACCCAGCTCAATATTTTCCTGACCCAGGCTGGCGCCGACGGTGCGCTCTTCAGCAATAAACATTTCAGCCGCCAGCGCGCCGGCACGCAGAAGCAATGCAAGATCTCGTGCTTCACCAGCCTGCAGCCCAGTAATACGGAACTGAACGCCTAGTGCCGCTTGAACGGTCGCGAGGCTAATCACACGTTTCTCGACGTAGGGCTTTTGAACTTTGACCTCAACACCATCGACCATTTGGTAGGAATCACGAGTTTTGGTCTCGATGAACACCACACCCAAACGGCGTCCAATATTGTTACGCGTTGCCCGATGCATTAACTCGCCACCCTCACTGTCGAGGGTGATATTTACTTGAGGCAGACTTGTTTCGGGGTCGAAGCCAACTTTTGCATCAATAACACGATCACCACGAACGACGATTTTACGTTCCAGATTCGCGCCGCGGCCGCCATAGTCGAAGCTTAGCGTAGTCGAACGGGGCGCACTTGGCTGCGCTTCCATCCTGAACTCCAGCGTTGCGACCTTACCTAGAATGTTTTTGGCAATCGCGGGATCCTGCACACCGGGCAAATCCACAACAATACGATTACGGCCCAGACGTTGCACCAATGGCTCGGAAACGCCCAATTCGTTCACCCTGTTCCGCGTGGTCTGTATATTTTGAGAGATAGCGAAGTCTTCAATTTCCTCAACCATCGCGTTCGTCAACGTCATGGTGATGGCCGGCAAGCCGTCGTCTACGCTCAGCATTTCGAATTCGCGGTACTGGCTCGCAAGCAGGGTTCTCGCTTCGTCTCTCACGTCCTCTGACGTGAACTCCGCTTTCAATACCCTCGGCGCTGGAGATGAAACCGCTTTGTAACGCAGTTTCCCTTCACGTAGCTTGCGTTTCACATCGGTTTCTAATGTGTCGATTCGATCGCTGATGACCTTTGCTGTATTTACCTCCAGCAAAAAATGCACACCACCGCGAAGATCAAGACCATACTTCATTGGTTCGGCATTTAAATTGGCTAACCAGTCTGGTGTCGTGGGTGCTGTGTTCATCGCCACAACATAGTCATCCGGCAAGTCGTGCACGGCCCGCTCTATGACAGCCAGTGCTTTAATCTGCGTGTCATCATCAGGCACACGAATCTGTGCTTTGCCATCAATAATCTCAGGACTGAAGTAACTTAAACCCGCGTCATCAAGACTCGTCTTCACAGTCTTTAGCGTTCGCTCTGTGACAGCCGCACCACTGGACTCACCGGACACTTGCAACGCAAAGTCCGGCGGATAAATGTTCGGCATAGCATAGATCAAGCCAAGGGCAAGGGCGCCGACGACAATGAGGTTTTTCCAAATAGGATACTTGTTAATCACGACAGGCTACTTTTACCAGATGTGTTTAATGGCCGCTGTCAGCTGACAGCGGGAATTGTAATTTCCAAAAAGGTTTAGATGCTTTTTATCGTGCCTTTTGGCAAGGCGGCCGCAACAGCGCCCTTTTGCACCTTAATCTCAACCTTGTCAGCAATCTCAACCGCGACATAGTGGTCGTCCACCTTGGTGATTTTGCCCAGCATGCCGCCGTTGGTGACGACCTCGTCGCCTTTGTTCAGGCTGGTCACAAGCTCTTTATGCTCTTTCGCACGCTTGCTCTGCGGACGCCACACGATGAAATAGAACACCAATGCGAAAGCCACAATGATAAATATGTCCATACCGGGCAAAGGACCACCGGCGCCAGCGTCAGCGGCTTGTGCCGCGGGGATAAAAAAGTCTGTCATAAAATATGCTCTAAAATTCAGGAAACCGAGGGTTGCGTATTCTCCCGAATCAGCGCACCAGAGGCAAATAAATCATTGATTTAAGGGCGGTTTTGATCAGAAGAATATGAAATATAGTGCCTCAGGGCACCTTTTCAACGGCTAACTCGCCAACTTTCGCTATTTTTGGGCGATAAACGACAATCACTCAATGGAGAATCGCATGGCGACCGGAGCATCAACTTTGGCTCTCTGAGGGCAAATGCGATTGACAGCATGCGCATTTGTTCAAAATTCCTTCAATTAAACTCCGCAACACCAAGCGCGCTGACCGCGATCGACGAATGATTTTTTGCGTAATCGCCGAACGTGAGAGAGGCAAACGCTCAAACTTATATCAGCCATGCGGAAGTTGGATTTAAGAAAAGGCTTACAGTGCGCGCAAGACTTTGCGCGGCCTGCTTCCTACACTAACAACCCAGCTTGTAAGTAGTCCATTACAAAATAACCTTAGCATAAACGTTAGTTTTTCTTATATTGGAATATGCATGATGACCGCGGGAGATTTTTTTCCCTTAAATACATAACGTAAGGAAATCATTATGAGAGAGTTAACAACTAACGAGATCGATCAGGTTTCTGGTGGTGAATTAAACCTAGGATATATCGCTACCGGAGTAGGGATATTGGCCTTTGGCGCAACAATTCTTGCATCAGCAGGGCTCGCTTCCATCCCCTTTGCTTTGGTTGGCGCAGCCACTCTTGGCGAAGGGGTGTTAATTGGCACTGCCATGACTGCAGGCGCTGTGGGCGGGGGGTTTATCGGGTCAGGTTTTGCCGGAGCCGATGGTGGCGGCTTAAAGGAAAAAGATAGTTAACGAAACGGTGAGGCGCAGCCAAGAGAGCCCTGTGTCTCACCAATCTCAACGAGGCAACTGAAATGGACTTTCCTTTTTCGAAAGCATTTTTACGTAAAGACTATTTGAGCAGAGCAAAGTCTGCCTCGGCAGTGGTTGCGCTATCATTAACTATTCTGACTCTCACGTCTGTGTACGCGCATGTACCACTTAAGTTCAAAGTTGCTATCCCCTTTACGCTTTTTGCTGTTCTAATTCCCTATATCTATGCATTACGCAGCAGAAGTAGATCGGGAGTACTGCTCCAACTCACTGAAGAAGGAATATCATTACCCCGGTTCCTCTTTTCGCATCTGAGAAAAATTGTGCCTTATGATGCCATTTACTCAAAGAGAGAGGTTCAGTTTCTCAAACGGGAGATGCTAAGACTGGACTTTGTAGGTGGAACCTACGTCTTCTTTGCACAACAGTTCGAGAGAAAAAAGGATTTCGAACACCTGTGCCAAAACATTCATGAAAACAAAGAACTAAGAACCTCGTTTCCGTCACCTTTAGTTTCTTGGCTAATAACTCTGGTCATCGCCTTATTCAGTTTGGCTCTTCTTTACATGCCATCTGGCACTCTAGTCCTTGATCTTCTATTTTTTGGCGCATGGGAGCGCGACCTCATCTTATCCGGCGAAATCGATAGATTGATCAGTTATGGATTGTTACACGCGAATTTGATCCATCTATTCTCAAATATTATTAGCTTGGCCTTTCTCGGTTTAGCCCTAGAACACAGGGTTGGTAAGTTAAACTTTTTAATCATATTCTCAGCAGGTATTTGCGTTTCCTCACTTGGCGCTGCCGCTAGCAACTATTTTTTGGTTGTTGGCGCATCGGGAGGTGTTTACTCCCTACTAGGAGCATATGTAGCTGATAGGCAATTACACCCCGACCCGAATCTGGAAAGATATAAATCGACCACCAA
>CBFHOH010000012.1:124957-125462 GCA_965657335.1 Candidatus Azotimanducaceae bacterium
TATCGCTCTTTTTTTCAGAAATAGCGCTGAGCGTTCATTTAACGGGCTTTGCTTTTGGAATCATGTACGTGATGCTAATTAATCGCCTAAAACTTAAGCGCGAAACGCAGTTCTCATTCGGCGCTTTCGCGCTTGTTCTAACAGTCATGTTCCTTTTGCGGCTTTCCTCCTTCAACGATCGATATGTTTACGATCATTCTCTGAGGTGGTTGACGGAAAACGACAACCCAACGAAGTCACAAATTGCCGCATGGAGCATCGCGATCAGTAGGCATAGCAAAACTCAGGATCTAGATCTTGCAATAAAGCTTATGAGAGATTTAGAGCAAAATAATGACGGGCTCGATACACTTGCAACACTTTATGCCCGCAAGGGGCGCTATGCTGAGGCGGTTGAAACTGAGAATAGCCGCATCAATAAAGATCGTAGCGCTTTCACCCAACTAGCACGCTTCGAACGTGCTTATGCCGCAGAAAACCCTATAGACATCAGTCAATTCGCTGG